>NZ_CP012257.1:3671397-4307096 GCF_001277175.1 Cronobacter universalis NCTC 9529 | reverse complement strand
CGAAAGTGACACGGCGGACTCCACTCGAACAAAAGTCGATAAAAGACGAAGACTGAAACATTCATGATTGTTGACACACGCCGATAAGCCCCGAGTCGGGAGGCGTGCGAACCGCTATTTGCGGTTTTTTTACCCGAGGCTGGGATCAGGGATCCCGATCGGGACCGCGGATCATAGCCTAAAGCGAGCCAGAGATCTCCTGTTTCTCACAGATTCTTCCCGATTTATCCACAGGCCTGCGACAGGAGGCTTAAGTGTAATCGATCCTTTGGCGGCTGCGGTGCGTTTTACCCGGCATATCGGAAAAATTAATGACGATCCGCAAAATGTCGCGTTATCGATCTAAGGAAGATCCGTGACGATCCTTGCGCTTTGGCGGCGAGCCCGTATAATTCCCCACCCGGTGCGTAAAGCGCGGTTTATCGCCTCAATTTTGCGTGTTTTTTATCCTCAAACCGAGGGGAAAAGCGCGGGAAATAAGGAAAGTGAATTGACTCCGGAGTGTACAATTATTACAATCCGGCCTCTTTAATCGTCGATTACTTTGGCGTAAGTCGTCCGGCAGGCCGTTCGCGCATACGCAAAGTCAGTGAATTTATTCAAGTTTAGGTAGAAATCGCCATGAAACGCACTTTTCAACCGTCTGTACTGAAGCGCAACCGTTCTCACGGCTTCCGTGCTCGTATGGCTACTAAAAATGGTCGTCAGGTTCTGGCACGTCGTCGTGCTAAAGGCCGCGCTCGTCTGACCGTTTCCAAGTAATAGCTAACCCTTTAGTGGTTAAGCTCGCATTTCCCAGGGAGTTACGTTTGTTAACTCCCGCTCATTTCACCTTCGTCTTCCAGCAGCCACAACGGGCTGGCACGCCGCAAATCACCATCCTCGGCCGCCTTAATTCGCTGGGGCATCCCCGCATCGGTCTTACCGTCGCCAAGAAAAACGTCAAACGCGCGCATGAACGCAATCGGATTAAACGTCTGACGCGTGAAAGCTTCCGTTTACGTCAGCATGAACTCCCTCCGATGGATTTCGTGGTGGTGGCGAAGCGCGGGATTGCCGACCTCGATAACCGGGAGCTTTCGGAAGCTTTGGAAAAATTATGGCGTCGTCATTGTCGCCTGGTTCGCGGCTCCTGATAGCCCTCATCCGGGTCTATCAACGCTTCATTAGTCCGCTTCTCGGGCCGCATTGCCGTTTTCACCCCACCTGTTCGCAGTACGGAATTGAGGCATTGCGCAGGTTTGGGGTGTTAAAAGGCAGTTGGTTGACAGTGAAACGCGTATTAAAATGCCACCCTTTGAACCCGGGTGGAGACGACCCCGTCCCGCCAGGACCTTTTGATACCAGAGAACACTAACGATGGATTCGCAACGCAATCTTCTTGTCATCGCTTTGTTGTTCGTGTCTTTCATGATCTGGCAAGCCTGGGAGCAAGATAAAGCTCCAAAACCCCAGGTTCAGCAGACCACGCAGACTACGACCACCGCAGCGGGTAGCGCCGCAAGCCAGGGCGTACCGGCCAGTGGCCAGGGGAAACTCATTACCGTTAAGACCGATGTCCTTTCTCTTACCATCAATACCCGTGGTGGCGACATCGAGCAGGCGCTTCTGCTGGCATACCCGAAAGATCTGGGCTCCAGCGAACCTTTCCAGCTGCTGGAAACGACGCCAAACTTCGTTTATCAGGCACAGAGCGGCCTGACCGGTCGTAACGGCCCGGACAACCCGAATAACAACAAGGGTCGCCCGCTGTATAACACCGAGCGTGACACCTATGTTCTGGCTGACGGCCAGGATGAGCTGGTGATCCCGATGACCTTCACTGACGAGGCAGGCAACGCCTTCACCAAAACGTTCGCCCTGAAACGCGGCCAGTACGCGGTCTATGTGGGTTACGACGTGAAGAACGCCGGCACGCAGCCGCTTGAAGTCTCTTCATTCGGCCAGCTGAAGCAAACCATCGATCTGCCGAGCCATCGCGACACCGGCAGCAACAACTTTGCTCTGCATACTTTCCGCGGCGCGGCTTACTCCACGCCGGACGAGAAGTATGAGAAGTATAAGTTCGATACTATCGCTGACGACGAAAACCTCAACGTGAACGCCAAAGGCGGCTGGGTAGCGATGCTCCAGCAGTACTTCGCGACCGCGTGGGTTCCGGCCAGCAACGTAAGCAGCAACTTCTATACCGCCGATCTGGGCCATGGCGTTGCGGCTATCGGTTATAAATCTGAGCCGGTTCAGGTTCAGCCAGGCCAGACCGCCAAACTTGCCAGCACCCTGTGGGTGGGTCCGGAAATTCAGGACAAAATGGCGCAGGTCGCGCCGCACCTTGACCTGACCGTTGACTACGGCTGGTTGTGGTTCATCTCTCAGCCGCTGTTCAAACTGCTGAAATGGATCCACAGCTTCCTTGGCAACTGGGGCTTCTCGATTATCGCCATCACCTTTATCGTTCGTGGCGTGATGTACCCGCTGACCAAAGCGCAGTACACCTCCATGGCGAAAATGCGCCTGCTGCAGCCGAAGATTCAGGCGATGCGCGAGCGTCTGGGCGACGACAAGCAGCGTATGAGCCAGGAGATGATGGCGCTGTATAAAGCGGAGAAAGTGAACCCGCTGGGCGGCTGCTTCCCGCTGCTGATCCAGATGCCAATCTTCCTTGCGCTGTATTACATGCTGATGGGCTCGGTGGAACTGCGTCACGCGCCGTTCGCGCTGTGGATCCACGACCTTTCCGCGCAGGACCCGTACTACATTCTGCCGATCCTGATGGGCGCGACCATGTTCTTCATCCAGAAGATGTCGCCGACCACCGTGACCGACCCGATGCAGCAGAAGATCATGACCTTTATGCCGGTCATCTTTACGGTCTTCTTCCTGTGGTTCCCGTCCGGTCTGGTGCTGTACTATATCGTCAGCAACCTGGTGACCATCCTTCAGCAGCAGCTGATCTACCGCGGTCTGGAAAAACGCGGTCTGCACAGCCGCGAGAAGAAGAAAAAAGCCTGATTCTTCAGGGCAACGCTAAAATGGAAGGCGGTCAGATGACCGCCTTTTTCTTTACGTGGGGTAAGTGAAATGCCCCGCCAGACAGAGTGACAGAAAGACCATGAGCCATAACGACACTATTGTCGCCCAGGCGACGCCTCCTGGACGCGGCGGCGTGGGCATTCTTCGCGTCTCAGGCCAGCAGGCGCGGGACGTGGCGCAGGCCGTGCTGGGCAAACTACCGAAAGCGCGCTATGCCGACTATCTGCCATTTAAAGACGCGGACGGCACCGCGCTCGATCAGGGCATCGCGTTGTGGTTCCCTGGCCCGAACTCCTTTACCGGCGAAGATGTGCTGGAGCTGCAGGGCCACGGCGGCCCGGTGATTCTGGATCTGCTGTTAAAGCGCATCCTCACCCTGCCCGGCGTGCGTATCGCAAGGCCTGGCGAATTCTCCGAGCGGGCGTTTCTCAACGATAAGCTCGATCTCGCGCAGGCGGAAGCCATCGCCGATCTGATTGACGCCAGCTCTGAACAGGCGGCGCGCTCGGCGCTGAACTCGCTACAGGGCGCATTCTCCGCGCGCGTGAATCATCTTGTTGAAGCGCTGACGCACCTGCGTATTTTTGTCGAAGCCGCTATCGATTTCCCGGATGAAGAGATCGACTTTCTCTCCGACGGCAAAATCGAAGCGCAGCTTAACGAGGTCATCGGCGATCTCGATGCGGTACGCGCCGAAGCGCGTCAGGGCAGCCTGCTGCGCGAAGGGATGAAAGTGGTGATTGCCGGCCGCCCGAACGCGGGCAAATCGAGCCTGCTGAATGCGCTGGCGGGCCGCGAGGCGGCGATTGTGACGGATATCGCGGGCACGACCCGCGACGTGCTGCGCGAGCATATTCACATCGACGGCATGCCGCTGCACATCATCGATACCGCCGGTCTGCGCGAGGCGAGCGACGAAGTGGAGCGCATCGGCATTGAGCGCGCCTGGCAGGAAATCGAACAGGCCGACCGCGTGCTGTTTATGGTTGACGGCACGACGACCGACGCCACCGACCCCGCGCAAATCTGGCCCGATTTTATTGCCCGTCTGCCCGCGAAACTGCCAATTACCGTGGTGCGCAACAAAGCGGACGTGACCGGCGAACAGCCCGGCTTAAGCGAAGTGAATGGTCACTCACTTATCCGCCTTTCGGCGCGCACGAATGAGGGCGTGGACGTGCTGCGCAACCACCTGAAGCAAAGCATGGGGTTTGATACCAGCATGGAAGGCGGCTTTCTGGCCCGCCGTCGTCATCTTCAGGCGCTGGAAGACGCGGCTAACCATTTACAACAGGGCAAAGCGCAGCTGCTGGGCGCCTGGGCTGGCGAACTGCTGGCCGAAGAGCTGCGTCTGGCGCAGCAGGCGCTAAGCGAGATAACCGGTGAATTCACCTCCGACGACCTGCTCGGCCGTATTTTCTCCAGCTTCTGTATTGGTAAATAACGCCCGCTTCGCCTGATTAGTAAGCATCCACTAACCCGCATTAACAGCTTGTTAATGCGGGTTTTTTAGCATCAAGGGTGCACTTTTACATCGGGTGTCGTTAACGTCATAACCCATACAGGTACATCGCTTTCATTTACAGGGACACATAAATGACGATGGGATTAAGAGCTCTGAAATGGTGCGTTCTGCTGGTTATCACCGTAATGGTTCTGGGTGGACTCTTTGTCTGGTTCGTCGCCGCTAATGTTGATGAAATGGTGGTTTATACAGAAAGCGATTTTTTCAACTATCATGCGCTGACGGATAAGGATATTGAAAACGCGCCGCGGATCACGGACGACTACTATTTTGAAGCGCATCCAGGAGATGGTTATGCGCCCACTAAAAGAACGGCATTGTCAGCCGTTCTCCGTGAATTTTTCCGTGGCGCTTCTTCTCACCGCAGCACCACGCTTTTTATATTAGCAGCCGCAGCTGACCGGCGTACCGTCGCGGCCCTGATGGCCTTCGGTGGCGTAGCCGTCGCGTTTCCACCAGTCCAGCCCGCCGATAAGCTCTTTCACCTGAAACCCCAGCGTCAGCAGTTTCATGGCCGTTTTTGTAGAGCCGTTGCAGCCGATACCGTCGCAATAGCAGATATAGACTTTGGATTTATCCAGTTCCGCGGTGTTGTTAAAACACAGCGCTTTATGCGGCAGGTTAATCGCGCCCGGAATATGCTCGCGCTGGTACGCCTCTTCGCTACGACCATCCACGACGACAATATTTTCCCCGGCGTTAAGCGCGAGATAGAGATCCCATGAATCCGCTTCAAAAGAGAGTTTTTTCTGGTAATAGGCCAGTTGCTCAAGGTTTGTCATAAATTCCTCGTGTCGTCAGATAAGTAAAGTCCAGCACCTGCTGAAACCCGGCGCGACGTCATATCGTCTCCGGCATGGGCTGATAAGCGATAAAGCCCTGGCGCGTGACCTGCCAGAGTCGAAAACTTTCAGGACGACTCTCGCGCCGGGCATCAAAGCGCAGCGGCCCTAATACGGTGCGGGCGGGCATGTGTGGAAAGGCTGCCGCCGTCTGAATCGCCGCCAGCGTTTCCCACAGGTACGCGCCCGGCTCGCCGCCCCAGCGTCGCTGCCAGGTCTGGCGTACAAAATGGGCGATCTCGCCCGCAGGGTGCGGACTGATACCCGCGATAAGGATCTCGTGCCGATCCGGATCGATACCGTGCGCCAGCAAATCCGGCACCAGCGCGGGCGATCCTGCGTCGTCAGTCAGGATAAGCCGCCCCGGCAGTTCAACATGCGACCAGCGAATGGCGTAACGAACCGACGCGGCGTAGCGGCCTGAAAATATCCGCGTCGCGCCATAGGGGGTAAGCGGCAGCGCTGCGGCCAACTGTTCCGATACGCTGATGCCATGCAGCGAGCCGTCATGTTCGGGTGTGGCGACCTGCCACTGCGCCTGGGTTATCTGCCCTTTCAGCCAGGCGACGTAGTCAGCGTCGTTATCGCACAGCCGCCAGGTCGTCTCGTTGCGCGTAAGATGGCTGGCGGTCGCGGCAGGCAGAAACAACGGCACGCCACGTTTTGCGTATTCAGGCGCGGCGGCGTCAGCGGCGGAAGAGACATAATGTCCGACCACCGCGTCTGCGCCCCAGGCGGCTATCTCCCGCGCCGCGCGTAGCGCCCCCTCCCGGCTGCCGCCGTCATCAAACAGCCTGAGCTGTGCGCCCTTGACCAGCTGGCCGTGCCTGGCGAGCACCACAGCGCGTAAAAAGGTATGCGCATGCACAGAAAATTTCGGATCAAGGCAGGCCACGCAGGCGATACGTTTCATTAATAGCGTCGATCCTTTATCCGTACGCCGAAGCGGTGAATTATCCAAAAATAAAATGGCTGGCGAGCACCTGACAGATGACGCCCACCACCACGCTGACAATTAAGTTCTTTGTAAACCAGGCGGTTAATACCACGGGAAGCGCCGCCAGAACGCTGGCGTTATATAAACTGAACCCCGCATTTTGCGGAAAGCACAGCGCCGGGATGGTAATGCTGGAAATAACCGCGGCCGGAATATACTCAATCACCGCATTTATAAAGCGCGGCGTGCGCTCCGGGCTCAGATGCAGCGGGATCAGCCGGATAGCGAACGTAACCGCCATCATTGAGAAAATAACAATCAGGAGGAAGATTTCTTGAGACATACGCCGACTCCGCAACCGACCGCTGTCGCCACGAAGACGTTGAGCGGTGAAATATGGATGAAATTCATACCGATCGTGGTCGCAATTGAGACCAGCGCGACGATGCGCTTACCGGTGGTATTACAGATAGCGACCAGCACAAACAGCATCATGGCCGTGAGCGCGTAATCGAGCTTAAAGCTGATGAATTTCGCCAGATACTCCGAGGCCACCGCGCCCGCGAACCCGCCGGCAATCCATGACAGATGGCAGAAGGCGTTAAAGCTGAGCAGATAACTCGCCGTGGTGGCGATGCGGCTCTCCAGACGCTGGCTGTGCATCGCGAAGGATTCATCGGTAAGCCCGAAGGCGTAGAGCGACTTTTTCAGCCCGGACAAGCCGACCGGGCCGAGTTTCTTCGACATATACATCGACATTAAAATATGTCGGGAATTGATAAGCAGCGTCGAGAGTACGATGGGCAGCAGCGAGGCGCCAGAGGTCAACAGCGCCAGCGCGGCGAACTGCGCTGTCCCTGCATAGACAAACAGACACATCGCCGCCGGGAACCAGACCGGCAGCCCGGCATTCAGACACATCACGCCGAAAACGAACGCGACGACAAAATACCCGGCCATGATCGGCGAGGCGTTCAGCAGGCTCTCTTTAACATCGCCACGCTCGGCGTAATTCAGGTTTTTTAAAGATCCAGTTCGCACGTCGTTTCTCCGGTGGTCGGCTGAAATCCCTGGGCGCGCCAGAAATTAAACGCGACCTTATTTTTATCTTCAATAAACAGAAACACACGTTTAATACCGCTAAGATAAAAATCATTCAGAATAGTTTTCGTCAGGACGGTACCAATTTTGTTATTCCGGAAAATGGGTGAAATTGCGATATGATTTAGCGTGGCGCGCGTGCCGAGCATGCCGCCAATAATAGCGCCCACCAGGACGCCATTTTGATCTTTGGCTAAATAACAGCGGGCATTCTCCGCCGCGACGATTTTGCGAATATGCTCTTCATCCTGCCATTCACAAAACGCCACCTCTTTAAAGAATTTTAAAAAGCTGACGATATCGCAGGCATCATTGAGTGTCGCTTTAGAAATCACTAACCCATCCGGCGCTGCGTTTTTATCCGCTTCGGAGGAGACCAGCTGGAGTTTATTTGATGATATCATATTCCGTCCCCGGTCTTGAAAACGAAACGGCGATAATCTGACGAAAGCCCATCGCGTCTTCTGTCGGGTTAAACGCGGTGGTGACGTAGTGCAGCATTTCACGGTCAAGGAAGAAGGTGGTATCCAGAATATTGCGATAAGTGCCGGAATCCACCAGCGTGCCGTCTTTCTGGAACACCTGGCTCATGGCGCCTTCGACGTTGTGACGGCCCCAGAAATGGACGCCGCTGAACGGATAGCCATCGCAGTGAATCCCTTCCGGCGTAATTTCCAGCTCGCAGCCCGGCTTAATTTCAATGCGGATTTGATGGATCTGGCACTGCCAGACTTCATTATGCAGTTCCGGCGGCAGCACTTCTTTGTACACATTGAAATCCAGCTCCACCAGCGAGCGTAATACCGGCGAATGCAGTACGTCAGTGGTGATATCGTCAAAGTGACGCTCAATACCGCCGACATATTTATTGTGCTCGACCGATTGTTCATAAGCGCGATGACCGAGCGGCGTTAATGTTTTGTTTACCGGGTTATAATCAAAATCGCTGTAACGGCGATAGCGCGTGCCGCGGTCGGCCTGCCCATAAAATTTATCCACGCCCATGGTTTCCCAGCTTTGCGTGAATTTAACGAAATCGCTAAATCCTCCGGTCAGTGAAAAATCTGAACCCAGAACATTTACCGCTTTATTTTTTCTCAGGTCATCGCCGATGCTTTTATTGAGCTGTAACATATATTCTATATTCATCCAGAGTGGGTAGGTTTGGTTTTGTGTTAAACTACCAGCTAATTAAGTTATTTATATTCAATTCTTTTTCAGTCACCTTAATAATCGTTTTAAGCAGGACATCTTAAGGATTATCTGACCTCAAAAACGGTTAACATCCGAGTTTTCGACCAGCGCAATAGCCGCATATCAATTGATAATTCTTATGGCGGTTGATATAAAGGAAAGACCGGCACGTCATGGGGTGGCATATGGATATTAAGGTTTTGAGGAATCTGCTGAAAACCGCGCAGATGGGTTCGTTAACCTGCGCCGCGGAAGAGGCTAACCTCACCATTCAGGCGCTGGCGGCGCAACTCAACAAAGCGGAAGAATATTTCGGATTTAAAATATTTAACCGCAATAATAAAGGCGTGGTACTAACCCCCGAGGGCACGCATTTACTGCCCTATATTATGAACGTCGTCAAAACCTCCGAACATCTGCGCCTGAAAGCCGAACAGCTCAAGAAAAGCACCACGACGCCCATTCGCATTGCCCTCAACAGCACGTTCTCTGTCGATACCAACAAAAAAATCATTAACTTTATGATCGACAAACTGAGCGACTACAGCGTGATTTTCAGCACGTCGGAATCGCCGGAAAATCTGGTGAAAATCGCTAAAGACGAGACGGATATCGCGGTCGTGCTGGGCGGGAATGTGCCGCCAGGCTTCTACAGCATTAAATTAACCGGGCTGCATATCAAAGTGATCGCCGCCTGCTCGGCGGAAAACGCAGCGACCGCCACGACGCTGGTGCAGCCGCTGGCGGAGTGCCCGTACTCAGCGAGCTTTGATAAATTTACCGCCCTGCATAAGCCACTGCTGCAGGAGACGAGCGTGATTTTCTCCGGCAGCGAGCTGATTACCGTTTCTTTAATGAAGAGTTTTAGCAGCATCGGGATTATTTCTCAGGAACTGGCGCAGTCGAACGGACTGAACATTTTGCCGGGCTTTGAGGATGTCCTTGATGTGCATCTGATAATGAAAGAGCCGATTCTGACCGAGCACGATCTGGAGTCGTTCTATAACAATGTGGTGCATCTGCCCGAGATCCCGCTGACGGCTTAAACGGCGTTGTCCACTGTCGCGAAGGCGCAGGATGGCGCCTTTTTACCGGTGCGGTGCCTCACGGTGTGCGATAATTTTGTAAAAGTCCGTACAGAGTACTTTTCAGCGTTCGCATTAGGCATTAAAACCTAAATATTAGCGGACTGATGAGTTGCAGATTACGCATTTACCATTTCGATAATTACCCGTTACTGACCATTATCATGGAGTGAAAAATGGCAACGCACTTTGCAAGAGGGACGCTTGGCCCCGAATTCAGTCTCTCTCCGCGGCTTTCCGCCGACGCGCTGAAAGCCGCGCAATGCCTGCCGGAACACCGCCGCGGCCGCTTTCTTGCGTCGCGCTCGCTGCTGGCAGAGCTGGTGTTTATGCTTTACGGCATTCCGGTGCTGCCCGAAATCGTAGTGAATGAGCAGGGCCGCCCGCGCTTTACCGACGCCGGGCTTGCCGATTTCTCGCTCGCCCATACCGGCAATATGCTGGGTGTGGCGATTACCACAGAAGGCTGTTGCGGGCTCGATATGGAATTGCAGCCCGCCACGCGCACCTTTACGCATCCGCTCGCGCCGCAAACCGGCCACACGCTCAGCAAAAATGAAACCATCTGGATAGATAATCAAAACGACCCGCTGGAAGCGCGCACGCAGCTGGTGACGCTGCGCCGCAGCCTGCTGAAGCTGACGGGCCAGCAGCACGACGACGGCCAGCAGTTCCAGCTGTTGCCGGGCTCCGGCAAGCTGCGCGTGGCGCAGTTTCCGCTGGTCGAGGCCGCCTGCGACGCCGAAGACGTGCTGATCTGGACGGTCGCGGTATCGCCTGCCATTGAAAAGCTCTATCTGTGGGAATATGACAGCGTGCAGGGCTGGCGCAGCCTGCCGGATATGCGCAAACGCAGCACCAGCCCGGATACGCGTCTGATGCGTTTTACCAGTTTGCCCTCGGAAAAAGCGATGATTATCAACTAATCTGCTTTAACCATCCTGGAGGTTTCTATGTCTGACACGCTAAAAGTAGTGACGCTGATTGGCAGCCTGCGCAAAGGCTCCTTTAACGCGATGGTGGCGCGTACGCTGCCGAAACTGGCGCCCGCCGGTATGACGGTGGCTGAGCTGCCCTCTATCCGCGACATCCCGATTTATGACGCCGATATCCAGCAGGAAGACGGCTTTCCGCAGACGGTGGAAGCGATAGCCGCGCAGATCCGCGAGGCGGATGGCGTGGTGATTGTGACGCCGGAGTATAACTATTCGGTGCCGGGCGGGCTGAAGAACGCCATTGACTGGCTGTCGCGCCTGCCCGACCAGCCGCTCGCGGGCAAGCCGGTGCTTATTCAGACCAGCTCAATGGGCGCGATTGGCGGCGCGCGCTGCCAGTATCATCTGCGTCAGATCCTGGTGTTTCTCGATGCGATGGTGATGAACAAACCGGAGTTTATGGGCGGGGCGATTCAGAACAAAGTGGATACGCAGACCGGCGAAGTGGTGGACCAGAGTACGCTGGATCACCTGACCGGCCAGCTGACCGCGTTTGCGGAATACATTAAGCGGGTGCGCCGCTGATAATAAAAAGGCCAGCGATTCGCTGGCCTTTTTGATTAATGCGCGTCGATAAAGACGATTTTCAGCAGGAACAGCAGCGCCACGACCAGCACGCAGGCGTTCAGATCGCGCAGGCGACCGGTGAAAATCTTCATCACGCAGTAAGAGATAAAGCCCAGCGCGATGCCTTCGGTAATCGAGAAGCTAAACGGCATCATGACGGCTGTGATAAACGCCGGCACGGCCTCGGTCAGGTCATCCCACTTCACGCGCGACAGGCTGGACGTCATTAGTACGCCAACGTAAATCAGCGCGCCCGCGGCGGCGTAAGGCGGCACCATACCCGCGAGCGGCGAGAGGAAAATCACCAGCAGGAACAGCAGGCCGACCACGACCGCGGTAAGGCCGGTGCGCCCGCCAATGGAGACGCCGGACGAGGATTCGATATAGGCGGTCACAGACGACGTTCCGATAAACGAGCCCGCCACAGAGGAGATGCTGTCCACATACAGCGCCTGCTTCATGCGCGGGAATTTGCCGCTTTCATCGGCAAGCCCGGCTTTATCGGTCACGCCAATCAGCGTACCGGAGGAGTCGAACAGGTTGACCAGCATAAACGAGAAAATCACGCCGGCGAGGCCGATATCCAGCGAGCCCGCGAGATCGACATGGCCCAGCACCGTCATCACGCTCGGCGGCTCTGACACCACGCCTTTGAAATGCACATCGCCAAACGCCAGGCCCAGCAGCGTGGTCACGACGATGGAGACGAGCACCGCGGCATGAATATTGCGGGAAGCAAGAATCGCGATGATAAAGAAGCCCAGCACGCCAAGCAGCGTGGTGTGGGAGGTGAGATTGCCGATAGTCACCAGCGTCTCCGGGTTCGCGACGATAACGCCCGCGTTTTTAAGCCCCATCATGCCGATAAACAGACCGATACCGCTGGTGATCCCGATACGCAGGCTCACCGGAATGTTAGCGATCATCCAGTAGCGCACGCGGAAAATGGTCAGCAGCAGCAAGCCCACCGCGCCCCAGAAAATCGCGCCCATCCCTACCTGCCAGGAGAGCCCCATTGCGCCAACGACCACAAACGCGAAGAAGGCGTTCAGGCCCATCGCCGGCGCCAGCGCGACCGGCAGGTTTGCCAGCAGGCCCATCAGAATGCTGCCGAACGCGGCGATAAGACAGGTGGTTACAAAGACGGCGCTGGTATCCATCCCAGCCGCGCCGAGGATCTGCGGGTTCACAAAAACGATATATACCATCGTCAGGAAGGTGGTTACCCCGGCAATGACCTCGGTGCGGGCCGTGGTGCCGTGTGCGCGTAACTTAAACACGCGCTCAAGCAATCCCTGCCCTTCGGTCTGGGACGTCGGTTGTTGGCTCATTCTCTAATTCCGTACAAGGAGGGGAAAAATTCGTCGCTATCCTATACCAAAACGGCGCGATATTGACGGTCGTCACAGACTTTTTTTCATTGAATTTGCTTATACGGCATCGATTGCGTGACGCAAAGCGCTTAGAGTAATCGTTCAACTTGCAACAACAGGAAACGGCATGTCCCGAATTGAAGCGGTATTTTTCGACTGCGACGGTACGCTGGTGGATAGCGAAGTGATCTGCTCCCGCGCCTATGTGCATATGTTCGCAAGGGCAGGCATTACGCTTGACCTGGAAGAGGTGTTTAAGCGCTTCAAAGGCGTAAAGCTCTACGAAATCATTGATACAATCAATGCCGAATATGGCGTGCGGCTGGAGAAAGCCGAACTCGAACCGGTCTACCGCGCGGAAGTGGCGCGCCTTTTTGACGCAGAGCTGGAAGAGATCCCCGGTGCGGCGGCGCTGCTTGAGAAAGTGACGGTGCCGATGTGTATCGTCTCAAACGGCCCGGTGAGCAAAATGCAGCAATCGCTCGGGAAAACCGGCATGCTGCGCTATTTCACCGGCAAGCTGTTCAGCGGCTACGATATTCAGCGCTGGAAACCCGATCCGGCGTTGATGCATTTTGCCGCCGATGCGATGCAGGTGAATGTAGAGCGCTGCATTCTGGTGGATGATTCCGCCGCGGGCGCAAAAGCGGGCATCGCCGCCGGGATGCAGGTGTTTTACTTCTGTGCCGATCCGCATAACCCGCCGCTGGAGCACCCCAATGTGACGGTGTTTACCGATCTGGCGCAGTTGCCTGCGCTGTGGCGGGCGCGCGGCTGGGATGTGACGCGCTGATTTGCGGGTGATGGCGGGTGCGCTTCGCTTACCCGCCGTACGAAGGGGTTGCTAATTTTGTAGGGTGGGTAAGCGCAGCGCACCCACCTTTAACGCCCCACCGACTCCCGTTAAAAAATCTTCTGCACCCACTCGGCGTACGCCGGACGCCATACGGCCATCTCATGGCCCAGCCCCGGATAAACGTGATACTTAAATTTCACGCCGTCGCGCTCAAGCTCGGTTTTCAGCCCGGCGATATCCCGGCCCGTCACGCTGTCTTTATCGCCCACCACCAGCGTAAAGTTCCGCAACTGTCTGTTCACCTCGTCCGCGCGGGAGAGCTGTTTCGTCACGTCGTCATTCGGCACCGTGGCGGTGGTCACGCCGCTCAAGGACGCCAGCCAGCCAAAGCTTTGCAGATGCGACATGCCGGACACCAGCGCCTGGTAGCCACCCTGCGACAGCCCCGCCAGCGCGCGCCCCTGCGCATCCTGGCGCACGTTAAATCGCTGCCCGATCAGCGGAATAATATCGTTCATCAGCTCCTTATCCGCCGCGCGGGCGTTAAGCGGATAGAAATCTTTGCGTCGCTCGGCGGGCGGGAAGTTCTCCGGCACCGCGTCGGCGATATCCGTTTCGGTATCCGGGATAACCACCAGCATCGGTTTGATTTTGCCCTCCGCCAGCAGGTTATCCATCATCTGCGGGATACGGCCCTGAGTGACGGCGGAAAGGCCGGTATCGCCAAAGCCGTGATAGAAGTAGAGCACCGGCAGCGGCTCGCTTTCGCGGCTGTAGCCCGGCGGCGTCCAGACATATACCCGCCGCTCCGATTTCAGCGCGCCGGAGTGGTACGTCAGCGTGCGCAGATCGCCGTGCGGCACCGCCCGGTCATCAATAATGCTGCCCGGCACCAGAATCAGCGAGGTATTCGGCTGGCGCTGCGGTTTCACATACGGGTTGCCGGTATCGATGGAGCGAAACCCATCGACGTCAAAGAAATACTCGTGCAGATCCGGCTTCATCGGCGCGCTCTTCCAGCTCCAGACGCCGTTCGCCTCTTTTTGCATCTCATGCGACACTTGGCTGTCCGCCGTCGCGCCGAGCACGACCGCCACGCGCTTCGCATTGGGCGCGAACAGGCGGAAGGTAACGGATTTATCGGGGTTCACCTGGGTGATGTAATGGCTGACCGGAATGGACGGATCGGGCGTTGCCGGCAGCGGCGCGCTGAACGCGGATAAACTGGCGCAGCCAATCACGGCGGCGATAGCGAGAGCGGTACGGGAAGGTAATTTCACGGATTCATCCTTTTATAACGGGCTCGGTAACCCCTTATAGTATTGAGTAAAATCCGCAAAAGGAGCGACGCGCGCCCCAAAATTGCCCTCGCGCGCGGCGAGGGCGGCAGGCTTATTCTTTCGGATCTTTACCGGCGAGCAGTTTATCCAGCTCGTCGCCGCCCACATGGCGGAAATCCTGGCCCTTCACGAAATAGAAAATGTATTCGCAGATATTCTGGCAGCGATCGCCGATGCGCTCGATAGAGCGGGCGCAGAAAAGCGCGGTCAGCACGCTCGGGATCGTGCGGGAGTCTTCCATCATGTAGGTCATCAACTGACGCACGATGCCTTCATATTCCTGGTCGACTTTTTTATCTTCGCGATAGATACGCACCGCTTCGTCGAGATCCATACGCGCGAAAGCGTCCAGCACGTCATGCAGCATCTGCACGGTATGGCGGCCAAGCGACTCCAGGCTCACCAGCAGCGGCTGGTGCTGATGCGAGAATTTCTCCAGCGCGGTGCGGCAGATTTTATCCGCCACATCGCCGATGCGCTCCAGCTCCGCGATGGTTTTAATAATGGCCATCACCAGACGCAGATCGCTCGCGGTCGGCTGGCGCTTGGCGATGATGCGCACGCAGGCTTCATCGATCGCCACTTCCATCATGTTGACCTTTTTGTCGCCGTCGATGACGCGTTTGGCCAGTTCGCTGTCCTGGTTGTGCATGGCGGTAATCGCATCGGAGAGCTGCTGCTCCACCAGCCCGCCCATGGTCATCACCTGGGTGCGAATGTATTCCAGCTCAGCGTTGAACTGACCGGAAATATGTTTATTCAGATTCAGATTATCCATTTAGCACTCCACATGCCCGATAAATTCAAAAGCGGCCCACATGAGATATCCGGGCATATCAACCGTAGCGACCGGTAATGTAGTCTTCGGTCTGTTTCATTTTCGGCTTGGTGAAGAGATCGTCGGTATTGCTGTACTCGATCAGCTCGCCAAGGTACATAAACGCCGTGTGATCGGAACAGCGCGCCGCCTGCTGCATGTTATGCGTCACGATAACCACGGTGTAATCCTGCTTCAGCTCGGTGATGAGCTCTTCGATACGACCCGTGGAGATCGGGTCCAGCGCCGAACACGGCTCGTCCAGCAGCAGCACTTCCGGACGGATAGCGATGCCGCGGGCGATGCACAGACGCTGCTGCTGACCGCCGGAGAGAGAGTATCCGCTCTGGTGCAGTTTATCTTTGGTTTCGTTCCATAAGGCGGCCTTGGTCAACGCCCACTGCACGCGCTCGTCCATATCGGCGCGGGAGAGTTTTTCAAACAGACGCACGCCAAACGCGATGTTGTCGTAAATCGACATCGGAAACGGCGTCGGCTTCTGGAATACCATGCCCACTTTCGCGCGCAGCAGCGCGATATCCTGGGAGTGGTTCAGAATGTTTTCGCCATCCAGCAGGATTTCGCCTTCCGCGCGCTGCTCCGGGTAGAGCTCAAACATTTTGTTGAAGGTACGCAGCAGCGTGGATTTACCGCAGCCAGACGGGCCGATAAACGCGGTCACTTCGTTTTTGGCGATATCCAGGCTGATGTTTTTCAGGGCATGGAATTTCCCGTAGTAAAAGTTCAAATCGCGAACCTGAAGCTTGCTCGGGGCCGTGTTAACCATACTCATCTCAATCGTTTTCCTTATCCGGCGTCGCGAAACGCCACGCCGTCAAAAAATTAACCGTGTTTACGTTTGGCGAACAGCACGCGCGCCAGGATGTTCAGCAGCAGTACGCAAAGGGTGATAATCAGCACGCCTGCCCAGGCCAGCTCTTGCCATTCGGCGAACGGGCTCATGGCGAATTTGAAAATCGTCACCGGCAGGTTGGCGATAGGCTGCATCATGTCCGTGCTCCAGAACTGGTTAGAGAGCGCGGTAAAGAGCAGCGGCGCGGTTTCGCCCGCGATACGCGCGACCGCCAGCAGCACGCCGGTCAGGATGCCCGACACGGAGGCTTTAAGCGTAATGGCGGAGATCATCTTCCACTTCGGCGTGCCGAGCGCGTAGGCCGCTTCACGCAGACTGTCCGGCACCAGCTTGAGCATGTTCTCGGTGGTGCGGATAACAATCGGCACCTGTAACAGCGCCAGCGCAATCACGCCCGCCCAGCCGGAGAAATGTTCCATCTGCGCCACCACGATGGTGTAGACGAACAGCCCGACGACGATAGACGGCGCCGAAAGCAGAATGTCGTTAATAAAGCGGATGACTTCCGCGAGAAACGACTTGCGGCCATATTCCGCAAGATAGATACCCGCCATGATGCCCAGCGGCGTACCGATAACCGTCGCCCACAGGATCAGCAGGCCGCTGCCCGCCAGCGCGTTCGCCAGCCCGCCGCCCGCGGTGTTCGGCGGCGGCGTCATCTCGGTAAACAGCGCCAGCGACATACCGTCAAACCCGCGCGATACCGTGGAGATTAAGATCCAGATAAGCCAGAACAGGCCGAACGCCATCGTCGCCATAGAGAGCGTGAGGGCGATGCGGTTTTTCATACGCCGCTTCGCCTGCATTTTGCGGCGAGATTCCGCAAGCTCCGTGGTGTTTTGCAGTTCCATCGTCGCCATTAGCGCGCCCCCTCGTTTTTCGCCAGACGCATAATCATCAGCCTGGAGATGGCCAGCACGATAAAGGTGATCACAAAGAGGATCAGGCCCAGCTCCATCAGCGCCGCCACATGCAGCCCGGATTCCGCTTCGGCGAACTCATTCGCCAGCGCCGAGGTGATGCTGTTGCCCGGCATATAGAGCGACGGGCTGTCTAGCTGGTAGGTGTTGCCGATGATAAACGTCACCGCCATGGTTTCGCCGAGCGCGCGGCCGAGACCGAGCATGACGCCGCCGATCACCCCGTTTTTGGTAAACGGCAGGACGATGCGCCAGATAACTTCCCAGGTGGTGCAGCCGATGCCATAAGCCGACTCTTTCATCATCACCGGGGTCTGTTCGAACACATCACGCATAACCGCGGCGATGTAAGGGATGATCATGATGGCGAGAATGACGCCCGCCGCCAGGATGCCGATACCGAACGCCGGGCCCGAAAAGAGCGCGCCGATAAACGGGATCGCAGAAAGTACGTTGCCGACCGGCTCCTGGAAATAGGTCGCGAACAGCGGGGCGAAGATAAACAGCCCCCACATGCCGTACACGATACTCGGGATAGCAGCCAGCAGTTCAATGGCGATACCCAGCGGACGCTTCAGCCAGCCAGGCGCCAGTTCAGTCAGGAACAGCGCGATGCCAAAGCTTACGGGAACCGCTATCAGCAACGCGATAAACGAGGTCACCAGCGTGCCGTAAATCGGCACCAGCCCGCCGTAGATATCATTAGGGGCATCCCACTCTTTGGTCCAGAGGAAGGAAAAACCAAATTTCTGGATGCTTGGCCAGGAGGAGAAGATAAGGGAGACGATAATGCCGCCCAGCAGCAATAGCACAATCAGCGCAGCCAGACGAACCAGCGCGCTGAAAATCATATCGCCCTTTTTACCGGGGGGGTTAAATACAGGCTTGGTGGCAGCCATATTTCACTCTTCAGTTAAACTCTGTTTTGAATGATGCCCGGCAGCGTGATGCGTACCGGGCCTACAAAAACAGCATGTTACCGGATTTTTGTAGGGCGGATAAGCGAAGCGCCATCCGCCATCATCGGTAAATCTCGATCAATACAGCGCTTTACCGCTGCTGTCTTTCACGTTGGTCTTCCATGCGGCGCGAACCTGCTCAACCACGCTGTCCGGCAGAGAGGCGTAATCCAGGTCATTCGCCTGTTTCGCGCCTGACTTGTAGGCCCAGTCGAAGAACTTCAGCACTTCGGCGCCCTGCTCAGGTTTCTTCTGCTCTTTGTGAACCAGAATGAAAGTGGTAGATGTGATTGGCCACGCGTCGTCGCCTTTCTGGTTGGTCAGATCCTGCGCGAAGGATTTGCTCCAGTCAGCGCCTTTGGCGGCGTTGGCGAAGCTCTCTTCGGTCGGCGCGACCGGTTTGCCGTCAGCGGAAACCAGTTTGGTGTAGGTCAGGTTGTTCTGCTTGGCGTACGCGTACTCCACGTAACCGATAGAGCCCGGCAGACGCTGTACGAACGCGGCGATACCGTCGTTACCTTTACCGCCAAGACCGGTCGGCCAGTTAACGGTAGAGCCAGAGCCGATTTTGGATTTCCACTCGTCGTTCACTTTCGCGAGATAGCTGGTGAAGACGAAGGACGTACCGGAACCGTCAGCGCGGCGCACCACGGCGATATTCTGAGAAGGCAGTTTTTTGCCCGGGTTCAGTTTGGCGATCGCCTCGTCATCCCACTTCTTGATTTTGCCAAGGTAGATGTCGCCGAGGGTTTTGCCATCCAGCACCAGCTCGCCAGACTTGAAGCCCGGCAGGTTAACCGCCAGCACCACGCCGCCGATCACGGTCGGGAACTGGAAAAGACCTTCTTGCTGTAATTTTTCGTCAGAAAGCGGCGCGTCAGAAGCACCAAAATCAACCGTGTTAGCAATGATTTGTTTAACGCCACCGGAGGAGCCGATACCCTGGTAGTTTACCTTGTTACCCGTTTCTTTCTGGTAGGTATCCGCCCATTTGGCATACACCGGCGCCGGGAATGTTGCGCCCGCGCCAGTCAGACTTGCTGCCGCGAATGCGGAAAAAGCGCTCAGAGATAAGGTCGCGGCGACAACAGTTGCGACGGTGGTACGCATAACTTTCATAATGTCTCCTGCTGGTGTTCGTAATTTATTGTTTCGTGGCTACGGTGAGCAAAGTAGGACAGTTTGGTGACAGATAAATGTACGAATTATGACAGTTTTATGACAATGAAAAAGATGCAGAAATGTCTTACTTAACCTTCTGAATAATAATGCTTTTATAATTCCGCAACCCGCCCGTCATTTATAAGGATAGCCGTAATGATAAAAAAAATGTCACTTTTCTCCGCAGCGTCATTACTTACTTTTTCATCAATAAGTTATGCCGCGCCGGTTCAACTGGATGACCACAGTACCCGTATTCACGGCGCGCCGGTGACGATATTTACCGGCGATGGCGTCGTGGCACCGTCTAACGTCGATATCTCGGATGTGGAAAAGGCCGTCGAGGCGTATAAGCGCAAAGAGCAAAACCGCTATTCGGACGACAGAAAAGATAGCGATCTGGAAAATCGCGTGCGGGCGCTGGAGCAGGAAAACGACAAGCTGTCCCGTGAGCTGGACGATTTAAAACGCAAGATTAAATAAGCGATGCGCTCCCTGTATAGCGACAGGCAGGGAGCTTAATCATTTTATCGGTCAGGCTTATCGCGATGTTTTGCCCGTTTTAAGGCGCGTTTTTCCGACGGACGCTGAAGGGCGTTGGTATGAGCGCGTCGCATCTTGTTCGCCAGACACCAGCGGCCCAGCCTGAACATCTCCTCACTGTTCATCATACGCCAGGCGGCCCACACCAGCAGCGCGCCCGCGCTCCAGCAGAGCCAGAACACACCGGAGAGCGGACACAGGATCAATCCGGCAGCCAGCGTTACCAGGCTTAACGCCGCATGAAAAAACGCGCTGTAGAGAAACAGCTGCAAACCGCGGCGCCGCCCTTTTTCTATCATCAACGTCACGAGTATCAGCAGCACCAGCCAGATAACGCCTGAGAGTATCCACAACACAGAAAAAGCGGGCCGCAGCGCGGCGAGATTGAGGACGGCACTCAATGCCATGGCATAGACGCACCCCACCGGCACTCGCCAGAAACGGCGCGAGCCGATAATGCGGACATCGGGCAGATCGTGGCGCTCGGCCATTTTAAGTTTGAGCTTATGCAGCCTGCGGTGGGCGATATCGTCATCCACCTCTGCGCTGTAGGTAATGAGCTGATAAAACCGCGTACCGGCGAGAAAGCGCTTTAGCGACATAACATCCCTTTCCGTGACGTTAAAAAAAAGAGGCTGCCTTCCGGCAACCTCTTCAGAGCATAACACGCGCGAGAAGGCGTTATTCCACCGTAACGGATTTCGCCAGGTTACGCGGCTGGTCAACGTCGGTGCCTTTGATCAACGCGACATGATAGGCCAGCAGTTGCAGCGGAACCGTATAGAAGATCGGCGCGATAACCTCTTCAACATGCGGCATCGGGATGATGTTCATGTTGTCGCTGCTGCTAAAACCAGCATCCTGATCGGCGAAGACATACAGCACGCCGCCACGGGCGCGAACTTCTTCGATGTTGGACTTCAGTTTTTCCAGCAGTTCGTTGTTCGGCGCCACGACGATAACCGGCATATCGGCGTCAATCAGCGCCAGCGGACCGTGCTTAAGCTCGCCCGCCGCATAGGCTTCGGCGTGGATATAGGAGATCTCTTTGAGCTTCAGCGCGCCTTCCAGCGCGATCGGGTACTGATCGCCGCGGCCCAGGAACAGCGCGTGGTGCTTGTCGGAGAAATCTTCCGCCAGCGCCTCGATGCGTTTGTCCTGAGAGAGCATCTGCTCGATACGGCTCGGCAGCGCCTGCAGGCCGTGAACGATATCATGCTCAATGGCGGCGTCAGCGCCTTTCAGGCGGCTCAGTTTCGCCACCAGCATCAGCAATACGGTCAGTTGCGTGGTAAACGCTTTGGTGGACGCCACGCCGATTTCCGTACCGGCTTTGGTCATCAGCGCCAGCGACGACTCACGCACCAGGGAAGAGCCCGGTACGTTACAGATGGCCAGCGAACCGAGATAGCCCAGCTCTTTGGACAGACGCAGCGCCGCGAGGGTATCTGCGGTTTCGCCGGACTGCGACAGCGTGATCATCAGGCTGTTGCGGCGCACGGCGGATTTGCGATAGCGGAATTCCGAGGCGATTTCGACATCGCACGGCACGCCTGCCAGCGCTTCAAACCAGTAGCGGGAGACCATGCCGGAGTTATACGAGGTGCCGCATGCGACAATCTGAATATGCTCAACCTGCGAGAGCAGTTCGTCAGCGTTCGGACCCAGCTCGCTTAAATCCACCTCGCCGTGGCTGATGCGCCCGGCCAGCGTGTTTTTAATCGCGTTCGGCTGTTCGTAGATCTCTTTTTGCATGTAGTGGCGGTAGATGCCTTTATCGCCGGCGTCATACTGCACGTTAGATTCGATTTCCGGGCGGGAGACGCTTTCGCCCTGGGTGTTGAAAATCGCGACGGAGCGGCGGGTCACTTCGGCGATATCCCCCTCTTCAAGGAAGATAAAGCGACGGGTGACCGGCAGCAGCGCCAGCTGATCGGAAGCGATAAAGTTCTCACCCACACCAAGACCAATCACCAGCGGGCTGCCGGAACGGGCCGCCAGCAGAACGCTCGGATCGCGGTTATCCATGATGACGGTGCCGTAAGCGCCGCGCAGCTGAGGAATGGCGCGCAGCACCGCTTCACGCAGCGTGCCGCCCTGCTCCAGCTCCCAGTGCACCAGGTGCGCGATCACTTCGGTGTCAGTTTCGGTAACGAATTCATAGCCGCGCGTTTTCAGCAGTTCGCGCAGCGGTTCGTGGTTTTCGATAATGCCGTTATGCACCACCACGATATGTCCGGAGACATGCGGGTGCGCGTTGCCTTCTGACGGTTCGCCGTGGGTCGCCCAGCGGGTGTGCGCGATACCGGTGCCGCCGTGCAGCGGATGTTCTTCCGCCGCCTGCACCAGCATCTGTACTTTGCCCAGACGGCGCAGACGGGTCATATGCCCCGCGTTATCCACAACCGCGAGACCGGCGGAGTCATAGCCACGGTACTCCAGACGACGCAAACCTTCGAGAAGGATTTCAGCAATATCACGTTGCGCTACAGCGCCAACAATTCCACACATAATTAATTTCCTGACAATGGCATTTCGCCATGCGTTGTCGCCGACCTGTATTTGCCCGTTTTCCGGGCTCCCCGAGCCTTGTAGAGAGTGGGGTTATCGTTTTAGCACTGCCTGTGGGCGGAGGATTATGTTATCCCCTCATCCCGCGTCTGCCGCAGAGCATGACTGCTATCCGGCCGACAAAAACGTATGGCGGGCAGGCAAAGCGCACCCACCATAAACATGACTTATTTTTTCTTCACCGGGCGACGCCAGCCCTGCTTATGTACCTGCGGCACGCGGGTGAGCACCAGCTCATTTTCCGCGATGTCGCGCGTCACCGTTGTGCCTGCGGCGATGGTCGCGCCTTTCGCCACCGTCACCGGCGCGACTAATTGGGTATCGGAGCCGACAAACACATCATCGCCGATAATCGTCTTGTGCTTGTTCGCGCCATCATAGTTACAGGTGATGGTGCCCGCGCCGATATTAACGTTATCGCCAATCTCCGCATCGCCAAGATAAGTCAGGTGACCCGCTTTCGAGCCTTTCCCCAGACGCGCTTTTTTCATCTCGACAAAGTTGCCGACATGCGCGCCTTCGAGAAGCTCCGCGCCCGGACGCAGACGCGCGAACGGCCCGATGGTGCAGGCGGCGTCAAGACGAGCGTCTTCCACCACGCTGTAAGGGCTGATTTCGCAGTCATCGCCGATGACGCTGTTTTTAATCACGCAGCCCGCGCCGATTTTCACGCGATTGCCCAGCACTACATCGCCTTCAATAATGACGTTAGCGTCAATTTCGACATCGCGCCCGTGTTTCAGGCTGCCGCGCAGGTCAAAACGCGCCGGGTCGCGCAGCATCACGCCCGCCAGCAGCAGTTTTTCCGCCTGCTCGGCCTGGTAAACGCGCTCAAGACGCGCCAGTTGCAGGCGGTTGTTCACGCCTTCCACTTCGCTTAAACGCTGCGGATGCACGGCGGCAATCTCGCGGCCTTCGTTCCAGGCCATCGCGATGATGTCGGTGATGTAGTATTCGCCCTGGGCATTGTTATTGTCGAGCTTCGCCAGCCAGCGTTTCAGATCCGCGCCGTTGGCCACCAGGATGCCGGTGTTGATTTCGTTAATCTGACGCTGCTCGTCGCTGGCGTCTTTATGCTCAACGATCCCGGAGACTTTTCCGTTCTCACGGGTAATGCGGCCATAGCCGGTCGGGTCGTCGAGCTTCACGGTTAACAGGCCAATGCCGCCCTGCGGCTTCGCCGCGCAGAGCTGTTGCAGGGTATCAACCGAGATCAGCGGAACGTCGCCGTAGAGCATCAGCACATCTTCATCGTCGCTGAAGAACGGCGCCGCCTGCTGCATCGCATGACCGGTGCCAAGCTGCTCGGCCTGTAATACCCAGTTGAGCGAGGCGTCTTTGAGGGTGCTTTGCAGCAGATCGCCGCCATGACCGTAAACCAGATGAACATGTTGCGCGCCGACATGCTTTGCGGCGTCAATCACGTGTTGCACCATCGGCTTCCCGGCCAGAGTGTGCAGCACTTTTGGAAGATCGGAGTACATGCGCGTGCCTTTGCCAGCGGCAAGGATCACAACGCTCATAGCATGGCTAGACATAGTCGTCCTGTCTTATGAAAGTGAATGAAGTAAAGCGATTTAGCGCCCGGAATTCTACATATTTTTCAGCATAAAACGGGCTGCTGGCAAATCGCCGCTTTTATCCTGTTTTACTCTGTTATACAGGCGCGTAACGCACACCGGAAGGCGCAAAAAGAGAGAGTAAACGCTTTTACCCACAGTATCATTCATAAAAACAAAGAGATGACGTTTTTTTGCAGCTGGAATAAAGCGGCGTAAACGCAGGTAAACGTTCAAAACTCGCTTTTATTGAGCCTGATAAACCGCCATAAAAAAGCCAGCCGGGTCGCCCAGGCTGGCTTTTTAACTTTCAAGCCGGTGTTACATCGCTTTTTTGGTCAACTCGATAACGCGCAGTTTGGCGATCGCCTTGGCCAGCTCAGCAGAAGCCTGAGCGTAGTCCACGTCACCGTGGGAGCTACGGATATGGTCTTCCGCTTTACGCTTCGCTTCCAGGGCTCGCGCTTCGTCGAGATCCTGGCCGCGAATCGCGGTGTCAGCCAGCACGGTTACGGTGCCCGGCTGCACTTCCAGCACGCCGCCGGAGAGATAAATATACTCTTCGTGGCCGTGCTGTTTCACGATGCGGATCATACCAGGCTTAATGGCGGTGAGCAGCGGCGCGTGGCCCGGGTAGATACCCAGCTCGCCTTCGCTACCCGTAACCTGGATTTTCTCGACCAGACCAGAGAACATCTGTTTCTCTGCGCTGACGACATCCAGGTGGTAAGTCATTGCCATATCACCCTCCGATTAAGGCGTTAAAGTTTTTTGGCTTTTTCCACGGCTTCATCAATGGAGCCAACCATGTAGAACGCCTGCTCCGGCAGATGATCGTATTCGCCTTCCATGATGCCTTTGAAGCCACGGATAGTGTCTTTCAGCGATACGTATTTGCCCGGCGCGCCGGTAAAGACTTCTGCCACGAAGAACGGCTGGGACAGGAAGCGCTGAATTTTACGAGCACGCGCAACGACCAGTTTGTCTTCTTCAGACAGCTCGTCCATACCGAGGATGGCGATGATGTCTTTCAGTTCCTGGTAACGCTGCAGGATGGACTGTACGCCGCGAGCGGTGTCGTAGTGCTCCTGACCAACTACCAGCGGGTCCAGCTGACGGCTGGTGGAATCCAGCGGGTCAACGGCCGGGTAGATACCCAGAGACGCGATCTGACGGCTCAGTACCACGGTTGCGTCAAGGTGCGCAAAGGTGGTGGCTGGTGACGGGTCAGTCAAGTCATCCGCCGGTACGTATACCGCCTGTACGGAGGTGATAGAACCGGTTTTGGTGGAGGTGATACGCTCCTGCAGAACGCCCATCTCTTCCGCCAGGGTCGGCTGGTAACCTACCGCTGAAGGCATACGGCCCAGCAGTGCGGATACTTCAGTACCGGCCAGGGTGTAACGGTAGATGTTGTCGACGAACAGCAGAACGTCACGACCTTCGTCACGGAATTTCTCCGCCATGGTCAGGCCGGTCAGCGCAACGCGCAGACGGTTTCCCGGCGGCTCGTTCATCTGGCCGTATACCAGGGATACTTTATCCAGTACGTTGGAGTCGGTCATTTCGTGGTAGAAGTCGTTACCTTCACGGGTACGTTCGCCCACGCCCGCAAACACGGAGTAACCGGAGTGCTCGATCGCGATGTTACGAATAAGCTCCATCATGTTTACGGTTTTACCTACACCAGCACCACCGAACAGACCTACTTTACCGCCCTTCGCGAACGGGCACATCAGGTCGATAACTTTGATGCCGGTTTCCAGCAGTTCCTGAGAGCTGGACAGCTCTTCATAGGACGGCGCCGCGCGGTGAATCGCCCAACGCTCTTCTTCGCCGATGTCGCCTTTCATGTCGATAGGCTGACCCAGGACGTTCATGATACGACCCAGCGTCGCTTTACCTACCGGCACTTCGATCGGGTGCTCAAGGTCTGCAACAGGCAGACCGCGACGCAGACCGTCGGAAGAGCCCATCGCGATGGTACGTACGATACCGCCGCCGAGCTGCTGCTGGACTTCCAGCACCAGATGCTCATTACCATTCGTTACCTCAAGGGCATCGTACACTTTCGGTACGGCATCCTGAGGGAACTCGACGTCCACCACGGCGCCGATTACCTGGACAATCTTTCCAGTAGCCATCTTGAATCCTCTACGAAATAACCTGGTTAAACCGCGGCGGCCCCCGAGACGATCTCGGTGAGTTCCTGAGTAATGCTGGCCTGACGAGCTTTGTTGTACACCAACTGCAGCTCTTTAATCAGGCTGCCGCCATTATCGGTTGCGGCTTTCATCGCCACCATTCGTGCGGCCTGCTCGCTGGCCAGGTTTTCAACCACACCCTGATAAACCTGCGATTCGACATAGCGACGCAGCAGGGTATCCAGCAGCGCCTTCGGATCGGGTTCGTACAGGTAATCCCAGGATTTGTGCTTCAACTCATCGTCTTCTGATGCCGGCAGCGGCAGCAGCTGAGTAATGGTCGGAGCCTGAGACATGGTGTTAATAAATTTGTTGCTGACAACGTAAAGCTTGTCCAGACGGCCTTCATCATAAGCCTGCAACATCACTTTAACCGGGCCAATCAGATCGGACAGGGAAGGGTTGTCCCCCATGCCGGTGACCTGCGCCACAATGTTGCCGCCTACTGAATTGAAGAAAGAAACGCCTTTAGAGCCGATCATTGCGATATCGCACTGAACGCCTTTATCGGACCATGCTTTCATATCCGCCAGCAGTTTCTTGAACAGGTTGATGTTCAAGCCGCCGCACAGACCACGGTCAGTCGACACCACCAGGTAGCCCACGCGCTTAACGTCGCGTTCTTCCAGGTAAGGGTGTTTGTATTCCAGATTACCGGTAGCAAGGTGACCAATCACTTTGCGCATGGTATCTGCATAAGGACGGCTGGCCGCCATGCGATCCTGCGATTTACGCATTTTGGAAGCGGCGACCATCTCCATCGCTTTAGTGATCTTTTGCGTGTTCTGGACGCTTGCGATCTTACTACGTATCTCTTTTGCGCCGGCCATGAGCTTCTCCTCAATGCCTTGCGGCTTGCCTTACAGCAAGCCGCCAGACGTTACCAGGACTGGGTTGCTTTGAAGGAGTCGAGGAGGCTTTTCAGCTTGCCTTCGATCTCATCGTTATAGCCACCGTTCTGGTTAATCTCTTGCATCAGCGGAGCGTGATCACGGTCAGCGTAAGCCAGCAGAGCGGCTTCGAAGCTACCGATTTTCGCCAGTTCCACGTCTTCGAGGTAACCGCGTTCCGCCGCGAACAGGACCAGGCCCTGCTGTGCAACAGACATCGGCGCGTACTGTTTCTGCTTGAGCAGTTCAGTGACTTTCTGGCCGTGGCTCAGCTGCTTACGGGTTGCTTCGTCCAGATCGGAGGCGAACTGAGAGAACGCCGCCAGTTCACGATACTGCGCCAGCGCGGTACGAATACCACCGGACAGTTTCTTGATGATCTTGGTCTGAGCAGCACCACCCACACGCGATACGGAGATACCCGGGTTAACCGCCGGACGAATACCGGAGTTAAACAGGTTGGTTTCCAGGAAGATCTGACCATCGGTAATGGAAATTACGTTGGTCGGAACGAACGCGGAAACGTCACCCGCCTGGGTTTCGATGATCGGCAGCGCGGTCAGGGAGCCGGTTTTACCTTTCACTTCACCCTTGGTGAAGTTCTCAACGTATTCCGCGTTAACGCGGGATGCGCGCTCCAGCAGACGGGAGTGGAGGTAGAACACGTCGCCCGGGAATGCTTCACGTCCTGGCGGACGACGGAGCAGCAGGGAAACCTGACGGTAAGCAACAGCCTGTTTAGACAGGTCATCGTAAACGATCAGCGCGTCTTCGCCGCGGTCGCGGAAGTATTCGCCCATCGCGCAACCGGCATACGGCGCCAGGTATTGCAGCGCAGCGGATTCAGAAGCCGTCGCGACCACAACGATGGTGTTGGACAGCGCGCCGTGCTCTTCCAGTTTACGAACCACGTTAGAAATGGTGGACGCTTTCTGGCCGATAGCCACGTACACGCATTTGATGCCGGAATCGCGCTGGTTGATGATGGCGTCGATAGCCATCGCGGTTTTACCGGTCTGACGGTCGCCGATGATCAGTTCACGCTGACCACGACCGATTGGGATCATGGCGTCAACGGACTTATAACCGGTCTGTACAGGCTGGTCTACGGACTGGCGATCGATAACGCCCGGCGCGATAACTTCGATTGGCGAGAAGCCATCGTGTTCAACCGGACCTTTACCATCGATCGGCGCGCCGAGGGTGTTAACCACACGGCCAAGCAGGCCACGGCCAACCGGCACTTCAAGAATACGGCCAGTACACTTCACCTTCATGCCTTCGGCGAGGTCAGAGTACGGACCCATAACCACTGCACCTACGGAGTCGCGCTCCAGGTTCAGTGCGATAGCGTAACGGTTACCCGGCAGGGAAATCATCTCACCCTGCATACAATCGGCCAGGCCGTGAATGCGGATAACACCGTCGCTTACAGAAACAATAGTACCTTCGTTATGAGCTTCGCTCACAACATTGAACTGAGCAATGCGCTGCTTGATCAGTTCGCTGATTTCGGTGGAATTCAGTTGCATGCTCCAGTCCCCTTAAGACTGCAAGACGTCTGCGAGGCGCTCAAGACGGCCGCGCACGCTGCCGTCAATGACCGTATCACCCGAACGGATGATGACGCCCGCCATTACAGACTTATCAATTTTGCAATTCAGCTTCACTTTGCGTGACAGACGTTTTTCCATCGCGGCGCTGATTTTCGCAAGCTGTTCATCGCTCAGCGCGCTGGCGGAAGTCACTTCGACTTCAACGGTAGCCTCAAGGGCTGCGCGTAACTGAATGAACTGCTCAAGAACATCAGGAAGAACCTTCAGACGGCCGTTTTCTGCCATCACCTTAATCAGGTTCTGGCCGTTGGCGTCTAGCTGGTCACCACAGATTGCGATAAACGACTTAGCGAGCGTTTCTGGCGCCAGGGCGCCAGAGAGGAGCTCAGCCATCTGTTCGTTTTTGGCCACTTCAGCGGCAAACGCCAGCATATCCTGCCAGCGGTCGAGGCTTTGGTGTTCGACGGCAAAGTCAAAAGCTGCTTTGGCGTAGGGGCGAGCTACCGTTACAAATTCAGACATCAGCCCCTCCCTCCTTACAGTTCAGCGACCAGTTTATTCACGATGTCGCTGTTAGCAGCTTCATCCACGGAACGTTCAATGATCTTCTCGGCGCCAGCAACAGCCAGGATAGCAACCTGCTTGCGCAGCTCTTCACGGGCACGTTTACGCTCGGCTTCGATTTCGGCCTGGGCCTGCGCCACGATTTTGTTACGTTCCTGCTCTGCTTCAGCTTTCGCTTCGTCCAGGATCTGAGCGCGGCGTTTGTTCGCCTGCTCAATAATCACCTGGGCTTCCGCTTTCGCTTTTTTCAGCTGGTCGGTCGCGTTGGACTGTGCAAGCTCCAGATCCTTTTTAGCGCGTTCTGCAGAAGACAGACCGTCAGCAATTTCTTTCTGACGTTTTTCGATGGCAGCCATAATTGGCGGCCATACGTACTTCATACAGAACAGAACGAACAGGACA
Source organism: Cronobacter universalis NCTC 9529 (assembly GCF_001277175.1). Taxonomy (NCBI): domain Bacteria; kingdom Pseudomonadati; phylum Pseudomonadota; class Gammaproteobacteria; order Enterobacterales; family Enterobacteriaceae; genus Cronobacter; species Cronobacter universalis. The sequence goes on along the minus strand of NZ_CP012257.1, from coordinate 4,277,288 downwards.
AACGCGATGGCCTGGCCGAGGATTGTTGCGTTAAGATTCACAGCACAATGCCTCTTATCTGGTTAATGTTCTGATATTGTCTGGAAATTCAGACAACTTCGTTTACTACGCGACGGCGAACATCACGTACAGACCCAGACCCACAGCGATCATCGGGATAGCATCCACCAGACCCATTACGATAAAGAACTGAGTACGCAGCAGAGGAATCAGATCAGGCTGGCGCGCAGCGCCTTCCAGGAATTTGCCCCCGAGGATGCCGATACCGATCGCAGCACCGATTGCCGCCAGACCCATCATCACAGCGGCAGCCATGTACAGCAGATCCATATTCAGGTTTTCCATGACAGTCTCCAGTTTGTTTCAGTTAAAACGCAGTAGTGTTGAGTAAAAAATCAATGCTCTTCAGATGCCATCGACAGATAGACAATCGTCAGAACCATGAAAATGAAGGCCTGCAACGTGATGATCAGGATGTGGAAAATGGCCCAGGGCACATTTAACAACCACTGTGACCACCACGGCAGAAGACCCGCAATCAGAATGAAAATCAGCTCACCGGCATACATGTTGCCGAACAGTCGCAGACCGAGAGAAACCGGTTTGGACAGCAGGCTCACACCTTCCAGAATCAGGTTGATCGGAATAAATACCGGGTGATTGAACGGCTGCAGCGTCAGCTCTTTAGTAAAGCCGCCAACGCCTTTCATTTTGATGCTGTAGAAAAGAATGAGGATAAATACACCAAGCGCCATGGAAAGGGTGATGTTCACGTCCGCAGACGGCACCACGCGCAGGGCTGGCAAGCCAAATACGTGCTCGCCGATGTACGGCAGCAGGTCGATAGGCAGCAAATCCATCAGGTTCATCAGGAATACCCAGACGAAAATCGTCAGGGCCAGCGGCGCAATGAGCTTGCTTTTGCCGTGGTACATGTCTTGTACGCTACCATGCACAAAGCCGATAACCAGCTCTACCGCTGTCTGGAATTTGCCCGGTACGCCGCTGGTCGCATGTTTGGCGACTTTACGGAACAGAACCAGGAATAACAGGCCCAGCACCACCGAGAAAAACATCGAGTCGATGTTGAGCGTCCAGAAGGTGGCCGGGGGGTTATGCGGATCCACCAGCGAGAAGGTACGCAGGTCAATCTGAAGGTTATTCAGATGGTGGCCTATGTACTCCTGCGGCGTCGAGATTTCTCCTGCAGACATGATGCCTCTTACCCTTTGTTGTTAATTACAGCTGGCGCCAGTATCTGCACAACCAGCACCGAAACCCACGTCACGATCAGCGGCAAGAAAACCGCCTTCAAACACGCCAGCGCCACCACCAGCAGGGTAAAGGTCGCAACCACCTTAAACGCTTCGCCGAAGGCGAAAGACCAGGCCACGCGGCCTTTAGCGGGTGTATGCGCCTGATGACGCCAGGCAAAATTCATAAACAGCACATTCGGCAGCCACACTGCCAGCCCTCCGCATACCGCAGAGAGGCCCCAGAAAGGGTCTTTGAGGCAAAACAACAACCCTGCCGCCAGAACCGCGATGAACTGGATGAGCAGGAGCTTGCGGGCCACTTTTTTACTCATGAGCGACGCAGACATTTTGCCACTGCTCCCTTCGAGGTATGTCGCGTGTCGTATAAAACGTTCTTTGACGCTCTGAGTCAAGCCTCAAAAAGCGCTCAAATTATACGGGGCGAGCACGTGATTTCAAACTATAAGTAGCCAAAAGGTGAATAAATGTTTAAATAATTTTCAGGACGCGTTTTTTTCAACTTTCTCGCAATCCGCAAAACAAATGTGAAAAGTGCAAATTGCGCGTAAACCTTGCGAATAAAGCGTGCACGAGATCACATTCTAAACAATTACCGCTCAAGGTTTGTCACATCCTTTAGGAATGCGCCTTTTATAACCTTTTGAATTTAAATCTCTTTAAACCCTAAATTTTTTAAAACACCCCGAAACACGATTAAAACCTTTCATTGACATCTACGGGAAACAATTTACGCCCCGTTATCATTGTGCCGCCTGAACATAGCACCCTTATATTTTCATAGGTGACTATTAAATTTTTAGCGCAAATGGTGCTTCGTTATACTTAAGCTGCAATGAAGTTAATAAAAAGTGAAATAAGAGGTTGTTATTGCAGGCCGGTTTTCTTTTTTGCCAGCCGCAAGCGCAGCGCCTTATTTCTACTTTTTTTGATAAATATTAAGTTCTGTTTGCTTTAAGGATAACCAGATGGCGTTCGCCGTCGAGACGCGGAACCGACAATTTGATGATGTCATCAACAGCAAAGCCTGACGGCAGCGCGCTTATCTCATCATCAGGACGCTGGCCTTTCAGGGCATAAAAATGCCCCTGCTCCCCCGGCAGATGATGACACCAGTTCACCATGTCGGAGAGCGACGCGAACGCGCGGCTGATGACGCCATCAAACGGCGGCTCGGCAGGAAAGGCTTCGACGCGGCTTTGTACCGGCGCGATATTGTCGAGCTTCAGTTCGTGCTGCACCTGACGCAAAAAGCGCACGCGCTTGCCAAGGCTGTCCAGCAGCGTGAAATGGCTGTCCGGGCGCACTATCGCCAGCGGAATACCCGGCAGGCCGGGGCCCGTGCCGACATCGATAAAACGCGAGCCCTGTAAGTGCGGCTCCACCACGATGCTGTCCATAATGTGGCGCACCAGCATCTCGTTCGGGTCGCGTACGGAGGTCAGGTTATAGGCCTTGTTCCACTTGTTCAGCATATCGACATAGGCCACCAGCTGCGCTTTCTGGTGTTCGGGCAGCGTAATCCCTGCGTCATCAAGCAGGCGGGTCAGTGTATTCAGCACGACGGTGTTTCCATATAAAAAGGGCCAGACAAAGGCTGGCCCGAAGAGAGACCTGACTCAGGCACTGCGGCGCAGTAACCCCTGTTTTTTCAGCCAGACCAGCAGAATCGAAATGGCGGCGGGCGTGATCCCGGAGATACGGGACGCCTGGCCAATCGATGCCGGTTTATGATCGTTAAGCTTGGCGATCACCTCATTGGAGAGGCCATTCACCTGCCGATAATCCAGCGTCGCCGGCAGTAGCGTGCTTTCGTTGCGCTGCTGTTTTTCGATCTCATCCTGCTGGCGGGCGATATAGCCTTCGTATTTCACCTGGATTTCAACCTGCTCAGCCGCCTGCGCGTCGTCCAGCGCCGGGGCGAAAGCCGACAGCGTGGTCAACTGAGCATAGGTCATTTCCGGGCGGCGCAGCAGATCTTCGCCGCTGGCTTCACGGGAGAGCGGCGCGGTAAGCGTCGCGTTGATCTCTTCCACCGAGGCGGTAGACGGCGTCACCCAGGTGCTTCTCAGACGCTGGCGCTCACGCTCGATATTTTCCAGCTTCTCGTTGAAACGCGCCCAGCGCGCATCGTCGACCAGACCCATTTCACGACCGGCTTCCGTCAGGCGTAAATCGGCGTTGTCTTCACGCAGCATCAGACGATATTCCGCGCGCGAGGTAAACATGCGGTACGGCTCTTTAGTGCCGAGCGTGCAGAGGTCATCAACCAGCACGCCAAGATACGCCTGTGAGCGACCTGGCGCCCAGCCCTCTTTCTCCGCCGAATAACGGCCCGCATTAAGGCCAGCCAGCAGGCCCTGGGCGGCGGCTTCTTCATAACCGGTGGTGCCGTTGATCTGGCCTGCGAAGAACAGCCCCTGGATGTATTTGCTTTCGAGCGTCGGCTTCAGGTCGCGCGGATCGAAGAAATCGTACTCAATCGCGTAGCCCGGGCGAACAATCTTCGCATTCTCCATCCCTTTCATGGAACGGACGATTTGCATCTGCACGTCGAACGGCAGGCTGGTGGAGATGCCGTTCGGGTAAATTTCATTGCTGGTCAGCCCTTCGGGCTCCAGGAAAATCTGGTGCGCGTTGCGATCGGCGAAGCGCATCACTTTGTCTTCGATAGAAGGGCAGTAGCGCGGGCCGATCCCCTCAATCACGCCGGCGTACATAGGGCTGCGATCGAGGTTATTGCGGATCACGTCGTGGGTTTTTTCGTTGGTGTGCGTGACATAGCACGGCACCTGACGCGGATGTTGATCCGCGGATCCCATGAACGAGAAGACCGGCATCGGGTTATCGCCATGCTGCTGATCGAGCACGCTGAAATCGATGGTACGCGCGTCGATACGCGGCGGCGTTCCGGTTTTCAGGCGGCTGACGCGCAGCGGCAGTTCACGCAGGCGACGCGCCAGCGGTACGGAAGGCGGATCGCCCGCACGGCCGCCGCTGTAGTTATCAAGCCCGATATGAATTTTGCCGTCGAGGAACGTACCAACCGTGAGGACGACCGCTTTTGCGCGGAATTTCAGCCCCATCTGTGTGACGGCGCCCACCACACGATCGTTTTCCACGATCAGATCGTCAACGGCCTGCTGGAAGATCATCAGGTTCGGCTGATTCTCCAGCGCGGTACGCACAGCCTGCTTGTACAGCACGCGATCCGCCTGAGCGCGGGTAGCGCGCACCGCCGGGCCTTTGCTGGCGTTTAGTATCCTAAACTGGATACCCGCCTGGTCGATCGCTTTCGCCATAAGCCCGCCGAGGGCATCCACTTCCTTAACCAGATGTCCTTTACCAATACCGCCGATCGCCGGGTTGCAGGACATCTGTCCAAGCGTGTCGATATTGTGTGTCAAAAGCAGGGTCTGTTGACCCATGCGTGCAGCGGCCATTGCGGCCTCGGTACCTGCATGACCCCCGCCAATGATAATGACGTCAAAAGGATCCGGATAAAACATGTTGGTATGACCTCGCGGTTGTGCGAAAGAGGGTTAGCTAGCCCGGGGCGTGGATTCTACTCAACTTTAGCCTGGTGAGAAAGCGCCGGGATCGTTGGTATTAAAAAGAAGATCTTTTATCTAAAGGATCTGTTTTATTATGATCTCTTATTAGGATCGACATCCCTTGTGGATAACCCGGATCGCCCATTTGGGATCAAAAGGTTATCCGGGATCGCTTGCTGTGAATGATCGGTGATCCCAGACCGTATAAGCTGGGATCAGAAATGAGGGTTATACACAACTCAAAAAGCGAACAACACTTATACCTTGGATAACTACGGGTTGATCCAAGCTTTTAAGCACTTTTATCCACAGCTGAATGGCGATCTTTTCGCCGATCAGAGTAAATTTTTCCAAGATCCGAGCCACACCTCTGCGGGATCTTCCGGAATATCATGATCGAGAATGTTGATCTTAAGCGGTTCGCCGACCCGTTTCGCCCCACATTCGATTAACAGCGCGTCCAGTTTTTCAATCGCCCCGCAAAACGTGTCGTATTCACGGCTACCGATACCGATAGCGCCGTAGCGAACCAGGCTCAGATCGGGACGCTGCTCTGCAAGCGCATCATATAAAGGTTGCAGGTTGTCCGGCAGATCGCCCGCGCCATGCGTGGAGGTGACAATCAGCCAGGTGCCTTCAGGCTTAAGATCCTCAAGAAGCGGGCCATGCAGCGTTTCGGTGCTAAAACCGGCGTCTTCCAGCTTTTCAGCCAGGTGTTCCGCCACATATTCCGCGCCGCCAAGAGTGCTGCCACTGATCAGGGTAATGTCTGTCATGGATGTCCGCCTTGAGTAAACCACGCGTATTGTACGCTGTGCAGGGGCTGGGATCTACCTGTGGATAATATGGGTATTAAAAAATCCCTTTATGGGCGAATGGTGCGCATGATCGGGTTCTGCAGGGAGATCAACGTCTCGGTGGACTGAATTTCATCAATTGTTTGGATCTTGTTGATAAGCACCTGCTGCAGCGCGTCTATCGATCGACACATCACCTTGATAAAGATGCTGTAGTGGCCGGTGGTGTAATAGGCCTCGGTCACTTCATCGAGGCTTTCCAGCTTTTCGAGCGCGGCCGGGTAATCTTTCGCGCTCTTGAGAATGATGCCGATAAAGCAGCAGACATCGTAACCAAGCTGTTTCGGGCTGATATCAATGCGCGCGCCGGTAATGATCCCTGCCTGCTTCATCTTCTCCACGCGCACATGGATAGTGCCCGGGCTGACGCCGAACTGCTTGGCAAGTTCGGCGTAGGCGGTACGCGCATTCGCCATCAGCGCTTCCAGAATGCCGCGGTCCAGATTATCGATCTGATAATTTTCCATACGTTTTCCTTATGATTATTCAGCAATCGTCAGTTTCATGCCGTCTATATTATCGGATTAAAAGGCATGTGGCCTTTTTTATTGATGATTATTGAAATGGTGGGCTTTTTTATTGATTAATCGAAAGTAACAGAGGTACAGGAGCCCTAAAAAATGAAAACCGCCTATATCACACGCCAGCGTCAGATTAGCTTTGTGAAAGCCCATTTTTCCCGCCAGCTTGAGGAGAAACTCGGTCTGCTTGAAGTGCAGGCGCCGATCCTGAGCCGCGTCGGCGACGGGACGCAGGATAACCTTTCCGGCTGTGAAAAAGCGGTGCAGGTCAATGTCAAAACGCTGCCGCAGGCGCAGTTTGAAGTGGTGCATTCGCTGGCGAAATGGAAGCGTAAAACGCTGGGCCAGCATGACTTCAGCGCCGGCGAAGGGCTCTACACCCATATGAAAGCGCTGCGTCCTGATGAAGACCGCCTCTCGCCGGTGCACTCGGTGTATGTGGATCAGTGGGACTGGGAGCGTGTGATGGGCGACGGCGAACGCCATCTCGGTACGCTGAAGCAGACGGTGGAGAGCATCTGGTCAGCGATTAAGGAAACCGAACTGGCGGCCGCGGAGCGCTTCGGGCTGACGCCGTTCCTGCCGGACGCCATTCACTTTGTGCACAGCGAAACGCTGCAACGCCGCTTCCCGGAGCTGGACGCCAAAGGGCGCGAGCGCGCGATTGCGAAAGAGCTGGGGGCGGTTTTCCTGATTGGTATCGGCGGTAAGCTTGCCGACGGCAAACGCCATGATGTACGCGCGCCGGATTATGATGACTGGACCACGCCGACCGAAAGCGGTTTTGCCGGTCTCAACGGCGATATCCTCGTCTGGAACCCGCTGCTGGAAGACGCGTTTGAGATCTCCTCAATGGGGATCCGCGTGGATGCCGACACGCTTAAACGGCAGCTGGCGCTTACCGGCGATCAGGATCGTCTGGCGCTGGAGTGGCACCAGGCGCTGCTTAACGGTGAAATGCCGCAGACGATCGGCGGCGGGATCGGTCAGTCGCGTCTCACGATGCTGCTGCTGCAACTGCCGCACATCGGTCAGGTGCAGTGCGGCGTCTGGCCGGAACAAGTACAGTCCACCGTCGCTGAGCTGCTGTAACGTCAGCGACGTAAACGGCGCACCAGACGGCTGCGCATCCCGGTATCAAAGCGCCAGATATGATCGAAAATACGCATGATGCCGGGTTTGCCATGCGCGGACATCGCCACCGCATGAAAGCGGTGCTGATGAACGCGCTGTAACTCCTTTACCTTGTTAACCACCTCATCCGGCAGCCGCTGGGCGATAAAATCGGAAACCACCACCGCGTCGGCGTCGAACCACTCGCCGCCCTGAAGCTTTTCCGCTATCGCGCGAAAACAGCTCGCCAGATCGGTGCCGCCGCGAAAGCGCTGGCTCAGAAAGCGGATCGCCTGATCAATGCCGTCGCGGCCGCACAGCTCATAGCGCACTACTTCGCTGGAAAACAGCATAATGAAACAGCGGCGGTTATCTGCCAGCGCAATACGCATCAGCGCGAGGCAAAAGGCCTTGGCGCATTGCTCGTTAAAGCCGCCCATCGAGCCGGACGTATCCACGCAGACGATAAATGGCCCGCGCGGCTGTTCGTCATAATCCTGACGCGTCACCGGACGTTGCATGACTTTCTCGCGCCACGCGTCGCCCTGAAGCCGGTAGGTCAGCAACTGCTTCTCCACCAGCCGCCGGTAAAACTCATATTCCAGCTCAGTGATGCCAAGCGTCGCCAGCTCCGGCGGCAGCAGGCGCAGAATATCGTCGCTGCGCTGTAAGCCGTCGACCTGTTCCGGCACTGAAGCCGGCTCGCGCACCAGCGTGCGGAAGGTTTCCAGCGGCGCCTCTTTCTTCGGCACCGATTTCGCTTCACGCGAACGGCCAAGCTGTTCGGCAAGCTGCATCAGCTCCGGCTGATCGGCCAGGAAATCGCCATATTTCACGATAAGCTGGTAATCGCCGCGCCGCAGTTTACCGTCGCTCATGTCCCACAGACGGCCAGCGGAATCTTCGTTCTCCACCAGCACCTGCTCAAGCTGGCCGCTCAGGGTCATGCGCTCCTGAACCTCGCTTAGCAACTGCTCGCGCTCCTCTTCCAGCAACTGCTGGTTAAAGGACGTCGCCTGCACGACGAGGCTTAACCGCCAGCGCTGTAAAAAGAGCGTATGCAGGGCGGGCGTAAAATGAGGGTTGTCGGCGATAAGCCGCTGCGCCTGGTCGGCAAACGGCGAGCCGACGCGGCGCAGCAGTGCGCTGATTTGCGGCAACTGAACGATAAACTGGCTGGTGGAGAGCAGCTGGCTTTTCTGATAGCCGATCACCTCTTCTTCCAGCTCCGGCGGGACGTGCGCCTCTTTCAGCCGGGTTTTGAGCTGTTTGCGCCAGCGCGGAATATCCTGGGTCAGCGCGTGTTTCAGGCGGGGAAACTTTTCGAAAAAGACCGCCAGCTGCGGCGACGCCAGCAGCGCAATGACGATTTCCTCTACCAGCTCGCCTTCGCTGATAGCCAGAATGAGGTTCAGCGAATCCGCTGTCAGCATTGGCGCGCCTGTTTAATCTGCTCGCCCACGTCCTGAAGGCTGGCCTCAATGCGTCCTAACCAGTCGGTCTCAACAAACAGACATTTTTGCTGTTCGCTGAAGCGCGTATGCTGCTGGTGCCATTCGTTATCCAGATCTTCCAGCTGCTGTTTAATTTCATCGGGTAACCCGTTGGTCGAGGTGGCGCCGGGCAGCGCAAGGCGCGTGCCCTGGAGGCTGACATCGCGCAGCACCAGATGCTGGCTCGCATCCACTTCCAGATTCAGCGCCTGGGCGAAACCAATACCGTTGAGTTTGCCGCGGATTTCGCCGCCTTTTTGCAGCCATGTCTCCAGCGCCTCTCGCGCAAACGCCACATGAATGACGTCGATATCGTGCAGCTTAAGCGGTTTTTGCAGCAGCAGCGTCAGGGTGGGTTCCGTGAGCGTGGCGGGCAGCTGATATTGCGGACGACGGCTGAACATGCCGCTCTGTTTCTCAAGGCGCAGCGCCGTTTTATCGCTGTGCTGCTGTTCTAACTGCATCCGGCGCTGGGTGATGGCGCCCAGGCGGCTTAGCATCGCGTACTGGCCCCATGCATGAGACGTCATCAGCTGCGCGATTTGCTGTTGCATCAGCGTCATGGCGCTGGCGTCATGCCACAGGCAGTCTTTCAAAAGGATCAGATCGATGGGCGCCACGGCATCGCGCCCGCTGAAAAAGGCGCTGGCCTGCAACAGGCGAATGGCTTTCTTCCAGCGGCGATCTGAGACATAGGGCGCGTTCGGCAGCGCGTCAAGCTGCTGGCGCAGGGTGAAAATCAGCTCAAACACGGTGTCCGGCAGTTTGACGTTGCCGATGCCGGTCTGCCACTGCTGATATTCCTCATCGCTCACCTGAAGACCCGCCGGCACCGGGTTTTCGTTTTCATCCTGCTGGCTCACCAGCATGGCGCGAAAGCTGTTTTTCTCCTGCACCCGGTCGAGCCACAGGCGAATCAGCATGCGGTCATAAAGCGCTTCAAGGCTGCTGTCCGCTTCGGGCAGCTCGTTGGATGCCGTCACCAGCAGGCGCATCGGAATTTTTTCTTCATGCGCGCCGTTACGGAAGCGGCGTTCGTTAATAGCGGTGAGCAGGGTATTGAGAATCGCCGGGCCCGCTTTCCAGATCTCATCCAGAAAGACGATTTCGGCTTCCGGCAGATAACCTGCGGTCAGGCGTTCATAACGCCCTTCATCTTTTAGAGCCTGAATGGAGAGCGGCCCGAAGACCTCTTCCGGCGTGGAGAAGCGCGTCATCAGGTATTCAAACGCGCGCGCGTGCTGAAACGCGAATTTAAGCCGCCGGGCGATAAGGCTTTTCGCAATGCCGGGCGGGCCGAGCAGAAAAACGCTCTCGCCGCTCAGCGCCGCCAGCAGACACATCCGGATGGCATGGCTGCGTTCAAACAGCCCTTTTTCCAGCGCTGCGCTGAGACGTGAAATTCTTTCCGCCAATAAATTGGGTTGAGCCATAATAGTTACTCTGCATTCTGACTACGCCGCCTGGTTTCTGGTGCGAGTATAGACGTTTCATATTCATGCTAATAATGGATTGATGCCATTATCTATTTGGCTTGATTTGGGTAAAGACTCGGTGATTGAGGGGTACGATTTTTTAACGAATCGTGCATACTGTGCGCTTTTTGTGGGCCAAGGGACGAAGCGCACACGGGATTTCAACGAAGACTAGTCTATGAGCACTGAGAATAAGCAGTCGTTGCCTGCGATTACGCTGGCGGCTATCGGGGTGGTGTACGGCGATATCGGCACCAGCCCGCTTTATACATTACGAGAGTGTCTTTCCGGCCAGTTTGGGTTTGGCGTGGAGCGGGACGCCGTTTTTGGCTTTCTTTCTTTAATTTTCTGGCTGTTGGTTTTTGTTGTTTCTTTTAAATATCTCACCTTTGTTATGCGGGCGGACAACGCCGGCGAAGGCGGTATCCTGACGCTGATGTCGCTGGCCGGGCGCAATACCTCGGCGCGCATGACGTCGGTGCTGGTGATCCTCGGGCTTATCGGCGGCAGCTTCTTTTATGGCGAGGTGGTGATTACGCCCGCCATTTCGGTGATGTCGGCCATCGAAGGGCTGGAAATCGCCGCGCCGTCGCTAGACCCGTATATCGTTCCGCTCTCTATCGTCGTACTGACGCTGCTGTTTATTATCCAGAAACACGGCACCGGCATGGTGGGAAAACTCTTCGCGCCGATTATGCTCGCCTGGTTTTTGATTCTGGCGATACTCGGCGCGCGCGGCATTATGAACAACCCGGAAGTGTTGCAGGCGCTGAACCCGGTCTGGGCGGTGCATTTCTTCCTGGAATATAAAGCGGTTTCCTTTGCGGCCCTGGGCGCGGTGGTGCTGTCGATTACCGGCGTTGAAGCGCTGTACGCTGATATGGGGCATTTCGGTAAACTGCCGATCCGCGTGGCGTGGTTCTCGGTGGTGCTGCCTTCTCTGGTGCTGAACTACTTCGGCCAGGGCGCGCTGCTGCTGAAAACGCCGGAAGCGATCAAAAACCCCTTCTTCCTGCTGGCGCCGGACTGGGCGCTGATCCCGATGCTGATCCTGGCGACGCTCGCCACGGTTATCGCGTCGCAGGCGGTGATTTCCGGCGTCTTCTCCCTGACCCGTCAGGCGGTGCGCCTGGGGTATCTGTCGCCGATGCGTATTATCCATACCTCGGAGATGGAATCGGGCCAGATCTATATCCCGGTGGTGAACTGGATGCTCTATTTCGCGGTGGTGATTGTCATCGTGAGCTTCGAGCACTCCAGTAATCTCGCGGCGGCTTACGGCATCGCGGTAACCGGCACGATGGTGCTGACGTCGATTCTGTTTTCCACCGCGGCGCGTAAAAACTGGCACTGGAACCGCATTCTGGTGGGCCTGATGGTGACGGCGTTTCTGTGCGTTGACGTACCACTCTTTTCGGCGAACCTGGAGAAACTCTTCTCCGGCGGCTGGCTGCCGTTAAGCCTGGGTCTGGTGATGTTCATTATTATGACGACCTGGAAAAGCGAGCGCTTCCGCCTGCTGCGCCGCATGCATGAGCACGGCAATTCGCTGGACGCCATGATCACCTCGCTTGAGAAATCGCCGCCGGTCCGCGTGCCGGGCACCGCGGTGTATATGTCCCGCGCGCTGAACGTGATTCCGTTCGCGCTGCTGCATAACCTCAAGCACAACAAAGTGCTGCATGAGCGCGTGATCCTGCTGACGCTGCGTACCGAAGACGCGCCTTACGTCCATAACGTGAAGCGCGTGACGCTCGAACAGCTGTCGCCGACGTTCTGGCGCGTGGTGGCGAGCTATGGCTGGCGCGAAACGCCGAACGTGGAAGAGATTTTCCATCGCTGTGGGCTGGAAGGCTTAAGCTGCCGGATGATGGAAACCTCCTTCTTCATGTCGCACGAGTCGCTCATTATTGGTGATAATCGCCCCTGGTATTTGCGCCTGCGCGGCAAACTGTTCCTGCTCTTACAGCGCAACGCCTTACGCGCGCCAGACCAGTTTGAGATCCCGCCAAACCGCGTTATCGAGCTGGGAACGCAGGTCGAGATTTAATCCTTAAGCGAAACGCCTTCCGCACTCCGGGAGGCGTTTTTTCATGGTGGTCGCGCTCTCTTTTTTCTCTCAGTTTTTCCTTAAGCGAAACGTTTCGATGGCGATCACAGTTTCGCAACGTCATGTTTGTTTATTGTTCATTTAGCCGGATAAACTCCCTGTTAGCGAAACGTTTCGCTGATGGAGCAAAAAATGAAAAAAGGCACCGTTCTTCATTCCGGCATTTCATCCGTCATCTCGCGTCTTGGCCACACGGATACCGTTGTGGTGTGCGACGCCGGGCTGCCGATTCCGTCCACGACTGAACGTATCGATCTCGCGCTGACCCAGGGCGTGCCGGGATTCTTACAGGTGGTTGATGTCGTGACGCGTGAAATGCAGGTCGAAGCGGCGATCCTCGCAGAAGAGATTAAACAGCATAATCCGCAGCTCCACGAAACGTTGCTCGGGCAGATCGAGCGGCTGCAGCAGCACCAGGGAAATATCATCGCTGTTCACTATGTTTCACATGAACAGTTCAAACAAAAAACCGCGGACAGTCAGGCGGTCATTCGCAGCGGGGAGTGTTCCCCGTATGCGAATATCATTCTCTGTGCCGGCGTCACGTTCTGAGGCCGCCATGGAACCTTTACTCCAGCTCAAAGGCATTGATAAATCCTTCCCCGGCGTTAAGGCGCTTTCCGGCGCGACGCTGAATGTCTACGCCGGACGCGTAATGGCGCTGGTGGGGGAAAACGGCGCCGGTAAATCCACGCTGATGAAAGTGCTGACCGGCATCTATACCCGCGACGCCGGTTCGCTGCTCTGGCTCGGCCAGGAGACGACCTTCAGCGGGCCGAAAGCCTCTCAGGAAGCCGGTATCGGTATCATTCATCAGGAACTGAACCTGATCCCGCAGCTTTCCATCGCGGAAAACATCTTTTTAGGGCGCGAGTTTGTCAGCCATTTCGGCAAAATCGACTGGAAAAAGATGTATGCCGAAGCGGACAAACTGCTGGCGAAGCTCAACCTGCGCTTTAACAGCCGCCGGCTGGTGGGCGAGCTGTCGATAGGCGATCAGCAGATGGTGGAAATCGCCAAAGTGCTGAGTTTTGAATCGCGCGTCATCATTATGGATGAACCCACCGACGCCCTGACCGATACCGAAACCGAATCCCTGTTCCGCGCCATCCGCGAGCTGAAATCGCAGGGCTGCGGGATTGTCTATATCTCCCACCGCATGAAAGAGATTTTTGAGATCTGCGATGACGTGACGGTGATGCGCGACGGCCAGTTTATCGCCGAGCGTGAAGTCAGCTCGCTCACCGAAGAGACGCTGATCGAGATGATGGTCGGCCGCAAGCTTGAAGATCAATACCCGCATCTCGACAAAGCGCCGGGCGAGATCCGTCTGAAAGTCGACAACCTGAGCGGCCCTGGCGTGAACGGCGTGAGTTTTACGCTGCGTCAGGGAGAAATCCTGGGCGTGTCAGGGCTGATGGGCGCGGGCCGCACCGAACTGATGAAAGTGCTGTACGGCGCGCTGCCGCGCACGGGCGGTCGCGTCACGCTGGATAACCGCGAGGTGGTGACGCGCTCCCCGCAGGACGGGCTTGCCAACGGCATCGTTTATATCTCCGAAGACCGCAAACGCGACGGGCTGGTGCTCGGCATGTCGGTGAAAGAGAACATGTCGCTGACCGCGCTGCGCTATTTCAGCCGCGACGTCGGCAGCCTGAAGCATAAAGATGAGCAGCAGGCGGTCAGCGATTTTATTCGCCTCTTCAATGTAAAAACGCCGTCGATGGACCAGGCCATTGGGCTGCTGTCCGGCGGCAACCAGCAGAAAGTGGCGATCGCCCGCGGGCTCATGACGCGCCCGAAAGTGCTGATCCTCGACGAGCCGACCCGCGGCGTGGACGTCGGAGCCAAAAAAGAGATTTATCAGCTCATTAACCAGTTCAAAGCCGACGGGCTGAGCATCATTCTGGTCTCGTCTGAGATGCCGGAAGTGCTGGGAATGAGCGATCGCATCATGGTGATGCATGAAGGGCATCTCGGCGGTGAATTCACACGCGAGCAGGCCACCCAGGAACTGCTGATGGCGGCGGCTGTCGGCAAGCTCAATCGCGTGACCCAGGAGTAAAAGACGTATGACTACCCAGACCATTGCGACTCGTCGCTTTTTCACCAAAGCGTGGCTGATGGAGCAAAAGTCGCTGATAGCCCTGCTGGTGCTGATTGCGATTGTCTCCACCCTGAGCCCGAATTTCTTTACCGTTAACAATATGCTGAACATTCTCCAGCAGACATCGGTGAACGCCATCATGGCGGTCGGGATGACGCTGGTGATCCTTACCTCGGGTATCGATCTGTCCGTCGGTTCCCTGCTGGCGTTAACCGGGGCGGTCGCCGCCTCGCTCGTCGGTATTGAGGTCAACGCGCTGGTGGCGGTGGCTGCCGCCCTCGCGCTTGGCGCGGCTATCGGCGCGGTGACCGGCGTGATTGTGGCGAAAGGCCGCGTACAGGCGTTTATCGCTACGCTGGTGATGATGCTGCTGCTGCGTGGGGTGACGCTTCAGTACACCAACGGCAGCCCGGTCAGTACGGGTTTTAACGATAACGCCGATCTGTTTGGCTGGTTCGGTATTGGCCGTCCTCTGGGCGTCCCGACGCCGGTGTGGATCATGGCGCTGGTGTTCCTGGTGACCTGGTATGTGCTGCACCACACCCGTCTGGGCCGCTATATTTACGCGCTGGGCGGCAACGAAGCGGCGACGCGTCTGTCGGGCATCAGCGTCAATAAAATCAAAATCATCGTCTATTCGCTGTCGGGCCTGCTGGCGTCGCTGGCGGGCGTGATAGAAGTGGCGCGTCTCTCTTCGGCGCAGCCGCTGGCGGGCGCGGGCTATGAGCTGGACGCCATCGCGGCGGTCGTGCTCGGCGGCACCAGCCTTGCCGGCGGTAAAGGTCGCATTGTTGGGACGCTGATCGGCGCGCTGATCCTCGGTTTCCTGAATAATAGTCTGAATCTCTTAGGTGTTTCTCCCTATTACCAGATGATCGTCAAAGCAGTGGTCATTTTGCTGGCGGTGCTGGTGGATAACAAAAAGCAGTAACTCATTACTCAACAGGACATCTGATTATGAATATGAAAAAGCTAGCTACACTGGTTTCCGCCGTGGCGTTAAGCGCGACCGTCAGCGCCAACGCGATGGCGAAAGACACGATTGCTCTGGTGGTTTCAACGCTCAACAACCCGTTCTTCGTCTCGCTGAAAGATGGCGCGCAGAAAGAAGCGGAAAAACTGGGTTACGAGCTGGTGGTGCTGGATTCCCAGAACAACCCGGCGAAAGAGCTGGCGAACGTGCAGGATCTGACCGTGCGCGGCACCAAACTTGTGCTGATTAACCCGACCGACTCCGACGCGGTGGGTAACGCCGTGAAGATGGCGAACCAGGCGAAAATCCCGGTAATTACCCTCGACCGTATGGCCTCGAAAGGCGACGTAGTGAGCCATATCGCGTCTGATAACATCGCGGGCGGTAAAATCGCCGGTAACTATATTGCGAAGCAGGCCGGTGACGGCGCGAAAGTGATCGAACTGCAGGGCATCGCAGGCACCTCTGCGGCTCGCGAGCGCGGCGAAGGCTTTAAGCAGGCCGTAGAAGCGCACAAGCTGGACGTGCTGGCCAGCCAGCCGGCGGATTTCGATCGCACCAAAGGTCTGAACGTGATGCAGAACCTGCTGACCGCGCATCCTGATGTGAAAGCGGTATTCGCGCAGAACGACGAAATGGCGCTGGGCGCCCTGCGTGCGCTGCAAACCGCGGGTAAAACCGATGTGTTGGTGGTGGGTTTCGACGGCACCGCTGACGGCGTGAAAGCGGTTCAGGATGGTAAGATGACCGCGACCGTGGCGCAGCAGCCGGAGCAGATCGGCGTTATCGGCGTACAGACCGCGGATAAAGTGCTGAAAGGCGAGAAAGTGCGCGCCCGCATCCCGGTCGATCTGAAGCTGGTTATCAAATAAAACCGTCATAAAGAAAAGCAGGGCAATGCGCCACAGGACGTGGCGCTTTTACAGGGACACACAACATGAAAAGCGCTGACCAACTCGTCGTTCTCGGCAGTATCAATGCCGACCATATCCTTAACCTTGAGGCCTTCCCCGCGCCGGGCGAGACCGTGACCGGCAGCCAGTACCAGGTGGCGTTCGGCGGTAAGGGCGCCAATCAGGCCGTCGCGGCCGGGCGCAGCGGCGCGGAGATCGCGTTTGTCGCCTGTGTGGGCGAGGATGATATCGGCGAGCGCATTCGCCAGCAGCTTTCACGCGACAAGATTGATGTCTCGCCTGTCAGCGCCGTTGCGGGCGAATCGACCGGCGTGGCGCTGATTTTCGTCAATGGCGAAGGTGAAAACGTCATTGGCATTCATGCTGGCGCGAACGCGGCATTAACGCCCGCGCGTGTAGAACAGCAGCGGGAGAAAATCGCCAACGCCCGCGCGCTGCTGATGCAGCTGGAGTCGCCGGTAGAAAGCGTTATCGCCGCCGCGCGCATCGCGCATGAACACCAGACCACCGTCATTCTTAACCCGGCACCCGCCCGCGCGCTTTCTGACGATCTGCTGGCGCTGGTGGATATCATTACCCCCAATGAAACCGAAGCGGAAAAACTTACCGGCGTAAAAGTCGTTGATGACGGCAGCGCGGCGCAGGCCGCCAGGGTACTGCACCAGAAAGGTATTGAAACGGTCATCATTACGCTCGGCAGCCGCGGCGTATGGCTGAGCATGAACGGCGAAGGGCAACGCGTGCCCGGCTTTAGCGTGAAAGCCGTCGATACCATCGCCGCTGGCGACACCTTCAACGGCGCGCTGATGACGGCGCTACTGGAAGGCACGCCGATGCTTACGGCTATCCGCTTCGCCCATGCTGCCGCGGCTATCGCCGTGACGCGTCCTGGCGCGCAGCCCTCTGTTCCGTGGCGCGACGAGATTGACGCCTTCTTACAAGCGCAGGGGTAAGCCATCGTGGCGACAATGAAAGATGTCGCCCGCCTTGCGGGTGTCTCCACCTCCACCGTCTCGCACGTCATTAATAAAGACCGCTTCGTCAGCGAGGCGATCCGCCTGCGGGTGGAAGACGCCATCAAAACGCTGAATTACGCGCCGTCAGCGCTGGCGCGCAGCCTGAAGCTGAACCAGACCCGCACCATCGGCATGCTGATCACCGCAAGCTCTAACCCCTTTTTCTCCGAGCTGGTGCGTGGCGTGGAGCGTAGCTGTTTTGAGCGCGGCTATAGCCTGGTGCTGTGTAATACCGACGGCGACGAGCAGCGCATGAACCGCAATCTGGAGACGCTGCTGCAAAAACGCGTCGACGGACTGCTGCTGCTTTGCACCGAAACGCATCAGCCCTCTCCCGCCATTATGAAGCGCTACCCGGCTATTCCTACCGTGATGATGGACTGGTCGCCCTTCGACGGCGACAGCGATGTGATTCAGGATAACTCGCTGCTGGGCGGCGATATCGCCACGCGATATTTAATCGATAAAGGCTATACGCGTATTGCCTGTGTAACTGGCCCGCTGGATAAAACGCCGGCGCGTCTGCGCCTTGAAGGGTATCGCACCGCGATGCAGCGGGCGGGCCTGCCGGTGGCGGAAGGTTATGAGGTGATCGGCGATTTTGAATTCGCGGGCGGCCTGCGGGCGATGCAGTCGCTGCTGGCGCTGCCCGAGCCGCCGCAGGCGGTATTTATGGGAAATGACGCGATGGCGGTCGGCGCTTACCAGGCGCTTTATCAGGCTGGCCTTCGCATTCCTCAGGATATCGCGCTGGTGGGTTACGACGATATAGAGCTTGCAAGCTATATGACGCCGCCGCTGACCACCATTCATCAGCCCAAAGATGAGCTGGGCGAGCTGGCCATCGATGTGCTGATTCATCGGATGGCGCAGCCGGAGCTTCAGCAGCAGCGTTTGCAGTTAACGCCGGTGCTGACGGTGCGCGGCTCCGCTTAGGCTTTGTGGCGATCTTTTATAAGGTTACGGCCATCTTTAGGGCGTAACAGCATAAAGACCAGCGACGACACTACGGTAATCACGCCCATCGTAATAAAGGTGTAGTGGAACTGCTCGACGGTATTGGCGTTATCGAACCCTTCATAGAAGCGCAGCACCGCGGCGCTGACCGCAACACCAAGGCTTATCGACAGCTGCTGCGTTACCGCCAGCATACTGTTGCCGCCGCTGGCGCTTTCATCGTTAAGATCCGCAAGCGTAATGGTATTCATCGCGGTGAACTGCGTGGACATCGCAAGGCCCAGCACAAACAGCGGCAGGATCAGCAGCCAGACCTGGTTATCCGGCGACTGTAACGAGAACTGCGCAATCATCAGCCCGATAAACAGCGTGATGCCGACCAGCGTTTTTCGATAGCCAAACCAGCGCAGCACCTGCGTTACGCCAGATTTCGCGATAATCGACCCGACTGCTGTCGGCGCCATCATGCAACCGGCGATAAACGCCGGATAGCCAAAGCCTACCTGGAGCATTAGCGGCATCAGAAACGGTACGCAGCCTGTACCCAGACGGGAAGCGATATTCCCGGCGATGCCGACGGAAAAGGTGCGCGTTTTGAACAGAGAAAGCGAAATCAGCGGCGCGCTGTGCCGACGCGCATGCCAGATATAAGCCATCATCAACAATAACCCACCGGCAATAACGGCGAGCGCCATCCAGGTGGCCACGATACGCTCGCCAAACAGCTCCATTCCGCTCGAAAACAGCACCAGGCTCAGACCGAACAGAAAGAAGCCCGGCATATCAAAGCGGCGGCGCGGCGTGGTGAAGTTAGGCATATATTTACGCGCATAGAACAGGCCGGCGACGCCAATCGGAATATTGATCAGGAAAATCCAGTGCCAGCTTGCCCAGGTGACCAGCACGCCCCCGAGCAGCGGCCCGAGAATGGGGCCGACCAGGCCTGGCATCGTCACGAAATTCAGCACCGGCAGAAGCTCGCTTCGCGGGTAGGCGCGCAGAAGCGCGAGACGCGCCACCGGCATCATCATGGCGCCGCCAATACCCTGCACAATACGGAATATCACCAGTTCGCTCAGCGACCCGGACATGGCGCAAGCGAGCGAACCGAGGGTAAACAAGGAGACGGCCGTCATGAAGACGCGGCGGGTGCCGAAGCGATCGGCCAGCCAGCCGCTGACCGGGATTAACATCGCGACAGTCAGGGTGTAGCTGATAATCGCGGACTGCATCGCCAGCGGCGAGCGGTTAAGACTTTGAGCGATAGCCGGCAGGGCTGTGTTGAGAATGGTGGCATCCAGTGCCTGCATAAAAAAGGCCATTGCCGCTATCCACGGCAGGCCCGCCATACTGCGCGCTTTTTTAGTCATGCGGATCCTGTTGTTATATTTCCTGCGATGCGGTCGCCTGCAAAAGCGACTGACAGGCGCGATACGCCTCTTCGCTTTGGGACGAGAGAATGGCGTCCGCTATCGCCTGATGAATGTCGGGCTTGATAACCTGGTTGTGCGTTATCGACGTGAAATAATTGTAATAGATGGAGCGGAACAGACTGGCGAAAGCGGTCATAAAAGGATTGCCGCTCATTTCATAGATCAGCTCATGATAGGCCATGTCGGTTTCTATCCAGCGTTCGCGGTTAAAAGCGACCTGGAG
Source organism: Cronobacter universalis NCTC 9529 (assembly GCF_001277175.1). Lineage (NCBI taxonomy): Bacteria > Pseudomonadati > Pseudomonadota > Gammaproteobacteria > Enterobacterales > Enterobacteriaceae > Cronobacter > Cronobacter universalis. Next base: position 4,257,268 of record NZ_CP012257.1, on the reverse strand, counting down.
CGCGGCCATCTCATCAAGCGTGTTCCTGAAGCGCTGCTTTTGCTCATCGGTACCGTTTAGCGCGGCCAGCGCGCAGGCCTGAGGTTCAAGACTGTGGCGCATCACCAGAAAGTGATTAACTACGGTCGTGAAGGTTTCGATGCCCATCCACCACGTCAGCAACTCTTTATCCAGAAAGTTCCACTGGCTCTGGGGCAGCACGCGCGTGCCAATGCGCGGGCGTGGTAAAACCAGACCTTTGGCGGTCAGCGTTTTCACGGCCTCTCTTACCGCCGTGCGGCTCACGCCGAACTGTTCGCCCAGCTCCATCTCGCCGGGTAAAATCTCGCCTGGCTTGAACTCTCCTTTAAGGATGCGTTGCGCCAGCTTTTCGGCCAGGACATAAGAAAGGTTCTTTTGGGCGGCCTGTTGATGCGCCAGTAACGACATAATGGCAGTTCCTTCAGCTGTACATCGCGCAGTAGTATGCCACCGCAGGGCATGATCTGATGTAAAAAACGGCAAATAACAGGCTATATGGCGGTTTTACGCGATAAATGGTGAAAAAAAGCGCGCTTAGAAAGTTTTTTTAAATTTCCTCTTGTCAGCTGAGAAGAACTCCCTATAATGCGCCTCCACTGACACGGCACAACGGCGAACGAGCCGGCCCGTCAGGCAGACGAAAGCGAAAATAAACGCTTGACTCTGAAAGAGGAAAGCGTAATATACGCCACCTCGCGACAGCAGGCTGAAGGCCGCGTCGCACCGCTCTTTAACAATTTATCAGACAATCTGTGTGGGCACTCGGGGCACTGATATCTTAACGTCTACGGACGATAAACGAATATCAAGTCTCAAGTGAACAACAGTTAATTCATTACGAACTAACAGTTTAATTCTTTGAGCATCAGACTTTTAATTGAAGAGTTTGATCATGGCTCAGATTGAACGCTGGCGGCAGGCCTAACACATGCAAGTCGAACGGTAACAGAGAGCAGCTTGCTGCTCTGCTGACGAGTGGCGGACGGGTGAGTAATGTCTGGGAAACTGCCTGATGGAGGGGGATAACTACTGGAAACGGTAGCTAATACCGCATAACGTCTTCGGACCAAAGTGGGGGACCTTCGGGCCTCATGCCATCAGATGTGCCCAGATGGGATTAGCTAGTAGGTGGGGTAAAGGCTCACCTAGGCGACGATCCCTAGCTGGTCTGAGAGGATGACCAGCCACACTGGAACTGAGACACGGTCCAGACTCCTACGGGAGGCAGCAGTGGGGAATATTGCACAATGGGCGCAAGCCTGATGCAGCCATGCCGCGTGTATGAAGAAGGCCTTCGGGTTGTAAAGTACTTTCAGCGAGGAGGAAGGGGTTGTGGTTAATAACCACAGTCATTGACGTTACTCGCAGAAGAAGCACCGGCTAACTCCGTGCCAGCAGCCGCGGTAATACGGAGGGTGCAAGCGTTAATCGGAATTACTGGGCGTAAAGCGCACGCAGGCGGTCTGTTAAGTCAGATGTGAAATCCCCGGGCTCAACCTGGGAACTGCATTTGAAACTGGCAGGCTTGAGTCTCGTAGAGGGGGGTAGAATTCCAGGTGTAGCGGTGAAATGCGTAGAGATCTGGAGGAATACCGGTGGCGAAGGCGGCCCCCTGGACGAAGACTGACGCTCAGGTGCGAAAGCGTGGGGAGCAAACAGGATTAGATACCCTGGTAGTCCACGCCGTAAACGATGTCGACTTGGAGGTTGTGCCCTTGAGGCGTGGCTTCCGGAGCTAACGCGTTAAGTCGACCGCCTGGGGAGTACGGCCGCAAGGTTAAAACTCAAATGAATTGACGGGGGCCCGCACAAGCGGTGGAGCATGTGGTTTAATTCGATGCAACGCGAAGAACCTTACCTGGTCTTGACATCCAGAGAATCCTGCAGAGATGCGGGAGTGCCTTCGGGAACTCTGAGACAGGTGCTGCATGGCTGTCGTCAGCTCGTGTTGTGAAATGTTGGGTTAAGTCCCGCAACGAGCGCAACCCTTATCCTTTGTTGCCAGCACGTGATGGTGGGAACTCAAAGGAGACTGCCGGTGATAAACCGGAGGAAGGTGGGGATGACGTCAAGTCATCATGGCCCTTACGACCAGGGCTACACACGTGCTACAATGGCGCATACAAAGAGAAGCGAACTCGCGAGAGCAAGCGGACCTCATAAAGTGCGTCGTAGTCCGGATTGGAGTCTGCAACTCGACTCCATGAAGTCGGAATCGCTAGTAATCGTGGATCAGAATGCCACGGTGAATACGTTCCCGGGCCTTGTACACACCGCCCGTCACACCATGGGAGTGGGTTGCAAAAGAAGTAGGTAGCTTAACCTTCGGGAGGGCGCTTACCACTTTGTGATTCATGACTGGGGTGAAGTCGTAACAAGGTAACCGTAGGGGAACCTGCGGTTGGATCACCTCCTTACCTGAAAGATACAACCTCGTAGTGCTCACACAGATTGTCTGATAGAAAGTAAAGAAGCAGGGTTGTCTGCGAAAGCGAAGTCCCTTTCGTCTAGAGGCCCAGGACACCGCCCTTTCACGGCGGTAACAGGGGTTCGAATCCCCTAAGGGACGCCACCTGCTGGTAATGAGTGAAAGGCGTTACCGATTAATATCTCAAAACTGACTGTAAAGTCACGTTTGAGATATTTGCTCTTTAACAATCCGGAACAAGCTGAAAATTGAAACAGACACGCTGTTGCATTCTTCCGTAATAAGGAATGCGCGGTGTGTCAGAGTCTCTCAAACTCGCAGCGCGAAGACTTCTTCGGGTTGTGAGGTTAAGCGAACAAGCGTACACGGTGGATGCCCTGGCAGTCAGAGGCGATGAAGGACGTGCTAATCTGCGAAAAGCGCCGGTAAGGTGATATGAACCGTTATAACCGGCGATGTCCGAATGGGGAAACCCGGTGCACTTCGGTGCATCATCGTTTGATGAATACATAGTCAAACGAGGCGAACCGGGGGAACTGAAACATCTAAGTACCCCGAGGAAAAGAAATCAACCGAGATTCCCCCAGTAGCGGCGAGCGAACGGGGAACAGCCCAGAGCCTGAATCAGCGTGTGTGTCAGTGGAACGGTCTGGAAAGGCCGGCGATACAGGGTGACAGCCCCGTACACGAAGGCACACAGGTTGTGAGCTCGATGAGTAGGGCGGGACACGTGATATCCTGTCTGAAGATGGGGGGACCATCCTCCAAGGCTAAATACTCCTGACTGACCGATAGTGAACCAGTACCGTGAGGGAAAGGCGAAAAGAACCCCGGCGAGGGGAGTGAAACAGAACCTGAAACCGTGTACGTACAAGCAGTGGGAGCCTTCGTAAGAGGGTGACTGCGTACCTTTTGTATAATGGGTCAGCGACTTATATTCTGTAGCAAGGTTAACCGCATAGGGGAGCCGAAGGGAAACCGAGTCTTAATTGGGCGTTAAGTTGCAGGGTATAGACCCGAAACCCGGTGATCTAGCCATGGGCAGGTTGAAGGTTGGGTAACACTAACTGGAGGACCGAACCGACTAATGTTGAAAAATTAGCGGATGACCTGTGGCTGGGGGTGAAAGGCCAATCAAACCGGGAGATAGCTGGTTCTCCCCGAAAGCTATTTAGGTAGCGCCTCGTGAACTCATCTCCGGGGGTAGAGCACTGTTTCGGCTAGGGGGCCATCCCGGCTTACCAACCCGATGCAAACTGCGAATACCGGAGAATGTTATCACGGGAGACACACGGCGGGTGCTAACGTCCGTCGTGAAGAGGGAAACAACCCAGACCGCCAGCTAAGGTCCCAAAGTCATGGTTAAGTGGGAAACGATGTGGGAAGGCCCAGACAGCCAGGATGTTGGCTTAGAAGCAGCCATCATTTAAAGAAAGCGTAATAGCTCACTGGTCGAGTCGGCCTGCGCGGAAGATGTAACGGGGCTAAACCATGCACCGAAGCTGCGGCAGCGACACTATGTGTTGTTGGGTAGGGGAGCGTTCTGTAAGCCTGTGAAGGTGTGCTGTGAGGCATGCTGGAGGTATCAGAAGTGCGAATGCTGACATAAGTAACGATAAAGCGGGTGAAAAGCCCGCTCGCCGGAAGACCAAGGGTTCCTGTCCAACGTTAATCGGGGCAGGGTGAGTCGACCCCTAAGGCGAGGCCGAAAGGCGTAGTCGATGGGAAACAGGTTAATATTCCTGTACTTGGTGTTACTGCGAAGGGGGGACGGAGAAGGCTATGTCGGCCGGGCGACGGTTGTCCCGGTTTAAGCGTGTAGGCTGACTTTCCAGGCAAATCCGGAAGGTTAAGGCTGAGGCGTGATGACGAGGCACCACGGTGCTGAAGTGACAAATGCCCTGCTTCCAGGAAAAGCCTCTAAGCATCAGGTAACATCAAATCGTACCCCAAACCGACACAGGTGGTCAGGTAGAGAATACCAAGGCGCTTGAGAGAACTCGGGTGAAGGAACTAGGCAAAATGGTGCCGTAACTTCGGGAGAAGGCACGCTGACATGTAGGTGAAGCCCCTGCGGGTGGAGCTGAAGTCAGTCGAAGATACCAGCTGGCTGCAACTGTTTATTAAAAACACAGCACTGTGCAAACACGAAAGTGGACGTATACGGTGTGACGCCTGCCCGGTGCCGGAAGGTTAATTGATGGGGTTATCGCAAGAGAAGCTCCTGATCGAAGCCCCGGTAAACGGCGGCCGTAACTATAACGGTCCTAAGGTAGCGAAATTCCTTGTCGGGTAAGTTCCGACCTGCACGAATGGCGTAATGATGGCCAGGCTGTCTCCACCCGAGACTCAGTGAAATTGAACTCGCTGTGAAGATGCAGTGTACCCGCGGCAAGACGGAAAGACCCCGTGAACCTTTACTACAGCTTGACACTGAACATTGAGCCTTGATGTGTAGGATAGGTGGGAGGCTTTGAAGCGTGGACGCCAGTCTGCGTGGAGCCAACCTTGAAATACCACCCTTTAATGTTTGATGTTCTAACCTGGCGCCGTGATCCGGCGTGGGGACAGTGTCTGGTGGGTAGTTTGACTGGGGCGGTCTCCTCCCAAAGTGTAACGGAGGAGCACGAAGGTCAGCTAATCCTGGTCGGACATCAGGAGGTTAGTGCAATGGCATAAGCTGGCTTGACTGCGAGAGTGACGGCTCGAGCAGGTGCGAAAGCAGGTCATAGTGATCCGGTGGTTCTGTATGGAAGGGCCATCGCTCAACGGATAAAAGGTACTCCGGGGATAACAGGCTGATACCGCCCAAGAGTTCATATCGACGGCGGTGTTTGGCACCTCGATGTCGGCTCATCACATCCTGGGGCTGAAGTAGGTCCCAAGGGTATGGCTGTTCGCCATTTAAAGTGGTACGCGAGCTGGGTTTAGAACGTCGTGAGACAGTTCGGTCCCTATCTGCCGTGGGCGCTGGAGAATTGAGGGGGGCTGCTCCCAGTACGAGAGGACCGGAGTGGACGCATCACTGGTGTTCGGGTTGTCATGCCAATGGCACTGCCCGGTAGCTAAATGCGGAAGAGATAAGTGCTGAAAGCATCTAAGCACGAAACTTGCCCCGAGATGAGTTCTCCCTGAGACTATAAGTCTCCTGAAGGAACGTTGAAGACGACGACGTTGATAGGCCGGGTGTGTAAGCGCAGCGATGCGTTGAGCTAACCGGTACTAATGAACCGTGAGGCTTAACCTTACAACGCCAAAGAAGTCTGGCGTGTTGAGAGAGACATTCAGCTTGTGACGGATAACGTTCATGGCGAAAGCGGTGGACGGACAGAATTTGCCTGGCGGCTGTAGCGCGGTGGTCCCACCTGACCCCATGCCGAACTCAGAAGTGAAACGCCGTAGCGCCGATGGTAGTGTGGGGCCTCCCCATGCGAGAGTAGGGAACTGCCAGGCATCAAATAAAGAACCCCTCAGCACCGCTGAGGGGTTTTTGCTTTTTAGCGCCCCGAGCACCCGGAGAAAAAGATAAGGCTACCGGCCTCAGCTCTTCATCCTTTTCCATCCGCCTCCCTTCCCTGAATAACTCCTCACTTAGCGCTGTTGCGCCAGCCAGTCAGCGATAAACGCCGCGATCTGCGCCGGATCGTTAATATCCAGTACAGGTAATTCCGCCTCAGATAGCGGTCTGTCACTGGCAATGGCGATAACATGATCATCCGGCGCCAGTTCTGCGGGGTCCCGCCCGGTGCCCTCCCGGAACAACATAATTTTCGCGATCGCGTCATGTTTAAACCCTTCAACCAGAATCAGATCCAGCTGTGAGCTGTTCATCCTGCTCGCCAGATAGTGCAGGTCCGGCTCAGCCTCGTCCGGCGTCTCCGTCATCAACGCCCAGCGTTTCGCGCTGGCGACCAGCGTCTGCGCCGCGCCCGCTTTGCGAAGCTCATAACTGTCTTTGCCCGGCGTATCCACGTCCATATCGTGGTGAGTATGCTTAATGAGCCCTGGCCGTATGCCTCGTTCGCGCAGTAGCGGAATCAGGGCCTTAAGCAGCGTCGTTTTTCCCGTACCGCTCCACGCGGCAATCCCCAGTAACGGAACCATTATTCCTCCTGCCAGCGTTCAAGCTCGGCCAGCGTATTCACATTGGCAAAGTCATCTTTATTCGCAAACGTCACGCCACAGCCATTAATCTCACGCATGAAAACCATCACACGGCGTTCTCCTCGCGCAAGGTATTCGGCCAGAGGCACCTTAACGGATTGATGCATCAGCGCAATGGCAGGGTGATCGCGCTCGCCATCGTTAACCCATACGGCAGGGCGCGCTTCTTTCGCGGTCCACAGACGTTGCGCGAGATCGGCCGGAATATGCGGCGTGTCGCACGGGCAAAAGAGATACCATTCGCTATGACGCTGCTGCATAACAGCAAGCATTCCCGCAAGTGGCCCTGGAAAATCCGGGAGGGTATCGGTAATGACCGGATAACCGCATTCGCGATAGGCGTTCAAATCCCGGTTAGCGCTCACCGCAACGTGCGCTACCTGCGCCGCCAGGCGCTCCGCCACATGCCTCCAGAGCGCTTTGCCATTCAGTTGCATCAGCCCTTTGTTCCGCCCGCCCATTCGCGTCGCACGGCCGCCCGCCAGCACCACGCCGGTAATCGCGCTAAGCTTATCCAAGAATATCACCTCTTTTCATACGGTTTTGTCCCTGCTAACGTGTCAGCCAGATAAAAGGAGACCCTGATGAAATGCAAACGTCTTAATGAAGTTATCGAACTGCTTCAGCCGGCCTGGGAAAAAGAGCCCGATCTCAACCTGCTGGAGTTCCTGCAAAAGCTGGCCGCTGAATCCGGTTTTACCGGCGAACTGGCCGATCTTACCGATGATATCCTGATTTATCAGTTAAAAATGCGTGACGCTGATAAAGACGCCGTGATCCCTGGCATCCAGAAAGATTACGAAGACGATTTTAAAACCGCCCTGTTGCGCGCCCGCGGCGTGATAAAAGAGTAAAAGCTTGTAAGAGACGCTCTCGCTGCGGCTTTGAGATGATATCCTGAAGCATTGCTTGTGTTTTCCGGATATCGGGATGACAGATAACGCTTTTAATTTCCAGACGCTACAGCCAGACACCATCATGGACGCCCTGTTTGAACACGGGATTCGTGTGGATTCTGGCTTAACCGCGCTTAATAGCTTTGAAAACCGCGTTTATCTTTTTCAGGATGAAGATCGTAAGCGTTTTGTTGTGAAGTTTTACCGCCCTCACCGCTGGAGCGCCGATCAAATCCGCGAAGAGCATCATTTCGCGCTGGAGCTGGAAAACGACGAAGTCCCGGTTGCCGCGCCGCTGCGTCTTCATGGCGATACGCTGTTAACGCATGATGGCTTTATGTTTGCCGTCTTCCCGGGCCTTGGCGGCCGTCAGTATGAAACGGATAACCTTGACCAGATGGAATGGGTTGGCCGCTATCTGGGTCGTATTCATCAGACCGGCAAACAGCGGCTCTTCTCGCACCGTCCGACCATCGGCATCAATGAATACCTGCTGGAGCCGCGCGCGGTCTATGAGGCGAGCACGCTTATTCCTGCTTCGCTCAAGGCGGCATTTTTGCAGGCAACCGATGCGCTGACGAACGCGGTAACCGCTCGCTGGCAGCCAGGTTATGACGCCCTGCGTCTGCACGGCGACTGCCATCCAGGCAATATTCTCTGGCGCGACGGCCCACTGTTTGTCGATCTTGATGACGCCCGCAACGGTCCGGCCATTCAGGATCTCTGGATGTTGCTGAACGGCGATACGGCCGAACAGCGCATGCAGATGGAAACCATTCTGGAAGCCTACGAAGAGTTCACTACATTCAATATCAAAGAGCTTGAGCTGATAGAGCCGCTGCGCGCGATGCGACAGGTCTACTATCTGGCCTGGCTTATCCGCCGCTGGGAAGATCCCGCGTTTCCACGCAACTTCCCCTGGCTTGCGGAAGAAGATTTCTGGCGCCGTCAGACGGCGACTTTTAACGAGCAAATTCGGGCGCTCAATGAGCCTCCTTTACAACTAACGCCAATGTATTGATCTGTAATATTCAGGAGAGAGTAAATGATGAAGAAGATTTGGCTGGCGCTGGCCGGTATGGTGATGGCATTCAGCGTTTCCGCCGCCGACTACGCTGACGGGAAGCAGTACAACACGCTGGAGAAGCCGGTTGCCGGAGCTCCGCAGGTGATGGAGTTCTTCTCCTTCTACTGCCCGCACTGCTACCAGTTTGAAGAAGTGCTGCATATTTCCGACGGCGTGAAGAAAAAGCTGCCGGCAGGCACTAAAATGACTAAATATCACGTCGAGTTCCTGGGCCCGCTGGGTAAAGAACTGACGCAGGCGTGGGCGGTAGCGATGGCGATGGGCATCGAAGATAAAATTACGACCCCGATGTTTGAAGCGGTGCAGAAAACCCAGACCGTACAAACGCCCGCCGATATCCGCAAAGTCTTTATCGATGCGGGTGTAAAGCCGGAAGAATATGACGCCGCCTGGAACAGCTTTGTCGTGAAATCGCTCGTGGCGCAGCAGGAAAAAGCGGCGGCTGATGTTGGCCTGCAGGGCGTGCCTGCCATGTACGTTAACGGTAAATATCAGCTGAATCCGCAGGGTATGGATACCAGCAATATGGATGTCTTTGTCCAGCAATATGCGGATACCGTTAACTACCTGCTTGGCAAAAAGTAAGCATATTAAATAACTAAAAAAGCCGGTCACTGACCGGCTTTTTTATGTTGCTGATAAATGGCTTCAAGTCTGGCGTCTTTCTCGTTCCACAATCCATTGAGCCACTGCTGAAAACCCCGTTTAAAGTTTTTATCATTAACGTAATCGCCGTGCAGCGAGGCCTCCACCGGCAATAAATCGATATGCACCACGATGCGCGTTAACTTTCCGCTCAGCATATCGTAAAACGGCGTGCGGTTATTTTCCGGGTAGCAAAGCGTCACGTTTAACATCTTATCGAACTGTTTCCCCAGTACGTTTAACGTCATCGCAATGCCCGCCGCTTTTGGCGGAAGTAAATGCCGGAAGGGTGAACGCAGCTGGCGCTGTTTTTCTTCGGTAAAACGTGAGCCTTCAACGAAATTCACGATGGTTGTCGGATGATGGCGGAATTTCTCGCAGGAGCGGCGCGTGGTTTCCACATCCTTGCCGCGTCGTTCGGGGTGACGCAGCAGATAGCTGCGGGAATAACGGCGCATAAATGGCATATCCAGCGCCCAGCAGGCGAGCCCAATAAAGGGCACCCAGGCAAGCTGCTGTTTCAGAAAATATTTATTCATCGGAATATGCTTACGAAACAGCACGCACAGCACCACAATATCCGCCCAGCTATGGTGATTGCAGATAAGTAAATACCAGCTCTTTTTATTTAACCCGGTGAGCCCATGAACTTCCCATTTGAGATGCGGGTTCAGGCGCAGCAGTAATGCCAGCCCTTCGCACCAGCAATACATCATAAAATTACAGAAGCGGGAAACCGAGCGCCAGACCGCCGGCAACGGCAGCAGCAGCTTAATTATTCCGGCAAGGATAATCGGCACGGAACATAAAATAGTTACCACAATAGTCAACGCGACGCTCAGCATAAGCGTCATCGCAGCGAGTAATCTCGACATAATAGTTTTCAGGCGATTCGATAAAATGCCGGGGACGGCAGAGGGCGCAGATTCTAACAGAAAACATTCTGACGTAATGAGCCTAAACGTAACCTGCGATGAATAAACCCCTGCTTTAAGCGTGCTTCAGACGAAACGGCAAAAGCCGTTTTTTATATCCACAATAAAACTTTTCCGCCAAAAAATAATTAGCGACGTCAGGGTTTTTATAAGTTTATGATTTATTGGGTTATTTACAGCGCTTCGCTACGTTTTTATCTCACGTTATTAATAGCTTAGGTTTTTGTGCACAAAGTTATCCACAGGCAGCATTGCGAGTGATCGCGCGGATCGACAAAACTTTCCCTGCGATCGGCCCTTTGGGTTTCATGTTTTGCGCCAGGCTATGGCATCCTTTATCCATAACTTCATTATCAGGCACGGACATTATGGTTCAGATCCCAGAAAATCCCCTTATTCTCGTCGATGGCTCTTCTTACCTGTATCGGGCGTATCATGCTTTTCCGCCGCTCACCAACAGCGCCGGCGAGCCCACCGGCGCGATGTATGGCGTGCTGAATATGCTGCGCAGCCTGATACTGCAGTACCAGCCGACCCACGCGGCCGTGGTGTTCGACGCGAAAGGCAAAACCTTCCGCGATGAACTGTTCGAGCACTATAAATCGCACCGTCCGCCGATGCCTGACGATCTGCGCGCGCAGATTGAACCGCTGCATGCGATGGTTAAAGCGATGGGCCTGCCGCTTCTTGCGGTCTCCGGCGTGGAGGCGGACGACGTTATCGGCACGCTCGCCAAAGAAGCCGCCGCCGCTGGCCGGGCGGTGCTCATCAGCACCGGCGATAAAGACATGGCGCAGCTTGTCACGCCAGACGTCACGCTTATCAATACCATGACCAACACCGTGCTGGGCCCGGAAGAAGTGCGCGCGAAATATGGCGTGCCGCCGGAGCTTATCATCGACTTCCTGGCGCTGATGGGCGACTCGTCCGATAACATTCCGGGCGTGCCGGGCGTCGGCGAGAAAACCGCCCAGGCGCTGTTACAGGGGCTCGGCGGTCTGGACGCGCTCTACGCCAACCCGGAGAAAATCGCTGAGCTCTCCTTCCGCGGCGCTAAAACCATGGCGGCGAAGCTTGAGCAGAACAAAGAGGTGGCGTATCTCTCCTATCAGCTGGCGACCATTAAAACCGACGTGGAGCTGGAGCTGAGCCACGATCGTCTGGAAGTGCAGCAACCGCTGGCCGATGAACTGCTCGCGCTCTTCCGTCAGTACGAATTTAAGCGCTGGACGTCCGATCTCGAAGCCGGCAAATGGCTCCAGTCCCGTGGCAAACCCGCCGCGAAGCCCACAGAAACCATTGTCGTCGACGCGGAGCCGGAAGAAGAGGCCGTCGCGCTTTCTGCGGAGCGCTATGTCACCATTCTTGATGAAGAGACGCTTCAGGCGTGGATCGAGCGCATTAAAAACGCGCCGGTGGTGGCTGTGGACACCGAAACGGACAGCCTGGATAACCTGACAGCTAACCTCGTCGGCATCTCGTTCGCCACCGAGCCTGGCCTTGCCGCCTATATTCCGGTCGCGCATGATTACCTCGACGCGCCGGATCAGCTGTCCCGCGATCGCGTGCTGGAATTATTAAAACCGCTGCTGGAAGACGACTCGCTGGTGAAAGTGGGCCAGAACCTGAAATTCGACCGCGGCATTTTGCAGAACTACGGCATTGAGCTGCGCGGCATTGTCTTCGACACCATGCTGGAATCTTACATTCTGGACAGCGTCTCCGGCCGCCACGATATGGACAGCCTGTCCAGCCGCTGGCTTAAACACACCACCATCACGTTTGAGCAGATCGCCGGCAAAGGTAAAAACCAGCTCACGTTTAACCAGATCGATCTCGAACAGGCCGGGCGCTACGCGGCGGAAGACGCCGACGTGACGCTCCAGCTGCACCTGAAGATGTGGCCGAAACTCCAGCAGCACAAAGGCCCGCTGAATATCTTTGAACACATTGAGATGCCGCTGGTGCCGGTGCTGTCGCGTATTGAGCGCAACGGCGTGAAAATCGATCCGGCGGTGCTGCACGCGCATTCGCAGGAGATTGCCCTTAAGCTCGCCGAGCTTGAGCAAAAAGCGCATGAGATTGCGGGCGAGCCGTTTAACCTCTCCTCCACCAAACAGCTGCAAACCATCCTGTTTGAAAAGCAGGGCATCAAGCCGCTGAAGAAAACGCCGGGCGGCGCGCCGTCTACCTCAGAAGAAGTGCTGGAAGAGCTGGCGCTCGACTACCCGCTGCCGAAAGTCATTCTGCAATACCGCGGCCTTGCGAAGCTGAAATCGACTTACACCGATAAACTGCCGCAGATGATTAACCCGAAAACCGACCGCGTGCACACCTCCTATCATCAGGCGGTCACGGCCACTGGCCGTCTGTCGTCCACCGATCCGAACCTGCAAAACATTCCGGTGCGTAACGACGAAGGCCGCCGTATCCGCCAGGCGTTTATCGCGCCGGAGGATTATGTAATTGTCTCGGCGGACTACTCGCAGATTGAGCTGCGCATCATGGCGCATCTCTCGCGCGATAAAGGGCTGCTCAGCGCGTTTGCGGAAGGCAAAGATATCCACCGCGCGACGGCGGCGGAAGTGTTCGGTCTGCCGCTGGAGAGCGTCTCTAACGAGCAGCGCCGCAGCGCCAAGGCGATTAACTTCGGTCTCATTTACGGCATGAGCGCGTTCGGCCTGTCGCGCCAGCTCAATATCCCGCGTAAAGAGTCGCAGAAGTACATGGATCTCTACTTCGAGCGTTATCCTGGCGTGCTGGAGTATATGGAGCGCACCCGCAAGCAGGCGAAAGAACAGGGCTATGTGGAAACGCTGGACGGGCGTCGCCTTTACCTGCCGGATATCAATGCCAGCAACGCGGCGCGGCGCGCAGGCGCTGAGCGCGCGGCGATCAACGCCCCGATGCAGGGAACGGCCGCAGACATCATCAAACGCGCCATGATCGCGGTCGATGGCTGGCTGGAGAAAGCGCAGCCGCGCGTCAAAATGATCATGCAGGTGCACGATGAACTGGTGTTCGAAGTGCATAAAGATGACGTGGAAGCGGTATCGCAGAAAATCCATGAACTCATGGAAAACAGCATGCAGCTTGACGTGCCGTTGCTGGTGGAAGTGGGCAGCGGCGTAAACTGGGATGAGGCGCACTGATGCTCAAACGCGCGTGGTCGCTTTTGTAACTTAGCAACATAACTAATAGATTTTTGTGATAATCATTAGAAATTGCTATGTAAAGGATGAAAAGAAATTACAAAAAGTGCTTTTTCCCGTCATAAAAAAAGGGTAGAGTTATCGACGTAGGGTACAGAGGTAAGATGTTCTATCTTTCAGACCTTTTACTTCACGTAATCGGATTTGGCTGAATATTTTAGCCGCCCCAGTCAGAAATGACTGGGGCGTTTTTTATTGCGTCGGAAAAAGCGGACGCGCGAGCCAGGCCCGCGCCGGAGAAAGGGTTACGCTTGCGGGGCGGCGTCTTCGGCCACAGACGGCAGATCGTTAAACCAGCTGTCCAGCTTAATGCGCAGCTTATCCACGCCTGTTTTCTTCAGTGAAGAAAACGCTTCAACCTGCACATCGCCATTAAAGGCAATCACCGCTTCACGCACCATATTCAGCTGCGCTTTACGCGCGCCGCTCGCCAGTTTGTCGGCTTTGGTCAGCAGCACCAGAACGGGAATACCGCTGTCCACGGCCCACTCAATCATCTGCTGGTCGAGATCTTTCAGCGGATGGCGAATATCCATCAGCACCACCAGGCCTTTCAGGCACAGGCGTTTTTCCAGGTATTCACCCAGCGCGCGCTGCCATTTGCGCTTCATCTCTTCCGGGACTTCGGCGTAGCCGTAGCCTGGCAGATCCACCAGGCGCTTGCCGTCGGCGACTTCAAACAGGTTAATCAGCTGCGTGCGTCCCGGCGTTTTACTGGTGCGCGCCAGGCTTTTCTGATTGGTCAGCGTATTGAGCGCGCTGGATTTCCCGGCGTTGGAGCGGCCTGCGAATGCCACCTCAATGCCGGTATCGGAAGGCAGGTGGCGAATATCTGGCGCACTGGTCACAAAGTGCGTCTGTTGATAGTTCAACTGAGTCAAAACGGTCGTCTCCGTCAGGATAAGCTTAAGCAATAGCCGCGATTATACCTGAACAGGGATAAAAGGCTGTTGTTCTCTCCCGAGGCTTACAAAATGCCCTGGCGAGATGTAAGAGATCCGCCCGCCTTATGTTGAGATTTCGCCAGTATTAAAAACCGCTCTGTAAGTTTTAGTTAAGTAAAAACAGTGAGTTAACCTTGCAGAAATGTCCGAAAATGGACTTTTAGAGCCGTTTGCGGCTTGAGCCCCTCGCTCAGACTGGTAAAGTAATGGTCACGGGCAACGGAGTGTCGCAACGGATAATAACTCAGGATGAGGGGTCTGGAGCGTCAGGGTGACGAAGCACACAGCATACCAGGACGGTAAACGTCGGAGACGTTAACAAGGATAAAGGAACACGACACGGAGCGTTGTCGGCTGAAGGAAAAACAGGGTTGGTTGTAAGCGCACCAAGACGGTGGATACCGATGACCGGTTAAAAAGTCAGGAAAAAAGGCGACAGGTTTACCTGTCGCCTTTTTTCTTTACTTGCTTTCTGCTAGATTCCGCCGCAATTCTATACTGTTTAAAACGGCCCAAGACGAAAAATTATGAAGCAACCCTCATCCTCTGTGCGTGGCAAAGGCCCCGCCAAAGCTAAAGCTCGCCGTAAAACGCGTGAAGAATTAAATCAGGAAGCCCGCGATCGCAAGCGCGATAAAAAGCACCGCGGCCATGCGCCGGGGAGCCGCGCGACGGGTGCCGACGCGTCCGGAAAATCCTCCGGCCAGTCTAAGCAGAAAGATCCGCGCATCGGCAGTAAGAAACCGATTCCGCTCGGGGTGAGCGACGCTCAGGACACCCGACCTCAGAAGCACCAACCACAACCTAAGAGTGAGAAACCTATGTTGTCACCGCAGGAAGAGCTGGACATGCTGGAGAACGACGAGCGCCTGGACGCGCTGCTGGAACGCCTGGAAGAGGGGGAAACCCTGAGCGCGGACGATCAGGCGTGGGTCGATTCCCGTCTCGATCGCATTGATGAACTGATGCAGCAGCTCGGCCTTTCTTACGACGACGATGAAGACGAAGAAGAAGAGCCGCAGGAAGATATGATGCGCCTGCTCAAAGGCGGAAACTAACCCTTCCGATGGGGCCGACCGTCCTGCTTATACTCCTTCCGATAGTATGTTATCTGGTGTGGTTATTCGTTAAACTACACCGGCTGTCGCGGCGCCAGAAGTGGCTGCGCAGCCGGCTTATCACCCGCCATCCGGGTGGGCCAGTTCGCCGAACGCGTCGGCGAAACCGTCGGAAGGAGTAAGCATGTCTGAGCAGGTAATCGACTGGGATCTGGCCCTCATCCAGAAATATAACTATTCCGGGCCGCGCTATACCTCATATCCCACGGCTCTTGAGTTTTCAGAAACGTTTGGCGAGCCTGATTTCGCGCGCGCGGTCGCGCGTTATCCCGACAGGCCGCTCTCGCTCTACGTTCACATCCCTTTCTGCCACAAGCTCTGCTACTTCTGCGGCTGCAATAAAATCGTCACCCGCCAGCAGCATAAAGCCGACCAGTATCTCGACGTGCTGGAGCAGGAGATTATTCATCGCGCGCCGCTGTTTGCCGGGCGTCGCGTCAGCCAGCTGCACTGGGGCGGCGGTACGCCGACCTACCTCAGCAAAGCGCAAATCAGCCGCCTGATGGGCCTGCTGCGCGCGAATTTCCGGTTCAACGACGACGCCGAAATCTCCATTGAAGTCGACCCGCGCGAAATTGAGCTGGACGTGCTGGATCACCTGCACGCCGAAGGCTTCCGCCGTCTCAGCATGGGCGTGCAGGATTTCAATAAAGAGGTGCAGCGTCTGGTGAACCGCGAGCAGGATGAAGACTTCATCTTTGCGCTCATCAAACGCGCGCGGGAAGTGGGCTTCACCTCAGCCAATATCGATTTAATCTACGGTCTGCCGAAGCAGACGCCGGAAAGTTTCGCCTTTACGCTGCAGCGCGTGGCGGAGCTTAACCCGGACCGCCTGAGCGTCTTTAACTACGCGCACCTGCCGACGCTCTTTGCCGCGCAGCGCAAAATCAAAGAGGCGGATCTGCCGTCGGCGCAGCAGAAGCTCGATATCCTTCAGCAGACTATCCAGTCGCTGACCCACGCGGGTTATCAGTTCATCGGTATGGATCACTTCGCGAAGCCGGATGATGAGCTGGCTATCGCCCAGCGTGACGGCGTGCTGCATCGTAACTTCCAGGGCTACACCACGCAGGGCGACACCGATCTGCTCGGTTTAGGCGTCTCGGCGATTAGTATGATCGGCGACTGCTACGCGCAGAACCAGAAAGAGCTTAAGCGTTACTATCAGGCGGTGGATGAGCAGGGCAACGCGCTGTGGCGCGGGCTTGCGCTGACGCGCGACGACTGCATCCGCCGCGACGTCATCAAAGCGCTGATCTGTAATTTCCGGCTCGATTTCGCTGAGATCGAGAAGACGTGGTCGCTCCGTTTCGCCGACTATTTTGCCGAAGATCTGCAACTGCTGGCGCCGCTGGCGAAAGACGGGCTGGTGGACGTGAACGCGCGCGGAATCACCGTGACGGCGAAAGGGCGTTTGCTGATTCGCAATGTCTGCATGTGCTTTGACGTCTATCTGCGCCGCAAAGCGCGGCTGCAACAGTTCTCACGCGTGATATAAAAAAAGCGGGCGTTACGCCCGCTTTTTTTAACTAAAGAAGTTGATTATCGCTGCGCAAAGCAGGGCGGCAATCGCCGTCTGGGGCGTATGGCCCGCGGCGGCGCCCGCTTCTGCGCTTTGCGTGGCGATATGGATCAGTGATTCCAGCATAATAACTCTCCCCCATAACCGCGCCCGATCATACTCAAGCCTGGCGGACAGTAAAGTACAAAATTAGAGCAATTTGCGGGCGGCAGCGTTTTTTTACACCGCCCTGCCGCTTACTCCATTCCCAGCTCTTTTAGCTTGCGCGTCAGGGTGTTCCGCCCCCAGCCCAGCAGGCGCGCGGCCTCCTGTTTATGTCCCTGCGTGTGCCGTAGCGCCGTGGTTAAAAGCGTACGCTCCATCTCCGGTTGCGCTTCGGAAAGCAGGTTTTGATGACCGGAACGCAGCGCCCTGTCGGCCCACTGCGCGAGCAGCGTTGCCCAGCTCTCCGGCAGCGCCTGCGACGGCGCGTCCGGCACGCTGGTTTCAAACAGCTCGGCCGGCAGATCCTGAATCAGCACTTCCTGGCCTGCGGCCATGACGGTGAGCCAGCGACAGGTGTTTTCCAGCTGGCGCACGTTGCCAGGCCACGCGAGACGCGTCAGCGCGGCTTCCGTCTCCGGGTGCAGTAGTTTGGCTTCCACACCCAGCTCGCGCGCCGCCACCTGCAGGAAATGGCGCGCCAGACGCGGGATATCCTCGCGGCGCTCGCGCAGCGGCGGCAGATGCACGCGGATCACGTTCAGGCGATGAAATAAATCTTCGCGGAATTTCCCTTCCTGGACGCGCAGCTCCAGGTTCTGGTGCGTCGCCGCGATAATACGCACGTCCACTTTCACCGGCGCATAGCCGCCGACGCGGTAAAACTGACCGTCCGCCAGTACGCGCAGCAGGCGGGTCTGCACATCCAGCGGCATGTCGCCAATTTCATCAAGAAACAGCGTGCCGCCGTCGGCCTGTTCGAAACGGCCCTGGCGAATCTGGTTCGCGCCGGTGAACGCGCCTTTTTCGTGTCCGAACAGCTCCGATTCGATAAGGTCTTTGGGAATGGCCGCCATATTCAGCGCGATAAACGGCGCTTTAACGCGCGGGCTGTGGCGGTGCAGCGCATGCGCCACCAGCTCTTTACCGGTGCCCGATTCGCCGTTAATCAGCACGCTGATGGAGGAGCGGGAGAGGCGGCCGATTATACGAAACACATCCTGCATCGCCGGCGCTTCGCCGATGATGTCGGTCGTCGGGCCGAAAACCTGCGCGCTGCGCGGCTGTTGCTGTTCCTGATAGTGGCTGATGGCGCGCTCGACCAGCGCCACCGCCTCGTCGATATCAAACGGTTTCGGCAGATAATCAAACGCGCCCTGTTGATAGGCGCTGACGGCGGCGTCGAGATCGGAATGCGCGGTCATAATGATGACCGGAAGCATCGGATGACGCTGTTTGATCTGTTTTAACAGCGTCAGGCCGTCCATGCCCGGCATACGAATATCGGACAGCAGCACGTCCGGGGTTTTAGTGCTCAGCGCGTCCAGCACCTCGTGACCGCTCTCAAAGGTGGTGCAGCTTAAGCCTGCTCCGGTGAGCGCGCGCTCAAGCACCCAGCGAATGGAGCTATCGTCATCGACGATCCAGACAATCCCTCGTTGCATAATCACCTCTATTTCCGAATAGGCAGGAAGACCGAGAACTCGGTATGGCCTGGCCAACTGTTAAATTCGATTTTTCCCGAATGCTGATCGATAAGATTTCGGGCGATGGAAAGCCCCAGCCCGGTGCCGCCTTCGCGGCCGCTGACCATCGGGTAAAACAGCGTATCCTGCAGATGCGCCGGAATGCCCGGCCCGTTGTCTTCCACGTCGATACGGGCGGCCAGACGGTAACGTACGCCGTGCAGCGTCAACTGAAACGCGGTGCGGGTGCGCAGCGTGATCTCGCCGCCTTCCTCGCCCAGCGCCTGGAGCGCGTTACGCACGATATTCAGCAGTACCTGTTCTATCTGGTCCGGGTCGTGGGTAAATTCCGGCAGGCTCGGATCGTAGTCGCGCACCAGCGTGACGTTTTCCGGCAGCTCCATAGAGACCAGCTTCACGACCCGCTCGGCCACTTTATGGATGCTTTCGGTGACGTGCATGCCCGGCTGCTGCGGCCCTAACAGGCGGTCCACCAGGTTACGCAGGCGGTCGGCCTGTTCAATAATGACTTTGGTATATTCCGTCAGCGACGGGTCGGGCAGGGCGCGGCTCAGCAGCTGCGCTGCGCCTCGCAGGCCGCCGAGCGGATTTTTGATTTCATGCGCCAGGCCGCGTACCAGGTCGCGCGCGGCGACTTGCTGGGCATGCTGGAGCTGCTCCTGGCTTAAACGTCGCTGATTATCCATCGGGGCCATCTCCAGCAGGATCAGGCCATCCGGCAGACGTTGCGCCGTCAGGGAAAGAATGTGCGAGCGGCCATCTATTACCAGCGTCACTTCGTTATCGGTAAATCCCTGGCCCGCGTTCAGGCTCTCCTGCATCAGGCTGATATTCAGGGAAAAATAACTCAGCAGCTCCGGTAAGGGCGTGCCGTAAAGCTTACGTGAGCTTTGCGCGAGCAACTGCTGCGCCGCCGGGTTGGCGTAATGCACCGCCAGCTCGTCGTCGACCAGTAAAATGCTATTGATTAATGCATTAAGGATCTGCCCAGCATCGGGCAGCGTGCCTGTTGCCATCCAGCAGTCCCCCAGGGTTTGCACCAATTTAGTGCATTATAGCGTTTTAACGCGAAAAAGACCGTTAAAACCGGTATCGGGCGGTGAAAAAAGCCCATCCGAAGATGGGCTAAAGTTTCCACGGCAACAAAAAAACATTCGCGGATTTCACGCAGTGGCGACAACCTGAAATCCGCTGGCTATCAACATCAATAAATCATTACACGCTGTAGTAGAGTTCGAACTCTACCGGGTGCGGCGTCATGCGAACGCGATCGTTCTCTTCGATACGCAGCGCGATGTAAGCGTCAATCGCATCGTCAGTGAACACGCCGCCTGCGGTCAGGAACTCGCGGTCTGCGTCCAGCGCCTGCAGGGCTTCTTCCAGAGAGCCGGCAACCTGCGGGATCTCTTTCGCTTCTTCCGGCGGCAGGTCATACAGGTTTTTGTCCATCGCTTCGCCCGGGTGGATCTTGTTCTTGATGCCGTCGAGACCGGCCATCAGCAGGGCAGCGAAGCACAGGTACGGGTTAGCCGCCGGGTCCGGGAAGCGCACTTCGATACGACGCGCTTTCGGAGACGCAACCACCGGGATACGGATAGACGCAGAGCGGTTACGCGCCGAGTAAGCCAGCATCACCGGCGCTTCGTAGCCCGGAACCAGACGCTTGTAAGAGTTGGTGGTCGGGTTAGACAGGGCGTTAATGGCTTTCGCGTGTTTGATTACGCCGCCGATGTAGTACAGCGCCTGCTCAGACAGACCCGCGTATTTATCGCCAGAGAACAGGTTGGTGCCGTTCTTGGACAGGGACATGTGGCAGTGCATACCGGAGCCGTTATCGCCGAACATCGGTTTCGGCATGAAGGTTGCGGTTTTGCCGAAGCGGTGCGCGACGTTATGCACGACATATTTGTAGATCTGAATTTCGTCCGCTTTCTTGGTCATGGTGTTGAAGCGGGTCGCCACTTCGTTCTGACCGGCGGTGGCCACTTCGTGGTGGTGCGCTTCAACGACCAGGCCCATCTCTTCCATGGTCAGACACATCACAGAACGGATGTCCTGAGAAGAGTCAACCGGCGGAACCGGGAAATAACCGCCTTTCACGCCCGGACGGTGGCCTTTGTTGCCGCCTTCGTATTTGGTGGAGGAGTTCCACGCGCCTTCGATGTCGTCAATCGCGACATGGGAGCCGGAGATGGAGCTGCCGAAGCGGATGTCGTCAAACAGGAAGAACTCAGGTTCCGGCCCGAACAGTACGGTGTCCGCGATGCCGGTGGAGCGCAGGTATTCTTCTGCGCGCTTGGCGATGGAGCGCGGGTCGCGATCGTAGCCCTGCATGGTGCCCGGCTCGAGGATGTCGCAACGAATAATCAGGGTCGGTTCTTCGTAGAACGGGTCAATGACAGCGGTGGAGGCGTCCGGCATCAGCACCATGTCAGATTCATTGATGCCTTTCCAGCCACCGATGGAAGAGCCATCGAACATTTTACCTTCTTCGAAGAAGTCGGCGTTCACCTGGTGGGCTGGGATGGTGACGTGCTGTTCTTTACCTTTAGTATCAGTGAAGCGCAGATCCACAAACTTCACTTCATGTTCATTCAGCATCGTCAGAACGTGTTCAGCGGACATACTTAACTCTCCCGGATTTGTCATTGTCGTCGTGGTAACGAGGTATTCAGTACTTATTAAAATTGGCGTTGCCGCCCTGTAATCTTTAAAGCGAAATCTGTGCCAACTTTCAAATTCCCCCAAAAAGGCGCTATGATGCGCGTCATAGTGCAAAAGGGCTGCACCACAATGGAGAGATTGCACCAATATAGTGCCTGTGTGTAAAAAACAAGCACTGTGTTGGTGCAATTTACGTTTAATAGCCCTTTTACCGCTGCGTGAAAAGGATCACAAAGCCTGGCGACAACACTTGTTTGCGTCAGATGATTGTGATCCTGTTTAGTCCTTCGATTAATACGTGTACAATAACGCGCTATTTCTAATGCCTGAGGCAAAGTTGTGATCGAAAAATTGCGTAACATCGCCATCATTGCGCACGTTGACCATGGTAAAACGACCCTGGTTGACAAGCTGCTGCAGCAATCCGGTACGTTCGACGAACGTGCTGAAACTCAAGAGCGCGTGATGGACTCCAACGATTTGGAGAAAGAGCGTGGGATTACCATCCTCGCGAAAAACACCGCGATCAAATGGAATGATTACCGTATCAATATCGTTGATACCCCAGGGCACGCCGACTTCGGTGGTGAAGTTGAACGTGTAATGTCCATGGTTGATTCCGTGCTGCTGGTGGTTGACGCATTTGACGGCCCCATGCCGCAAACGCGCTTCGTGACCAAGAAAGCATTTGCCCATGGCCTGAAACCTATCGTGGTTATCAACAAAGTTGACCGTCCGGGCGCGCGTCCTGACTGGGTTGTGGATCAGGTGTTCGACCTGTTCGTCAACCTCGACGCGACCGACGAGCAGCTGGACTTCCCTATCGTTTACGCGTCCGCGCTGAACGGTATCGCGGGTCTGGATCACGAAGACATGGCTGAAGACATGACCCCGCTGTATCAGGCGATTGTCGACCATGTACCGGCGCCGGACGTCGATCTTGACGGCCCGCTGCAGATGCAGATCTCCCAGCTGGACTACAACAACTACGTTGGCGTCATCGGCATCGGCCGTATCAAACGCGGTAAAGTGAAGCCGAACCAGCAGGTCACTATCATTGATAGCGAAGGCAAAACCCGTAACGGTAAAGTCGGTAAAGTACTGGGCCACCTGGGCCTGGAGCGTATCGATACCGATCTGGCGGAAGCGGGCGATATCATCGCTATCACCGGTCTTGGCGAGCTGAACATCTCCGACACCATCTGCGATCCGCAGAATGTCGAAGCGCTGCCGGCCCTGTCCGTTGACGAACCGACCGTTTCTATGTACTTCAACGTCAACACCTCTCCGTTCTGCGGTAAAGAAGGTAAATACGTTACCTCTCGTCAGATCCTTGACCGTCTGAACAAAGAGCTGGTGCACAACGTGGCGCTGCGCGTTGAAGAGACCGAAGACGCTGACGCGTTCCGCGTTTCTGGCCGTGGCGAACTGCACCTGTCTGTTCTTATCGAGAACATGCGTCGTGAAGGTTTCGAACTGGCGGTTTCCCGTCCGAAAGTTATCTTCCGCGAAATCGACGGCCGTAAACAAGAGCCGTTCGAGAACGTGACGCTGGACGTTGAAGAACAGCATCAGGGTTCTGTGATGCAGGCGCTGGGCGAGCGTAAAGGCGACCTGAAAAACATGAATCCGGACGGCAAAGGCCGCGTACGTCTCGACTACGTGATCCCAAGCCGTGGCCTGATCGGCTTCCGTTCCGAGTTCATGACCATGACCTCCGGTACCGGTCTGCTGTACTCCACCTTCAGCCACTATGACGATATTCGTCCGGGCGAAGTGGGCCAGCGTAACAACGGCGTCCTGATCTCCAACGGTCAGGGTAAAGCGGTCGCGTTCGCGCTGTTCGGTCTGCAGGATCGCGGCAAGCTGTTCCTAGGTCACGGTGCGGAAGTCTATGAAGGCCAGATCATCGGTATTCACAGCCGTTCTAACGACCTGACGGTAAACTGCCTGACCGGTAAGAAACTGACCAACATGCGCGCGTCCGGTACGGACGAAGCGACGGTTCTGGTTCCGCCTATCAAGATGACCCTGGAGCAGGCGCTCGAGTTCATCGATGACGACGAACTGGTCGAAGTTACCCCGCTGTCCGTACGTATCCGTAAACGTCACCTGACGGAAAACGAACGTAAACGTGCTATGCGCGGTGCGAAAGAAGAGTAATACGGTGCGTCCGTAAACCGGGCAGGCGTTCCCGCCGCCCGGTATGAATAAAAAGCCGCTGAAGATTCAGCGGCTTTTTTTATGTCAGAACGAATACCGTAACCCGAGACGGAGTCGGTACTGCTCACGGTGATAGTCGTTCCAGCGGTCCAGCCACTGCAACTCGGCATAGGGCAGCCAGTGCTGATCGAGCTTATAGCGAAAGCCGTTGGTGATTTCCCAGTGGTGGTCTTTGCCGTTTTTACTGTGGTAATCATTCACCCGCTGAAAGAAGTGCGGCTCAAACGTATACGCAAGTTTATCCGTGACGTTAAAATTCCAGTAATTAGCGAATTCATGCGTGTCGTTTTTATCCCTCTGCCCGTTAAAATCCGGCGTGTCGTAATTATTGTGGTTATAGCGATAGCGGACCGTCAGATTAAACCAGGGCGTAAATTTATAGTTAGTGTCTAAATAGAGCGCGCCGCCGGAGCCGTCGATACTGTCATTAATCAGTCCGCCGGGCTGGAACGTCAGGTTTTCTGTTGGTTTAAATAACGGATACCAGCCTTCGATTTCATTGTAGCTGTGCTTGATCTCGTCCCATTTCCCCACATTGTAGGCGTTGGTGGCCATCAGACCGGCGCCCATATCAAAGTTATAGCCCGCGCGCAGAATAACCTCGTGCAATTCCGAGGCGGTGTTATACGCTTCACGGGTTTCGACATAGGCACCCGCGAAAGCCGCGCAGGGCACAGACGAACAGAGCAGTGCGGTTGCGATTCTCTTCATAGTATTTCCCTATAACAGGTACAGAAAGGCCGCCCCCTCTGTAAACAGAAGGGGAGGAGCGAAGATGGTTATCGTTATAACGTGACGGCTGAGGCTTTATTGTCGGCGCTGACTTCCGGGGCGGCGGCGACATATTTCTTCCGCCTGGCGATTTCCTCAATAATAAAGGCGAAGCGCTGTTCATTGAGCTTATAAAACAGCCCCATCGTGACGGCCGCGATAATCGCCAGCCCGCAGGGCCAGAGGAAAATCAGCTGGCGCAGGCCATCAAGCGTCGCAGGCGTTTGCAGCGCATTCGGCACATAGCCAATCTCCGTGAGCATAATGCCGGGCAGAAACCCCGCCAGCGCCGCGGAAATCTTGCGGGAGAAGGTATAGCCGGTATAGACCGATCCTTCGGCGCGGATGCCGGTTTTCCATTCGCCGTAATCCACGGTATCCGGCACCAGCGCCCAGTTCAGGCTATTCACAAACGCGGTACCGAAAAACGCCATGCAGGAAAACAGCACAAAACTGAGTGATGTCGCGCCCCAGACGTAATTGAAAATATCGCCGAGCGCCCAGAGCGTCAGCCCGCCGAGATAAACCTGTTTTTTGCCAAAACGCTTCACCGCGCCCGGCACCATAAACACGCCTACCAGAATGCAGCCCATGCTGAAAAAGCCCATCCACGACAACAGATGCAAATCGTTTAGCACGTACTGCGTGTAGTAGACCTGAATGGCGAGCTTGATGTTAAACGCCGCCAGCGTGCAGAGATTGGCGATGCACAGCACCAGCAGCGGCGGGTTCCGGAAAATCGCGCAGAACGATTTCAGCATGCCGGGCTTATGCCCGGCGGGCACCACTTCCACGTAACGCTCGCGCACGCCGCGGTAGCAGAAGAACATGCTGATAAGCCCGACTACGGCGAAAATCAGCGCCGCCGTCAGGTAGCCCTGCGACGGGCGCGCGGTAAAGAGCGACTGGATCGGCATAAAGCCGACGGTACAGAGCAGCAGCCCGAGCGTCGCGCCGCCCTGGCGCCACGCGGCGAGATGCGCGCGCTCCTGCGGATTTTTAGTGATGGCGGGCACCATCGCGCCATATGAGCAGTTCATCAGGCTGTAAAACAGGCCGAACAGCATAAACAGCACTGTGGCGAGCACGGTTTTCATGGTCAGCGGCAGATCGTTTGCCACAAATTGCGCCGTCGCCACCAGCGCCACCGGGAAGGAAGCGAAAAGAATAAACGGCCGGAATTTGCCCCGTGGGCCAGGCGCGCGGCGTGAGTCCACCAGCACGCCGGTCAGCATATCGGTCAGCGCCGTGAAAAACTTCGCCACCAGAAAAATCACGCCGCCGTAAAAGGCCGGCAGGTGAAGCTCATCGGTATAAAATTTCAGAAGGTAGAGCGTCCCGATGCACAGCATCAGGTTGGAGCCAAAATCGCCCATGCCGTAAGAAAACTTCTCCCGCAGGCTCAGCCGCAGCGTCAGCGGGTCCTGCCTGGTGAATGCCGTCATAGCCGTTCCTCAAAGCGAGGGCCCGCGCAGGCGCGGGCACCGTGATGGTTACGCGCCAGGCGAAAACGCCCGCTTGCGGTTTTCCAGTTCATCCACAATCCGCACGTACATCTTCTCGTTAAGGTTGTAGAAAAAGCCCATCGCGACGATCGTCACCACCGCCAGCACGCACGGCCAGATGAAAATCAGCTCGCGCAGGCCTTCGGTCGTGGCGGCCGACTGTACGACGTTCGGCACATAGCCGATTTGCGTCAGCATCATGCCGGGGAAAAATCCGGCCAGCGCCTGGGAGACTTTGCGAAAGAAGGTGAAGCCGGTATAGACCGTGCCTTCTGAGCGCACGCCGGTGCGCCACTCGCCATACTCCACCGTGTCGGAGACCAGCGCCCAGTTCAGGCTGTTCACAAACGCGGAGCCGAAAAACGCGAGGCAGGAGAACGCCACAAAGCTCACCGAACCGCTGCCGAAGGCATAATTGAGAACGTCGCCCGCCGCCCAGATCAGCAGCCCGCCGATATAGACTTTCTTCTTACCAAAGCGCCGCACCGCGCCCGGCATCAGGAAGACGCCGATAAAAATGCAGCCCATGCTGAAGAAGCCCATGTACGAGAGCAGAATCGGATCGTTCAGCACGTACTGGGTGTAATAGACCTGAATGGCGAGCTTGATGTTAAACGCGCCGAGCGTGCAGAGATTGGCGATGCACAGTACGAACAGCGGTCGGTTACCCGCGATGGCGCGAAACGACGCCAGCAGCCCCGGCTTGTGCGCCGGGCTGGTGGCCGCGGCTTCCACATACCGCTCGCGCGTACCCGCGTAGCACCACCACATAAAGAGCAGGCCGAAGAGCGAAAACAGCGTGGCGGCGAAGATATAGCTCAGCTGCGGGTTACCTTCGATAAGATTCATCACCGGCACAAAACCGACGGTACAGAGCAGCAGGCCAAGCGTCGCGCCGCCCTGACGCCACGCGGCAAGCGACGCGCGCTCATCCGGGTTTTTTGTAATGGCGGGCACCATCGCGCCATACGAGCAATTCATCATGCTGAAAAATAGCCCATAGAGCATAAATAGCACCGTCGCCATCACGGCTTTGCCGGTTATCTCAAACGGCGTGCCGACGAAATTCGCGATAGCGAGTAGCGTCACCGGAAAGGCGGCGTAGAGCACGAAAGGCCGGAACTTGCCCTTCGGCCCGATCCGGCGGCGCGAATCGAGCATGATGCCGGTGCCCATGTCGGTAAACGCCGTAAAAAACTTGGCAATCAGGAAGATAATGCCGCCATAAGTCCCCGGCAGCCCCAGTACATCGGTATAGAACTTCAGCAGATACAGCGTGCCGATATCCAGCAGGATATTGGAGCCCAGATCGCCCATTCCATAGGCGATCTTTTCCTTCAGTGGCAACCGCGCGGTAGTCGGTTCGGTAGCGATCTGACTCATTATTTTTCTCCTTTTGCCCGCGCGCTATGGTCGCGGGCGAGTCTTATCAGAGGTGGCGCAGCGTGGCGAAAAGGGACTGCCATTCGCTGCCCTCGCGGTAGAACACCGGCGGTTTGCCGAGCGGCGCATCCACCGTAATGTCGCCGCCGCCGTGCGTTTCGCCGGTCCAGACGTTTACCCAGCGATCATCCGGCAGCCACAGCGTCCAGTCCTGGCGTCCTTCCTCATACACCGGCGCCACCAGAAGATCGCGGCCAAACAGATACTGATATTTCAGCGTGTAGGCGCGGGGCTGGTCCTCATAGTGCAAAAACAGCGGGCGCATCACCGGCAGGCCGGTGCGGGCGTTCTGCGCCACCGCCTGTTTGATATAGGGTTTGAGCGTGGTGAAAATTGTCGTCATGCGGGCGAAATGCGCGATGGTTTCCGCGTCGCCGTCGAATTGCCAGTTATCGCCGGGGCGGTTGCCTTCATGGGTGCGCATCATCGGCGTAAAGGCGCTGAAATCGCACCAGCGTAGCAGTAACTCTTTGCTGCGTTTCATTTCAAACAGCGTGGTGTAACCGCCGATATCGCTGTGGTGCAGGCCGTGCCCGGACATCGCCAGCGACAGCGCGGCGGGGATCACCGAGGCGAGCCCGTCGTCGAGACTCCAGTCGACGTTCTGATCGCCTGCCCACATCATCGTGGAGTATTTCTGGCTACCGGTATAACCGGCGCGCATAAAGAACAGCACCTCGCCGAGTTTGCCGGTCTCCTCAAGCGCCTCGTAGTTGCATTTCGCCCACAGCGCAGGCCAGGCGTTATGCATAATTTCCGCGCTGACGCCGTTATGCAGGTGCGTGTCGGTCGGCAGATACTCGCCAAAGTCGGCCATCCAGCCGCCGCAACCCAGTTCGATCAGCTGTTTTTTAATGACTTCTTTATACCAGGCGTACGCTTCCGGGTTGGTCAGGTCGACGACGCCCGCGTAGAACTCGCCAAACTCGACGTGATACTCCTTGCCTGCGGCATCTTTTGTCAGATAACCACGCGCCGCCGCCTCTTCGCACAGGTCGCGATCGCTTGCCACATACGGGTTGATATAAGCGAGAAACTGCACGCCTTCGCGTTTCCACTGCGCGATGCGTGTATCGAGTTGCGGGTAGAGGTCGCGGTTCCATTTCCAGTTCCACATCACGCGCTTGCCGAAGGAGGTCATCCGGATGCCGGACCAGTCCTGCGCCCAGATACCGTTCACCTTCACGCCGCCGCGGCGCATCACGTCGAGTTTCTGCTGGCAGACCTCGGTGCCGCCCTGAATGCCGAGCGTCACGCCATCGTATATCCAGTCCGGCAGCTCCGGCTGGCGGCCCAGCAGGCCGGTGAGTTTTTCCAGCAGTTCAATGTAGGTCGGCGCGCATTCAAAGCGCAGCGTGGCGTGGTTTTCCCAGAACGCCAGCTCATGGTAGTGCGGCGCGCTGAAATCGAAATTCATATAGCCGCTGTTATCAACGTGGCAGTAGTACTTCTGGGTGCTGACGAAGGTCGGCTGCGGGAAGAACGTCCAGTAGTAGTCGCCGCCCGCGTTCTCTTTACAGTCGGCAAGCCAGGTGACGTGGCTCTGTTTATTGCGGCCCACGCCCTGTTCGCTGGTCCACAGCGGGAACGGTTTACCGCGCAGGTCAAAGTAAGAGAACTGCTCGCCGCAGCCGTAAATATGGTCTTCTGGCTGCGCCGCCAGCCGCAGCCAGAGACGATTGTGCGCGACGGCGTCGTTGTTGAGCTTCAGCACCAGGCGCTGGTGGTCATCGGTGCTCACCTCAAGCGTGGCGCCGACCGCATCGCCGCGGGTAAAGCGGATCACCCAGCCTGAGGGGCGCTCGCTGACGGTCGCCTGCGTCAGGGCGATTTTTTCATTAAGCCGGTCTTTAATGCTGAAGTTGCCGCGGAACATCTCGATATCCGCGTCGCCTGCGCCCGCCCACAGGCAGGGGGCATCCACGGAGTGGGACAAAATCAGGCGATTTTCCCAGCTGAGGGTGAAACCATTTTCATTATTTTTCAGATCTATATTGTGTAGGGTACGCATAAAAACTCCGCCTTTATTATTTGGCCAGGCTATCCAGTAAACCTGCGGCTACGGCAGGGGCTAAGCCCGGCGCGAGCGGCAGGCGAGGGATAACCAGGCAATGCAGCAGATGGTAGATATCCTGTTTGCCGTCCCAGACTTTGGTGGTCACCTGATTGTTCTCGTCCAGCTCCTGCCACCACGAGCCGTTTTCGTAATCCATCAGGTATTTCATGCAGTAGTCCCACCATTTCTGATACCAGGCTTCGTACTGCGGATCGCCGGTGACGTTATAGAGCGCCCAGGCGGTGCCCATCGCCTCGACAATCGGCCAGCGCACGCGTTCACGAACAATCGGTTTGCCGTCCCAGCCGACGGAGTAGACAAAACCGTCTGCGCCGTCCGGCGCCCAGGCGTCGCGGATCGTGGCGTTAAACAGGCCTTTGGCGTCTTCCAGCAGCCATTCCGGAGCCGCATCGCCGCGCGCGATTAGCGCGGCGCGCAGGTGCAGCATCAGGCGGCCCCATTCGATCCAGTGGCCCGGCGTGCCGCCATAGGCGCGGAACCGGTGAGCCGGGTTCTCTTTGTTGTAATCGCGGATGGGGTTCCAGCGGGTGTCGAAGTGTTCATTGACGCGGTAATCGCCTTTACGGGCGACGTCGTGAATGATGACCGAGGCGACGCGCAGCGCGCGATCCAGCCATTTCTTGTCCTGAGTGACGTCGTAGACGATAAGAAACGCTTCGACGGCATGCATGTTGGCGTTGCCGCCGCGGTAGTTTTCCGTCTCGGTGAAGGCTTCATCCCAGGACTCCAGGCACATCTGCTCCTCTTCGCTCCAGAAATAGTTCTCGATCACCGCAATGGCGTCATCCAGCAGCGCGCGGGCGGCGGGATGGCCGGTGGTGACGGCGCTGGCGGCGCCGAGCAGCACGAAGAAATGCTGATAGCCCTGCTTGGAGGCGTCCATCACGCCCTTGTCATTTACGCAGGCGTACCAGCCGCCATGTTTTATATCACGCAGCGGGCCGTTAAGGGCGCTGATGCCATGCTCCACCAGCGCGTAAGCGCCAGGGCGGCCCATCAGGGCGGCGACGGCGTAAACATGCAGCATACGGGCGGTGATCCACAGATGCGTGCCCATCTCCTCTTTCACCTGGCCGTTATTCCCCAGCCAGCCAAAGCCGGTGGGTACGGCGGCGTTGCGGCCAAACGCGAAAATACGGTCGGTTTCCTGTTCCAGCCAGCGGTGGTGGCTCAGTGTGTTAAACCATTTCATTGTCTGTTCTCCTTTCAGCGGCGAGCCATCATGTCGTCCACAATTTCCCCTAAGCGGCGCAGCTTCGGCAGCGCCACGTCACGCAACATCATGTCGGTATCCGGCAGCCCGATAACCGTCGACCAGACGGCGCGGCCGGCGAGAAAACCACTGGCGCCCGCGCTCATCGCGATGCGCACGGCACGCGGGAAGAGTTTTTCATCGACGCCGGAGGAGAGGATCACCCACGGCATATTGATCTGGTCATTGAGTTTCTGCGACGCGCCAAGCAGTGCGCTGGCGTCGCCGCGCCCTGAAAGCGGCATCTCGACTTTATAGAGATCGGCGCCGCTGTCGCCGAGTTCTTTCGCCGCCGCGATAATCGCCTGCTCGCGGTCAAACTTATCGCCGCGGCGCGGCGGGCGAACCACCGGCTCGATGATGCTAAGCAGCCCCTGCGCGTGGCATTTCTCGTTAAAGGCTTTCACCATCGCGAGGCGCTGCTGCGAGTCTTCATCGCTGCGCCACAGCACCAGCAACTTGAGCGCTTTGCCGCCCTGCTGGCGCACCGCCTGCGCGTCGACGGCGTCATCCAGCGTCACGCTGTCGACGGGGATACCGTTGCCGGGGATAAACTGGTCGGCGGCGACAATCATCGCGCAACTGTCTGCGATGGCCTTTTGCTCCACCACCTGCGGGTAGCAGAACTGGCGGTCCACCAGAATGGCGGAGGCATACGGTGAAAGAACGCGCGCGGCGTTGAGCTTAAAGTCAGTCAGTACGGCATCGGCGACCGGCGTCGTCGCGCCCGCGGCGGCGAACATCAGGCGCATCGCTTCGCGCTGATCCACCGCCAGCATGGCGAATCCGCCGGACGGGCGGGCAATCTCTTTCAGGGTGTATTTTTCCATCAACGTTTTCCTTAAGGGTGAATGTCAAAGCGCGGCCTGGCGCGGCGTCAGCCCGGCGCTGACGCGAACCTGCTCTAAAATGGCGGACCAGTCCTGACGACCGCGCCCGCTGGCGCGCGCCTGGCTGTAGACTTCCCGCGAGGCGGCGCCAAGCGGCATCGGCACATGCAGCTGATTCGCCACGTCCAGCGCGATGCTTAAATCTTTATGGGCAAGGTCAATCATGAAGGCGGGCGAGAGATCGCCTTTGAGTACTTTGTTGGGCCAGGAGGTGGTGAAGTGGCCTTTACCGGCAGGCGTGCCGCTCATTACTTGCAGCGCCACGTCGAATGAAAGGCCCAGCGCTTCGCACAGCACAGCGGCTTCGGCGGAGAGCGCGTTGAGCGCGATGCTCATGTAGTTATTGATAAGCTTGACGCGAATGCCCATCCCCGGCCCGCCTGCGCGGATGAGCTCTGAGCCCATCGCCATCAGCACCGGTTCGGCACGCGTCACCTGCTCCTGTGTACCGCCCGCCAGCAGCAGCAGCGTGCCGGATTTCGCATGATCCGAGGTACGGCCTACCGGCACATCCATCATGCTAAAGCCGCGCGCGGCGAGATCGCTTATCAGCCTGTCGGTTTGCAGCGGGTGAATGGTGGACATGTCGATAACCAGCGCCTCGCGTGAGAGAGACTGGCAGACGCCGTTATCGCCAAGCAGCACCTCGCGCACCAGATCGCCGTTCGGCAGCATGGTAATCACGAATTCCGCGTCCTGGGCGGCGGCCTGCGGCGTGGCGCACGCCATCGCGCCCTCTGACGCCAGCGTCTCCACGGCGGTGGTGTTTACATCGCACACCTGCAACCGGTGCCCATGGCGCAGCAGGTTTGCCGCCATCGGCGCGCCCATCTGTCCCAGTCCGATAAATCCAATCGTCGCCATAACATGCTCCTGTCAGCGTAAAAGCGGGATGTCAGTTTTGTCATTCATGATGGGTTATTTTTGTCTGTTTATGATCGTATTTGTAATTTAAAGTCAAAAAATTGACAGGTATCACTTTTTTACGATCCGGGGAAATTAAAATGCCGCTATGTTGGTTAACAGGAACAGTGACGGGCGCAGGCCCGTCCTGAGCGCAAACAGAGAGGAAGCTATGGTTCGCATCGCGTGTGTGGGTATCGCCGTACAGGATCGCATTTATACGCTGGAAGCCCTGCCGCAGGAGGGCGGCAAATATGTGGCGCAACAGTATCGCGACGTGGGCGGCGGCCCGGCGGCAACGGCGGCCGTGGCGGCCGCGCGACTGGGCGCGCAGGTGGATTTTATCGGCCGCGTCGGCGATGACGCGACGGGCAAACAACTCTTTGCGGAGCTGGAATCGCTGGGGGTTAATACCTCGCTGGCGCGCCAGATTACGGGCGCGTGCTCGTCGCAGTCGGCCATTCTTGTCGATGCCGCGGGCGAAAGAGTGATTGTTAACTATCCCAGCCCCGATCTGCCTGATGACGCGAGCTGGCTCGATGACATCGACTTTGGCCGCTACGACGCCGTGCTGGCGGATGTGCGCTGGCATGAAGGCGCGACGCGCGCGTTAACGCTGGCGCGTCGGGCCGGGGTGATGACGCTGCTGGATGGCGACGTCACGCCGCAGGATATCCGCTCGCTGGTGGCCTTAAGCGATCACGCCGCGTTCTCCGCGCCGGGGCTGGCGCGCCTGGCGCCGGGGTTGTCGCCGCAGGACGCACTCAAAAAGACAAAAACGCTCACACACGGTCATGTGTATGTCACGCTCGGCAAAGAGGGCTGTCTGTGGCTTGAGAATGACGACACGTTGCATCGCCAGGCCGGGTTTACGGTCGAGACAGTGGATACCACCGGCGCGGGCGACGTTTTTCACGGCGCGCTGGCGGTAATGCTGGCTCGCGGCGAATCGCCGCAGGAGGCGGTGCGTTTCGCCAGCGCCGTCGCCGCGCTGAAATGCACCCGCCCAGGCGGGCGCGCCGGGATCCCCGACTGTGATCAAACCCGCTCTTTTCTGTCTCTTTTTGTATAAAATGCCCGGCGAGCAATGATTTTAAGGGGATCGTTCATGAGCCTTACCGGAGTGACGGGCAATCCGCGCCACGATCAGCTGATCGGGCTTATCGCCGAGCGGGGATATATGAATATCGACGAGCTGGCGCAACTGCTGGACGTCTCCACCCAGACGGTGCGGCGCGATATTCGCAAGCTAAGCGAACAGGGACTGATTACCCGGCATCACGGCGGCGCGGGGCGGGCGTCAAGCGTGGTGAATACCGCGTTTGAGCAGCGCGAGATCTCCATGACCGGGGAGAAAATCGCGATAGCCCAGGCGATCGCCGACTATGTGCCGGACGGCTCCACGCTGTTTATCACCATAGGCACCACGGTGGAGCAGATTGCGCGCGCGCTGCTGAACCATAATCATCTGCGCATTATCACCAACAGCCTGCGCGTGGCGCATATTCTCTACAAAAACAGCCGTTTTGAGGTCATGGTGCCCGGCGGCACGCTGCGCCCGCACAACGGCGGCATTATCGGCCCTGGTGCTTCTGCGTTTGTGGAAGGGTTTCGTGCGGATTATCTGATAACGAGCGTCGGGGCTATCGAGAGCGACGGCGAGCTGCTGGAGTTTGACGTGAATGAGGCGAATGTGGTGAAAACCATGATGGCCCACTCGCGGCACATCTTACTGGCGGCCGATCATACGAAATACCACGCCTCGGCGGCGGTCAGTATTGGCAATCTTTCGCAGGCCACGGCGCTCTTTACCGACCGGCAGCCGGGATCATCGCTGAACACGATTTTAAAAGCCCACCAGGTTGAGCTGGTGCAGGCGCAATCGCCGTCTGGCGACGACACCGACCGTTAATTTCCTCACGTCACGCGCGGGCGATGCAAAACCCGCGCGTCAGCACATAGTCAAAGTTCGCCTTTCTCGCTACAGTTAACATTCACATGGCCCGAAAGGAGAGTGAGTCATGCTCTATATCTTTGATTTAGGTAACGTCATTGTAGATATCGACTTTAACCGCGTGCTGGGCGTCTGGAGTGATTTCAGCCGCGTGCCGCTGGCGAATCTGCGGCAGAGTTTCTCCATGGGCGAGCCGTTTCATCAGCACGAGCGCGGCGAGCTGAGCGACGAGGATTTCGCGAAGGCGCTATGCGAAGAGATGGCGTTGCCGCTGAGCTTTGAACAGTTCTCCGCGGGCTGGCAGGCGGTGTTTGTCGGGCTGCGCCCGGAAGTAATTACTATCATGCAGCAGTTGCGCGAGCAGGGGCATCGCGTTGTGGTGCTCTCCAATACTAACCGGCTGCATACGACGTACTGGCCGGAACAGTACCCGGAAGTGCAGGCCGCCGCCGACGCTATCTATCTCTCTCAGGAGATGGGGATGCGCAAGCCGGAGCCGGAAATCTACCAGAAGGTGCTGGAGCAGGAAGGTTTTAGCGCCCGCGACGCCGTGTTCTTCGATGATAACGAAGCCAATATCGACGGCGCGCGCAAGGTGGGCATTACCAGCGTGCTGGTGACTGACCGTAAAACTGTACCCAGCTATTTCTCCAATCCCGCATGTTAAAAACCGTTCATCAAAAAGTGGCCCGTCGTACCGGGCCGCTGCTCGCCTGGCTTAAGCTGCTCTGGGCGCGGATCGATGAAGATAATATGACGACGCTTGCCGGTAACCTGGCGTATGTGTCGTTGCTTTCGCTCGTGCCGTTTGTGGCGGTGATTTTCGCGCTGTTCGCCGCGTTCCCGATGTTTTCTGACGTCAGCCTTCAGCTACGTCATTTTGTGTTCGCCAACTTTATGCCCGCCACGGGCGACATTATTCAGCGTTATATCGAACAGTTCGTCGCCAATTCCAGCAAGATGACGGCGGTTGGCGCGCTGGGGCTGATTGTCACCTCGCTGCTATTGATGTACGCCATCGACAGCGCGCTAAACACCATCTGGCGCAGCACCCGTAAACGCCCGAAGGTTTATTCCTTTGCGGTTTACTGGATGATCCTGACGCTTGGCCCGCTGCTGGCGGGCGCAAGCCTGGTGATTAGCTCGTATCTGCTGTCGCTGCGCTGGGCGAGCGGCTTTAACACCATGATTGACGAAGTGCTGCGTATTTTCCCGCTGCTGCTGTCATGGCTTTCGTTCTGGCTGCTCTACAGCGTGGTGCCGACGACGCGCGTGCCGGCTCGTGATGCGTTGATTGGGTCGCTGGTGGCCGCGCTGCTCTTTGAACTGGGCAAAAAGGGTTTTGCCCTTTACATCACGATGTTCCCTTCTTATCAGCTGATTTATGGCGTGCTGGCGGTCATCCCTATCCTGTTTCTCTGGGTCTACTGGACCTGGTGTATCGTCTTGCTTGGCGCTGAAATTACTGTCACTCTCGGGGATTATCGCAAATTACGACAGGCCGCCAGAGAAGAAGCTGAATCAGTATGATTGCATTAATTCAACGTGTGACCCACGCCAGCGTGCGCGTGGGAGACGAAGTGACGGGTGAAATCGGGCCGGGACTTTTAGTGCTGTTAGGTGTCGAAAAAGACGACGACGAGCAGAAAGCGAACCGGCTGTGCGAGCGCGTGCTCGGCTACCGCATCTTTAGCGACGATCAGGGCAAAATGAACCTGAACGTGCAGCAGGCGGGCGGCAGCGTGCTGGTGGTGTCGCAATTTACGCTGCCGGCGGATACCGAAAAAGGCCTGCGCCCGAGCTTTTCGCGCGGCGCGCCGCCTGAGCAGGCTGAGGCCCTTTACGACTATTTTGTCAGCCGCTGCCGGGCCGCGGGCATGACCACCGAAACAGGACGTTTCGCCGCTGATATGCAGGTCTCACTGACGAATGACGGCCCCGTGACGTTCTGGTTGCAGATATGAACCAGATGCCAGCGTGGTCGTGGACAACAAGAGAGAGTACCGCTATGTATCACCTTCGTGTACCCGAAACAGAAGAAGAACTTGAGCGCTACTACCAGTTCCGCTGGGAGATGTTACGCAAACCGCTGCATCAGCCGAAAGGCTCCGAGCGGGACGGCTACGATGCGATGGCCCATCATCAGATGGTGGTGGATGAAGAGGGCAACCCCGTCGCCATCGGGCGGCTGTATATCAATGCCGATAACGAAGGCTCGATCCGCTTTATGGCGGTCGACCCGGCGGTGCAGGAGAAAGGGCTCGGCACGCTGGTGGCGATGACGCTGGAATCGGTCGCGCGCCAGGAGGGCGTGAAGCGCGTGGTCTGTAGCGCGCGCGAGGACGCCGTAGAGTTTTTCGCCAAGCTGGGCTTTGTGAATGAGGGCGAGATCACCACGCCGCAAACCACGCCGCTGCGCCACTTCCTGATGATTAAACCGATAGCCTCGCTGGATGATATTCTTCACCGCGCCGACTGGTGCGCGCAGTTGCAGCAGGCGTGGTATGAGCATATTCCGCTTAGCGAAAAGATGGGCGTGCGCATCCTGCAATATACCGGGCAGAAATTCATTACCACGATGCCGGAAACCGGCAACCAGAATCCGCACCATACGCTGTTCGCGGGCAGCCTGTTTTCGCTGGCGACGCTGACGGGCTGGGGGCTTATCTGGTTGATGCTGCGCGAGCGGCATCTTGGCGGGACGATTATTCTGGCCGACGCGCATATTCGCTACAGCCGACCGATTACCGGCAAGCCGGGCGCGGTAGCCGATTTAGGGTCGCTGAGCGGCGATCTCGACCGTCTCGCGCGCGGGCGCAAAGCGCGCGTGCAGTTGCAGGTGGAGCTTTCGGGCGACGAGACGCCCGGCGCGGTGTTTGAAGGGATTTATATTGTGTTGCCCGCCAAACCTTTCGGGCCGCTGGAAGAGGGCGGCAACGAGGAGGAGTAGGCATCAGGGCCGGGTTTTTTGATCCGGCGGGTGCGCTGCGCTTACCCGCCCTACGATCCCTGACGTTAACGCGATAACGTAGGGCAGGTAAGCGCAGCGCACCTGCCGTCTCGTCACTACCCGGCCATCATGCCCCCGGCACGACGCCGTTCTGCATGGTTTGCTGTACCTGCTGCCCATTTTTGCCGGTCGCCTGCAACTGCCCGTTAACGCTCGGGCGCAGCGGCGCGTCTGCCGCCAGGCTGCCGCTCGCGGTGAGCTGTAAATTACCGTCGCCCTCCAGCGGCACCTGCGGCCATCCCCAGTTATGCAACACGTTGACCGGCACCGCGCGGCCATTCAGGCTCACCGTCGTCATTCTCTGCGGCAACTGGGAGATCGTCGCGGTGGCCTGCAACATCCCCTGGCCCGCAAACGCGCTCAGCTCGCTAATGGCGATGGTGGAAGGGTTCGCGTTCAGCGTCAGCGACGGGCGGCGCACGTCGACGCGGTTAAACGTCGCGGCGGCGGCGTTCAGCGTGGCGTTGCCGCCCCAGATGCCCCATTCGCCGTTACGCGCCAGCTGCAGATTATTGCCCCATGCGTCCAGCGCGGTGAGCTGGAACGGCCATTCAGGATCGATATCGATAATCAGATTGCGGCTGCCGGAGAGCTTTTTCACCGTCACGGTTTGCAGCCACGCGGGCAGCTTCTCCTGCCAGCGCTTTTTCCAGTCGGCAGGCAGGGTATATTCCAGCCCTGCCAGCGCCAGCTCATCGAGCGTTAGCGCGTTGCCTGCCCGCTGCCAGACGCCGGAGGTTCGCACCATGCCGCCTTCCCAGCGCGAACTGAACTGACGCAGCGCCACGCCCTGCGCTGAGAGATCGGCGTTCACGATAGGGTCGAGAAAATGCAGCGAGCCGTATACCACCTCGCTGGCGTTCATCGACACCTTGCCGTCATCGCTCTGCCAGCTGCCGTTCACCAGCGTCAGATTGCGCAGGCTGATATCCAGATCGGTCGCCGCCCAGCCAGGCCCTTCGAGCCGCGCGTCGGTCACATCAACGCGCCCGAGCGCGAGCGAGGGCAGCGTCGTCAGCGGTTGCAGCAGATCGCTTACCGATTTCGCGGTTTGCAGACGGATATCGCTTAAGCGCAGATTGTCCACCACCCAGCCGCCGTTCGCTAATCGACGCGCGTTGCCGGTGAGCGCGCCGCGGGCGATATCGGCGCCAAGATTGGTGATGGTCACTTCGTCATTGTTGATCTCCCCCTGCACCAGCACATTGCTGGCGGGCATACCGTTCAGCGTCAGCGAGCCTGCGCTCAGGGCGATATCCGCCTTGCTGCCGAGGATTTTCCCCGCTTCCGGCAGCCACGGGCTGATGCCGCCGTTAACGCGCTGCGCGCTGAGATCCCAGCCGGTTTTCGGGCTGTTAAACGCCATGTCGCTTAGCTGAAGGCGGTCAGCGCGAAACGGCAGCGGCGCGGTGGAAGGGGATAAATTCAGCGTGCCTTTATAGAGCAGAATGGTATCGACGTGCATCGGCTCGGTGACCTGGCGGCTGCTCAGACCGATATCCACCTTTTGCGCCACCAGCGTGGCGGGCTGACCGTTGCGTCCGAACGTCACATTTTTGAGCACCAGATGCGAAGGCGCGGAAAAGCTGTGGTCCATTTCATCAAAGGTAATGTGATAGCCGCTGTGCTGGTTTACCCAGCCGGTGAGCCAGCCCGCGCCCCAGCGCGTCTGTAACAGCACATAGAGCGCGAGCAGAATCAGCAGAACGGCGGCGATCAGCGCAACGATGAGCTTTCCGAGAAATTTCATTGTCTTCCATCCTGTGAACTTCCGATGATGGATTTATGCACTATTCGGGCGAATTGCTCAAGGCGGGGATTGTCAACGGAGGTGTCAGCGATGGCGGCGCAGCGCCGCCATCGGCAGGGGATCAGTCGTTGGTCTGTTTTTCCGGCGGAAAAATCAGATTCAGCACAATGGCGGTAATGCCGCCCGCGGCGATGCCGGAGGAGAGCAGGTTTTTCACCCAGTCCGGCGCGAACTGCAGGATCAGCGGCTGCTGCGAGACGCCGAGGCCCACCGCCAGCGAGAGCGCGATAATCATGATCGCGCGGCGGTTTAACGGCTCGCGGGAGACGATACGCACGCCGGAGGCGGCGATGGTGCCAAACATCACAATCGTCGCGCCGCCCAGCACCGGCTCAGGAATATGCTGAACAAAACCGCTCACTGCCGGGAACAGGCCAAGCGCAATCAGCATCAGCGCCACCACAAAACCGACATAGCGGCTGGCGACGCCGGTCAGCTGGATCACGCCGTTGTTTTGTCCGAAGCAGGAGTTCGGGAAAGTGTTGAACACGGCGGAGACAAACGAGTTCAGACCGTTCGCCAGCACGCCGCCTTTCAGGCGTTTCATATACAGCGGGCCGGAGACCGGCTGTTCGGAGACGTCAGAAGTGGCGGTGATATCGCCGATGGTTTCCAGCGACGTGATCATAAAGACCAGCATCAGCGGCAACAGCAGGTTCCAGTCGATGCCGAGCCCGTAATGCAGCGGTGTGGGGATCATGATCAGCGCGCTTTGCGCAGGCGCCGCAGTGTGCGGCAACATATCCATCGCCCAGGCCAGCAGATAACCCACCGCCATCGCAATTACCAGCGAGGCGACGCGCAGGTACGGGTTACGCTGGCGGTTAAGCAGAATAATCACCGCCAGCACCGCGCCCGCCAGCAGCAGGTTTTTCGGCGCGCCGAAGGTGTGATCGCTCATCGCGGCATAGCCGCCGCCAATTGATGTCAGCCCGACCTGAATCAGCGACAGACCGATGATCATCACCACCACGCCGGAAACCAGCGGTGTGATAATGCGGCGCGCCAGGTGCAGAACGCGGGAGATAACCATTTCAGTGCAGCTCGCCAGCATCAGGGTGCCAAACAGCGCGGCCATCATGGTCGGCACGTCCGCGCCGCCGGTTTTCAGCGCCGTACCGCCCATAATAAGCGGCGCCACGAAGTTAAAGCTGGTGCCCTGAATGGAAAGCAGCCCGGAGCCGACCGGCCCCCACGCTTTAATCTGAATAATCGATGCCACGCCCGAGGCAAACAGCGACATGCTGATGATGTGCTGGGTGTCCTGCGCGGGCAATCCCAGAGCCTGACAGATCAAAAGCGCAGGTGTGATCACCGCAACGAACATCGCCAGAAGATGCTGGCAGGCGGCAAACAGCGTTTGCGGCAGGGGCGGCCGGTCTTCCAGACGGTAAATCAGTTCGCTATTCTGCGCGGGCGCAACCGTTTGCGCATTTTCAGACTCAAGGGTGTTAACGGACATCGACATAATCCCACGGTGGAAAAGCGGACATTCTAGCGGAGTGCATCACAAAAGCAAACGATTGCATACGGGTATGCTTAGCGACGCCGCGAAGACTGGAGACCACCAGGTAAAGCGAGGCATATCGTCCGGCGGATAGCACTCATTGATGAGTCAGGAAGGCGTGTTCAAAGAGGATCTGAAAAGGCCTGGGTGGTGTCGATTTCCCCTCTCCCGCAGGAGAGGGGAAAGTCTGTTAAAGGCGCTCAATCTGGACAATGAGACTGCCGTAAAGCGTACCCGGCGACACGGTCTGATTAGTTAATTTCACAGCCTGGATACCGAAAACAGTTTTTCCGGTAGCATCCGGGACGAGCAACGTATCGCTATTAATAGCAACCGGTGTGTTATCTTCCCTGAAGATGCCCATGCCGATGCCTTTCGCGCTGTTTTGTGAGAGATAGCTATTGGCTAATGTCGTGCCATCCGCATCATCGGCTTTACCGATAAACCTCACGCTAATATGACCATCTTGTGCGGCCTTAGCGCAGGAGTCCCCTTCGCCGACATTGCTGATGTGAATATTCGTCATTTCAGGCGCTGTGGCGTTACTGCCTTGATTTACCAACTCTGAAACATGGGTATAAAGTGAAACCGTCTCTTTATTGAGCGTGACCTGGCAACGATCCAGCTTTGCATTCACCTTTCCGGTTATCGATACCGTTGCCGGAATATCATTTGTTGCGGCATTTGCTATGCCTGAAGACAGGAGCGTAGCGAAAAACAATCCTGTCAGATGCTTTTTATTCATGATAACTCCTTGATGTAATAATAAAGGGTGCATCAATCAGGGCGACATTTATCCTGATGTTGCGTCTTATACATAAAGCGGGAGAATGAATTTTAAAGTGCCGGGAATAACGGGTATCCATTCCGTTTTTATGTAATCTCTTCTCCCAAATAGAGAGGAGACTGATACTACAGGCGCTCGATTTGCACGGTGAGCGCAGAGGCGACTACACCTGCGCTCACCGGCCGATCGGTGAGTTTCACCATTTCAACGTTAAACTGAATGGCGCCTCTCAGATCGGGCAGGAGCGCCAGGTTTTCCAGTAAGCCCGTGTTGATGGCAACAGGTTCTTTTGTTGGCCCGAAAATGCCGATACCCACGCCTTTAGCACCATTGCTTTCGTTATACATATTCGCAAGCGTGGTGCCATCCGCGCTATCTGCCGTACCCGTAAACTTCAG
The DNA here is from genome assembly GCF_001277175.1 of Cronobacter universalis NCTC 9529. Taxonomy (NCBI): domain Bacteria; kingdom Pseudomonadati; phylum Pseudomonadota; class Gammaproteobacteria; order Enterobacterales; family Enterobacteriaceae; genus Cronobacter; species Cronobacter universalis. The sequence continues at coordinate 4,215,414 of NZ_CP012257.1, read as the reverse complement.
CGCAATGTGTCCCTCTTTCACCGCGTCGTTACATTCCACGCTTCCCTGACCAGCCGGATTAATACCGGAGACATAAGCCATAACGGCGGTGGGATTCACCGCATTGTTACCCTGCATGGGCAGGCGATTTATATTTTCCTGCATATAAACAACCGACTTATCAAGAGAGACGCTACAGCCTGCGACTGATGGCGCAATGACGCCGGATATGGACAAGTGTGCCGGTTGATCCTGTGTATCCGCCATCGCCTGTGCGGTGCTTGCCATCAGCAGCGCGGCGAATACGGTATGTAATGATCGGATTTTCATCGTTGTTCCCTTAAAGCTGATTTATTAAGGTGAAAATAGTCTCAAAGATGGCGTCGGAATCAGACATACTCCCTGCTGCTGGCGATTATTTCCCTGCGACATAAGGAAAATAAAGCCGTATTGCCAGACAGGGTTTATTTCCTGCCACTTACACGCGATCTTAACCATTTCATTCATGTTGAAATGGCGGTTAGCTCTTTTAAAAGCTTAGAGACGTTCAATTTCGACGGTTGCGCTTGCGGAAATTCTGCCGCCTGTGATGGTCTGATTCGTTAGCCTGACAGGTTGTACGCCAAATTTAAGGGTTCCCTCGTTGGTCACCGGGCCAACAGTATTCACTTTTAAAACATCTTTATTAACAGCAACAGGCGAATGGTCTTCTTTAAAAAAGCCGATACCCACGCCAGTCGCAGCGTCGTTTTGTAAGGCATATTCATTGGCAAGAGCAGTGCCGTCTGCGTTATCCGCTTCGCCGACAAATTTTACTGCAATATGGCCGTCGAGAACTGCCTGAGAGCAGGTGGAGTGATTAACATCACCATCTTTAATGGTAATGGTCACTATTTGAGGTTGTGTGGCGTCATTACCCTGATAAATGACCTCATCGGCATTCATTGTAAAATAGAGACTCTCCTGCGAAAGCGTAACCCTGCAGCTCTCACTGGCAGAAGAAATTTTTCCGGTGATGGAAAGAGCCGTTGGTATATCCTGAGAAGCGGTTTCGGCCTGCACCGCTCCTGCGAAGAGCAACCCCGGAATAATAAAACTTATCAGATTATGTGATTTCATATTGCTTCCGTTGCTGTATGTAAAAAAAGCGCTTACCCGAAGGTAAGCGCATACGATTACAAACGTTCAATCTGGAATGTAATGTTACCTGCTACGGTGCCTGCTGTAGCGGTCTCACCTTTTAACTTAATGAGCTGCAAGCCGATAATTTTGGTCGCGGTATTTGCGCCGGTACCGAGCTTATACACTTCACTGGCGTCAAGAGGCGTTTTATCATGGTTAAATAAGCCAATACCTATGCCTGCTGCCGCGCTATCGCCTGTAGCGCTATTAGCAAACGCGGTGCCATCAGCGTTATCGTAGACGCCGGTAAATCTGACGGCGATTTTTCCATCATAAATGTCTTTATCGCACAGGGATTGATAAGGCAGGTTGACGTTATAGACGCTGAATGTGACTTCCTGGGGAGCGGTAGCATTCTGGCCCTGTTCAATTAAGCTTTTTGTCGAGCCAGTAAGATTAATAACGTTCTTATTCAGCACAATCTGACAGGCGTGATTTTGAGGACCAACCAACACACCGGAAATAGCAACCGTCGCTGAAACGTCCTGTGCGGGTGTTTCGGCATAGGCGCCTGCAGAGAAACATGCCGCTGCAATTGTCATAACCGATATAATTTTCTTCATTGTTACCATCCTTATAAACTAAAGTTACAGTTGTTTTTTCACTTACAATCGTTCAACGTTGATCGTCAGAACACCATGAATCGTGCCTGCTGTTACTGTCTGATCTTTAAGTTTGACGACCTGAAAACCGACGCCCTGGCCTGTTTTCGGTAAGACGGTAATAGCGGTGCTATTAATAGTGATGGGTTTACCTTTGTTATCGAACAGCCCGATGGCAACACCTGTTGCCGCATTTTCCCCGGTACTCGCATTCGCCAGAGCGTTACCCTGATTGCTATCTGCGTTACCTGAGAACCGATAAGACAGGCGCCCTTGCTCAATCAGATCATTACATTGCGTGTTTCCTTCAATACGAAGCGGCACGAATGTCATATTGTTCGCTTCGTCGCCCTGATTAATCAGACTGGAAACATCCCCGCGTAAATAGACTGCGCTCACGCTCGTACTGAGATTACAAAGCGCCTCCGCGTCGGCGGTGGCATTACCGGTAACAGAAAGCGTCGCGGGAACATCAGAGGAATTAATTTCTGCGTGCGCCATCGCCGTCATGAACAGAGCAGGTATCATCAACCCTGATAAAGATAATTTCATATTATAACTCCAAAGCAAATGTTCTATTAAAATGATAATTTTGAGAAACTAAATTCACTATACCGACGCATTACGGCCTGATATAAATCATAAATAGAACAAATGATTTTAAATATTATGTTCAGGATGGTTATTTCTAAAGACGAACAACTTCTACCGTGATCATCGCCTGAACATTACCTTCGACGATATCCTGGCCGGTAAGACCCACCACTTGCGCGCTCAAATCTAAAGGCTTCATACTGACGGGAATAGCGCCCTGATTAATAGTGATGCGCGCACGATTACTTAAAAACAATCCCACGCCAACACCTTTTGCCGCATTTTCACCGTTGGCGGTATTCGCAAAAACACTGCCTTCCACGTCATCGGCAGGGCCCATGAAACGAACGGCAATTTTACCTTCCTGAATACGCTGATTACAGATCTCATCCCCGGTCAGAGAAACAGAAAGGGAACCGTTGAAACGATCGCTTTTCATCTGGCTCTGCGGAACAATCGTACTCTTATCGGCCAACAGGCTAATTGAGCTTTTATTCATAGAGACCGTGCATGCGCCGTTGCCGGATGTAATGGCGCCATCAACAGTAATATCAGACGATGACATTACATTATCCACTGGCTCCGCATGAGCAACGCTCATGGCAAAAAGCGCAGAAATCATGGCGCATAAAATAGGTTTTCTCATGCTTATTATCCTATACATAACATGAATGATAAGCGGGACAAATTAACCCGCTTATTACTGCTTAAATTACAAGCGTTCTATTTGAACCGTCACAGTAGTCTGAATATTACCCGCGACGGCATTCTGCCCTGCCAGTTTTACTATCGTAAAGTTTACGTGATTCCCTTTGGATGAGGCTGTGAGGGTATCGGTATTAACGCTAATGGGTGAAGAATCCATTCCGTAAATACCTATACCCATCCCTTTTGCCGCCGTGGCTGAGCGATCGGCATTTGCCAATACGGTGCCCATCGCGTCATCGGCTGTACCGACAAAGCGATAAATCATTTTTCCCTGGTCCATAAGAGAAACGCATGGCGAACCACCGGTCGCATTAATCGTAATTGTGCCGCCCGTAAGCGCATAATTACTGCTTCCCTGGTCAATGACTTCTGACATATTTTCAGTAACCTGAAGCGTATTCTGACTCAGAAGGACGCTGCAAGCTGGCGCGCTTTGCTCCACGGTTCCTGTAATGTTCAGCGTGGCAGAAATATCTTTCACAGCGTTCTCAGCATGGGCAGTCATGCAGAGAAAACCGACAGCAGTGGCAAGGCAGTAACATGAAATTTTCATGTCTTTTGATCCTGTGCTGAATAATGAAAGATGCAGATCGCTTAAGAGGGGATCTGCATTTATAACTATCACGTATCAGACTTACAGTCGTTCGATCTCAATCGTTAAGGCGCTGGTGACATTCCCGGCTTCTACGCTTTGACCAGTCAATCTGACCATCGTCAGACCAATGACGTCTCCGCCGGTCGTGGCTTCCAGATGATCGCTGGAATTGATTTTTAAAGGTTTCCCGGTACTGGCGTTAAAAACACCGACGCCAACGCCTTTAGCCGCTTCCGCAGAGTTGTCGCTGTTAGCGAGAACGGTACCGCCAGCGTTATCGGCGGTGCCGACGAATTTATAGGCAATTTTGCCGGCAATCACTTTATCGAGGCAATTTGCACCGGTGATATTCAGGCGTACCGGCGTTGCAACGCTGGCGTCTTTGCCCTGCTCAATCATCTTGTCAGCATCTCCGATCAAAGCGACTGATGCTTTATCCGTCGTAACGGTACATGCGTCAACCACATCTTCCACAACCGTACCGGTTACGCTCAGTGTGGCGGAAACATCGTTCGGATTCGTGTCCGCCTGTACTGCGCCAGCGACAAAAACGGTGGAAAGGACGAGTCCTAAAATAGACTTTTTCATCATTTTACATCCTTTAAAATTAAACCGATAAAAAGCAACTTACCTTTTAGAGGTAATGTTACTTTCCTGTTTTTAACGATCCGCGCTCCCGGTAAATAATCAGCTTGCTTACCTGTAATACCCAATTACGCAAAAAGCGATGCTGCGCTTCGCGCTAATAAGCTTATTAACCAGGTATGGCAGAGCTATCTTTACCGCATCTCCAGCATATGCAGCCCCCTTTTGAAAGGAGGCTGAATAAAAACTACTAAAGACGGCCGCGCTTGTATCAGGTGCGCAGATAGCTTTTACAGACGTTCGATTTCAATGGTTACTGAGCTGGTTACGTTACCGGCTTCAGCATTCTGGCCGTTCAGTTTAACCATCTGCAGACCGATGATTGTACCGGAAGCAGAAGCGATGACATGATCCGCGCTGTTAACTTTCACAGGTTTGTTCGCGCCGGTAAAAATACCCACACCAACGCCTTTTGCAGCCGTTGAGGAAGCATCGCTGTTAGCGAGGACGGTGCCATCTGCGTTATCGGCGGTACCGGTAAATTTGTAAGCCATCGTACCGGCTTCCACTTTGCTGGCGCAGTTTTCACCAACAATACTCAGTTGCACCGTTTCAACGGACGTCGAATCCTGGCCCTGGTTAATCAGATCGGTAACATCGCCGGACAGGGCGACGGCCTGTTTGTTGGTAACCACCGTACAGGCATCAGCAATATCTTCGACAACGGTCCCGGTGACGCTCAGCGTTGCAGACACGTCGTTCGGGTTAGTCTCAGCATGCACCATACCCGTCATGAACAATGCGGAAACTGCCAGGCTTAAAATCGTCTTTTTCATAATTTTACATCCTTTTAAATTTTCGAAATAAAATAGGCGAAAAGCAATCTTCCCATTAAGGGTAAAAATACTTTTCCATATTTCCCTAATAACAAGACGTAACTGCCACCCCGATGTTAGAGGTAATTTATTCTCAGCGTTATTTGTGCTTTGACGTTTCCGCCCGTTAAGTTGTCGCCCGTTTTGGCGTAACGTACAGAGAGCGGCAAGGCATAGCTATTTTGATTAGGTAACGATAGATCTAACGGAGAGTCAGGACGCATGACCACGCCGTTAAATAACATCTCGATACCCACATTTTTTGCCGGGCGCTCTGGCGCTACATTCCTGAATACCGTGGGATAGCTGGTATCATTCACTCCTTCAATATTAATGCTGGCTTTGCTGGTATTCATACACAGCAAATTCACATTCACAGGCTGGGCGGTTTTGCCGCCGTTTTTTTGCAGCTCGCTAATTTTTACCGGCGGCAATTCAACCTGCGGCGTTAGTACCTGAATCGTACAGTGCGCTTTTGGAGAAATAAGCGTCATGGCCAGGTTCACCACAAAGGCGTTGTCGCTCAGCGCAATCAGGGAAGGTATACGGAAATTCAGCACGCCGCCCTGAGCTATTGGCCCGGTTTTGATGACCTCAAGCCGCAGTTTAATATCGTCAGACGTAATGGATTTATGGCTGATATCCTGCGTTTGCGCAGAGAAGGGCAGAACCCACTCCCTGTGCGGCGAGCCAGGTTTGTCATAAATCAACGTGATTCGAATACCAAGGCCAGGCAAGGAGGTGGCATAGGTATTTTGCCCGCTCTGCTGGCCAGGCATTTTTCCGTTCAGGCGTTTCCTGATTTTGGTCTGGCACTCAGAGGTGATGACGTCATGCGTACCGCTTAATTGTGCAAGCGTCGCCTCTCTTTTGTATACCACGCTGCCCACCGGCAATGTGTTGATATTATCCTGCAACGGAACCGAAACCGGCACCGTTACCGTAGACGGCATCTTTTCAATTTTGCAGCCTTCTGCGAAAGCCGGTGCCAACAGGCTTTTTGCAGTTACCACCAGAATGGCGGCTTGCGCCAGACGAAAGCAGATTTTCATAGCGTTCATTGACAGTTAAGCGTTAACAGCAGAATCGGTAATGCAGGCGACTGATTTACCGGGATCTCAAATGGCGTTGAGCAGGTCTGGTCTTCGCCCCACTTGAATGTCAGCGTGCCTTTATCCGGTACGGCATTAAGGTAAACCTGACCTTTATCACCCACGTAATACACATTATCCATGCCCTCGATCCGCGCCCGGGTGCCAAAAGGCAGTACATCACCGTGGTGTTTAATTGTGATCACCGCTTTACGGCCTCTGATAGCGGTGAATTCAGCGAGCACGACGGCGTCTTTAGTCGGCACCAGTTGGGTTGATGTGCTGGCAAAGTCGAGATCTTTACTTGCGGCGCGCGTATCAATACTCAGGCTATTACGATGGTACGGACGTAAATCAGTGATCAACGCATAACCGCGAGAATCGGTATGCATATCCTGCCCGGTATTTAGCGGGATATCCGCGCCGCCTGGGATAGAGACCAGCGCCATACTACCGGACGAGTTACGACCAAACGTCACGCCATGACGGTGGCCAACAATGCTGCCCGAGGCGTTCCACGAAATATAATGGTTGTCGTCAGCGTTATAGGTGACGTTCATGTCGCCGTAATTGCCCTGATAATCCAGGCCGGCAGAGCCGGATTTTGTGTCTGGCTCGCCGTGTTTAGCGGCATAGGAAAGCTGTGAGTTCCATGTCATATTTTGGTGGTCGCCAATTTTCCCGGTAATGCCCAACTGGTTATTGATGTCGCTTTCAAGGCCGGATGTGGCCGTATAGTTCACCATCGGCTGTGCTGTCGGAAAGGTTTCGCTCAGCGGAATGGATAGCGTTAGCGCCAACTGTTTATCCCAGTCAATCTCGCCCTCGTTACGGGACATACTGTATGCAAGAGAGAAGCTGACGTTTTTTACCGAGCCGTTCCAGCCGATTTGCCACATTCGCGATACCGAGCTGTCTACGTTTTCGCTACGGCTCAGCGTGGTATAAAAACTGTTCGACTCATCCAGCGACTGGTTCACCGTCAGGTTGTATTCCCGGCGTTTACGCGTGTCGGCGAAGAGATCTTCAGCCGTGGCCCAGTCGCTGAAAGAGAGGTAATCGCCTGAGTAATAGCGGTTATCCATCTGAATCTGCGTATCGGTATCCGGGAGGTAATTACGGTACGTCAGGCGTACCATTTTCCCGGAGCCTTCCTGCGTGTCGCCACGACGCCCTTTGCTCTGCGTGATGTCCGCTGCGATACCGCCCAGACTCTTCATATCAACGCCCAGGCCCAGACTCAACGCATGGTAGCGATCATGGTATTGCGCGCCGCCATATAGCGTGGTGTTCAGCGGTAAACCGCGGCTGACGACGGCCTGCAAAATTTCAGGTTTATCTTCAACCGAACCGGTACCGGATAAATAGCGTCCCACTGACAGGTTGTATTTTATCTGCCCGGTACGTAACAGCTGCGGTACGCTGGAGTAAGAGAGCGTGTTATGCGTCTCTGAACCGTCCGCTTCCGTCACGACAACTTCCAGTTTTCCGCCGTCTGATACCGAGGCGAGATCGTTTATCACAAAGGGTCCCGGCGGTACGGAGCGCTGATAGATCACATAACCATTCTCACGTATCGTGACGCGCGCATTACTTTTGGCGATACCACGAATAATGGGCGCAAAGCCGTTCAGTTGATCGGGCAACATGTCATCGTCTGAAGAAAGCTGTACGCCCCGGACCAGCAGGCTATCGAATACATCGCCAGGCGTACTGGAATCGCCAATGGTCAGCTCGCTTTTCAGCGTGTGAATCGCCGTTTCGACATAATTAGTGATGCTATGCCAGCCTTCGCCGTTGCTGAGCGTCGAATTATTACGGTAGCGCCAGGCCCCAACGTTCACGCCGTTGGTCAGATTGGCATACACGGTATTCGCGGCACCTTCGCCTTTTTTTAGGTATTGCTGACCTGAGAGCTGGTAATTACTGACCAGTGCCGGAATACCTTCGTCCCACTCTTCTTCAGGCACACCCTGCACATTTTCATCACGCAATACCGTTTGTGGAATGATGATATCCAGCTGCAGCTTCGAGAAGTCAAACGCCAGCTTAGTACCAGGAACTTGTTCTTCCATGGGAACGCAGCTGTTTTTGGCTTCGTTATCTTCTGCTTTAGAACTGACCTTGCTCATATCCACCCCCAGCTTTTGGTAGGCTTTGAAAGAAAGGCAGGCAATGAGCTGCTTGTCTTTACCCTGTTCAAACCGCACGCTGCTTATCATCACTGGCTTGTCATTCACGTTAATATGAACGCGGTACGTCCCTGCGGGCTGGTACCCCTGGCTTAATAAGCTGGTATCGCTTAATGCCGCTTTGCCATTCACATCCTGAAGAAGGCCTGGATCGAAATACTCGCCTGCTGTCACCGCTCGACAGAAAATGGCCGACATAACAAAAGAGGCGAGCCACTTTATTTTGCTACCACGCATAGCGCCCTTTCAGTTATTCAAGCTGCTGAGAATAAGTCTGAGAGGCCACGCCAAAATCGTTAATACCGGCCCACTCAACGCTGGAACCGTTCGCTGGCGTATGTTTCAGCGTGTATGATTTTTTCCCAAATGGCGGAATAACGGTGTTGTTATCTACAACCGAAACCTTGATAGCCTCTTTATCTGCATTAATTTTGCTTAATACCAGGTAATAAGGGGATGCGTTATCTACGGTCAGCTTATTGCCGGAACGGCTCCAGCGGGCATTTTTAACGCCTTCGCCCGGATCGCCTTTCAGGCCAGCAGGGCGGTAGAAAAACTTAATACGGTTATTAATGGCCAGCACCATGCGGTTTTCGACTTTCGACTCTTCATCGTTCAGGCCCGGTACGCCTTTTACATCAAGCCAGAAAAGGCTTTCGCGGTCAGCTGGCAAACCATTACCCAGATAAACAATACGAATCACGTTATCGCTTTTAGGCGCGAGACGAAAAAGCGGTGGCGTCACAACAAACGGTAAGTCTTTTTTTACCGTGCTGTCGCCAGCATCCAGCCAGGACTGGACTAAATAGGCGCGATCTTCATTACTGTGGATCGTTATCGAGGCATCACCGTCTTTTTCATTATACACCAGGCGATCAGCGCTTAATGTCAACGCAGCATTACATATTCCTGACCAGCAACTTGCGGCAAGGATTGTTGTCAGGAGTAGTTTTTTCATTTGATAAAACCTAATATTACCTGTAGTGAGGAATAACCCGATGATAAATACATATCAACGGGTTTTATTACTTTTAAAATGATTACAGAGACTCAACCTGCATGGTTAAAGAAGACTGCACTTTACCTGCGGTCGGCGTTGCACCGTTCAGTTTGACCATACCAACGTAGAAGATTGTTTTATCGGTGCCGGTTCCTGGTATTAATCTACCGTCAGGGATAATGACATTACCAGCAAGGCTGTAAATACCTACGCCTAGCCCTGTAGCGGCGCCAGAACCCGTGGCCATATTCATCAGAGCATCGCCCTCTGCATTGGCGACTGGCCCGGTAAAGGAAACATTAGCGACCAGCTGTCCTTCATCAGTGCAATTACCCACCAACTTGGCAGTAACTTCTCTGATCTGTGCTTTATTGACATTGTGTCCCTGGAATGGCAAAGAACTAATAGTACGACTACCAATATCTACCGTCGGTTCGACAAATTCGACAGTACAGCCAGGCGTTGCTGTTTGAACGGTGCCTGAAATCGCAACTGTAGCTGCGACATCATTGGTTTCTGCTTGTGCAAAACCAGCGAGTAAAAGAGTGCTCAGCGCCAGGGCTGATGTGATTTTTTTCATGATAAACAATCCTTTTTCAGGAGGCACTTTAAAGTGACTCCCACAATAAAACTTATGTACAGATCCATACGTACTTTAGGGTAAATGAAAATACCCTGGGTTTAAATTATTGGAGGTGTAGGGTGGATCTTTCTTGATTAATTGTGCTCCTCAATATTAATAAAGAAAATGCTTATGCATTATTTTCTTCATGAATATTACAGCTACTTTTATCATCATCAATGTGTGTATCAGAAGACTTTATTTAAATATAAATTCCTTTTCTTTTTTAGAAGGATTTAATTGCCGTAGTCATTGCATTATGAATGTACAAGATAACGTTGATATTTTTTATAAGCAGGCGTTTATAAAAAATAGTGAAAGGGGCGGGTTAAAGAATGTTATTCATTGTGTGAATTTTTGTGGCGCCATATATACATATCAGAGTCAAAACATGCGAGGCGGGAAGAGGAAGGACGCGATTAAAAAGTCCGGTCTTCATAGAAAAGAGAGATAAACCGTGGCGTTACGCATTGGAATAACGTTCGGTTTCCGGCATCCAGCGCTCAATTAATGCCGCTGCCTGCTCGGGATAACGCTCATGAATGTGGCGTGCAATACGTTGCACTTCGGGAATGAGTGACTGATCGCGCAGCAGATCCGCCACCTTAAATTCGGCGTTCCCCGTCTGACGGGTGCCGAGTAATTCTCCCGGCCCGCGAATTTCGAGATCTTTCTGGGCAATGACAAAGCCGTCGTTGCTGTCGCGCAGGACCTGCAGGCGAATCTGCGCTGTTTTCGAGAGCGGAGATTTGTAGAGCAGCACGCAATGGGAAGCAACGGCGCCGCGCCCGACGCGTCCGCGCAGCTGATGAAGCTGCGCAAGGCCCAGCCGCTCCGGGTTTTCGATAATCATTAAGCTGGCGTTAGGAACATCCACACCCACTTCGATAACGGTGGTCGCGACCAGAAGGTGCATTTCGCCCTGCTTAAACGCCTGCATCACAGCCTGCTTTTCGGCGGGTTTCATGCGCCCATGTACCAGCCCGACGTTGAGTTCAGGCAGCGTGATTTTCAGCTCTTCCCAGGTCGCTTCCGCCGCCTGCGCTTCCAGCAGTTCCGACTCTTCAATCAGCGTACACACCCAGTACGCCTGACGGCCCTCTTCAAGACAGGCGCTGCGTACGCGTTCGATAATATCGTTACGACGCGTATCGGGAATGGCGACGGTGGTGACGGGCGTACGCCCAGGCGGGAGCTCGTCGATAACGGACGTATCCAGATCAGCATACGCTGTCATTGCCAGCGTGCGGGGGATAGGCGTGGCGGTCATGATCAACTGATGCGGATGAAAGCCTTGCTGCTGACCCTTTTCCCAGAGCGCCAGACGCTGATGCACGCCAAACCGGTGCTGTTCATCAATGATGACCAGCGCCAGGCCATTAAACTGTACCTGCTCCTGGAAAATCGCATGCGTGCCGACGATCATCGAGACCTGGCCGCTGGCGATGACCTCCTGCTGCGCCTGGCGCGCTTTTCCTTTTTGCTTGCCCGCCAGCCAGCCCACTTCAATGCCGAGCGGGGCGAACCAGTTGCGGAAATTGTTGGCGTGTTGTTCGGCCAGCAGCTCCGTGGGCGCCATCAGCGCGACCTGTTTGCCGTTGGCGATAGCGCGCAGCGCGGCAAGCGCTGCCACCAGCGTTTTGCCGGAGCCGACATCGCCCTGCACCAGCCGCATCATCGGAATATCCAGCGCCATGTCGCGCTCGATTTCCGCCACCACGCGCGCCTGCGCGCCGGTGGGTTTGAAAGGCAGCGAGGCGAGCAGCTGCTGTTTTAGCTCATCACGGGCAGCCAGAGACAGCGCGTGATAACGCTGAGCGCCGGCGCGTAGCGCCAGCATACTGAGGTTATGGGCCAGCAATTCTTCCAGAATTAAACGACGCTGCGCAGGGTGCTGACCGCTCTCTAAATCTTCGAGCTTCATATCCGGCGGCGGGCGATGCAGTGTACGCAACGCTTCCGGAAGGCTCATCAACCCCTGAGACAGCTCCAGCGGCAACAGCTCGGTAATGGCGCAGGTTTCCAGCAGTTCCAGCGCCTGATCGGTCAGCTTACGCAGCGTCGCCTGACGCACGCCTTCGGTGGTCGGATAAACGGGCGTCAGGGTTTCCTGCATTTCCGGCGTGCTGACATCGCCCTGAATACGGTACTCAGGGTGGATCATTTCCGCGCCGTATTTACCGCGTTTCGCTTCGCCATACGCCAGCACACGGCGGCCCGTCGCCAGGCTGTTTTTCATCGCGGCATTGAAATTAAAAAAGCGCATCGTCAGGATGCCGGTGCCATCGCTTATCTGGCAGGTCATCATGCGGCGGCCGCCAAACGTGATATTGCAGTTCAGGACTTCGCCTTCCACCGTGGCGTAAACGCCGGGCAGAAGGTCGTTAATGGGATAAAGATGGGTGCGGTCTTCGTAGCGCAGGGGAAAATGCAGCAGCAGATCCTGGATAGTATGCAGGCCGATTTTTGCGAGCTTCGCGCTCTGGCTGGCGCCCACGCCGGTCAGTGAGCTTAGCGGTACGGCATCCAGCAAACGGCCGCGCATCGTTTACTCCGCAGCCTGCATAGTGGCCCACCAGGCCTGCGGCGCGTCGATTTCGCCATGCTCATTCACGCGAGGGTAGGGCAGGCCTTTACGCTTCGCCACTTTCGCCAGCACCGGGTAGCCGCCTTCAAACAGCAGGCGCTGCTGTTCTTCTTCAGGCAGGGTGCTGTTGGCGCGCTGGTACATGCCCGCGTTCTGCCGCTGGCGTTGCGCTTCGTAAAGGATAAGCGCGGAGGCGACGGAAACGTTAAGGGACTGCACCATGCCGATCATCGGAATGATGATGTCCTGGTCTGCCAGGCGTAACGCCTCTTCGGTAATCCCGGTTTTTTCCTGGCCCATCAGGATGCAGGTCGGGCGCGTATAGTCGATTTCACGAAAATCGACGGCCTTGTCAGAAAGATGAGTCGCGAGGATTTGCATGCCGCGCGCTTTCAAATGGCCCACCGCATCGCCGATGTTGCGATGCGTTTTCACTTCCACCCAGCTGTTGCTGCCTGCGGCGGAAGAAGCCATGGTACGCATGCGGTTTCCGGGCCAGACGGCGTGAACTTCATGCACGCCCACCGCGTCTGCGGTGCGGATGATAGCCGAAACATTATGCGGCTTATGCACCTGCTCCATGCAGACTGTGAGATCGGGCTGACGCCGGGCCAGCATCTCGCAGATACGCGCGTAACGCTGAGAATTCATACGGTTAGTTTCTGTTACGGGTGACTTTAATCACGTCCGGCATCACGCGGATTTTACGCATGATATTCGCCAGATGTACGCGATCGCGCGCCGTAAGGCGAATGAAGGCGCTGTACACGCGGCCATCTTTCTCTTCGGTATTCAGGCTCTGAATATTTGAACCGGCAGTGTTAATCGCCGCCGTCAGGTTCGCCAGCGCGCCCTGGTGGTTAAACATATCCACCTTGATCTCGGTGATAAACTCCTGCTCGGTCTCTTTATCCCACTCGACCGCCATAAACTTCTCCGGCTCTTTCTGATAGCCGCGGATGTTCCGGCAGGATTCATGATGGATAACGAGGCCTTTGCCAGGGCTGACGTGCGCCACGATCGGATCGCCCGGAATAGGACGACAGCATTTAGCGAAGGTAATCAACACGCCATCCGCGCCTTTGATAGGCAGATGGCTGTGACCGGACGCCGGCACGCTCGGCTGACTGCTTGCAGCGGCTTCGCCTTGCAACAGGTTTTTCGCGACCACCACGCTCATGGCGTTGCCAAGGCCGATTTCCGCCAGCAGATCGTCAAGCGTGGCGAGCTTCATACGCTCAAGCTCACGCTGGATATGCTCCGGCGGGATTTCTGCCAGTTTACGGCTGCCGCCCAGCGCATGATTCAGAAGTCGGCGGCCAAGGCTCACAGAGTCATCACGCTTCAGGTTTTTCAGCATCTGACGAATTTTGGCGCGCGCTTTGGAGCTGACGACAAAATTGAGCCAGGCGGCGTTCGGGCGAGCGCCCGGCGCAGTAATAATTTCGACGGTCTGGCCGCTGGCAAGCGACTGGGACAGCGGATAGGGCTGACGGTCAACGCGTGCGCCAACGCAGGCGTGGCCGATATCCGTATGCACCGCATAGGCGAAATCGACCGGCGTCGCGCCTGCAGGCAACTCGACGATGCGCCCTTCCGGCGTGAAAACGTAAATCTCATCCGGGAAGAGATCGGATTTAACGCTCTCAATAAATTCAAAGGAACTGCCCGCGCTCTGCTGGAGTTCCAGCAGGCTTTGCATCCAGCGCTGGGCGCGGATCTGCGCGGTCGTGCTGCTCTCGCCGTGCTCTTTGTAGGCCCAGTGCGCCGCGACGCCCATTTCTGCCATCTGGTCCATATCTTCCGTGCGAATCTGCACTTCGACCGGTACGCCATGCGGGCCAATCATTGAGGTATGGAGCGACTGATAGCCGTTCGCCTTCGGGATCGCGATGTAATCTTTCATGCGGCCGGGACGCGGCTTGTAAAGGCTGTGCATCTGACCAAGCACGCGGTAGCAGGTGTCGACATCTTTTACGATCACGCGAAACGCGTAGATATCCATGATCGAGTGAAAACGCTGCTCTTTGAGCACCATTTTGCAATAGATAGAGTAAAGATGTTTTTCGCGGCCACTGACGCGACAGGGAATGCCCGCCTCCTGCAAGCGCCCTTCGATTTCAGAAAGGATCTTCTGAATCATCTCCTTACGGTTGCCGCGCGCGGCCTTAACGACCTCTTTAATGACGCGGTAGCGGTTCGGGTAAAGCGCCTCGAACCCCAGTTCTTCCAGTTCGGTTTTCAGATGATGAATACCGAGGCGGTGAGCCAGTGGGCTATAGATTTCAAGGGTTTCACGGGCGATGCGGCGACGTTTGTCCGGGCGCAGAGAGCCCAGCGTGCGCATATTATGGGTGCGGTCAGCGAGTTTGATCAGGATGACGCGGATGTCCTGCACCATCGCCATGATCATTTTGCGAAAGTTTTCGGCCTGCGCCTCTTTCTTATCGCGGAATTTCAGCTTATCAAGCTTCGATACCCCTTCCACCAGTTCGGCGACGCTTTTACCGAACAGCTGTTCCATATCCTGGTAGGTGGCTGGCGTATCTTCAATCACATCATGCAGTAGCGCAGCCATGAGGGTTTCATAGTCGAGCTTCATTTCGGCCAGGATACAGGCCACGGCTACTGGATGAGTGATGTAGGGTTCGCCACTTGAACGTGTCTGTCCCTCGTGAGCATCACGTGCAACGAGATAAGCCTGCTGCAGACGCTTAATCTGGTCCGCAGGCAGGTATTGTTGAATCAGTTGATTCAGGCTTTCAAACAGATACAAGGGCTACCCGCACTAGTGATTAACGACGGCCTTCAGCGATAGCGGTAACGGCCTGCAGTTCTGCGGCTTCCTGCTCCTGCTGCTCCTGGCGCTCACGTACATCGAGGATCTGGTTGTTGATCAGACCTTCTTCGATTTCACGCAGCGCGATAACGGTGGTTTTATCGTTTTCTTCCGGTACCAGCGGATCTTTGCCGCCCACCTGCATCTGACGAGCGCGACGCGCGGCGACCAGCACCAGGTCAAAACGGTTACCAATTTTCTCTACAGCGTCCTGAACAGTTACGCGTGCCATATTTAAAAAGCTCCACAGGTGAAGAAATGACTGGGCATGATACTGAAACTACGCTCAGTCTGCCAATAGTTTGGTGATTAAAGCGTCATGTCGCTGCTTCTGGCGGCTCATACGCAGACGTTCGGCGCGCAGGATGATTTTTAAGTCAGCCAGCGCGGTATCAAAATCGTCATTGACGATAAGGTAATCGTACTCCGCATAGTGGCTCATTTCCGCCACGGCCTGCGCCATACGTTTAGCAATTACCTCTTCGCTATCCTGACCGCGGCCGCGCAGGCGGCGGTCCAGCTCTTCCTTAGACGGCGGCAGGATAAAAATACTGCGCGCCTGCGGCATTTTTTCACGGATCTGCCGCGCGCCCTGCCAGTCAATATCCAGGAAAACATCTACCCCAGTCGCCAGCACCTGCTCAATCGCCGCGCGTGACGTACCGTAGTAGTTGCCAAATACTTCCGCATGCTCAAGAAACGCGTCTTCAGCAATCATCGACCGAAACTGGTCATGACTAACGAAATAGTAGTGCTCGCCGTGGGCTTCGCCAGGGCGCGGATTACGCGTGGTATGCGACACCGACACCTGGGAATCATAGAGCGGTTGCGTCTTTAAAAAAGCCTGAATAAGGCTGGATTTACCCGCGCCACTGGGAGCGGAAACAATATAAAGCGTGCCTTGAGCCATGTGGTTTTACGTCTGTTGGTATGCGAAAAGAGGTGCGTATACCGCCTTATTATACACGTCGCGCTACGCTGGCGCAGTCTTTGTCGCAGGGTTCGCGTCGCTTTGCGCAATTTTGCGAGGCATTATCCAGAAAAATTGTCTCGTTTATGCAATCAGCGAAAAAGCCTGGAAAACCACTCGTAAAACGCAATAACCGGCCTCGCCGCCAGGCGGCGTCATGTATTACCGTCTCGCCAGGAAAGCGAAGGGGGTGAAACGTGCGCATTATTATTTTTTTACTGCTGGGCAGTCTGGTATGCGCAAGCGCTTATGCGGCCTGCCCGGACTGGACGCCTGAGCAGGCGCGACAGGAGGTTGCTGCGCTGGAAAAGCAGCTGGCGCGCTGGGATGAAGCATACTGGCTGCGCGGCGAGAACAACGTCAGCGACGCGGTCTATGACGGCATGCGCCAAAGGCTTAACGCGTGGCAAACCTGTTTTGCGCTGCCCGCGGTGAACAACAGGCCAGCGCCGCCTGCCGCCGGGCGAACGCGCCACCCAGTCGCGCACACGGGCGTGCAAAAGCTCAAAGACGCTGCCTCGCTTTCGCAATGGATGCAAGGCAAAACGGATCTGTGGGTACAGCCGAAGGTCGATGGTGTCGCGGTTTCGCTGGTGTACCGGAAGGGCGAGCTGCAACAGGTTATCAGTCGGGGTGACGGCGTACAGGGTGAAGACTGGACGGCGCGCGCGCGTCTTATTTCGGCTATTCCTTCGCAGGTGAAAGGCGAGCTGGCTGACAGCGTGTTGCAGGGCGAGCTGTTTTTACGCCGGAAAGGGCATCGCCAGCAGCAGGACGGTGGTGTTAATGCGCGGGCACAGGTGGCGGGCGCGATGATGCGCAACGCGGCGTCACCTTTGCTTAACGATCTGGATCTGTTTATCTGGGCCTGGCCGGACGGGCCGAAAGAGATGCCGGCGCGGTTGTCCATCCTGGCGCAGGGCGGATTCCCCTTAGCGCGAGCCTGGAGTCAGCCGGTGAGTTCCGTTGCGGACGTCTCGCGTTGGCGCGAGCAGTGGTTCAGCGAGCCGCTTCCCTTTGTGACGGATGGCGTGGTGATCCGCGCGGCCCGGGAGCCGCCCGGAAAAAGCTGGCGTCCGGGCGAAGGTTCCTGGGTCGCCGCATGGAAATATCCGCCTGTGAAACAGGTAACAGAAGTAAAAGCGCTGCGTTTCGCCACTGGCCGGACCGGCAAGGTAAGCGTTGTGGCGCAGCTGGAGCCGGTAACGCTTGATGATAAACAGGTGTCGAAAGTCAGTATTGGTTCGCTGACGCGCTGGGAAAAGCTCGACCTGGCTGAAGGCGATCAGGTGGAGGTGAGCCTTGCAGGCCGGGGTATTCCGCGGCTGGATGCGGTTGTCTGGCGACCTGCACAGCGTACTAAGCCTGTGCCGTCAACAGCACATTTCGATACGCTGAGCTGCTTGTTTGCCACGGGTGCGTGTGAAGAGCAGTTTATCTCGCGTCTGGTCTGGCTTAGCGGAAAACCTGTATTAGATCTTTCAGGAATGGGAGAGGCAACGTGGCGTCAGTTATTGAGCCGCCATCATTTTGAGCATCTCTTTTCCTGGCTTGCGCTCAGCGTTGACGTTTTAAAGCAAACGCCCGGTTTTAGCGCGCAGCGTGCAACGCGGCTCTGGCATCAGTTCAACCTGACGCGCCGGCTGCCTTTTCAGCGCTGGGTAAAAGCGCTGGGCCTGCCCTTGCCGGCGCGAGCATGGCAGGCGCTGCCAGATGACACATGGCATCAGTTACAGATGCGTGATGAACGTAGCTGGCAGACGCTTCCTGGCGTAGGCGCCGAACGCGCGCGTCAGCTGGTCAGCTATATCCACCATCCGGATATCGCTGCGTTGGCGCAGTGGCTGGCAGAGCAAAAAATTGACGGCTTTGTACTGCCATAACCAGTGGGCGTAACGATACGTATAGCGCGTCAGTGCGTTCCGGCGCGGTAATGAAAAACCGGCAGCCCGAGCCGAAAGCGCAGCGCCAGCAGCCGCGCCGTAAAGCCGAACAGCAGGGTTGCTATCACCACAACATCGTGGCTTGAAACGTAGTGCTCCAGAGCGATATACAGCATCGCGGCGGCGAAAGAGATGCCTGCATAAAGCTCTTTTTGAAAGACGAGCGGGATGCGTTTACAGAACATGTCTCGTAATACGCCGCCAAAGACGCCCGTTACTACAGCGGCTATCGAGGCGATGATAGGACCTTCTCCCATATCCAGCGCGATTTGCGCGCCGATAATGGAGAAAACGACAAGCCCCAGCGCGTCGAGCACCAGGAAAAGACGCCGCAAATGAGGCATCACCGGGGCGACAAATGTCGTGATCACCGCAGCAGCGGCAACGATCACCACATACTCCGGGTGCTTGACCCAGCCCAGCGGGTAATGGCCCAGCAAGATGTCCCGGACGGAGCCGCCGCCAAGCGCGGTTGCCGTCGCGATAATAATGACGCCGAAAGTATCCATGCGGCGACGGCCGGCCGCCAGAGCGCCGGTCATCGCCTCTGCGGTAATGCCAATTAAATAAAGTACATGCAGTAACATCGTTCCCCCCAAACAGGTCGCAAAGGGTAACGATTCATGCATGATGCAACGATTGAGATTTTCTAAGGCGAGAGGGTTCGGATTATTTTTTTTAGGGCAAAAAAACAGGGCATGCATGATACGTGCGGGCTGGCTTTCATGAAAAAAGGCCCTGACGGGCCTTTTAAAAACTTATTCGATATTCTGGATCTGCTCGCGCATCTGCTCAATTAACACTTTGAGCTCAATAGCGGAATTGGTCACATCGGCGTTAATTGACTTAGACGCCAGCGTGTTCGATTCGCGGTTAAATTCCTGCATCATGAAGTCCAGACGACGGCCTACCGCCTCTTTTTTCTTCAGGATGTTATAGGTTTCTTTAACGTGCGCTTCCAGGCGGTCGAGCTCCTCAGCGACATCAATACGCTGCGCCATCATCACCAGTTCTTGCTCGAGGCGGTTATTCTCAAGCTGCACCTGCGCATCTTCGAGCTTTGACACCAGGCGCTCACGCTGCCACTGAAGAATTTCCGGCATATGCGCGCGTACTTTAGCGACTTCGGCGCTGACGCCTTCGAGGCGTTGTTCGATAAGCGCTTTCAGCGCCTGGCCCTCGGTTTCGCGCGCCACGATGAAATCGTCAAGCGCGCCGTCAAGTGCCGCCAGAATATCTGCAGCGATGGCATCAAGATCCTGCTCCTGAGCGGCCATTACGCCCGGCCAGCGCAGAATATCGACCGGGTTGATTTCGCCCTCGTCGCTTTGCATTTTTACCCAGTTAGCGGCGGAAACCAGCTGCTTTGCCAGTTTTTCGTTGAGGATCAGCTCGCCCTGCGCGCTGGCATCGGGCTCAAAACGCAGGCTACACTCGATTTTGCCGCGTGTCAGACGGGTACGGATGCGCTCGCGCACCACGGGTTCAAGGCTGCGGAACTGCTCCGGCAGACGGAAATAGGTTTCCAGGTAGCGCTGGTTTACTGAACGCAGCTCCCAGGTGGCGCTGCCCCAGTCACCCTTAATTTCTCGCCGGGCGTAGGCGGTCATACTGCGGATCATAGAAGTACCCGTTTTCTGATGTGAATGTGGGGATTATAGCTACCGCAGGTCGGACAGGATAGGAATAAGCGCTTTCAGCCCGTATAATGCGCAGCCACATTCGTTAACAAGCCGGAGATATGCCCATGCGTCCAGCAGGCCGTAGCGCATCAGAAGTGCGCCCAGTTACCCTGACCCGTCATTACACTAAACACGCAGAAGGCTCCGTGCTGGTTGAGTTTGGCGATACCAAAGTGCTTTGCACCGCTTCCATTGAAGAAGGCGTGCCGCGCTTCCTGAAAGGCCAGGGGCAAGGCTGGATCACAGCCGAATATGGCATGTTGCCGCGCGCGACCCATACCCGTAACGCCCGTGAAGCGGCAAAAGGCAAGCAGGGCGGCCGTACACTCGAAATTCAGCGTCTGATTGCCCGGGCGCTGCGCGCGGCGGTGGATCTTAAAGCGCTGGGCGAATTTACCATTACCCTCGACTGCGATGTGATTCAGGCCGACGGCGGTACCCGCACGGCGTCCATCACCGGCGCCTGCGTTGCGCTGGCTGATGCGCTGAACGCGCTGGTCGCGGCAGGCAAGCTGAAAACTAACCCAATGAAAGGAATGGTCGCGGCGGTATCCGTCGGTATCGTTAACGGCGAAGCGGTATGCGATCTGGAATATGTGGAAGATTCCGCCGCCGACACCGATATGAACGTCGTCATGACGGAAGACGGCCGCATGATTGAAGTGCAGGGCACGGCGGAAGGCGAGCCCTTCACCCATGAGGAGTTGCTCGACTTGCTGGCCCTGGCCCGTGGGGGAATCGAGTCGATCGTGGCGTCGCAGAAGGCGGCGTTAGCAAACTGATTTTTAAGGCGACTGAAGAGTCGCCTTTTTTACGCCTGCAAAATGCTATCTGAGGAGCAAAGCCATGAAACCGTATCAGCGCCAGTTTATTGAATTCGCCCTTAACAAACAGGTGCTTAAATTTGGTGAGTTCACGCTGAAATCCGGGCGCCAGAGCCCTTACTTCTTTAACGCCGGTTTGTTTAACACCGGTCGCGATCTGGCGTTGCTGGGCCGTTTTTATGCTGAGGCGCTGGTCGATTCCGGTATCGATTTCGATCTGCTGTTCGGCCCCGCTTATAAAGGCATTCCAATCGCCACCACCACGGCTGTCGCGTTATCAGAGCATCATGAACGCGACGTGCCGTACTGCTTTAACCGCAAAGAGGCTAAAAACCACGGCGAAGGCGGCAACCTGGTCGGCAGCCCGCTTCAGGGCCGCGTTATGCTGGTGGATGATGTGATTACCGCGGGTACCGCGATTCGTGAATCGATGGAGGTTATCCAGGCGAACGGCGCGACGCTTGCCGGCGTGATGATTGCGCTCGACAGGCAGGAGCGCGGACGCGGCGAGCTTTCCGCCATTCAGGAGGTGGAGCGCGATTACGGCTGTCAGGTGATTGCGATTATTACGCTTAACGAGCTTATCGCGTATCTTGCGGAGAAGCCGGAGATGGCCAACCATCTGGCCGCGGTAGAGGCGTATCGCCAGCAATACGGTATCTGACAGGAAAACAAAAGGCCGGATATCCGGCCTTTTTCTCTGACTGCATCGACGTTATTGCAGTTGCGCGGCCAGCAGTGGCCAGCGGGCTTCGAAATCCGCCGTCGGGCTGTAGCGGAATTCACTGCGCACAAAGCGCGACAACATCCCTTCACAAAACGCCAGCAGCTGGCTTGCCAGCAGCGCTTCATCAGTCGCGTAACCTTCGCCTTCGCGCATTTTCTTCTCGCGCAATACCTGGCGCAGCTGGGCTTCAATACGCTCAAACAGCTGGTTAATACGCCCCTGCAGACGATCCTGTTCAAACATCAGCGCATGGCCGGTGAGAATACGGGTCAGCCCCGGGTTACGCTCGCCGAAACCGAGGATGAGCTGCACAATCAGGCGCAGACGGTTAAGCGTCTCTTTTTCATCTTTCAGAATCAGATTAATGCGGGTAATCAGACTGTCTTCAATAAACTCAATCAGGCTGTCGAACATGCGGGTTTTGCTGGGGAAGTGGCGATAAAGCGCCGCTTCGGAAACGCCAACGGAGGCCGCCAGTTTTGCGGTCGTAATACGTTGGCTGCCATCGCTGGATTCAAGCATCTGCGCCAGAGACTGAAGTATTTCTTCGCGACGGTTCCTTTTCGCGGTTTGTTTTTCTGCCATGTTTCAAAATACCCCTGAAAAATAATCACTTGCCAGGCGAGCATCCACAAAGCGTCCGCAGGCTTTCGCCTGCGGCAATCGGTTCGCTTTATTTAACTTAAGGAATGCGCGGTTACGCGGGCGGCTTATTTACGCCCGGAGTGCCCGAAACCGCCGTCGCCGCGATCGGTGGCGGTAAAGTCTTCCACCAGATTAAATTCCGCCTGTACGACCGGCACAAATACCATCTGCGCGATGCGTTCGCCAGGTTCAATCGTGAAGCTCTGCTGGCCGCGGTTCCAGACGGAAACCATCAGCTGCCCCTGGTAGTCGGAATCGATAAGCCCGACCAGGTTACCCAGCACAACGCCATGTTTATGCCCAAGACCCGATCGCGGCAGAATAACAGCGGCAAGTGAAGGATCGGCAATATGAATAGCCAGACCGGTTGGCAGGAGCGTCGTCGCACCCGGCGCCAGTTCAACGGACTCGTCCAGGCAGGCGCGCAGATCGAGGCCTGCTGAGCCAGAGGTGGCATACGTCGGCAGCGGGAATTGCTCGCCCACGCGCGGGTCCAGAATCTTAACGTCGATTTTTTTCATCATAACGGGTAACAATCTCGTCCAGTAAACGTTGGCCAAGGAGCGCCTTCCGCTCAAGCGGTAAGACTTTATCTCCCTCCTGCCAGAAAAGATGCAAAGCGTTGGTATCGCTGTTAAAACCATGACCGGCTTGCGACACATCGTTCGCGCAAATCAGATCAAGGTTTTTGCGCAGGCGTTTTTGCCGCGCATATTCTTCCACATTATTTGTTTCGGCAGCAAACCCGACAACATAAGGGCGATTTTGCGAGAGCGCCGCGACGCCTGCGACAATATCGGGATTTTTCACCATTTTCAGCGTCAGTTCATCGCCCTGTTTTTTTATTTTTTCAGAAGAAATGGTCTCGGCCCGGTAGTCCGCGACGGCCGCGCAGCCTATGAAAATCTGCTGCTGCTGCGCGCGTTGCTGCACGGCGGCTTCCATCTCCAGCGCGCTCCCGACATCGATTCTCTCCACCCCTGGCGGCGTCGGCAGGGCGACCGGCCCCGCCACCAGCGTGACGCGCGCGCCGCGGGCGCTGGCCGCTGCTGCAATCGCGAATCCCATTTTGCCGGAGCTGTCGTTAGTGATGTAGCGCACCGGATCGAGTCGCTCACGGGTCGGGCCCGCGGTAATCATGATGTTGAGATGTTGCAGATCGTTGACAGGCGCGAAGTGGTTTGCGGCAAGCTCTACAATCTCTAGCGGATCGAGCATACGGCCGGGGCCCACATCGCCGCAGGCCTGGCTGCCGCTGTCTGGTCCCCAGATGCGCAGACCGCGCGAAGCGAGCAGCTCGATATTCTGCTGTGTCGCGATATTACGGTACATCTGTTGATTCATGGCCGGGACGACGGCGACAGGCGACGGCGTGGCGAGACAAATTGTCGTCACCAGATCGTTCGCCATGCCCGCGGCGACGCGCGCGATGAGATCGGCGGTGGCGGGCGCGAGAATCACTAAATCCGCCCATTTGCCGAGTTCAATATGACCCATTGCGGCTTCGGCGGCCGGGTCAAGCAGACTGTCTGACACCGGGTAGCCGGAAACGGCCTGCAGGCTCAGCGGCGTAATAAACGCTTTTGCTGCTTCGGTCATTGCGACGCGTACTTCCGCGCCGCGCTCGCGCAGACGGCGCACCAGCTCCGGCGTTTTATACGCCGCAATGCCGCCGCTGACGCCCAGAACGATTTTTTTACCGGCAAGGCCCATGGTCTTCTCTTCCTGTCACTTTCTGGAAAGCGGGCATTTTATCACAATCCCAAAACCTGCGCGGCGGTATGAAATTTAAACTTTGCGAGACGTCGCGCAGGGATGAAAAACCGCTGTCGCCAGCCTCTGGCCGCCCGCGGATAATGGCGTAGCGACAAAGGGCAGGGAAGACGATGGCGAAAATGAACAACGGGCCGCGGGAAAAGCTCATGCGCTATGGCGCGGCGGATTTAAGCGATGAAGAACTGCTGGCGATTTTCCTGCGCACTGGGACGCCGGGTATGGATGTCATGACGCTGGCAAAACGGCTGCTGGCGCACTTTGGTTCACTGTATGCGCTGCTGTCAGCGGATATCAGTCCCTTTCGGGACATCGGCGGCGTCGGCATGGCGAAATACGTGCAGCTCAGGGCCATCGGCGAACTGGCGCGGCGATACTATCGCTCGCGGCCCAACGAAGAAACAGCGTTGCTGAGCCCCACCATTACGCGCGAATTTCTGGAAAGCCAGCTTGCGGAGCAGGAGCGCGAAATGTTTCTGGTGATTTTTCTCGACAGCCAGAACCGTATCATCAGGCAAAATACGCTGTTCACCGGCACGCTCAGCCATGTGGAAGTGCATCCGCGCGAAATCGTTCGTGAGGCGGTGCGGCTCAACGCCGCCGCGATTATCCTTGCGCATAATCACCCTTCCGGGCACGCCGAGCCCAGCCGGGCGGATAAAATGGTGACCGAGCGCATCGTAAAATGTTGTCAGCTCGTGGACATTCGGGTGCTTGACCATCTGGTCATTGGGCGTGGAGAATACGTTTCTTTCGCCGAACGTGGGTGGATATAAGCCAGACGTGGCGATCCTTAGCGATCTTTATCTGTTCGGGACTTGAGCAGACGGCCCCGGCAGCGTATACTACGCCACCTTTGAGAATCTCGGGTTTGGCATGTGGGCCTGGCAATGCGAGTTCCATTGAACCGCCAGACTGGGCCATCAGGCCTGACGAGGCTGCCAATACCCTATACGAAGCTCGAGCTAATTTGATTTTTGGAGAATAGACATGTCCCGAGTCTGCCAAGTAACTGGCAAGCGTCCGGTGACCGGTAACAACCGTTCCCACGCACTGAACGCGACTAAACGCCGTTTTCTGCCGAACCTGCACTCTCACCGTTTCTGGGTTGAGAGCGAAAAGCGTTTCGTTACTCTGCGCGTATCTGCTAAAGGTATGCGTGTAATTGATAAAAAAGGCATTGATGTAGTTCTTTCTGAACTGCGTGCCCGTGGCGAAAAGTACTAAGTACTTAGAGGAAATAAATCATGGCTAAAGGTATTCGCGAGAAAATCAAGCTGGTTTCTTCTGCTGGTACTGGTCACTTCTATACCACCACGAAGAACAAACGTACTAAGCCGGAAAAACTGGAACTGAAGAAATTCGATCCAGTTGTCCGTCAGCACGTTCTCTACAAAGAAGCTAAAATCAAATAAGATTTTTGTCTGATTTGTACAAAAACCCCGCTTCGGCGGGGTTTTTTGTTTTCCGATCCGCCCTCATATCTTTTATTACCGCTCCCTGTTAATGAACTCACGCGAGAGACGCTATGCCTGAATTACCTGAGGTGGAAACCAGCCGTCGCGGGATTGAACCGCATCTGGTTGGCGAAACGATATTGCATGCTGTTGTACGTAACGGCCGCCTGCGCTGGCCGGTATCCGATGAAATCCATGCGTTAAGCGATAAACCCATTCTCAGCGTGCAGCGTCGCGCCAAATACCTGCTGCTGGAACTCCCTGACGGCTGGATAATCATCCACCTTGGTATGTCCGGCAGCCTGCGCATCCTCCCCGAGGAGCGGCCAGCCGAGAAGCACGATCATGTCGACCTGGTGATGAGCAATGGCAAAGTGCTGCGCTACACCGATCCGCGCCGTTTCGGCGCCTGGCTGTGGACGCGTGAACTCGAAGGCCACAATGTGCTGGCGCATCTGGGGCCGGAGCCGCTAAGCGACGCCTTTAACGGCGCGTACCTGCGTGATAAATGCGCGAAAAAGAAAGTCGCGATTAAACCCTGGCTGATGGATAACAAGCTGGTGGTGGGCGTCGGCAACATCTACGCCAGCGAGTCGCTGTTTGCCGCCGGGATCCATCCCGATCGGCTGGCCTCGTCGCTGTCGGAAAAAGAGTGCGAACTGCTGGCGCAGGCGATCAAAGCGGTGCTGTTACGATCGATTGAGCAGGGCGGCACTACGCTTCGCGATTTTCTGCAAAGCGACGGCAAACCGGGCTATTTTGCGCAACAGTTGCAGGTCTACGGGCGCGAAGGCGAACCTTGCCGGGTGTGCGGCACGCCGATTCTGGCGGGGAAACATGCCCAGCGCCGCACCTACTGGTGTCGACGCTGTCAGAAGTGATTAGCGCAGCTTTTCTAGCAGGGCCTGGTGAACGTGCGCAGGCAGGAAGTGGGAGACGTCGCCCTGATGGCGCGCCACTTCCTTCACCAGGCTTGATGAGATAAACGACCACTCTTTCGACGGCATCAGAAAAACGCTTTCAAGCGACGGCATCAGATGACGGTTCATATGCGCCAGCTGCATCTCATATTCGAAATCGCCCGCGGTACGCAGGCCGCGCACCAGAACGTTCGCCTGCTGTGACTGCGCGAAATTCGCCATCAGATCGCTAAAACCGGTCACGCTGACATTCGGCAGATGCGCCGCGGCTTGCTGCGCCAGCGCTACGCGTTCATCCAGCGAAAACATCGTCTTTTTATGCGGGCTGGCGGCGACCGCCAGGATCAGCTCGTCGAACATGCTGGCCGCACGGGTGATGATATCGAGATGACCGTTGGTGATTGGGTCGAAAGTACCAGGGTAAATCGCGCGAGTGGTCATAGCGTTACTTTTCCGTAAAGCCGCGGTTCAGCGCCCACAGCTCGGTATATTTATTGAAGGTGTACTGGGCGTTAACGACTGCCAGCAGCCAGCCCTGTCTGCCATCCAGCACGCCTGCGCGCAGGATAAGCGTCTTGCAGAACGCGGCCAGCGTACGCCCGAAAATGCCCGGCACCGATACCTTTTTACCTTGCTGATGACGCTCCTGCGCCCAGGCGGTGGCGTAGTTCAGCTGCTTGCGCTGGAAGCTGGCGAAATCACGGCAGGTCAGGTGCAGCAGATCGCCTGAAAGTGTCGCCACGCGCGCGCCTGGCGCGTCGAGCGATTCATGCACCTGATTATCATTATAGCGATAGCGCTCGCGCGCATAGAGGCGGGTGACGCGATCGGGATACCAGCCGCTGTGGCGCATGAAGCGGCCCAGAAAGAGATTGCGGCGGGCGATGCTGTACACCGTCTGCGGATCGGGGTTTTCAAGCGCCTGACGAATCGCCTGCGCCAGCTCCGGCGTCACGCGCTCGTCGGTATCGATCATCAATATGTAGTCGCCGCTGGCGTACTGCTGGGCACGCTGGCGCTGAACGCCGTAACCCTGCCAGTCGCTTTCGGTAAAGACTTTCGCACCGGCGGCGGTAGCGACCGCGACCGTGTCGTCGCTGCTGCCGGAATCCAGCACTACGATCTCATCGGCCCAGGCCACGGAGGCGAGGCAATCCGGCAGCAACGCCGCCGCGTTTTTGGCGATCATCACCACCGAGAGGCGCGCGCGCATCAGTGGCTCCGCTGCGGAAGGTAGGGCTGCAGCAGCTGCAACAGACGCTGTAGCGCGCCCTGATTCTGGTGCAGCACTTCCACCGCGTGACGGCCATACCAGAGACGATAGTCTTCGTCGGTCAAAAGCGTGGCGATCTCTTTCACCAGCGAATCGGCGCCGGTCACGGTGATGAGTCCGTCGGCTTCCTGCAATTTGGCGCAGATATCTTTGAAGTTAAAGGTATGCGGGCCCATCAGCACAGGGATGGCATGTGCGGCAGGCTCCAGTGGGTTGTGGCCGCCGCGCTCGACAAGGCTGCCGCCGACAAACGCGAGATCGGCAATGCCGTATAACAGCATCAGCTCGCCCATTGTGTCGCCAATCACCACCTGCGTGCTGCCGGACGGAATTTCGCCAGTGCTGCGCAGCGTAAAGCTAAACCCAGCTTTCTGTACTAAATCGCGCGCGTCTTTAAAGCGCTCCGGATGGCGCGGCACAAGAATCAGCAGCAGATCGGGAAAAGTTTCCAGCAGCTGGCGGTGCGCCTGCAGAATAATCGCTTCTTCGCCATCATGGGTGCTGGTGGCGATCCACACCTGACGGCGCGGCGCCCACTGGCGACGCAGCGTAATCGCGCGCGCGGCAAGCTCCGGCGTTACGGAGATATCGAATTTCAGGCTGCCGGTGACCGCCAGCTGGTTGCGCTTCAGACCCAGCGCGGTAAAGCGGCTGGCGTCTTCATCATTTTGCGCGGCGATCAGCGTAATTTTCGCGAGCAGGCGGCGCATAAACCCGCCAAGCTTTTGATAGCCTTTGGCGGAGCGTTCAGAGAGACGGGCGTTGGCGATAATCAGCGGAATTTTGCGCTGGTGCAGCGCGGCAATCATATTCGGCCACAGCTCGGTTTCCATGACGATCACCAGTTTCGGGCGCACGGTTTCCAGAAAACGGTTCATGGCGCAGGGCAGATCGTAAGGCAGATAAACGTGATGCACATCTTTGCCGAACGCCGACTGTACGCGCTCAGAGCCCGTCGGCGTCATCGTGGTGACGGTAATCGGCAGCGACGGATAGCGGTGGCGCAGCGCGCGCACCAGCGGGATAGCGGCCAGGGTTTCGCCCACTGACACCGAGTGCAGCAGGATACCGTCCGGCAATACTTTTCCCTGACAAAAGCCGTAGCGTTCCCCCCATCGTTTGCGATAGGCAGGGGCTTTACGGCTGCGGAGCAAAAGCCGCACCCAGACAAAAGGCTGTATCAGGTAGAGCAGAGCGGTATACAACGATTCCAAGCTAATATCCGTTATTTTCTGTATCGGCGGGCAAATTCTAAGCATTTCACCGGGGTAAAGCTATTGTTTTGGCGCCAACAGGAGAGTTTTGCCTGCCGGCAGTATACAGAGAAGCAGAGAGAGGAAGAAGCGGGCGGCGGCCACCGCCCGCGGCATCAGGAACTATCAGAAAAAACGCCAGGGTACAGGCGGTTTTATCGCATCCGGATACGGCGCCATTCGTTCCGAAAGCGCGCCTGTAAATGCATTTTTAGCCTGCGATTTTTTTCAGGCGGAAGTAACGACGGCCCAGGCGCCAGCGCAAACGCAGGTTACGCGCGTTTTTCCAGATAAGACCCCAGACGCCCTGGTCAAAAAATTCTTTAACAATCTGCTGCTTTTTAAGCGGATCTTGTATGTTGTTAAAGGTGTGCAGGATACCCAGGCCTTCTTTCGCAATTTGCCAGTGGCAGGCCGGGATATCCTTCACTTTGTCCGGGTAACGCTGATTGATAGCCTCCAGCATTTGCAGGATCTTCATATAATGACGCGCTGAACGGATCAGCGTGTCGTCATTGTCAGGCTTATGGGATACGGACGCGGAGTGGATGTAGTAATCATAAAACTGTTCGTCAGTATACTGGACGCGATCCGCTGCCAGCAGGACTTCAGTCGTCCATGGGATATCCTGATGGCGTAATCCAGGTTCAAAACGAAACCCATGTTCTTTTATGAAGGCGTGGCGATAAAGATTTAACCATGTGACATGGAGAAACTTACGCGAATCCAGGGCTCGCTTGAGCCATGCCGCGCCCTGCATAACATCGGTGGATTGCAGCTTATCTAAAGGAAAAATCGGCCGTGTCGGTTTTTTATCATTCTCCCACACGTAATTGCCGTTGCAGGTTACGACATCAAGATCGTTCTTTAACGCCAGATCCAGTAGGCGTTGATACATGCCCGGACGAAAGAAATCATCGATATCCGGGAAAGAGAGATATTGTCCTGATGCCGCGGCCAGCCCGGTATTACGCGCCACCGAAACGCCCTGATTTTCCTGTTCAAGCACTATCATGGTCGGAAAATGGCGACGCCACTCTTCAACAATACTCATCGAACCGTCGGTAGAGCCATCGTTAACAATGATCACTTCCAGATCGGTAATTTTTTGGGCCGCAAGGCATTCAAAAAATTGGTTCAGAAACGCCTCGCCGTTATAAACGGCAGCCACCACGCTTAGTAGCGGAGAAGAATGTTGTTGCATAGACCAACCTGAATCATTTCATTACCGGGAGGCAAGCGCCAGATACTGCCTGCAAATAGCGTCGACACCATAAGAGACAATCGTATCGCGGTCAACTACAGGCGGATTATGGTAAATTTCAGCTAACGTCTGCGCCAGAGAGTCAGCATCCATCCCGGACAGCCCGCGAGCCAGATCGCCGGTCATAATCTCTTTCGGACCTCCGGGACAGTTTGTACTTACAACCGGAGTGCCGCAGATAATGGCCTCAACCAGCACATTTCCGAAGCCTTCGCAGTCGGAGCTCAGGGCGAGTAGCCGCGCGTTGCGAATCCAGGGATAAGGATTCGCGGCAAAAGGTTTAAAGATCACACGTTCGGCGATATTTAGCTTCTCAGCCAACGACGCAAGCGATGCGATTTTTTCATCTGATCCATTCCCCATCAGTACCAGCGAGGCATCTTTGATACCGCTTTGAGCAAAAGCGTGCAGCAGGCGATCGTGGCGTTTATGGTGATGAAAACGGCCAACATGAATCAGATAAGGTTGCCCTTCCATTTCGCAGGGCGCCGCAGCCTGTTGCTGGATAGCCTCAATATCAAAAGGATTATGGATAACCTGGCTATGGCGAAGGCTAATGCCGACATTATCAGTCAGGTCATGCAAAACCGCTTGTGAAACTGCCACCACGTTGCTGTTTTGATAGATGCGACGAATCTTTGTCCTTTTCAGCCAACGCGCGAACCCTTTTCGATGCATAAGGTATGAAAACGAAAACATGCCATGTATGCAAAACCAGAGCTTAGCCGGGTCTATGACCTTACTGTGCGCCACTATGCGGTCAGTTTTGTGCAGGTGAGAAAGAATAAGATCGAACTTACCCCCGCGCTCTGCCTGCCTGATGGCGCCATCGAGAAGCCGGGCGCGACGCGATAATTCAGTCAGCTTACGCCATGGTTTTTTGCAGGTATCTAATACGACCTGATAATCAACGCCTTCCGGGATGGTGTAGTCACATACGCGGCGTAATGAGAACACCGAGACATGATGCCCCATCTCCGTCATGCCTCTCGCAAGCGTTAAAACCGTCTTTTCGGCGCCACCCCCTGGCAGGCCGTCAATAATCATCAGGATTCGCATCATCATTCCAGTAAGTTTTGATACAACGACAACAATTGCTGTGAAAGCCTGGCGGGTGTATTTTCTGACACCCTTTCTCTCGCTGTATCGCCCATCTGTTGGTTTTCAAGCCTTGATGGGATGGCCATGACGTAATCTCTTAGCCGTCGAAAGTCCAGAGCATCGCCAATGAATCCCGTTTTTTCTGTTGTTATAAATTCTGAGCCACCACAGCCTGGCGTCGTGATGACGGGTAAGCCACACGCCATTGCTTCAAGAATAACATTTGGGAATGGATCATACAGCGTGGGTAACAGCAAACCATCTGCGGTCTGATACCACGGCAACGTCTCTTTTTGTAATCCAACAAAGCGTACACGCGAAGCGCAGCCTAATTGTGCGGCTAAGTCGCGATACTCTTTTTCAGCTTTGTCCTGGCCTACCACGATTAAATAACGGTCGGTTTGCGCAATTGCATGCAGCGCCGGGGCCAGGCCTTTACGCTCAAATCCGGATCCGACAAAGATAAGCGTGACGGCACTCTGTGGTATGTCTAAACGCGTCCTGAGTACCTGCCTTTGCGCTTCATTCGCAGGAAAAAAGCGTTTTGTATCAATAGCATTATAAATGACATGAATTTTACTTTCTGAGACGCCGAAATCCTCCATGATCTCATGCTTAACCATTTCGGCATTACATATGACGGCCTTTAGCTCAGAAGCTTCATACATGGATTTTTCCGCCTGCATAACATAGCGATGATAACGATCGTTCATCAATAACGTTCTGCGCCAGGCCGGTAAAATGCGTGACCGTTGCAAAAGCCAGCGTCGGTGGACGCCATCCCCGGCCCGATAGATATCACAGCCAGGGATACGCTCATGGCTCTGCACGAGATCAAACCGCTCTTTGATCCATAGCTTACGCGCTTCCTC
Organism: Cronobacter universalis NCTC 9529; assembly: GCF_001277175.1. Classification (NCBI taxonomy): domain Bacteria; kingdom Pseudomonadati; phylum Pseudomonadota; class Gammaproteobacteria; order Enterobacterales; family Enterobacteriaceae; genus Cronobacter; species Cronobacter universalis. The sequence goes on along the minus strand of NZ_CP012257.1, from coordinate 4,183,259 downwards.
CGCGAAGCCGCGCTCGCGGCTAATGCGGCCCCACTTGCGCGGGTTACAGATATGGATATGCCATTCCGGTTGGGTTTCACCTTGCCATTCACGAGTAATGACATTGAGTTCAAGGTTGGGAGCGTTATCGCTTAATGCCGTCAATGCTCGCGACACAAAGCGCTCCGCGCCGCCATCGGGACGGTATTTCTGGCGCACAATGGCCAGCCGGAAGGGTTTCATGACAAATGCTTCCTCGCTGCGGCCACCACGGCATCCACCGGGATAGCGTTGAGATAACGTTCACTGGTACTGGTATCAATGCTGTCCGGATCGGGGAGGGGGGCATAATCTCCAGCCCAGATAACTTCGCCGACAACCTGCCATGGTCGCCAGAAGACAAGTTTGGATGGACCAAAAAGCGCCACACAGGGCGTTTTCAGCGCGGCGGCCATGTGCATCGGTACTGAATCGACGCCGATAAAAAGCGCCGCGTGATCAATAAGCGAAGCAAGCTGGCGAAGGGTGAGCGCGCCTGCCAGAGATACCACGCGTTCAGTGGGGCACTCAGCCAGTATACGTTCAATCATCGCTTTCTCTTTTTTATCAGGGCCGGAAGTGAGCACGATAGTGTGGCCTTCACGTTGCAGCGCAGCGATGGTTTGCGCCATTTTGCTTTCATCCCAGCATTTATAAAACCAGCGGGAGGTCGGCTGGATAACGATATAGGAATCGGTGACAGCGCAGGCTTCAAGCTTACTGCGGGCAGTCTGCCAGTCTTCGGGCTGGTAACTCATCGTTACTACCGGTACGGGGGCAACCTTAAGCGGCGCCAGAACAGACAAATTCTGTTCAACCGTATGCATGGCTTTATGCCCCTCGACGGAAGCGAGCTCAGTATGACAATAGCGCCATAACGCGTTCTTACGTTTGTTAAATGCAAAACCGATACGTGCCGGGGCGCCGGTAAAACGGGTGAGGAGCGCGCTGCGCCATTGATCGGCGAGATTAATGACGAGATCGTAATGACGGTCACGCAGTGCCTTAAGAAGCTGCCACTCTTTTTGTAAGTGCTGACGCGCGCCGAGCTGCTTCCATTTGCGATCTATACCGTAGATATGATGAATAAACGGATTTGCCGCCAGCATGTCCCTGGTCTCCTCATAAAGCAGCACGTCGATTTGCGCTTGCGGCCAGCGTTGATGTAAGGAGTTGATAACCGGGGTCGTCAGCAGCATATCGCCGTGATGGCGCAGCTTAATGATAAGAATACGAGGATCAGGATTAGCGGTAAGTGAAGTCAGGGCGTTATTCATCATGATTTTCGTTAGTTCAGACTATTATCAATTCTAATAGACCTGCTGTTACCTTGCACTCACTCTCTTTCTGCGGCCGTACCCTCGTTTGCCCTTAATGAAGAGGCTGCGTAACATAGCGCTATGTCGTTCACTTCGGGGCCGTTATGTCCAAACCTGCATTCATCATTACCATTGATACAGAAGGCGATAACCTCTGGCAAAATCATCGTCAGATAAAAACTGAAAATGCCCGTTATTTGTCTCGTTTTCAGGCACTTTGCGAGCGCTTTTCATTTAAACCGGTCTGGTTGACTAACTATGAGATGGCTATTGAGCCGGTTTATATCGACTTTGCACGAGACGTTATCGCCCGAGGACAAGGTGAAGTGGGCATGCATCTCCATGCCTGGAACAGCCCGCCCGAACATGACTTAACCGGCGATGACTGGCGCTGGCAGCCTTATCTGATTGAATTTCCTGATAACATCATGCGTGAAAAAGTCGTTTTTATGACCGATCTGCTGGAGCAAACTTTTCAGACTAAAATGCGTAGCCATCGCGCCGGACGGTGGGCATTTGACAGTCGTTATGCCCAGTTACTGATTGAGTTGGGTTATGAAAGCGATTGTTCCGTGACGCCGCGGGTAAACTGGCGTAACGCCAAAGGCGCGCCTGATGGTCAGGGGGGTACCGATTACCAGCATTTTCCCGATCGGGCCTATTTTATCGATCCAGAATATATTGCCCGTCCGGGGAACAGCACGCTGCTGGAGGTCCCGATGAGCATCCAGTATAAACATCCGGCCTGGCTGAACTCGCTTAAGCAACGTTACGATAGCTTACGCGGAAAATACCGTAGTCCGTCAGTTAACTGGCTGCGGCCTGCGGGAGGGAATGCGCAACAGATGATTCAGGTCGCGCAGAAATGCCTCGCGCAGGGATGCGATTACGTAGAATTTATGCTGCATTCATCGGAGTTTATGCCAGGCGGTAGCCCCACCTTTAAAGATGAGGCCGCTATTGAAGGGCTGTATCAAGATCTGGAAACGTTATTCGCCTGGCTTGCTCCGCGTACCCAGGGGATGACGCTGACAGAATACTATCACTACAAGAAAAACGCCGGATAACCGGCGTTGTTAACTCAGCCCAGGGTGTTCGGTTTAACAGAGGCCTGGCGTTCGACTAAAAGCGTACTGACGCCAAAGAGAGTAATGAAGAAAGTCACGGCTTCAGCGCTAATTAATAACACATCTGTAAAGCCATACATCACGAGCATGATAGTCGCGAAAAGCAAAACGGTATTATTATTTCGCGCAGCATGTGTTATGAGAGAGATATAGAAGAAAAGTAATACAATGGCGCCTGCTATACCCTGCAAAGAAAATGTATCAATCGTTTCGTTGTGCATATGCACGTTGATGTAAGTCATCGCTGATGCATAGAGCGGATTGTGTTCAACATAATGCTGAGAAACAACCTGACGCTGTTCCATAGACTGCCCCAAAGGCGCCGTTATACCATTATGTATGCCAACCGCCCACATAGAGAATCTGGCGCCCAATGAGGTCTTGTCATTACCCTTCTGATAAAGCGTCACCTCGTTAAGAGTCTGATTAATTTTAGGCGAAATAAATGGCTTATAAGCCAGAGCCACTATTCCAGCCAGCAATGCAAGCATCACGACTGTCGATTTAATATGGATTTTTTTGAAGTGATTGAGTGTCATCAGGATAATAAAAATAAGATAGAGCCCAATAACAGAACGGGTGCCCGTCGCCAGGATTAATGCATAAGTCAGCAGAATCATTGCTGCTGCGATAATATAAGCACTCTTGTTCTTAAGGCTATATAATGACCAGATGAAAGTTAATGAGATAGCAGAGTAGATGTAGGCGGAAATTGTCGCACGGTTGATACCCATCTCAACGCGGCCCATGCCCTGATAGTGCTGCCAAAAACCATAAGCGGTGGCCAGCAAAACGCTTGCGCCGGTGGCCAGCAATACCCCTTTTTTAGCCATCGCTACTGAGAGATAGCGCCTGAACTGTTCAAGATAAAAGACAAGAATACTGCCAAGAATAATCTTTTTCCCCGCGCTCAGGTGATCGCTATAAAAATTGATACCTTCATGGTGAAGTTCAAAAATCAGATACCAGATGACCTTCGCCACACCGATTAGCAGCAAAGGATAAGCGATTGAAAAACGACGCAGGTTAATATTTCTATGGTCAAGTAACAAACCAATAATACTAAGATAGGTTGCGATATAAAAAAATTCTCGTTGGCGCCCTGAATTAAGCAGTACGAGTAATAGAGAACCTAATGTCAATAAGAAGGTTAATGCATATACTCTGCGTTTTACTTTATCCATAATGATTTAATAGCCTTCTTTTTATAACTGAAACGAATGTCGGGGGAGAACAGGAATCCAGCAGACCGGGTTTTTACCACTCTGCGATAGACTTCTGCATACTGCGAAGCATTCAGACGGTGGCGAAATTTGAGATAGATATCCAGCCAGTGGCAATAAACAAGCCATCTGAATTTATCTGGAAATAACCTTTCCATCTCCCTGGTGCAGTTCACCAGATTAGTTGTTTTTTCATCGTCTGGCGTGCTGGATAAGCTGCCCTGCCTTTTAACATAATAGTAATGGCCCTGACTTTGAAAAAAAAGTTTACTGGAGCACATCAGGAGTTTCGGGAAGATTGCAAAATCTTCATAGCATGTCATGGCAGGTATGGGGGCCTGATTATAAAGATCCTTGCTGATGAACTGGCCTATCAGATGTGCCTGGAAATCTTTGTGAATCAGGAAACGCCTGATGGCTTCTTCCCTTGAAAGCGCTTGTGGGTGGAGGCCATCCCATTCTGGACTCATTTTTTTTAAATCGCGTATTTCAATTAACCGTGTTATTAACATGTCGGGGCGCTGGTTTTTTAAAAACTCAATATATCTATCGAGACATCCAGGCTTTAGCAAATCATCGCTATCCAGCATTGTGATATACTGGCCTTTGGCAATACTGATCGCTTTATTTCTGACTTTGCCGACATTATTGAAAGCAACCTCAACACTTTGATAATGAGACCACGTTTCGCTGTAATTGTTAATGATGTCTTGTGTATTATCATCTGACGCGTCATTGATTATTATTACTTCATAATCATGTGCGCCACTTAACGCTGAAATTAAACTGTCCAGCGTTTTTGCCAGTGTTTCACCGCAATTGTGGCCGGCAATAATAATGCTTAAAAAAGGCATTGAATACTCCATTGCATTAACCCGCAACTGACGAATTTTGAGATGACTGGCAGCTACTGATAAAATTATAAATAGCCTCAAGGTCCTTTTCACTTACCGCAAAAAGCTCTTCCCGATCTTTATTAAAATAATATCGGGTTTCAAAAACATATGAGCAAATATTAGCGTCATCACCCACTAAAAGCGTTTTTCCAAGAGGACGCTGTTCGTAATGACAGCAAGGGCCGAAAAGCAGTACAACGGGCACACCTACCGCATCGGCAATATACACATTGCCGGAATCCGAGGCGATATAGGCATCCATCCTGGATAATGCCCAGGGAACATCTTCCAGGTTAAGCTTGCCTATCATATTAATCATATTGGGCATTTCACCTGTCTCTCTTAATAAGTCATCGAGCCAGGGTTGTTCATTACTGGAGCCAAAAACGTAATAGGTGCAAGGTAAATCGGAAAGATGCGTAAATATACGTTTCCAGATAGCCGGTGGTACTGTTTTTGCCTTATTTCCCGCTGAGATACTCAGGCCTATCTTCAGACTTTTGCCTTCGTTAAAGAGAGGCGGGTAGTGAGAAGGACAATAAAGAGGATGCGTCGCGTGCTTGGGGGCGTCTTTCCAGTCGAGGGAACGGTCGGCAAGCTTCAGGTAATTGGTCACTGATAACGTCGTTTTAGTATGTTTAACAACACCTGTCGCCGCCGCATAAAAGAGACGATGGTACCAGCGGCGCGTATAAATACTCAAAAACTGTTTATTGGGAGCGTTGCAGATCGCGGCAAAAAAGAGGTTGGTGCTGTTAGGGTGTAAGAGATAAACGTTGTCATAGCGGTTCATCAAAATAAAAGCAAAGCGCAGCTTTGCCCACAGGCTGCGCTTATTCGGTTCAATTAAATAAAAACGCTCAATAGTGTCATCATGGCTGGCCAGCGGCGCTACAGCGCGGCTAATCAGCATGTCGCTCTTACCCAGATAAGCCAGTAACGGCGTCGCATTCACGAAATCGCCGATTTTCGCCGTCTGGATGACGAGGTTGCGCCCTGTCGGCTTTCGGAACAGCTTGCCGATCAGTTTTGCAGGCAAAAAAATGACAAAAAGAAGTATATAACTCATCTTTCCGAATCCACGGCATTTATAAGCGCATGTTCGTTTAAGCGGTTTAATACGTTGCTGGCTGTGATATTTTTCATCTCTTTCGTATCGCTGATGATTTGAAACTGGTTTTCACCATACCCGCCAATCAATCCGGGGTCCGTAGGGCCGAAAAGGGTAATGTTAGGGCGGGCCAGCGCAGCGGTAAGGTGACTTAATCCCGTATCAACAGAGACAACCGCACGAGCTCCTGCGAGCTCTGACGCCACCTGATCAAGTGTTAGCTTCGGTAAAACCTCGACATAAGAAAAACCGGCAGCCAGACGTTCGGCGCGCTGGCGCTCATGTTCTGCACCCCACGGCAGTTTAATATGTAATCCGGTTGGCTGCATTAATTCAATCAGCTCGCGCCAGTGCGCTTCCGGCCAGTGTTTTTCATCGCGCGTGGTGGCATGCAGGAACACGACATAACGCCCGGCGTCGTCCGCAGGCTGGCGTAAAAAGTGCTGCGCGATGGCGTAATCGCCCTGCGCGGCGGGCTTTGCATAACCCAGGCTTTTCGCGAACAGCTCGCGGGTGCGCTCCACGGCGTGCTGCGCTTTCGCAATATGGTGACGGCGGTTATAGAAGAGACTGGCAAGCGGTTCGCGCGCCGTCTGCCAGTCCATACCATGCTTAACGCCACGCGCCAGGCGCGTCACCAGGGCCGCGCTTTTGACAAGCCCCTGCGCGTCGATCACCGCATCATAATTCACCGCACGCAGCGCGTCGCGAAAGGCGCGGCGCTCGGCTTTAACCGGCGCGGAAAACCACGCCTTACGCCAGCGGCGAATCGCCACCGGCAATACACGCTCAACCGCCGGATGCCATGACGGGATCTGCGCGAAGCCTTCCTCCACCACCCAGTCGAATCGAATATCCGGCATCGCCTGCATGGCGTCGGTTAACGCGGGCAGCGTATGAAGCACGTCGCCCATCGAGGAGGTTTTCACAACAAGCACCCGCATCCGTCAGGCTTCCTCGTTCAGCAGCAGTTCGTTGAGCGTCTCCAGTACGCGCGCGGGCGTAATGTCGATGAGACTCTGGTGGTAGCCTTCGGCGGCGTCGCCTTTGCGTACTTTATGGTAGCCGGTGATAAGGCGGATCACTTTCGCCTTATGCGACAGCGGCGGCGTGAAATCCGGGCTGCTCGGGCCGTACAGCGCCACCAGCGGGCGATCGAGCGCGGCGGCCACATGCATCAGGCCGGAATCATTGGTCACTACGGCCTTACAGGCGGCAATCAGCACCACGGCTTGCTCAAGCTGGGTTTCGCCCGCGAGATTACGGCACCACGCCTGCTGCTCAACGCTCAGCGCCGCGAGGATTTCATTGCCCGCTTCGTGATCTTTCGCCGAGCCGAACAGCGCCACCTGATAACCTTCGTCAATCAGCTGTTTTGCCAGTTCTGCGTAGTGATAATGCGGCCAGCGTTTCGCCGGGCCGAACTCGGCGCCGGGACAGAACCCGATGACCGGACGCTCGGCGGAAAGCGCGAACTGCGCGCAGGTCTGGCTTTTTTCCGCGTCCGTGACCAGCAGTTGCGGCCAGAGTAAGGGCTGCGGCAGATCTTTCGCCGACTGCATCACGCCCTTATCGTAGGCCAGCGCGACATAACGCTCGACCATCAGCGGCCACGCCTGTTTATCCAGCGTGCGAATATCATTCAGCAGGCCGTAGCGCATCTCGCCGCGCCAGCCGGTGCGGTGCGGGATACCCGCAAAAAACGGCACCAGCGCCGATTTAAATGAGTTTGGCAGCACATATGCGCGATCGTAACGACGCTCACGGAGGCTGTGACCCAGACGGCGGCGCTCGCCAATGCCCAGCGCGCCGTGGCCGAGGGGCATGGGGATCGCCTCGTTCACCTCCGGCATACGCGACAGCAGCGGACGGCACCACGCGGGCGCCATCACGTCAATCACCGCCTGCGGATAACGGGCCCGGAGCGTGCGATAGAGACTTTGCGACATCATCATGTCGCCCACCCATGACGGGCCGATCACCAGTATTTTCATGCATCAGCCTGCTTATGCGTCGCGGCTCAGCCAGGCCATGTACTCTGCGACCCCTTCGGCAACGGTTTTAAACGGCTTGTCGTAGCCCGCCGCGCGCAGGTTAGTGAGATCGGCCTGGGTGAACGCCTGATAGCGGCCTTTGAGTTTTTCCGGGAACGGGATGTACTCGATGCTGCCTTTTTTATGGAAGGCCAGCGCGGCATCCGCCACGGCCTGGAACGACTCCGCACGACCGGTGCCGCAGTTGAAAATGCCGGATACGCCGTTCTGCCAGAACCACAGGTTCACCGCGGCCACGTCGCCCACGTAGATGAAGTCGCGCTTGAAGTTATCGCTGCCTTCAAACAGTTTCGGGCTTTCGCCGTTGTTCAGCTGGGTGTTGAGGTGGAACGCCACGCTCGCCATGCTGCCTTTGTGGCCTTCGCGCGGGCCATAAACGTTGAAGTAACGGAAGCCGGTGATCTGCGAGTTTGCTTCCGGCAGGATCTGGCGGACATATTCGTCGAACAGGAATTTCGAGTAGCCGTACACGTTCAGCGGCTTCTCATATTCGCGTGATTCGATGAAGTCAGAGGTGCGGCCGCCGTAGGTAGCGGCGGAAGAGGCGTACAGGAACGGGATTTCACGCTCCAGGCAGTAGTGCAGCAGCTCTTTGGAGTACTGATAGTTGTTGTCCATCATGTACTTGCCGTCCCACTCGGTGGTAGAGGAGCAGGCGCCTTCGTGGAACACGGCTTCAACCTCGCCGAACTCCTCGCCGGACATGATCTGCACCTGGAAATCTTCTTTATCCATGTAATCGGCGATATTGAGATCCACCAGGTTGACGAACTTGGTGCCGTCTTTCAGGTTGTCCACCACCAGGATGTCGGTATAGCCGATGTCGTTCAGAGCCTTAACAATGTTGCTGCCGATAAAACCCGCGCCGCCGGTAACGATAATCATAAGCCTGTCCTTCAGAATGTGAGCCGGGAAAAATCTCCGGCGTGAATAGTATCAATCATACCATCACATTGGTTGCCCTACAGCCATTGGCCGTTTCAGCCGCAGCAACTTTGCCCGTCTCGCGTGATTTATGCTGCAAAACAAAGAATCGGTGCTTCGTCATCTCGTCTCTGTCCATAGCTTTGGGTAATAATATGTGCCGAACTGGCTCATGTCTGGAGAAATGCAATGCGAGGGGATTTTTACCAACAGCTTTCCGCCGATTTAGAAACGGCGCGCGCCGAAGGCTTGTTTAAGGAAGAACGAATCATCACCTCCGCCCAGCAGGCGGATATCCAGGTGGCAGACGGCAGCCACGTCATTAACTTTTGCGCCAACAACTATCTTGGTCTGGCGAACCACCCTGAGCTTATCGCCGCGGCGAAGCAGGGCATGGACACTCACGGCTTCGGCATGGCGTCGGTGCGCTTTATCTGCGGCACCCAGGACAGCCACAAGCTGCTGGAAAACAAACTGGCCGCGTTCCTCGGCATGGAAGACGCCATTCTTTACTCTTCCTGCTTTGACGCTAACGGCGGGCTGTTTGAGACGCTGCTCGGCGCGGAAGACGCGATTATCTCCGATGCGCTGAACCACGCCTCCATCATTGACGGCGTGCGCCTGTGCAAAGCAAAGCGTTTCCGTTACGCCAATAACGATATGCAGGAGCTGGAAGCGCGCCTGAAAGAAGCCCGTGAAGCGGGCGCGCGCCATATTCTTATCGCGACTGACGGCGTGTTCTCGATGGACGGCGTGATTGCCAACCTGAAGGGCGTGTGCGATCTGGCGGATAAATATGACGCGCTGGTGATGGTGGATGACTCTCACGCGGTTGGTTTTGTCGGCGAGAACGGGCGCGGTTCGCACGAATATTGTGACGTGATGGGCCGCGTGGACATTATCACCGGCACGCTGGGCAAAGCGCTTGGCGGCGCGTCGGGCGGCTATACCGCGGCGCGTAAAGAGGTCGTCGAATGGCTGCGTCAGCGTTCGCGTCCGTATCTCTTCTCAAATTCGCTGGCGCCGGCGATTGTCGCGGCCTCCATTAAAGTGCTGGAGATGGTGGAGTCCGGGGCTGAGCTGCGCGCGCGTCTGTGGTCCAACGCGCGTCTGTTCCGCGAGAAGATGACGGCGGCAGGCTTTACGCTGGCGGGCGCCGATCACGCCATTATCCCGGTGATGCTGGGCGATGCGGTTGTCGCGCAGGCATTCGCCCGCGAGCTGCAAAAAGAGGGCATTTACGTTACCGGCTTCTTCTATCCGGTGGTGCCAAAAGGCCAGGCGCGTATTCGCACCCAGATGTCGGCGGCGCATACTCCTGAACAAATTGAACGTGCGGTCGATGCGTTTACCCGCATCGGTAAACAGTTAGGCGTGATTGCCTGAGGGCGTGGAATGAAAGCATTATCAAAACTGCAACCGGCAGAAGGCATCTGGATGACCGATGTGCCGGAGCCAGAAGTGGGTCACAACGATCTGCTGATCAAAATTCGCAAAACCGCGATTTGCGGCACCGACGTGCATATTTACAACTGGGACGACTGGTCGCAGAAGACCATTCCGGTACCGATGGTCGTCGGGCATGAATATGTCGGCGAAGTGGTCGGCATCGGGCAGGAAGTGAAAGGCTTTAAAATCGGCGACCGCGTCAGCGGCGAAGGGCACATTACCTGCGGCCACTGCCGTAACTGCCGCGGCGGGCGCACGCATCTGTGCCGCAACACCGTTGGCGTGGGTGTCAACCGTCCGGGCTGTTTCGCCGAGTATCTGGTGATCCCGGCCTTTAACGCGTTCAAAATCCCGGACAACATTTCCGACGATCTGGCCTCCATCTTCGACCCGTTCGGCAACGCCGTCCACACGGCGCTCTCGTTTGATCTGGTCGGTGAAGATGTGCTGGTTTCTGGCGCAGGCCCGATTGGCATTATGGCGGCAGCGGTGGCGAAACATGTCGGCGCGCGCAACGTCGTGATCACCGACGTGAACGAATACCGTCTGTCCCTGGCGCGCAAAATGGGCGTCACCCGCGCGGTGAACGTGGCGAACGAAAGCCTGCAGGACGTGATGAACGAACTGGGCATGACCGAAGGCTTCGATGTGGGTCTGGAGATGTCCGGCGCGCCGCCGGCATTTCGCACCATGCTGGATACCATGAACCACGGCGGACGTATTGCGATGCTGGGTATTCCGCCCTCCGATATGTCCATCGACTGGAACAAAGTCATTTTTAAAGGGCTCTTCATCAAAGGTATTTATGGCCGCGAGATGTTTGAAACCTGGTACAAAATGGCGGCGCTCATTCAGTCCGGCCTGGATCTGTCGCCGATTATTACGCACCGCTTCACCATCGACGATTTCCAGAAAGGCTTTGACGCTATGCGTTCCGGCCAGTCTGGCAAGGTGATCCTGAGCTGGGATTAACCATTAACTGCGGCGCCTGATTATTCGGGCGCTGCTACTATTTTCAGTGGTTTGACTTAATAAAGACGAGTTGCTACCGTCTGCCCAAATTTTAATAACGCTTCTTTTTTACGCCCAGTATCACGCCGATACCTGGCTCTCTTTTATTTGAAAGAGGGTCGGTCTTCTTTTGTCCGGTGATAAGGGTGTCGTCAGGAAAGAGTTAAATACTGTCCGGGTAGTCATGTCTATTCTGTTAGAACAAAAGGCGACGAAATATGGTTTCCGTATTTCGAGCGTCGTACCGCTGGTTATTTCGCTGTTAATCGTTATCTACGCTAATGTATTAAATGAAAAATATAATACGGTCATCAACCGGGCGCTGGTTTTTGCCTTGCTGGTATTTGCGATTAAAACCATCAGTAACAAAGGCTTCAGAAACCTGCTGGCCGCGCTTTTTTTAGTGCCAATGGCGGCGGACGTGACGCTTCAGCTTTATGCATGGACAAACTTTAATTCAGCATTTAGTTATGGATTTGCCTTAAGTGTGCTTAATACCACGCCGGCTGAAGCAAAATCGATGCTCGGACTCTACTGGCGTGACGGCCTGTTATTTATTGCTCTTTCGGCGCTGTTTATTTTTACGGCGAATAGCGGGGCATGGCCGATACCTCTCCGGTTCAGGCGCTGGCCTGCTATTATCCTGGGCCTGACATTATTCGGCTTTTTTACGCAGGCGTGGTTACATCAGATTCGTAAAAGCAATGTAGAAAGCCTGACGCAGCGTTTCATGCAATCAACGCCGGTCAGCACCGCCAAAGTCTTTATGCAGGCGGCGGAAGATAACGCTGTGGTAGCGAGCGTGGGTAATACTATTCCTGATTATAAAATCGCCGTTGCAGATACCGGCATTGAAAATTATGTTCTGATTGTCGGCGAATCTGAACGCACAAAAAATATGGGCATTTACGGTTATGAGCGTGACACCACGCCAGAGCTGGATGCCCAAAAAGATCGTCTTCTGCTGTTTCGCAACGCGGTGGCTCCGGCCCCGGTCACCATTATGGCGGTGCCGATGGCTTTGACGGCGGATACCGTAAAAGCGCGCGATCCGCGTAAATATGGTGACAACATCATTAATATCGCCAACAAAGCGGGTTACGACACCTACTGGTTCAGCCGTCAGGGAAAAGGCGGCGCGCATAATAATATTATTACGGCTATCGCCCTGAACGCGCATCAAAGCGCATGGACAGACGAGGGATATGATGATGCTCTGCTGCCGCGCCTTAACGAGGCATTAAAAACACCGGGTAAAAAACTGATCGTTTTACATCTGTACGGCAGCCATGAACCTGCCTGCCAACGTTTTCCGGTGGATCAGACGGTTTTCAACAGCGGTAATAAAGCTGACGACTGTTACGATAATTCGGTGCGCTTTACTGATACCATCATGGGCCAGGTTTTTCGCGCGCTGGGCAACAGCCGCTCTTCCGTTCTCTACTTCTCCGATCACGCCCTGATACGCGATCCTTCCCGCGCCGTGGTGTATTCGCATGGCGGCGCCAGGCCGCCCCGGGAAGCGCTACAGGTTCCGATGTTCATCTGGTATGCGCAACCGGTCGCAGCGAAGGACAAACTGACCGGGGAGTATGACCGCATGTGGTCTACCGATGATGTGAATACGCTTGCTGAGTTATGGTTAGGCATTCATCGAGAAGGCGAAGAGACACATTCCTTGTCGTCCTGGCTGGCGCAGTATAATAAGGATGTCGCGGTTATGGATACCACAGGTAAAGTCTATGAGTGGGATAATATTCGTTAAGGCAGCGGTATATTTTATTAGCTGGCCTTTCACGGCTTATTCTGCCTATTAAAAAAGCGCCATCAGGCGCTTTTTATAGGAATGCCCCGACTATTTTTGAGCCTGAGATTTTTCTTCATCGGTCAGGTAGCGCACCTTACGGGTATAATCCTGACCTTTAAAGAGCAACGGGGCATCTGGCGAAACCAGATATTTTTGCCACTCGGAAAGCGGAAAACCGCCATGCGCGCCGATCACCTCTTTGGGGATGACTGACGGCGTACCGCCTATCTTTTTCGAAACCGGCCAGTTTGCCCACGGCCCCAGGTTTACCGTACGCAAATCCAGCATATCAATCAGCGCCGCCAACGGGAGTTGATCGGTTGGCGGTTGCGTATCGTCCATTAATTCCCAGGTATCCTGAAACAGCGTCAGCCAGAACGGACAAATGCGGCGCCAGGTCTGGCGGGACGCGGCAAGATATGCGCCGTTCACATGATCGACCAGATAAGGCCGCACAGTATGTTGATAATAAGCCGGTGCTTTGCCTTCAGGCACTCCGTCAAGCTTGGCAATCATTTTGCCCTGGCGGAAGCTGGAATAGAGCGTCTGTTCTTCCACATGAATATTGGGCGATTGCAGCAGATTAAGATCGGAATCGATCATCAAAATGCCGTCGGTTTTCGCCTGTAAAGGCGCCTGAATTTTGATAAGCCGACTGCGATAAATTTGCTTATAGCGGTAGCTTTCTTCCCGTTCCGGCACATTCAGCGTGGCGACCCGGACTTTGGCAGGTAAGGCGCCGAACGCTTGCGCGCTTTGATCGGAAACAATAACAATCTCCGTCAGTTCCGGCGCGAAACGAGCGGCGAACTCCGCGGAGAGTTTACCTTCTTCTATATAATCACTGCCTGCACATGGAATCACGACAGAGGTGACAGGAATAGTTTTCGCACCCGTAGCGGCTTCAGAATAGGGGATGTTATGGCGGGAAGAGACATGCCTGTAGCGAGGATTCAAAAATTTAAACATCGAAATTCCGTATTGGTTGTACGTTACTTAATATCGCTTCTACGCCTGCAACGTAATGTTCTATAGAGTAATGCGCTCTGACATGAAGAGCGGCCTCAGATTTTAACCGTTGGCGCAAAGCGGCATCCTGCCAGACGCGCTCCATCAGAGAAGCGAGAAGCGCAACGTCGCCATAAGGGAAAAGCAGGCCCGTTTGCTCATGGTTTATCAGTTCTGCCGTGCCTGTCACCGCTGAGCCGATCACAACAGTGCCCAGCAGCATGGATTCCAGCACCACGCGCGGCAAGCCTTCGCTGCTGGAGGCCAGAATAAAGGTATCGAAGGCCGCCAGATAATCGAGAGGATTATTTCTAAAACCGGTGAAAACGACCTTATCCTGTAATCCGTAGCGCTGTGCCAGTTCTGCCAGCTTACCCCTTTCAGGGCCGTCTCCTGTCAGTATCACTTTCCATTTCGCTTCAGGATGAGCCAGATGAAAACGGGAAAGCGCCTCAAGCGTATGATGATGTGATTTTCGTGGGATCAGCGAGCCGATACTGCCGAACAGGAATGTCTCATCATCAATGCCTAAAGCATTTCGCATCGCCTGTCGCTCAGGCAGCGGCTGGTTAACATCAATAGCATTAGTGACGGTATGACAAAGCGACGCGTTAACGCCGTTTGCCACTAATACTTTTTCCACGCCATGAGAAACCGCTATCACCGCGCTTGCGGTTTCGTTTACTCGTCGGGCGATATCAGGCGTCATAACCGGTTCGATACGGCAATGCTGCACCACAGAGACAGGCAGCGGTGCGGCGGCAACATAACCTTCAATGTTTGAACCTGGCTGATTATTCATGTAAAGGATGTCATAACCGCCGCTTTTAAGCATATTTCTGAGCGCCAGCGCGTCCGGTTTGATACGCCAGAAATAATCTATCTGTCGGGTAACAGCTTTACGTCCGGCCCGGCTGAAAAACAGGCAGGCGCGCCCCATTTCTTTCGCAACTTTAGCCCAGAGAGGCTGCTTTTTAGGGGGATGGAAGATCACAGGTATGCCGATGCTGTTAAGCACGGACTCGATAGTTTGCCCCTCGCCACGAGAATAGTTGTAATAAAAACAACAAGTAATATCGAATCGCTGGCGATCGATGCGCTTTAGCAATTCAAGCATGCTGTTGGTGCCGCCGCCCCATTCTTTGCCATTATCCAGCAAGAGGATCTTACGCTGCTCTGAAGCCATAAAACGCTGCTCATCTCATCCTTACAGAGGCAGCATTATAGTATTATCTTTCTTTGATGACAGGCCCTGCGAACAAATTTATTCATTAAATCAATGAAACGCGCACTTCAAATAAGCGAGCTTAATTACATTACGGGGTAAACGATAACAGTGTGCGATTTGCAGCAAAAAATCAGCGCTATAATTGTTATTCTCTTTAGGCATATTCGTTGATAACGGTTGGCGATTCATATGTTTAAAATTTCGGTGTGTTTGCTTACCTGTAATTCCGCGCGTCTTTTACATGAGGTCATCGCGCCATTAAAAAAAGTGGCTGATGAATTTATTATCGTTGATTCGGGGAGTTGCGACGACACTATAAATATATGTGAAAGTTATGGAGTTAAACCTTTCCATAACTCTTATTCTATGCACGGCCAGCAAATGAACCATGCGATTAGCCTGGCCACCCATGACTGGGTGCTCTGCATGGACAGCGACGAAATCCTCGATGATGAAACCGTTAATTTTATTCTGGCGCTTAAAGCCGGCGACGAGCCGCGGCCTGAGCAGGCCTGGCGGATTTCGCGTTACTGGCATGTGCTGGGTGAGCCTGTTCGCACCATTTACCCCATCTCGTCACCCGATTTCCCGATCCGGCTTTTTAACCGCCATGCGGCGCGTTTTAATGACCGCCCCGTGGATGATAAAGTTGAAGGCCCGTCAGAGACGGTAAAGATCCCGGGCTATGTCCGCCATGATACGTTTTACTCGCTACATGAGGTTTTTAGTAAGTTAAACAGCTACACCACGCGGCTGGTGAAATATAAAACCGTCCGTCCTTCGCTGCTGCGCGGCGTGATTAGCGCCATCGGCGCGTTTTTTAAATGGTATCTGTTTAGCGGCGCCTGGCGGCAAGGCCGGGTAGGGCTGGTGACGGGGTTATATGCCACCTTTTACAGCTTTCTGAAATATTTCAAAGCCTGGTATGCGCACGGCGCTAAAAAAAAGCTGCCGATAAAAAAACATTCTGACTCGCCGCTTCCACGCTAATAAAAAACCCGCCTTCAGGCGGGTTTTTTTATTCAGGACGGTTTGCCCCAGCCCTGCCACTGATGGCGCAGATAACTCACCAGCGGGCTCTCGCTGACGCTTTCGCTAATCACCGTAAAGAAACGGGTGGCGTAGACCGGCTCAGGCTGGCGTTTCGGTTTGCAGATCTTCACGCCCCGGAACGGATTACGCGGCGCGGCAGGCGCGGTCTGCGAAGGCGGCGAGGCGTTTGGTCTGGAGGTATCAACCTGCGGCTCATTCAGCAGGCTGCTCGCGCGTACCAGCGTAATATCAGGCGGCAGACTGTAGAGCATCTGCTGAAGCACGCGTACCGTGGTCGGATGCGGGTGGCCGATAGCGATGGCCGAGCCGTTGCGGCGCGCCAGCGCGACCGCGCGGTTAAACTGGTAGCGGATGTCCGCGTCGTTCTGGGTATCGTCCAGAAACACCTTGCGTTTGATGACCTTCACGCCGGTGCCTGCGGCGGCCCGCATGGCCTGGCTGTTGCCGATGGTCATGCTGTCGAGAAAAAAGAGATTGTAGTGCGCGAGCGACGCCATCACTTTCTGCATACCGGGAAGACTTGATGTCATTGCGCTGCCCATATGGTTATTCATGCCGATGGCGTAAGGCACGCTATTTACCGCTTCGCGAATAATACGCGAGATTTCATCGGCGCTCATGTCCGGGCGCAGGGTATCTTTCTCCAGCGGCTGTTTGCTGAGCGGCGCCATCGGCAGGTGAATGAGCACGTCATGCCCCTGATTATGGGCTTTGGTCGCCATTTCTCGGGCGTGCGGCGCGTTGGGGAGCACGGCGACGGAGACTTCCGCGGGCATCGCCAGCACCTGGTTTTCGGTGCTGGGGCGATAGCCGAAATCATCAATCACGATAGCGAGTTTGCCGGCAAGGGCGGGAGCGGCGAGCGCCAGCGAACCGGCGAGAACAAAAACAAGACGACGCAACTGAAGCAAAACTTATCTTCCCAACCACGGTTGTGGATTGACCGCCTGACCCTGACGGCGAATTTCAAAATAGAGTGAAGGCCGACCCTGACCGCCGCTGTTGCCCACCAGCGCGATGGGCTGACCGGCGCGGACCTGCGCGCCCACGTTGACCAGCGCGCTCTGGTTGTAACCGTAAAGGCTCATGTCGCCTTTTCCGTGTTCAACCACCACGACCAGGCCATAACCCTGCAGCCAGTCGGCCAGGATCACGCGCCCGTCGGCGATGGCTTTCACCTCGGTGCCTTCGCTGGCGCCGATAACGATGCCTTTCCAACGTAGTTCACCTTGCAGCTGTTCGCCATAACGGTGCAGCATCGGGCCGCGTACCGGCCAGAATGCCTGGCCGTTCGGCGAACCGAGCCCGCCGGTGCGCGCCATCAGCGAACGTTCGCTGTCGGAAGGTTTATAGGTGGTGCCTTTGCGCGTCGCCTCTTTCTGACGGGAACGGACCTGCTCGGCTTCACGCGCTTCGCGTTCGGCGCGGGCTTTGGCCGCCGCTTCCGCACGGGCGATGCGATCGCGCAGGCGCGATTCGTTGGCGCGCAGTTCGCTTAACTGCTGCTGACCTTCCTGGATGGACGAATCCAGCGCGCCGAGGGTTTTCTTACGTTCGTTGCGGGCCTGCTCCAGCTTCGCCTGCTGCGCCTGCTGCTCATAAAGCAGCGTCTGCTGCTGCGTCTGCTTCTCTTCAAGCTCCGCTTTTTGCGTGGCGACTTCTTCGCGCGTTTGCTTGAGCTGGGCGATAGTTTCCTGACGCGCTTCGTTGAGATAACCGAAATAGGCCTGTAAACGCTGGCCGCGCTGGCTCTCTTCGCCGCTCAGGATCAACTGAAGGCCGCTGTGCTGCCCCTGACGAAACGCCGCGTCAAGCTGGGCCGCCAGGTTGCGTTCCTGGGCCGCTTTTTGCTTTTCAAGCTTTGCGATGGAGTCGTTCATCTGGGCTATCTGACGGTTGAGATCCGCCAGCGTATTCTGGGTTTCGCGCAGCTTGCGGCTGGCGGCGGCGATCGCCTGTTCCTGGCTTTTCAGCTGGGCGAGCAGCTTCGCGCGCTGCTGCTGCTGCTGGCGCACGGCGCGCTCTTTGGCGGCGATGTCATCCTGAATGGATTTAAGCTGATCGCGGTCATCCGCGTGGGCGGAAAGCGGGCATAACAATACGCCAGCGCTGAGCGCGCTGGCGTAAAGCAGGGGCTTGAGTGAGAACCGAAACGGCCTGTTGCCCCATGTTATTGAAAAAATCGCCTTTCCCCTCATGGGGAGGGATTATTCCACGATGAACAGCGGCTTGCCAGTCATCTCTTGCGGGATTTCCATCCCCATCAGGGTCAGCAGGGTTGGCGCGATATCCGAGAGCTTACCGCCGTCTACCGCTTTCACCGTTTTATCGCCCACATAAATCAGCGGCACCGGCAGGTTGGTGTGCGCGGTATGCGCCTGGCCCGTCGCGGGATCGCGCATCTGTTCGGCGTTGCCGTGGTCGGCGGTGATAAGCATCTGGCCGCCTGCGGCCTCAACGGCGCGGGTCACCTGCGCGATGCAGTTATCGAGCGCTTCCACCGCCGCGACCGCCGCGTCAAATACGCCGGTATGGCCGACCATATCGCCGTTCGGGTAGTTACAGATAATGGCGTCGTACTTGCCGCTGTTGATGGCGCCGACCAGTTTTTCGGTCAGCTCGGCGGAGCTCATTTCCGGCTGTAGATCGTAGGTCGCCACTTTCGGCGAATTAATCAGAATACGATCTTCGCCCGGGAACGGCTCTTCCACGCCGCCGTTAAAGAAGAAGGTCACATGCGCGTATTTCTCGGTTTCGGAGATGCGCAGCTGGGTTTTGTCATGTTTCGCCATCCACTCGCCGAAGGTGTTCAGCAGCGAGGCCGGCGGGTAAGCGCAGGCGGTGCGGATATCTGCCGCATATTCCGTCAGCATGACAAAATCGGCGAACTTCACGACTTTTTTACGGTTAAAGCCATCGAAATCGCGGTTGACGAAAGCGCGGGTGATCTGACGAGCGCGGTCGGCGCGGAAGTTCATGAAAATCAGCGCGTCGCCATCTTCCATCGCGGCAGAAGCTTCACCTTCGGCACGAATCACCGTCGCTTTAACGAATTCATCGTTTTCATCGCGCGCGTAGGCGGCTTCAAGGCCTGCCACGGCGTTTGGCGCTTCATATTCGCCTTGCGCCAGCGTCAGCAAGTCATACGCCTGCTCCACGCGGTCCCAGCGGTTGTCGCGATCCATGGCGAAATAACGACCAATAATGGACGCGACGCGGCCTTTGCCCAGTTCGGCGAATTTCGCCGCGAACTTCTCAAGCGTGGCCTTCGCGCTGCGCGGCGGCGTATCGCGGCCGTCCAGGAACGCGTGCAGATAAATTTTCTCTGCCCCGCGAGCGGCGGCCAGTTCAATCATCGCCAGAATATGATCTTCATGGCTGTGCACGCCGCCCGGCGACGCCAGACCCATGATATGTACGGCTTTGCCTGCCGCGACGGCGTTATCCACAGCGGCGGTCAGCACCGGGTTTTCAAAGAAAGTGCGCTCTTTGATTTCCACATCGAGACGCGTGAGATCCTGGTAGACGATGCGCCCGGCGCCCAGGTTAACGTGACCGACTTCCGAGTTGCCCATCTGACGGTCCGGCAGGCCCACTTCAAGGCCAGAAGCATCAATCAAGGTGTGCGGACGGCTCGCCCACAGGCTATCCATCACAGGCGTTTTGGCGGCGGAAATAGCGTTATCCTGGTTGTCTTCACGGTAGCCATAGCCATCCAGTATCACTAATACGACAGGTTTTTTAGTAAGCGACATTGCAGAACCTCATGCGTCAAAGACGAAAAAATTGGCGTAACTTTACTACACCGCCCGAGGGCAAATAGCCGCGGAAGATCAAAGAACAGGCCGGGGCGTGCAAGCGCAACGGCGCATTTCATCCTTTTTTACGTAACGCGCCGCAGAAAACGCATAACCTTCCTTGTACTGGCTGTAATTGACACAGCGCGCAGGTATACTCCTCACCTGGTTTTTTTACTGAGTCGGGAGTTTGACCCCCCCCATGCAAGAAATTATGCAATTCGTTGGCCGCCACCCCATACTTAGTATCGCGTGGATTGCGTTACTCGCGGCGGTGATTTACACCACTTTCAAGAGCCTGACCTCTAAAGTGAAGGTGATTACGCGTGGTGAAGCGACGCGTCTTATCAACAAAGAAGATGCCGTGGTAGTGGATATCCGCCAGCGCGACGACTTCCGCAAAGGCCATATCGCCACCGCGATGAACCTGCTGCCTGCCGATATCAAAGCCAACAACGTCGGCGAGCTGGACAAGCATAAAGCGAAGCCGGTTATCGTGGTTGACGGCAACGGGCTGTCGGCGCAGGAATCAGCGACGGCGCTGACGAACGCCGGGTTTGAACAGGTGTATGTGCTGAAAGAGGGCGTCGCCGGCTGGAGTGGTGAAAACCTGCCGCTGGTGCGTGGTAAATAATTTTCATAAGAGGTAACGACATGGCTAATATCGAAATGTATACCAAAGCAACCTGCCCGTATTGCCATCGTGCGAAGGCCCTGCTGAACAGCAAAGGCGCCGCTTTCCTCGAGCTGCCCATTGATGGCGATACCGCCAAAAGGGAAGAGATGATTCAGCGTAGTGGCCGCACCACTGTACCGCAGATCTTTATCGACGGTCAGCACATCGGCGGCTGCGACGACCTGCATGCACTGGATGCGCGCGGCGGACTCGATCCTCTGCTGCGCTAGTGCGCTTTAGCCGTGACGGCACATTTAAGGACATTACATACAAAGGGTTTTCGCTCATGTCAGAACAAAACAACACTGAAATGAATTTTCAGCTTCTGCGCATCTACACCAAAGATATCTCTTTCGAAGCACCGAATGCGCCGCATGTGTTTCAGAAAGACTGGCAACCGGAAGTGAAACTGGATCTGGATACTGCCTCCAGCCAGCTCGCTGACGATGTCTACGAAGTGGTACTGCGCGTGACGGTCACCGCGTCGTTGGGCGAAGAGACCGCTTTCCTGTGCGAAGTGCAGCAGGCGGGTATTTTCAACATTACCGGCATTGAAGGCACCCAGATGGCGCATTGCCTCGGCGCTTACTGCCCGAACAGCCTGTTCCCGTACGCTCGCGAATGCATCACCAACCTGGTTTCCCGCGGCACTTTCCCGCAGCTGAACCTTGCGCCGGTTAACTTCGACGCGCTGTTCATGAACTATCTGCAGCAGCAGGCTGCTGAAGGTGCGCCAAACCATCAGGATGCCTGATGAACACCATTAATGCGTCAATGACAGTTATCGGTGCCGGTTCTTACGGCACCGCTCTTGCCATCACACTGGCAAGAAACGGCCATCACGTCGTGCTGTGGGGTCATGATCCCGCGCATATCGCGACGCTGCAGGCTGACCGCTGCAACGTGGCTTTCCTTCCTGATGTGCCTTTCCCCGACACGCTTCACCTTGAAAGCGACTTAGCCACTGCGCTGGCCGCCAGCCGCAACATTCTGGTGGTGGTGCCAAGCCATGTGTTTGGGCAGGTGCTGCGCCAGATTAAACCGCTGATGCGCCCGGATGCCCGTGTAGTATGGGCGACGAAAGGCCTGGAAGCGGAAACCGGCAGGCTGTTGCAGGATGTCGCGCGCGAGGCGTTAGGCGATACTATCCCGCTCGCGGTCATCTCCGGCCCGACGTTCGCCAAAGAGCTGGCGGCAGGGCTGCCGACGGCGATTGCGCTGGCGGCGACGGACGACACATTCGCAGACGATCTCCAGCAGCTTCTGCACTGCGGCAAAAGCTTTCGCGTCTACAGCAACCCGGATTTTATCGGCGTGCAGCTTGGCGGCGCGGTGAAAAACGTTATCGCTATCGGCGCGGGGATGTCTGATGGCATCGGCTTCGGCGCGAATGCCCGCACGGCGCTGATTACGCGCGGTCTGGCGGAGATGTCCCGTCTGGGCGCGGCGCTCGGCGCTGACCCGACCACTTTTATGGGTATGGCGGGCCTCGGCGATCTGGTGCTGACTTGTACCGACAACCAGTCGCGCAACCGTCGTTTCGGCATGATGCTCGGCCAGGGAATGGACGTTCTGAGCGCGCAGGAGAAGATCGGTCAGGTGGTGGAAGGCTATCGCAACACCAAAGAGGTGCGCGAGCTGGCGGCGCGTGTTGGCGTGGAAATGCCAATAACCGAGGAAATTTATCAGGTACTCTATTGCGGAAAAAATGCGCGCGAGGCAGCATTAACGCTGCTGGGCCGTACCCGCAAGGATGAGCGAAGCAGCCAGTAAGGACGAGCGCCCGTAATGATTGATGCGTGCCGACAAACCGTTTTGTCGGCCGCTGTTTGTTTGTCTGGAGAAAGCAATGCCGTGTGAAGAACTGGATCTGGTGTGGAAGAATATTAAAGCCGAAGCCCGTCAGCTGGCCGATTGTGAGCCGATGCTGGCCAGTTTTTACCATGCGACATTACTTAAGCACGAAAATCTGGGCAGCGCGTTAAGCTACATGCTGGCGAACAAACTGGCGTCGCCGATTATGCCGGCGATCGCCATTCGTGAAGTGGTGGAAGAGGCCTACCGGGCGGACCCGGAAATGATCGCTTCCGCCGCCTGCGATATCCAGGCCGTCCGCACCCGCGATCCGGCGGTGGATAAATACTCCACGCCGCTGCTCTATCTCAAAGGTTTTCATGCCCTGCAGGCCTATCGCATCGGCCACTGGCTCTGGAAGCAAGGCCGTCAGGCGCTGGCGATTTTCCTGCAAAATCAGGTGTCGGTTTCTTTTCAGGTCGATATTCATCCGGCGGCGACCATTGGCCGCGGGATCATGCTCGATCATGCGACGGGTATTGTGATCGGCGAAACCGCCGTGGTGGAAGATGACGTCTCTATCCTCCAGTCGGTGACCCTGGGCGGTACCGGTAAAACCAGCGGCGATCGCCACCCGAAAATCCGCGAAGGCGTGATGATTGGCGCGGGCGCGAAAATTCTTGGCAATATCGAAGTCGGGCGCGGCGCGAAAATCGGCGCGGGCTCGGTGGTGCTTCAGCCCGTGCCGCCGCACACCACGGCGGCGGGCGTCCCGGCGCGCATTGTCGGCAAGCCTGAAAGCGATAAACCGTCGATGGATATGGATCAGCACTTCAACGGCATCAACCACGGGTTTGAGTACGGCGACGGCATCTGATCCCGCCGGGGTTTCGCATAAAAAAGCCGCGCATTGCGCGGCTTTGTTGTTTCTGACGGTTGTCGCTTAGCTGCGCAATACCGCGCCTGGGTAACCAAGCTGTCGCCAGGCCTCATACACTACAACGGACACGGCGTTGGAGAGGTTCATGCTGCGGCTGTCCGGCATCATCGGGATGCGGATCTTCTGCTCAGGCGGCAGTACGTCCAGAATCGAGGCGGGCAGGCCCCGCGTTTCCGGGCCGAACATCAGATAATCGCCGTCCTGATAGCTGACCGCGCTGTGCGCGGGCGTGCCTTTGGTCGTCAGCGCGAACAGGCGCTGCGGCGTTTCCGCCTCCAGAAACGCGGCATAGTCGGCATGGCGCGTCACGGCGGTAAACTCGTGATAATCCAGCCCCGCGCGGCGCAGGCGCTTATCGTCCCAGGTAAACCCCATCGGCTCGATAATGTGCAGGCGAAAGCCCGTGTTGGCGCAAAGACGAATGATATTACCGGTGTTGGGCGGAATTTCAGGTTCAAACAGGACGATGTTCAGCATACGGCTCCCCTTGTGCAGAGGCGCGCAGAATAACAGAATTGCCGGTGGGTAAAAACAGCGGGCGCGGGAGAAGCAACGCCCTCCCGCGCGGGAGGGCTCGGTCAGGAGCGGTGATAGAGCGGCAGCCAGAGCGTCAGGCGCAGGCCGCCCAGCGGGCTGTCGTCCGCCTTCACCCAGCCGCGATGCTGCTGCACGGCGGTTTCCACGATAGCGAGGCCCAGCCCCGTACCGCCGGATTCCCGGTCGCGCGCCTCATCGGTGCGATAGAACGGACGGAAAATCTGTTCCCGATCGGTCTGGCTTACGCCCGGGCCGTCATCATCGACATTAATCGTAATGCCTTCTTTATCCACCGCGAAACTCACGGAAATCTTGCTGTGCGAGTAGCGCAGCGCGTTACGCACGATATTCTCCAGCGCGCTTTCCAGCGCGTTCGGGTTGCCATAAAGCAGCCACGGGCCAGGCGGATAGGCCACCTCAAACGATTTGCCCATCTGCTCGGCTTCAAACGCGGCGTTATCAAGCACCTCGCTCCAGAGCTGATTCGCCTTCATGGTCTCGCTCACCAGCGCGTTTTTCTGCTGATTACGCGACATCACCAGGAGATCGTTAATCATGCTGTCGAGCCGGTGGGCTTCGGTTTCGATGCGCTCAAGTTCCTTGCTCTCTCCGCTGCGGCGGCGCAGCAGCGCGGTGCCCAGTTGCAGACGCGTGAGCGGCGTGCGCAGCTCATGGGAGATATCAGAGAGCAGCCGCTGCTGGGTCGTCATCATGCGTTCCAGCGCCGTCACCATCTGGTTAAAGCTCGCCCCTGCGGCGATAAACTCCTGCGGCCCGGCTTCCAGTTCCGGGTGCTGGCGCAGGTTGCCCTGGGCCACTTCATCGGCGGCGTTTTTAAGCTTACGCGCCGGACGCGCCAGGCTCCATGCCAGCCACAACAGCAGCGGCGAGCTGACCAGCATCGTGACAATCAGCAGCAACAGCGGGCGGTCAAACAGCAGGTTGATAAAATCGGACTGCGAATTGCTCGCCGGGCGGATCAGGTAAAGCTGGTAGTTATCCTCGCCGTCGCGCACGGAAAACGGCCCGACCAGCTCAACGCGGCCATACTTTTTCTTCTGCGGATGATCGGAGTTATCAGACTGGCCGATAAAATTGCGGATGATCTGCATTTCGTTGCGCTCAGCGCCGATGACGCGACCTTCGCTGGTGACCAGCAGCAGCCGCTGTCCCGGCGGCGCCCACTTGTCGATAGCGCGGAACAGCCGCCGCCACCACATCAGATCGTTGGGCGGGTCGCTCGCCAGTTCAGCCTCGACATGCTGTTCAATCATCGTGCCCTGACGCTGCTCGCTCTCCAGCAGTTCCGTCATCTGACGGCTGTCGAGCTTAGGCAGCATCAGCACCAGCATTAACACCAGCGCCAGCGTCAGCCAGAAAATGGCGAAGATGCGGGCGGTAAGGCTGCCTATCATGAAGCGGAAACCATCAGATAGCCGCGTCCGCGCAGGGTTTTAAACCACGGATGGCCGTCTTTACGCTCCGGCAATTTACGGCGCAGGTTGGAAATGTGCATATCGATCGCGCGATCGAACGGCGTCAGACGTTTGCCGAGCACTTCCTGGCTTAAATGTTCGCGCGATACCACCTGGCCCAGGTGCTGCGCCAGCAGGTAAAGCAGCGTGAATTCGGTACCGGTGAGCTCCAGCGTCTGGCCATCGAAGCTCGCTTCCTGGCGGCCAGGATTCAAGCTCAGCGCGTCCACTTCCAGCGTCGGCGAACCGCTGTCGCTGTTCTGCTGCTGTTCGCTCCAGTGCGAACGGCGCAAAATCGCGCGAATACGGGCCACGAGTTCGCGGTCGTTAAACGGTTTCGGCAGGTAGTCATCGGCGCCCAGCTCAAGGCCGAGCACGCGATCCAGCTCGCTGCCGCGCGCGGTCAACATAATAACGGGTGTCTGGTGTGTCTGGCGAAGCTCTTTCAAAGTATCAATGCCGTTTTTCTTCGGCATCATCACGTCGAGCAAAAGCAGGTCGATGCTGTCATCCAGGAGGTCAAGCGCCTGTTCGCCATCATGGGCAACGAGGACATTAAACCCTTCCATGTCGAGCAATTCCTTTAACAGGGACGTCAGCTCGCGGTCATCATCAACTAACAGGATTTTATTCATTTTCAGTACCTCCGAGGCAGAAATTACGTCATCAAGGCGCGCTAATCCATGACTTTACGTTGTTTTACACCCCCTGACGCATGTTTGCAGCCCGAATCGTAGACTGGATTTCGTTGAACCGCAGCACATAAGTTTCCAGGAGTCAGTGATGCGCAAAGTTACCGCCGCCGTCATGGCCTCAACGCTGGCTGTCGGTGCGTTAACCAGCCAGGCGGCACAGGTCCCGACGGACGAAAGCTGGCATCCAGCGGACATGCTGACGCAGCGCAACAGTGTGCAAAGCCATATGTTTGACGGCATTAACTTAACAGAGCATCAGCGCCAGCAAATGCGCGATTTGATGCAGCGAGCGCGACATGAGCAGCCCCCTGTTAATGTTAGCGAAATGGAGGCCATGCACAGGCTGGTCACCGCAGAAAATTTTGATGAAAACGCTGTGCGCGCCCAGGCGGAAAAAATGGCCCAGGAGCAAGTGGCTCGCCAGGTTGAAATGGCGAAGGTGAGAAACCAGATGTATCGCCTGTTAACGCCCGAGCAGCAAGCGGTTTTGAACAAGAAACACCAGCAACGCATGGAACAGTTCCGTGAGGTTGCGCAAATGCAGCGCCAGTCTGCGCTGCCGCTCTTTAGTAGCAGTACCCGTAGTAACCAGTAAGAACCCTGTTTTCCTTGCCATAGACACCATCCCTGTCTTCCCCCACATGATGTGGGGGTTTTTTTTGCCTTTTTTCACCCTGCGTCCTTTTTCAATACCGGCGTGCGTCAGACGAATTTCATCAAACTCCTGCGAACGGTTGGTTATACTGGCAACATGTCTTTGCAGGAGTCGTTATGAATCATGACTATGCCCGTCTGGTAAGTCGGGCGGCGCTCGCCGCAACGCTTGTGGCAACCTTACTGCTGATCATCAAAATCTTCGCCTGGTGGTATACCGGGTCGGTCAGTATTCTCGCCGCCCTTGTGGATTCTCTGGTGGATATCGCCGCGTCGCTGACCAATCTTTTAGTGGTGCGCTATTCGCTTCAGCCTGCCGATAAAGAACATACGTTTGGTCACGGAAAGGCGGAATCGCTGGCGGCGCTCGCGCAAAGCATGTTTATTTCCGGCTCGGCGCTGTTTCTTTTCCTGACCGGCATTCAGCACCTGGTCGAGCCTGAGCCCATGCGCGCGCCGCTGGTCGGGATTGTCGTGACGGTGGCGGCGCTCGTCACCACGCTGATGTTAGTCACCTTCCAGCGCTGGGTAGTGCGTAAAACGCGCAGCCAGGCGGTGCGGGCGGATATGCTTCATTATCAGTCTGATGTTATGATGAACACCGCTATTCTGGTGGCGCTGGCCCTCTCATGGTATGGCCTGCACCGCGCCGACGCGCTGTTCGCGCTCGGGATTGGCGTCTGGATTTTATACAGTGCGTTACGGATGGGCTATGAAGCGGTACAGTCGCTGCTCGACCGGGCTCTGCCCGATGACGAGCGCCAGGCGATTGTCGACATTATCGCCGCCTGGCCAGGCGTTCGTGGCGCGCACGATCTACGTACGCGGCAGTCAGGGCCGACCCGCTTTATCCAGCTTCATCTCGAAATGGAAGACAACTTGCCGCTCGTTCAGGCGCATCTTATCGCCGAACAGGTGGAGCAGGCGATCCTGTTCCGGTTTCCGGGGTCGGACGTCATTATTCATCAGGACCCATGCTCAGTGGTCCCGCGTTTCCAGCAGGGGCAATTTGAGCGTTAAGCATTCGTTGTAAAGGCGTGGTTCAGTCAGGCATTTTTTGTATATACCACCCCCACGAGGGCTGACCTGAATCAATTCAGCAGGAAGCTGTTGATATACTATTTGCAGCAATAGTCGATCACCTGTCGCCCTTGCGCAGGCGGTTTCCGGCGAAAGTATTCCTTTTGCATTCTACGTTCAGAGGTAGTCATGATTAAGAAAATCGGTGTGTTGACGAGTGGCGGTGATGCGCCAGGCATGAACGCCGCCATCCGCGGTGTGGTCCGTGCGGCGTTGACAGAAGGTCTGGAAGTGTTCGGCGTGTACGACGGCTATCTTGGCCTGTATGAAGACCGCATGATCCAGCTCGACCGCTACAGCGTTTCCGACATGATCAACCGCGGCGGCACCTTCCTCGGTTCCGCGCGCTTCCCGGAATTCCGCGAAGAACATATCCGCGCCGTGGCTATCGAGAACATGAAGAAACGCGGCCTCGATGCGCTGGTGGTGATCGGCGGCGACGGCTCCTACATGGGCGCCAAACGCCTGACCGAAATGGGCTTCCCGTGCATTGGTCTGCCGGGCACCATCGATAACGACGTGGCGGGCACCGATTACACCATCGGCTACTTCACCGCGCTGCACACCGTGGTTGAGGCGATTGACCGCCTGCGCGACACCTCCTCTTCGCACCAGCGTATTTCTATCGTCGAAGTCATGGGCCGCTACTGCGGCGATCTGACCCTGGCGGCAGCCATCGCCGGCGGTTGCGAATTTATCGTTCTGCCGGAAGTCGAGTTCAACCGCGAAGATCTGGTCTCTGAAATCAAAGCGGGCATCGCGAAAGGCAAAAAACACGCTATCGTTGCGATCACCGAGCACATCTGCGACATCGACGAGCTGGCGAAATACATCGAAACCGAAACCAAGCGCGAAACCCGCGCCACCGTTCTCGGCCACATCCAGCGCGGCGGCTCGCCGGTGCCTTATGACCGCATCCTGGCCTCCCGCATGGGCGCTTACGCCATTGAACTGCTGCTGCAGGGCTACGGCGGCCGCTGCGTCGGCATTCAGAACGAAAAAATGGTGCATCACGACATCATCGACGCTATCGAAAACATGAAGCGTCCGTTCAAAGGCGACTGGCTGGACTGCGCGAAAAAGCTCTACTAAGCCGCTCGTTATGCGCCCGGTACGCTAACGCGGCCGGGCGTTGTTCTACTCTGCGTTATTCCCCAAAGTTATAGCCAATTTTTTTTTATTCTTTAGTCCGCGCCGCGCTTTCTGGCACGCTGCTTTTATTGCAATTCACATCTGAATATTTAAAGAGAGCGTGCGATGAACAAGTGGGGCGTGGGCATTACTTTACTGTTGGCTTCAGCAGGCGTACTGGCGAAAGACGTGCAGTTGTTAAACGTCTCTTACGATCCGACGCGCGAATTCTATGAGCAGTACAACAAAGCGTTCAGCGCGCACTGGAAAAAAGAGACCGGCGATAACGTCGTGGTCCGTCAGTCGCACGGCGGCTCCGGTAAACAGGCGACCTCGGTCATTAACGGTATTAAGGCCGATGTGGTGACGCTGGCGCTGGCCTATGACGTGGACGCCATCGCCGAACGCGGCCGCATCGATAAAAACTGGATCAAACGCCTGCCGGACAACTCCGCGCCGTACACCTCCACCATCGTGTTCCTCGTGCGTAAGGGCAACCCGAAGCAAATTAAAGACTGGAACGATCTGGTGAAGCCGGGCGTGTCGGTCATCACGCCGAACCCGAAAAGCTCCGGCGGCGCGCGCTGGAACTATCTGGCGGCCTGGGGCTACGCGCTGCATCACAACAACGGCGATCAGGCCAAAGCTCAGGATTTCGTCAAAGCGCTGTATAAAAACGTCGAAGTGCTCGATTCCGGCGCGCGCGGCGCGACCAACACCTTCGTTGAGCGCGGTATCGGCGATGTGCTGATCGCCTGGGAAAACGAAGCGCTGCTGGCCGCCAACGAGCTTGGTAAAGATAAGTTTGAAATCGTGACGCCGAGTGAATCCATCCTTGCGGAGCCGACCGTCTCGGTCGTTGATAAAGTCACGCAGGAGAAAGGCACGCAGGCGGTGGCCGAAGCCTACCTGAAATACCTCTACTCGCCGGAAGGCCAGGAGATCGCGGCGAAAAACTTCTACCGTCCGCGCGATGCGCAAATCGCGGCGAAGTATGAAAGCACCTTCCCGAAACTGAAACTCTTCACGATTGATGACGTGTTCGGCGGCTGGACCAAAGCGCAGCAAACGCACTTTGCGAGCGGCGGCACCTTCGATCAGATAAGCCAGCGTTAAATACCCCGGCCACAAGGATGTGGCCTGCTTTCCGGGTAATAACCCCCCCGCTGCGGCCCGTTTTACGCTACGCTTTGCGTTTTCAGCATTAACAGGGGCGAAGCATGAAGCGAACGCTGTATCTCACCGTCACGCTTATTGCCGTACTGGCGCTGGCCGCGCTGGTGGCGTGGCGTTATTTCCTGCCGAGCGATCCGGACGTGCTAAGGCGCATCGTGACGCAGCAGTGCCTGCCCGGCGAGCGAGAACGCCA
The DNA here is from genome assembly GCF_001277175.1 of Cronobacter universalis NCTC 9529. Classification (NCBI taxonomy): domain Bacteria; kingdom Pseudomonadati; phylum Pseudomonadota; class Gammaproteobacteria; order Enterobacterales; family Enterobacteriaceae; genus Cronobacter; species Cronobacter universalis. The sequence continues at coordinate 4,152,883 of NZ_CP012257.1, read as the reverse complement.
GGATCCAGCCCCCTGCGCCCAGGTGAATCTCCCTGCGGGTTACGCCGTGCTGAAAGATATCAACGGCCCGCTGCAATACCTGCTGATGCCGCTGTGGAAAATCAACGGCATCGAAAGCCCGCTTTTGCTCTCCGATAACACGCCCAACTTTTTCTGGCAGGCGTGGCAGGCGCGCCGCTGGATGAGCGAAAAGCGCGGCGGTCCGGTGCCCGACAGCGCGGTTTCACTGGCCATCAACTCCACAATGGGCCGCACCCAGAACCATCTGCACATTCACATCTCCTGCCTGCGCCCGGACGTGCGCGCGCAGCTTGACGCCGCGATGAACGGCATCGGCAGCCGTTGGCAGCCGTTTCCGGGGAGTCTTCGCGGTCACGACTATTTAGCGCGCCGTATTACCGGCGAAGAGCTGTCGCGCCGTTCGCCGTTTCTGATGCTGGCGGAAGAGGTGCCGCAGGCGCGCGAGCACATGGGGCGCTACTCGCTGGCGCTGGCGCTGCTTAAAGATGGCTCGTTTGTCCTGCTCGCCACGCATCGTCAGCTTCTGCAACTGAACCTGGCGCACAGCGAAGAGCTTCAGGATCACGACTGCGCGCTGCTTCACGAAGGCACGCCATAACGTTTACTTAACGTCAGGCGCGCCGTAGACTTGCTGGAAATTTCATCAGGAGACAGGTATGTCCGTCTGGCTTGCGCATCCGCTGCTCTTACCCTCCCTTATTATTCTGCTGACCATCGTGCTCTGGGCGACGTCCCTGCTGCCGGAATTCATCACGGTGCTGCTCTTTTTCGCAGTGGCGATGATAGCCAGAATCGCGCCGCCGGAAGTCCTGTTCGGCGGCTTCGCGTCATCGGCGTTCTGGCTGGTGTTCAGCGGTTTCGTGCTGGGCGTGGCCATCCGTAAAACGGGGCTTGCGGACCGGGCAGCGCGGGCGCTGTCGGCGCGGCTGACCGATTCCTGGTGGCAGATGGTGGCGAGCGTGGTGCTGCTCAGCTATGCGCTGGCGTTCGTCATGCCGTCGAACATGGGGCGCATCGCGCTGCTGATGCCCGTCGTGGCGGCGATGGCGAAACGCGCCGGTATCGAAGAAAACACCCGCGGCTGGTACGGCCTGGCGCTGGCGGTGGGCTTCGGCACGTTCCAGCTCTCCGCCACTATTCTGCCCGCCAACGTGCCCAATCTGGTGATGAGCGGCGCGGCGGAAGGCTCTTTCGGCATTCACCTTAACTATCTGCCCTATCTGCTGCTGCACACGCCAGTGCTGGGACTGCTCAAGGGCGCGGTGCTGATTGCGCTTATCTGCTGGTTCTTTCCCGGCAAGCCGCAGCCGCCGCGCGAGCTGCCCGCCGCGACGCCGATGAGCCGCGCGGAAAAACGCCTCGGCTGGCTGCTGCTGGTGGTGCTGGCGCTGTGGGTCACCGAGAGCTGGCACGGCATCGGCCCGGCGTGGACGGGCCTTGCGGCGGCGGTCATCACGCTTCTGCCGCGCGTCGGGTTTATTACCGGCGATGAGTTCGCAAGCGGCGTCAACATGCGCACCTGCATCTATGTGGCGGGCATTCTGGGGCTTGCGACCACCGTGACCCACACGGGCATCGGCAACGCGGTCGGCGCGGCGCTGATGCAGATCATGCCGCTCGATCCGGCGCGCCCCTTTACCAGTTTCGCCGCGCTCACCGGCATTACCACGGCGCTCAACTTCATCATGACCGCCAACGGCGTTCCGGCGCTCTATACCACGCTTGCGGAGAGCTTTTCGCGTAGTACCGGCTTCCCGCTGCTCTCGACCATCATGATCCAGGTGCTGGGGTATTCCACGCCGCTGTTGCCGTACCAGGCGTCGCCCATCGTGGTGGCGATGGCGCTGGGCAACGTCCCGGCGCGCGCCGGGATGAAGCTCTGCCTGGCGCTGGCGGTAGTCACTTTTCTTTTCCTGTTGCCGCTCGATTACGGCTGGTTCCGGCTGTTGGGTAAACTCTGAGGCAACGCGACGCGGAGGCCATTATGGCGACGATGCAGTTTGCGGTCTGGTATTCCACGACGGATGACGTGCAGGCGCTGCGGGAGGCGCTGCCCGCGCCCGGCTGCGAGCGCCATTTTTTGCAGGATTTCGGCTTCGCGCAGGGGTACGCGGACGACGCGATTGCGCTCTGGTATGGCGCGACGGCAGGTGAAAAAGGGTCGATTCACCCGCATAACCCGGCGCTCGACCCGCAATTCGCGTTTTTAACCCGCGCGGCGGGGGAACAGCTGTGCGAGCGCGGCGTCAGCGAGATCCGCTTTCTGTACGCGCTGCCCGATGTGGAGTACTACGGCGAGACGGAATCCTCGCCGCTGCTCGTCTTTCTCGGCAATATTCTCTGCTGCCCGCCGCCTGGGTTTCAGCTGCCGCGATAGGTGGAGTAGCCGTACTGGCTCAGCAGCAGCGGCACATGGTAGTGCTCGTCGGTGTTATCGATATGGAACACCACCGGCACTTCCGGGAAGAAGCTGGACTGCTTGTGCGCGGCAAAGTAGTCGCCGGTTTCAAAAATCACGCGGTAGTCGCCCGCGGCGGCAGGCGCGTCTGGCCAGAGCGCCTTAATGCGGCCATCTTTATCGGTCGTCGCTTCGTTCAGCGGCTGCCAGGCATTCCCCTGTTTTTTCTCCAGTTTTACCACCACGCCCGGCGCGGGTTTGCCGGTCTGTTCATTCAGCACATGCACGCTCAGTAAATTCGCCGGCGCGGCAAGCGCGAGGCCCGGCAGGGCGAAAAGGGCAGCGGCGGCAAGCGTTTGAAAACGGTTCATCATCATTCCTCCTGAAGTGGTTGTGCGCTCATCCTGCCACCCGCGCGGGCGAAAACGCCTGACACGAAGATGACAGTTTTGTCATCCTGCGCATCGCCGCTGGGCAGCGCCCGCGTTCTTTGCGAGACTGTCGCCATGAAACTGCTGCTGATTGAAGACAACGATAAAACCCGCGCGTGGCTCGAAAAAGGGCTGCGGGAGGCGGGGCTGGTGGTGGACGCCGTCGCCGACGGGCGCGATGGCCTGCATCTGGCGCTGGAGCACGACTACGCGCTGATCATCCTCGACATCATGCTGCCGGGCCTCGACGGCTGGCAGGTGTTGCGCGCGCTGCGCACCGCCAAAGCCACGCCGGTGCTCTGCCTGACGGCCAGAGATGCGGTGAGCGATCGCGTGAAAGGGCTGGAGCTGGGGGCCGATGACTATCTGGTGAAGCCCTTTTCTTTCGCCGAACTGCTGGCGCGCGTGCGGGCGCAACTGCGCCGCCATGCGCCTGCCGCCGCGACGCTGCAGGTGGCGGATCTGACGCTTGATACCGCGCGTCACGCCGCCAGCCGCGGCGGCGAGCGGATCGCGCTGACCCGTCAGGAATTTACGCTGCTGTGGTTGCTGGCAAGCCGCGTCGGGGAGATTTTGCCGCGCACGCTGATCGCCAGCGAAGTCTGGGGGATTAACTTTGACAGCGAAACCAATGTGGTGGATGTCGCCATTCGTCGCCTGCGCAAGAAAATCGACGATCCGTTCCCGCTTAAGCTGATTGAAACCGTGCGCGGCATGGGTTACCGCCTCAGCACGCCGGAGCAGAACGATGCGTAGCCCCTCCTTAACGCTGCGCCTGACGCTCATCTTCACGCTGCTGGTGGCGTTCGCCTGCGGCATTACCGGGGTGTCGCTCTATCGTTCGTTAAGCGCCGAGCTTATCTGGCGCGACGATCAGACGCTGCTGAACCGCGCTTCCCAGCTACGCCAGCTGCTGACGGACGGCGCCGAGCCGCGCCAGCTGCCGCTCTATTTCAACCGGATGCTGGATACCCGCCAGGATCTGCTGCTGATAAAACGGATGGAGGGCGAGACGCTGGTGAATATTAACCAGGCGGGCGTCGCGCTGCCGACGCTTGCGCCAATGCCGCCAGGGCGCGGCGTTAACGAGGACGCGCTACACCGCTGGCAGCGGCCCGACGGCGTCTATGTGAGCGCGCTGGCGCTGACGGCGAGCGATGCCCGCGGTCCGCTCATCATCACCGTGGCGCGCGTGGCGCAGGAGCGCGCGCAGATGCTGGCGCAGTACCGCCGGGAAAGCCTGATGGTGTGCCTGCTGGCGACGCTCGCCGCCGCGCTGCTCAGCCCGTGGCTGATACGCCGCGGCCTGCGCGCCGTTACCCGTCTCAGCGAGGCCACCGCCCGCACCGGCAGCGAAACGCTGCAACAGCCGCTCAGCCTGGAGACCCTGCCGCGCGAGCTGCTGCCGCTCGGCGAGGCGCTCAATACCATGCGTCACCGGCTGGCGGAGGATTTTGCGCGGCTGACGCGCTTTGCCGACGATCTCGCCCATGAACTGCGCACGCCGGTTAACATTTTGCTGGGGCAAAATCAGGTCGCGCTGCAACGCGCGCGCAGCGTGCCGGAGTATCAGAGCCTGCTTGCCGGGAATATCGAAGAGCTGGAGCAGATGACCCGGCTGATTGAAAACATTCTGTTTCTCGCCCGCGCCGATCATCAAAACATCGCGCTGAAGCGCGAAAGGCTGGCGCTTGAGCCGTTTATCCATCAACTGACCGATTTTCTGGAGCCGCTGGCGGAAGAGCAGGAGATAACGTTTAACGTGCAGGCTCAGGGTGATATTTTCGCCGATCGGCTGCTCCTCCAGCGAGCGCTTACTAACCTTCTGACGAACGCGCTTCGCCACGCGCCCACGGGCAGCGAGGTGCGGATCGTGGCTGTACGGAAGGCGGGAGAAACCGAGCTCAGCGTCGCCAACCAGGGCGAGCCAGTCGGGGAGGCGGAAAAGCTGTTTCTGCCTTTCTGGCGCGGCGATAACGCGCGCGCCACGCCCGGCACCGGGCTTGGGCTGGCACTCACCCAGGCGATCGCGCGCCTGCACGGCGGGGAGACCGCGGTAGAACACGAAGCGGGCTGGAACCGCTTTATTCTGCGGTTCCCGGCGGCCTGATCAGGAGAGCTTCAGCGCCGCCATCATGCCGATAATATTGGTCGCCGAATGCAGGACGATGGGCGCCAGCAGGCTGCCGGTATGAATGCGCACCTGGCAGAGGATTACCGAGAAGATGAACAGCCAGACGAAAGTGGTGGGCATCTGGTACTGCGCATGGCCGATGGCGAAAAACAGCGATGTGCCGACCATCGCGACCGTCTGGCCCATTTTCCCCCAGCCGATGCCCGCATTCAGCAAAAAGCCGCGGCAGATAACTTCTTCCACCACCGGCGCCAGCAGGCAGATGCAGACCGCCGTGAGCGCAAGGTTCAGGGATGACATCTGCGAAAGCGTCGCGCTCCAGGGCTCCTGCCTGCCGAACAGCCCATGAATGATGGAGAGCGCCAGCAGCGCCAGCCCCGGCAATGCCAGCGACTGCACGCTCAGCCCGCCCACAGGCAGCAGACCGAAGCGCTTCTGGTAGCGCTGCCAGCAAAATAGCGCGAACGGCAGCCAGAACACGAAGTAGAGCAACGGCGTGGCGAACCCGGCACGGTAAATGCTCATATAGCCCGGCAGCATCGATACCACCATCGGCAGCATAAACCAGGCCAGCCCGACGGTAATGCAAAGCAGCGTATGTTGAAGTCGGTCGGCGGGCGCGTTCATCGTGACGTCCTTGTGGCTAAGGAAAGGAGAGCGGGCCATTCCCGCTGCCGCGGATTATACCTGGCCTTTCCCCGCCGATAAGCTTTTTTGTGCAGATGATTCTGTGCAACCCTCCTTCTCAGACTGAGCTAATACGTAACCATCTATTAAACAGGTGCAGGAATTAATATTCTGCCAGGTTTGTTGGTTGTTTAAGATCGATATGTGATTCTTCCATCAATTAAACGTATTCCTAATTGCCAGCTCTGGCTATACCCAATATCCCCATAAAGATCTATTTATAACGAATCGGTTTGATTAATGTCTTTTTCAGAGTTTCCAAAAAATATAAAGGGATTATATGCAAAAAGGAATAGCTTCAAAAAATGGCGGGGTTTATTACAGTAATCCGAAAATATTCCGTCTGTCAGCTCCTGTAGGGTTTTGTGGAACGAATAATCCGGAAGACGTGAGGCTGTTAAAAACGGCGATAAATAAATCAGGTTACACGTTTTTTACCGGGCGGAGCATAGGCGCTGACAGTATCTGCAATCATGAGACTATTGAGGCTATCTGCTGGTATCAACGGTTATTAAATCTTTCACCTTCCGGGTTAGTTCAGCCAATGGATAACTGGTTTATGATGGCGATTAATAACGCAGCGTCACCAGGTTCATTACCAGTACAAAAAAGTGGGATTCTGATAGTTAATGAAGGACAACTGACCTTTGATGCTGAAGGTATCGATTACATCAAAACCGCTGCTCCTTTCAGGGGAAGAAATACCTACCCTTATTTTTCAAGAGTATTACATACGCCGGGCACTGTGGGATCTGGCGTCACATTAGGCCGAGGCTATGATATGGGTAATCGAAGCAGCGGCGAAATTTTTGCTACCTTGCGTCAGGCAGGTATCGAAGAGTACAAAGCGGTCCTGTGTTCAAAGGCCGCCTTTCGTAAAGGAGATGCTGCGGTGGATTTTATCAGAATCTATGGCCCCTTTGTGGGCGAAATCAGCCATATCCAGCAAGTCCAGCTTTTTAAGATTTCTTATCAGAAGAAGGCTGACGAGGCGCGCAGGCTTTATGAAAAGCTGGCTCCCGATATTCCCGGCGCGCCAGGATGGGCATCTCTCGATAAAAAAATCAGGGATGTGGTCGTCGATATCTTTTTTCAGGGAGCGCATAGCGTCACTGCCCTCTTTAAAGCGGCAGTGGGCGGCAAAGAGAAACTTGCCCGGTACATTAGGCAGGATGCAATTTATATGTCATTTGAGCCGACCCGAAAGCGACTGGCTTATTTAAAAGAATAAGTTTCGTTATGCTTTTAAACAGTCTACCCTTTCAACGATTAACCCTTATAACAGCGTGTCGACAGGCAGATGAAATCTTTAACGAAGAAAATCCCAGTGAAACGTATTACGGCTTTGGCTTGTTTTTTTCTGCTTCCTGCTTCCTGTTATGCCTCATTAAGCGAGGGGCCGGAGCGCGAGCATTGTTTCAGGCAGAGTGCTTCCGTTGCGGAAGGATACAATTGTCTGGCAAAGAAAAAAGTAGAAAGTGCGAGGGAACTGGATGCACTGATTGCGCGCGCCAGTAAAAATATTCTCGCTAACAATCCTGGCGATTTTAATGGTAAGCAAGACGCGGGCCTCACGGCGGGTGACGTTTTTAATCAGCGGTTTCTCAAGGCGCAGGCAGTGTGGAAGCAGTACCGGGATCAACTCTGTGAAGCGGTTGCAACAGAGATTAACGAAGATGCTTACGATTATCCTGCCTACATCGATCAGTGCGAAATCACCCTTAACAAGCGGCATGCAGATGAAATCAGGCTGCTGATAAAGGCTGATTGAAAGACCGGATTTAAACCGGTCTTTATTCACAAGAGTATGCGCTTACCCGCGTTCCCCGTACTGCTCGTCGGACACATGTTCAAGCCACTCCACCACGCTGCCATCCTGCGCTTCCTGGATAGCGATATGCGTCAGCGGCGTAGTCGGGCTGGCACCATGCCAGTGTTTTTCATACGGCGGGATCCAGACCACATCGCCGGGGCGAATTTCACGAGCAGGCTCTCCCCAGGTCTGCACATAGCCGAAACCGGCGGTGACGATCAGCGTCTGGCCCAGTGGATGCGTATGCCATGCCGTTCGCGCGCCCGGTTCAAATGTGACGCTATTACCGCCAGCGCGCGCCGGGGCATTCGCCGGGAACAGCGGATCGACACGCACGGTACCGGTAAACCACGCTTCCGGGCCAGCGTAAGAGGCCTGCGAACCACAATAATAAATATCCGTCATAATTTAACTCCTCAGTCATGAGAACAGGGCGTCTTTCACGCCAGCGTAGCGGTGTCGATGACAAAGCGATATTTCACATCGCCTTTGATCATGCGCTCCCACGCCTCGTTAATGTCGTCGGCGCGGATAAGCTCAATGTCGGCGACGATATGGTGCCCGGCGCAAAAATCGAGCATCTCCTGAGTTTCCGGGATGCCGCCAATCATCGAGCCCGCGATAGCGCGGCGTTTGAAAATCAGGTTAAAGACTTCCGGCGACGGATGCGGCGAAGCGGGCGCGCCCACCAGCGTCATTGTGCCGTCGCGTTTTAAAAGCGCAGTGAAGGCATCCAGGTTATGCGGCGCGGCCACGGTGTTCAGGATGAAATCGAAGCTTTTGGCGTGCGCCTGCATTTCACTGGCGTTACGCGATACCACCACTTCATCCGCGCCCAGCGCTTTCGCCGCGTCGCGTTTGGATTCTGATGTGGTAAACGCCACGACCTGCCCGCCCATCGCGTGCGCCAGTTTGATACCCATATGCCCAAGCCCGCCGATGCCGATGATGCCCACTTTTTTCCCTGGCCCAACTTGCCAGTGACGCAGCGGCGAATAGGTCGTAATGCCTGCACACAGTAACGGCGCGACAGCGGCGAGCTGGGATTCCGGATGACGGATGCGCAGTACATAGCGCTCATGCACGACAATCTGTTGTGAATAACCGCCAAGCGTATGGCCCGGCGCGTCCGGCGTCGGGAAGTTATAGGTGCCGATCATGTGATCGCAGTAGTTCTCAAGCCCGTCATCGCACTCTTCGCAATCTTTACAGCTGTCGACGATGCAGCCGACGCCCACCAGATCGCCGGGCGCAAAAGCGGTCACTTTCGTGCCGATTGCAGTGACGCGACCGACGATTTCATGGCCCGGCACGCAGGGAAATAACGTGCCTGCCCATTCGGCGCGCGCCTGATGAATATCCGAGTGGCAAACGCCGCAATACGCGATGGCGATTTGCACATCGTGCTCGCCGGGCTCGCGGCGGGTAATCGTCATCGGTTCAAGCGGTTGAGTGGCGGAAAGCGCGCCAATAGCCTTAATGTGCATAACGAAACTCCTTAATGTTCGGCCGGCTTGCGGCTCAGATGTCAGAATGTGGATCCTGCTTTGACGTGATGGTTGCCAGCAGGGCTGCCAGCAGTAACAGCCCGGCGCTCAGAAAGAACGTGCTGCGCCAGCCGCTGTGGTCAAAAGCGAACCCGCCGAGCGTGGAGCCGAGCGCGATGGAAAGCTGAACGACTGCCACCATCAGGCCGCCGCCCGCCTCGGCGTTATCGGGCAGCGTCCGGGCGACCCATGTCCACCAGCCCACGGGCGCGGCGGTGGCGATAAGCCCCCAGCCGCACAGCAGTGCCGCGACCAGCGATACGCTGTGGCCCACTACGGTCAGCGCGACGGCGATTGCCGCCATTAAAAAAGGGATGGCAATAAGCGTCCGGTAGAAGCCTGAGCGCAGCGCGCCACTAATCAGCAGCGTGCCGGTAAACCCGGCGGTGCCAATGCCAAGCAGAATGAGCGACAGCGTAGGGACACTGACGCGGGTGACGGTTTCCAGAAACGGACGCACATAGGTAAAGAGCGCGAACTGACCCATGAAGAAAATCCCGCTGGCCGCCATGCCCGCGATCACCAGCGGCTGGCGCAGCGCGCCGCCAGCGCGACCGTTGTGCCCCTGCGCAGGCATCGCAGGCAGGCTTCGCCATTGCCAGATAAAGGCGAACAGCGCGATCGGTGCGAGGCAGAAGAACGCGCCGCGCCAGCCGATCACCGCGCCGAGCCAGCTGCCGAGCGGGGCGGCGATAACCGTGGCCAGCGCATTGCCGCCGTTGAAAATCGCCAGCGCGCGTGGCACCTGCTGACGCGGCACCAGCCGAATCGCCGTTGCCGTGCTGAGCGACCAGAACCCGCCGATCGCCACGCCAATCAGCGCGCGGCCCGCCATATAAGCGAGGTAATCGGGCGCGAGCGCGATGATGACGCCGGACAGCGCCATCAGCAGCGTCAGTCCCAGCAGCAAGGTCTTGCGATTGAGAGTGCCTGCGAGCTGTGACAGAAACAGGCTGGTCAGTACCGCCAGCGCGCCGGAAATCGCGATGCCCTGGCCCGCCAGTCCTTCGCTGATGCCTAAATCCTGTGATACCGGCGTCAACAGGCTCACCGGCATAAATTCCGAGGCTACCAGCGCAAAGGCGCAGAGCGTCATTGCCAGCACGCCGCTCCAGTATGCGCGCGGGTGGGTGTCATCATGTGTCGTCGTTGTCATCTTCAACAGGCCCTGTAGCGTGATAGAGGGTGGTCCGACGCGCTGCATAGCGCGCACGCCAGCACAGGCGCCGCAAAAATGCGGCACATGGCTGAAAACCCTGGTGTTCTCGGGAGCCGGGAAACGAGCCGGAACGGGCGTTCGGCGTTTCTGGCTCCGTAAAAAGCGGCGGTGCGTAAACCTGCGCCGCGAGAGCAGAACGGATTGTTGATGAAAGTTTTACACGGGTGTGTCAGGGTGACTAGCTAATGAATACTAAACACTGTTATTAGGTTTACTAATAAATTGAAGCGAGAAGACGGGCGATGAAACGTAACCTGAACGATCTGTTTTCTTTTGTGACCGTTGCGCGCGAGGGCAGTTTTACCCGCGCTGCGGCGCAGCTTGGCGTGACGCAGTCGGCGCTAAGCCAGGCGATTGCCGGGCTGGAAAACCGGCTAAAGCTGCGCCTGCTGACGCGCACGACGCGCAGCATTTCGCTCACGGCCGCAGGCGAGCGTCTGCTGGAGGCGATCGGCAACCGTTTTGATGAAATCGAAGCAGAACTCGACATGCTGAGCGCACTGCGTGATAAGCCTGCGGGTAAGGTGCGTATTACCTGCGATCCGCACGTTCTGCATGCGCTCTTACTACCAAAACTGACGCCGATCTTACGCGATTACCCGGATATTCAGATGGAATTTGATGCCAACCATGGGTTTCGCAATATCGTCGCGGATCGCTTTGATGCAGGCGTGCGGCTTGGCGGTACGATCGATAAAGACATGATTGCCGTACCGATCAGCCCGCCGATGCGGATGGCTGCCGCCGCTTCGCCGGATTACTTCGCGGCGCATCCGGTGCCGGAAACGCCGCACGATTTGGTGGCTCACAACTGCATTAATCTGCGTATGACCAGCGGAGGCGGGCTGTATGTCTGGGAATTTGATGGGCAGGATGGGCCGGTGAATGTGCGGGTTGAGGGCCAGCTTATTTTCAATACGGCGGCGCATATCGTTCACGCCGCGCTGGACGGACTCGGCATCGCGTTCCTGCCAGAAGGGGAATTTGACGATCGCTTTAAAGACGGAAGCCTGGTGCGCGTGCTGGAATCATGGTGCGCGCCATTTCCTGGCTATTACCTCTATTATCCCAGCAGAAAACAGCCATCTCCTGCCTTTTCGCTGGTGGTCGAAGCCCTGAAAATGACCGGCAGCCGGAAAAGGTAAAGGCGTGCGTCAGGCGTTCAGCCGAGTCAGGCCTGCCTGCGCGGGTGGGTAGTCGCCGCACTGCGTATAACAGGCCTGCGCATCCGCCGTCATGCCCGAGATTTCCAGGATCACCCCGATGTTGTACCAGGCCTTAAAGCTGGTCACGCCCGCTTTGCTGCTCTGCGGCATGCGGGTGCAGTGTAAGAAGGTGTCTACCGCCGCCTGTAGCTGGCCGTTGTTCATCAAAATCAGCGCCTTAAGAAACATGAAATCGGCGGAGGTATACCAGCGTTCGTAATCAAGAATGCTCATGGCCGCCGCGTAATCGCCCTGATTGATCAGCGCATAGCCCAGCGTTTCGACCAGCTCTTCGACATACTCCAGCGCCACGTTCGGTTCATAACTCAGCGCTTTGCGAAACGCCTCTGACGCTTGTCCGTAGCCGCGTTTGAGAAAATGGCTTTTGCCAAGCTGAAACCAGAGATACGGATCGTCCGGCTGCGTCTGCAACGCCCGTTCCAGCAGGCGGATATTGCGGGTAATTTTATCCGTCTCCTGCAACACCGCGTTTTTGTAGCCGACGTGATCGAGCGTCACGGGAACCGGGAACATGTCGCCAGGCGCGTGGCCCTCACGCGGCGTCACCTGCTCATGGATCACGCCCTGGTAATGATAACGCGCCTTCGGAAACAGGCGCGACACGCGCTCGCGCAGGGTGGTTACGCCGTCGCCTTCGTCAATATAGTTAATCCGCTCCACGCGCCCGACGCCCTCCGGGTGCGCATGGATAAGCGCCTGTAGCGCCGGAATATCTACCGCCGTTATGGATTCATCGGCATCAATAACCAGCACCCATTCGTGACGAGCGTACTCCAGCGAGGCGTTGCGCGCCGCCGCGAAATCGTCCACCCACGCGAAGTCATACACCTTGTCGGTAAAGCGTTGCGCGACGGCTCTGGTGTCGTCCTGCGAGCCGGTATCGACAATCACAATATCGTCGAAATGCGCGGCGACGGAGGCGAGCGTATCGGCAAGATGCTTTGCCTCGTTTTTCACGATCATGCAGATGGAAATCATAGCGTCAGGTTCAGGCGGCTTCGGGGGAATTCACGATACCAGAGGTATCGGCGGCGGGCGGCAATTTTTTAGCGGCGCCTGCCAGCGCGTCAGCGCCGTCTATTATTAACTCTCCGTTATAAAAAAAGCCGCGCGGCATCGTAGCGGCCACACTCTTTTCACTTTGACAATACTGGAGGCCTGGCATGAGCAACCACGGCGATGAAACACACCACGGGCATCTGCGCGAGGCAGGCGGCCCGCCGCCGCAATATGTCCCGCTGAGGCTGACGGTGAATGGCGAAACCCGGCAGCTGGAGGTCGACACCCGCACCACGCTGCTGGACGCGCTGCGCGAACATCTGGCGCTGACGGGCACTAAGAAAGGCTGCGATCACGGCCAGTGCGGCGCGTGTACGGTCATCATCGACGGACGGCGCGTGAACTCGTGCCTGACGCTGGCGGTGATGCACCAGGATGCCGACGTCACCACCATTGAGGGGCTGGGAACGCCGGAGAACCTGCACCCGATGCAGGCGGCGTTTGTGGAGCATGACGGCTTTCAGTGCGGCTACTGCACGCCGGGGCAGATCTGCTCCTCGGTCGCGATGCTCAAGGAAATCGAAGCGGGCATTCCAAGCCATGTGACGCATGATTTAGTCTCCCCCCCGGAAATGACCGCCGATGAAATTCGTGAGCGCATGAGCGGCAATATCTGCCGCTGCGGCGCGTACGCCAATATTCTTGCCGCGATCGAAGATGTCGCCGGGAGTGGCGCCTCATGAAAGCTTTCACTTACGAACGCGCCGCGACGCCCGCAGAGGCGGCGGCCAGCGCGCAGCGCACGCCGGGCGCAAAATTCATCGCGGGCGGCACCAACCTGCTCGATCTGATGAAACTGGAGATAGAAACGCCGGTGCATCTGATTGACGTCAACGATCTCGCGCTGGATACGATTGAGCCCACGGAAGAGGGCGGGCTGCGGATCGGCGCGCTGGTGCGCAACACCGATCTGGCGGCAGATGAACGCGTGCGCCGCGACTACGCCGTGCTTTCGCGCGCGCTGCTGGCCGGGGCGTCCGGGCAGTTACGCAACCGGGCGACGACCGCCGGGAATCTCTTGCAGCGCACCCGCTGCCCCTATTTCTACGACACCAACCAGCCATGCAATAAACGTAAGCCCGGCAGCGGCTGCGCCGCCATGCAGGGATACAGCCGCCAGTTAGCCGTGGTGGGCGCGAGCGACGCCTGTATCGCCACGCACCCGAGCGATATGGCGGTCGCCATGCGCCTGCTGGACGCGGTGGTGGAAACCATCAACCCGAACGGCCAGGCGCGCCGCATTCCGGTCGCGGAATTTTACCGAGCGCCTGGCGATACGCCGCATCTGGAAACGGCGCTTGAGCCTGGCGAATTCATCACGGCCGTCACCCTGCCGCCGCCCGCGGGCGGAACGCACATTTACCGCAAAGTGCGCGACCGCGCCTCTTACGCGTTCGCGCTGGTGTCGGTGGCCGCGATTGTGCAGCCGGACGGCACCGGACGCGTGGCGGTGGGCGGCGTGGCGCATAAACCCTGGCGGCTTGATGCCGCGGATGCGCAGGTGCCGCACGGCGCGCAGGCGGTGTATGACGCGCTGTTCGCCGTCGCGCAGCCGACCGCGGAAAACGCATTCAAGCTGGTGCTGGCGAAACGCACCATCGCCTCGGTACTGACGCAAGCGAGGGCAGGCTGATGAAATTTGAAAAACCGGCAACAGAGAACCCGATCGACCAGCAGAAAGTGGTCGGACGGCCGCGCGATCGTATCGACGGCCCGCTAAAAACCTCAGGCCAGGCCACTTACGCCTATGAGTGGCACGATGAAGCGCCGAACGCCGCCTATGGCCATGTGGTGGGATCGGCCATCGCCAAAGGGCGCATCGTCGCGATGGATATCCAGGCGGCGCAACAGGCGCCCGGCGTGCTGGCCGTGGTGACGGCGGAGAACGCCGCCCTGCCGGGTAAGGGCGACATGAACGCGGCAACACTGCTGGGCGGCCCGGAAATCGAGCATTATCACCAGGCTATCGCGCTGGTGGTGGCGGAAACGTTCGAACAGGCTCGCGCGGCCGCCGGGCTGATTACGGTGGAGTATGAAGAAGCGCCGGGTCATTACGATCTGGCAAAGCAAAAACCGTCGGTGACCACGCCGCCGGAGGATACGCCCGATAAAACTGTTGGCGATTTTAATAGCGCTTTTGAAAGCGCCGCCGTGCAGCTCGATGCCACGTACACCACGCCCGATCAAAGCCATATGGCGATGGAACCGCACGCGTCCATGGCCGCGTGGGAGGGCGATAAACTCACGCTCTGGACGTCGAGCCAGATGATTAACTGGTGGCGCGGCGATCTCGCCAAAACGCTCGGTATTCCCCTTGAAAATATCCGCGTGCGTTCGCCGTTTATCGGCGGCGGCTTTGGCAGCAAACTCTTTTTGCGCAGCGACGCGGTGCTGGCGGCGCTCGGCGCACGCGCAACGCAACGCCCTGTGAAAGTGATGCTGCCGCGCCCCTTTATTCCCAATAACACCACGCACCGCCCGGCCACGATCCAGCGGGTGCGCATCGGCGCGCACAATGACGGGCGCATCACGGCCATCGCCCATGAAAGCTGGTCCGGCAACCTGCCGGGCGGCCCGACGGAGACGGCGACCAACCAGACGGAGCTGCTCTACGCGGGCGCGAACCGTCACACCGGACTGCGTCTGGCGGAGCTGGATCTGCCCGAGGGCAACTCCATGCGCGCGCCTGGCGAAGCGCCGGGCATGATGGTGCTGGAGATCGCGATGGATGAAATGGCCGAAAAACTCGGCATCGATCCCGTGGAGTTTCGCATCATCAACGACACGCAAGTTGACCCGGCGCACCCGGAGCGCTTTTTCTCGCGCCGTCAGCTGGTGGAGTGTCTTCGTACCGGGGCGGCGCACTTCGGCTGGCATCAGCGCAACCCGCAACCGGCGCAGGTGCGCGAAGGCGACTGGCTGATTGGGCTCGGTATGGCGGCGGGTTTTCGTAATAACCTGGTGACCAGGTCGGGCGCGCGCGTACATCTGGACGCGCAGGGCCATATCACCGTGGAAACGGACATGACGGATATCGGCACCGGCAGCTATACCATCATCGCGCAAACCGCCGCCGAAATGATGGGCGTGCCGCTGGAGCGCGTGACCGTGCGGCTGGGCGATTCCGATTACCCCATCTCTTCCGGCTCGGGCGGGCAGTGGGGCGCGAACAGCTCCACGGCGGGCGTGTACGCGGCGTGCGTCAAACTGCGCGAAGCGGTAGCCAATAAGCTCGGGTTTGACCCGAACCGCGCCGAATTCTTCGATGGCAATGTGCAGGGCGACGGGCGCATCGCGGCGCTCGCCGATGCCGCCGCTGACGGCATGCTGACGGTTGAAGACACCATGGAATATGGCGATCTCGATAAACAGTTCCAGCAGTCGACCTTCGCCGGGCATTTTGTGGAGGTGGCCGTCGAGGCGAACACAGGCGAAGTGCGCGTGCGCCGGATGCTGGCGGTCTGCGCCGCCGGGCGCATTCTCAACCCGAAAACCGCGCGCAGCCAGGTCATCGGCGCGATGACGATGGGGCTTGGCGGGGCGCTGATGGAAGAACTGTTCGTCGATACGCGGCGCGGCTTTTTCGTTAATCACGACATGGCGCTCTATGAGGTGCCGGTTCACGCCGATATCCCGACGCAGGAGGTGATTTTCCTGGAAGACACCGACCCGGTGTCGTCGCCGATGAAAGCCAAAGGCGTGGGCGAGCTCGGCCTGTGCGGCGTCAGCGCCGCCATCGCGAACGCGATTTACAACGCCACCGGCGTGCGCGTGCGCGACTACCCCCTCACGCTGGATAAGCTGCTGGAAGGGCTGCCAGAGATTGCATAAGGACGTGACGGCTGGCGGCCGCGCGTCGCCAGCCGAACCGCATCGCAGTTTGATAAAAGGATAAGAAAAGGTGCTGCAACAACCCCTGCTGACAGAACAGGCGCGGCCTGAGGCGGCGTTTCTGACCGACGACAGCACCGCGATTTTGCGCTTTGCGGCGCAGGCGCTGCGCGCCGGCATGGCCGTGGCGCTGGTGACGCTGGTGGAGATCCGCGGCGGCTCGTCACGCGCGCTCGGCGCGCAGATGGCCGTGCGCGACGACGGCGCGTATTGCGGCTTTGTCTCCGGCGGCTGCGTGGAGGCCGCCGCCGCATTCGAGGCGCTGGAGGCGATCGCCTGCGGTAAAGATCGCCTGGTGAAATATGGCGAAGGCTCGCCCTATTTCGATATTGTGCTGCCGTGCGGCGGCGGCATTACGCTCGCGATTCACCCGCTACGTGAGGCGACGCCGCTGCTGGCGGTGCTGAACGCCCTTTCACAGCGCAAAGCGGCAGGGCTGCGTTATCACCCTTCCACGCAGACGCTGCAAAGCGTGCTCCCGGTACAAAAGACCGGCTGGCGCGACGACGTCTTTGACGTGCGCTACACGCCCTGCACGCAGGTCATTATTTTCGGCCGCTCCGTGGAGGCCGAGGCCACCGCCACTATCGCGCGGGCGGCAGGTTACGACGTGCTGGTGAATGACGGCATCAATCCGCAGACTGCCTGTGCGCAGATTGACGCCGATACCGCCGTGATCGTGCTTTTTCACGATCTTGATCGCGAACTGCCGGTGCTTGACGCGGCACTTTCTGACGCGTCGTTTTACATCGGCGCGCTCGGCAGCCAGCGCACCCATGCCGCACGCACCGCGGCGCTGCGCGAGCGGGGCTTTAGCGAGCGGGATATCGCCCGCATTAAAGCGCCGATCGGGATCTTCCCGAAAGCCCGCGACGCGCAGTCGCTGGCGCTGTCGATTCTTGCTGATGTTGCGGCGGCGCGACTCAACCATGAGGCCGCAGGCTGATGCCCGAAGCACAGCCGGTCATCATTATTCTCGCCGCCGGAAAGGGCGAGCGCTTTCGCGCGGGCGGCGGAACGACGCACAAGCTGGAGGCGCTGCTGGCGGGCAAGCCGGTGCTGCAACACGTACTGGCGGCGGCGCGGGCGTCTGGCCTGCCGTGGCATCTGGTCAGGCCGGAAGGGGGCACTGACGGCATGGGCGAGTCCATCGCGCTTGGTGTGAAAGCCACACCAGACGCCGCAGGCTGGCTGATCCTGCCGGGCGATCTGCCGCTCATAACGGCCGCGTCGCTGCAACGGGTGGCGCAGGCGCTGAATGAAAAGCCCGTGGTGGTGCCGTACTACCAGCAGCGTCATGGTCACCCGGTCGGCTTCCGGCGTGAGTATTTCGACGCGCTTGTCGCGCTTTCTGGCGATGAGGGCGCAAAATCGATTGTGCAGGCGGCAAGGGCGCGCGCAGACGTATTAACGCTTGCGCTAAACGACGCAGGCATCGTGCAGGACATTGACGTGCCGGCGGATTTAGCGGCGGCTGAACACGATAAAAAATAGCGCCGTACAGATTTTACGAACACATTGGCGAAATGCGTAAAATCTGACGGCGTTTCGCGCTTACGCGGCCAGTTTATTTAACGCGTCGAGGGTTTCCTGAGAGAGCGTTAATTCCGTGGCCTTGCTGTTTTCATGGAAATGCGCGACTGACGACGTACCCGGAATTAATAAAATATTCTCGGAGCGGTTTAACAGCCAGGCGAGCGCCACCTGCATCGGCGTTGCTGATAATTGCGTTGCGATAGTCTCAAGCGTTGAAGACTGTAACGGTGAGAATCCGCCTAACGGGAAAAACGGTACATAGGCAATCCCGGCGGCGGCCAGTTCATCAATTAACGCCTCATCGTCACGGTGAACGATGTTATACATATTTTGCACGCAGCTTATTGGCGTTATCTGCCGCGCTTGCGCAACCTGTTTCTGCGTGACGTTACTTAAGCCGATATGTTTAATCAGCCCTTGTTCTTTTAATTTCACCAGCGCTATGAGCGGCGCTTCGATAGATCCTTCCGCCGGGCCGTGGACATCAAACATCACGCGAAAATTGACGACATCCAGCGCGTCGAGCTTCAGGTTGCGCAAATTATCGTGCACGGCCTGGGTTAATTCGTCAGCCGAATATGCCGGGTTCCACGAGGCATCATTGCCACGTGTCGCGCCGACTTTAGTCACAATCGTCAGGTCGTCGCGGTAGGGATATAACGCTTCGCAAATCAGTTGATTCGTAATGTGCGGCCCGTAAAAATCGCTGGTATCAATATGATTAACGCCCGCCTCAACGGCCGCGCGTAATACGCTGAGGGCCGCGTTTTTATCTTTCGGCGGTCCAAATACGCCGGGGCCTGCGAGCTGCATCGCGCCATATCCAAACCGTCTGACTTCACGGCTGCCGAGTTTATACGTACCGCTTTTTTCAATATTGTTCATGACGACCTGCTTGCTGTATCGATGTGAAGGAAGTATTAGTATATGAAGCATCCTTCAGTTTAAGAATTCGCATTCCATGAAGACGACCGCAGCACCGCTCAGCCCGCGTAAAGCCCCGATCCAGCGCCGTTCCGTGGCGACGGTGGAGGCGCTTCATACGGCGACCATTCAGGTTTTAGTGACCGAAGGACTCAGCCGCTGTACCACCACACGCGTCGCCAGCCGCGCCGGAATGTCGGTCGGGAGTCTTTATCAGTATTACCCTAATCGCGACGCGCTGCTTTCCGGCGTGCTGGAATTACACTTAACCAAAATCGCCGACGCGCTCGAAGCCGCGTGTATTTCCGTGCGCGGCAAACCCGTCGGGGAAATGGCCTGTGCGATGGTGCAGGCTTTTCTGAGCCTGAAATTAGCCAATCCTGATGAATCAAAAGCGCTGTATGGCGTGGCGGCAGAGCGCGACGGCGCGCGCCTGATGGGCGTGATGTACCAGCGAATGGTGAATGATATAGCGCAAACGCTTGTTACCGCGCCGGATAAAACCTTTCCCGACCCGGTATTCACCGCCCATATGGCGCTGGGCGTCATTACCGGGCCGACGAAATCGTTTCTCGAAGGGTTTATTCCGCACGACTATACCGGGCAATTCCAGACGCATTTATCCCGGCTGTTGGGGGATTATTTGAAAGGATGAAACGAGTCATTAATTATGGCAATTTATTGATTTCTTGTTGATATTAAAACCATGAATGCCTGCTGCATTTTTTAATCTTCATCAAAAATAAGTTAATTAAATTCCAACTCCTTTTTACTTCTTATGTCGTATGACGGTAAATAACCTTTATTGCTGTCGAGATCTATTCAATGAAGCAATGAAAAAGCGTGATGTCATCGATATGATTTAATAAAGGAGATCATTATGGCTGTCCCGGCACATTTATGGCTTTATGACGCCTCGGGCGCGTTAATTTGTGGTGGCTCAGGGGTGGCGGGCCGCGAGGGGAGTATAGAGGTTCAGAGCTTTGGTCATGGTTTGTCTGTACCTTTCGACGGAAATACCGGCAAACTAACAGCAACACGCGTTCATAATCTGATGAACATAGAAAAGGAATTCGATAAATCCTCTCCTTATCTTTATCGCGCAGTCGCTACCAGTGAAAAACTACAGCGAGCTATCATTCGCTGGTATCGAATTAACCATGCGGGTATGGAAGAAGAGTTTTTCCAGATGATACTGGAAGATGTAAGAATTACTGGTATCCATCCCAATATGCAAAACTTTAAACACCCGGAGGGGTTGCTTTCCACGCCGGTGGAGTCCGTAGGGCTGATATACAACAAAATAACCTGGAAATACCTGAACGGGAATATTCAATACACGGATGCCTGGAACAGCCAGATGTATGCTTAGGATAGTGCGATGATCAATTGTGAACTTAACTACAATGAGAAAACCGCAGACGGCAAACTCTTATTGCGTTGCGCTGGTGTCGGCGTTTTTCCTGTGTTTTCTGGGCTTGGCAGTTATAAAAATGTGCTTGAATTTTCTGGAAGACGTAACGGGCCTATTCCATTGGGGAAGTATTTAATTGTGCAAAGAAGTTGGGGTGGGTTATATAGTAGAGTAAAGACAATAGATAAATGGGTAAGGACAGGGAATAAATATTGGGAATGGTTTGCTTTATACCCACAAGACGCCACGCTGGACGATTCACTTGTTATAAATGGTATTACAAGAGGCGGATTCAGGATGCATCCCCTTCGCCCTGATGGAACAGGCGTCTCTGATGGCTGTGTTACTTTTTATAACGAAGCGGATTTTTATCGCTTGCGGCACGCACTTCTGAATACAACGAAGCTCTATACGACATGCGAAGCTTTAAAAGCTTATGGTGAATTAACTGTAATGGGGATGCCTTATGCAAAATTGCCTCGGTAAATTAATTCCTGTTCTTCTGGCCCCGCTTGGCTTTGTTATTATAGCATTGATGGCTGTGTTTCACTTAAGCTTTAGCGATTATGCTTATACTGACTACTCCCGAACTTTCAGTGATTTGGTTTTAATTGCATTCGTAGATTCCGCTGTGGCTGGATTTATTTTGGTGTTTTTTTTATATTTATTTATTAAGAAGGCTGCATTTACCTGTCAATTCTTATTGGGGCGTTACTTTTATTATGTCCTGGCAGGTGGGTTTTGTTATTTTTACGATGTCTGACACGGTGATACATTTGAAAGATGTTGTTGAGCATATATTGTTTATGAATGATTTTAATCTGAGCCATACTCATGTTGAACCTCAGGTAGAAGGGCAAACTATAGCGATACGGGATTTTATCATGGGCATGATTTTTTTTATTGGCAATGCGGTAATGTCAGGAGTAGCAGCCTTTATATTTTCTCGATTCCTGAGTGCAATAAGAAAGAAGAATGAATTATGATAATATAATCATATTAAGTAAAGTGTTGCCAAGGTTCTTTTGAAATTCAGATATATTGACAGGCCGCAGCTTATAGTTATCACAGCGTTGAGCAAGGAAGCCGTATGTTGCCCGAGATTAGAACTACTTTAAGAAAAGGATTGCTATTGCTAATACTGGTTATTATCCCCCCGGTAGATATGATTTTTATGGAAACAGGAACCTATGGTGGTGGACTATCGCCGCTGTTTGTAATGGTTTCATTGCTTTTCTTTAATATTTTCTTGTGGGGTTTAATCATCAGACTAATGAAAATCTGGTCATGGTATAAACTCATTAAAGGAAGCGTTTATTATTTTTGTTTTCTGGTTATCATGATTTTTTCTGATGTTGGATATTATTCTGGGTACCTGGCCTGGTATCTTGTAAGCCATTATTCTTCCGCGGAAAGGTTTACAGAAATTGAAAGTCAGATCGCTCTTTTAGAGAGATTGTTTTTTGTCAGCTCCACAACGGTTATGGCGTTAATTATTTCAGCTGCGCTGACCTGCTCCCCGTTGATTAACACACCGCGATGTTAGTAATGTCTTCATAAGCCACATGAGGACATCCCCATGAAGAAGCGTTTTTCCGACGAACAGATCATCAGTATTCTCCGCGAGGCCGAAGCCGGGGTTTCAGCCCGGGAACTCTGCCGTAAGCATGCTATTTCAGACGCTACCTTTTACACCTGGCGCAAGAAGTTTGGTGGCATGGAAGTTCCCGAAGTGAAGCGGCTCAAGTCGCTTGAAGAGGAGAACGCCCGCCTCAAGAAGCTGCTCGCTGAAGCCATGCTGGATAAGGAGGCGCTTCAGGTAGCTCTTGGCCGAAAGTTCTGACGACAGACCAGAAGCGGGAAGCCGTGGAAGTCATGTGTGAGGCCGCAAGTCTGTCGCAACGTCGTGCCTGCAGGCTGGCAGGTTTGTCCCTGTCGACCTGCCGTTACCCGGCTCAGCGTCCGGCTGCTGACGCGCAGCTGTCTCTACGCATCACAGAGCTGGCACTTGAGCGCCGCCGCTTTGGTTACCGGCGCATCTGGCAGCTACTGCGTCGGGAGGGCCTTCACGTCAACCACAAGCGGGTATACCGCATCTATCATCTCAACGGCCTGAGTGTAAAACGCAGGCGACGCCGCAAGGGACTGGCGACTGAGCGGCTTCCGCTTCTTCGCCCGGATGCGCCGAACCTGACATGGTCGATGGATTTTGTCATGGATGCACTTGCCAGCGGCCGCAGGATGAAGTGCCTGACCTGCGTGGATGATTTCACGAAGGAGTGTCTGACGATCACCACGGCATTCGGGATTACAGGCGTTCAGGTGACACGTATTCTGGACAGCATTGCGCTGTTTCGTGGCTATCCTGCAACGATAAGAACCGATCAGGGCCCGGAGTTCACCTGCCGCGCGCTCGATCAATGGGCCTTTGAACATGGTGTTGAGTTGCGCTTAATCCAGCCGGGCAAGCCAACGCAAAACGGATTTATTGAGAGTTTCAATGGCCGCTTTCGGGATGAATGCCTGAATGAGCACTGGTTCAGCGATATTCTACATGCCCGGGAAATAATTAATGACTGGCGGCAGGATTATAACGAGTGTCGACCACATTCATCGCTGAATTACCTCACGCCGGCTGAATTTGCAGCGGGCTGGCGAAACGGGAAATTTGAAGAAAAACCAACTGACATTACTAACTGAAGGTTGTATCTAATCCTGGGGGCAGGTCACACGCCCTTTGTAGCCAAGTAACTCAATCACTTGTGACACGCTCTCCTTCGAGATTGGCTTGCTACGATTATTTCGCCCAATAAAAATATAGGGATAATGGCCGGTAATAGATTTAAGCTGCTTAAAGAGTTCTATCACTTGATTTGATAAAGGTACGACATGCGGCCTGCGCATTTTCATCCTTTCTGCAGGGATTTCCCAGATACCGTTATTAAGGTCTACTTCGTCCCATTTAGCAAAGCGCATTTCCTGAGTTCGAACGCCAGTAAGCATAACTATCTTAGTTGCATTTTTGGTGATGATGCTGCCGGTGTATGCTTCCAAATCACGAATGAAATGAGGCAGCACTTCGGCAGATAGAAAAGAGTGGTGTTTTTGCTTAGGTACGGCCAGAGCTATAGCTAAATCAGGTGCTGGATTGTATTCAGCGCGGCCAGTAATGATCGCATAGCGATAGAGCTCGCCGCATCTTTGGCGCACTTTTCTGGTTTTCTCAAGCGCACCACGTTTCTCTATCCGCCGTAATACCTCAAGCAACTCCAAAGGTTTGATCTCACCATAGGGCGTTTGCCGATAAAAGGGAAAACATCTTGCTCGAAAGTCTTAATGATTTCGTCACGGTATGCAAGTGTCCAGCGATCGGCTTTGTTTGCATGCCATTCTCGACAAATGGCTTCAAAGGAGTTTTCAGTGGAGAGCTGTTGTGCCACTTTCTGGGCTTTACGTTCTTCAACTGGATCAGTGCCATTAGCAACTTGTTTACAAGCTATCTCGCGCTTCTCACGGGCTTTTGCGTAGCTGCCAAATGATATCAACCGCGCTTTTCCGGCAAAGCGGAAACGGAAGCGCCAGCCCTTTGAGCCGTCTGAATTGATGAGTAATGACAGGACTTGACCATCGTTCAATGTTTAGGGCTTGTCTTGGGGCTTTGCTCGGTTGATTTGTATGTCTGTAAGTGCCATGTATATAAGTCAAAAATGTGTATAAAAAATCTATACACATCAATATACATATTTTTCATGGATTCAGGGAGAAGTTGTCGGACTGTCACGGATGATTAATTTGGTATTGCTATTAAAAATAAAAGATTTTTTAGACGTTCTCGGATGGGGGGGAAGAACTTTGGCGGAAGATCACAGGAGTCGAACCTGCCCGGGACCGCTGGCGGCCCCAACTGGATTTGAAGTCCAGCCGCCTCACCGGAGACGACGATCTTCCGCGCCTGCATTGCTACATGGAGGCCGGCGCATTATAGGCGCGTTTCAGACGCTTACCAATACCCCCGTCACACTCTTTTTTCGCCCCTCAAACCCCCGTTGTACGGTTTTGCTTAAGTGTTTTTCCGTTGTTACGGGCCACAAGAATTATTCATTCGTTGCATCAGCAGGTTATCGCGATCACAGAAATCAAGAATCATAAATAAATAACCAGAAAACAGAATATCTGGCGGTTCCGAACGGCGCTAAAAAACTTAAGTGAAATTTCGCGTATCGCCGGAGGACCACCGAATGAGTGAGCAAGCGCTTTCCGTGAAGGAGAAGATTGGCTACGGCATGGGAGACGCCGCAAGCCATATCGTCTTTGATAACGTCATGCTTTACATGATGTTTTTTTATACCGATATCTTTGGCATCCCCGCAGGGTTTGTCGGCACGATGTTTCTGCTGGCCCGCGCGCTCGACGCCATCTCTGACCCGGCGATGGGGCTTATCGCCGACCGCACCCGCAGCCGCTGGGGCAAATTTCGTCCGTGGGTGCTCTTTGGCGCGTTGCCATTCGGTGTGGTGTGCGTGTTCGCCTACAGCACGCCGGAGCTCAGCCTTAGCGGCAAAATGATTTATGCCGCCGTCACCTATACGCTGCTCACGCTGATGTATACGGTGGTGAATATTCCTTACTGCGCGCTGGGCGGGGTGATTACCAGCGATCCGCAGCAGCGAATTTCGCTGCAATCCTGGCGCTTTGTGCTGGCCACAGCGGGCGGCATGCTCTCCACGGTACTGATGATGCCGCTGGTGAATTTTTTCGGCGGCGAGGATAAGGCGTTTGGCTTTCAGGCGGGGATTGCCGTGCTGGCCGTTGTAGCGTGTCTGATGCTCGCGTTTTGCTTCTTCACGACGAAAGAACGCGTCGAGGCGCCGCCGAACACTTCCACCATGCGCGAAGATCTGCGCGACATCCTGCAAAACGACCAGTGGCGCGTCGTAGGCGTGCTAACCATTCTCAACATCCTCGCCGTCTGCGTGCGTGGCGGGGCGATGATGTATTACGTCACCTGGATTATGGGCGACGCCGCGCTGTTCTCCTGGTTCCTCGGGCTTTACTGCGTCGGCAATCTCTTTGGCAGCGCGCTTGCCAAACCGCTGACGGACTGGAAATGCAAAGTCAGCGTCTTCTGGTGGACCAACGCCGCGCTGGCCGTGCTGAGCGTCGCGATGTTCTTCGTGCCGATGAGCGCCACCGTCGTTATGTTCATTTTTATCTTCGTCATCGGCGTGCTGCACCAGCTGGTGACGCCCATTCAGTGGGTCATGATGTCCGATACGGTCGATTACGGCGAATGGCGCAACGGTAAACGTCTCACCGGGATTAGCTTCGCGGGCACGCTGTTTGTGCTGAAGCTCGGTCTGGCGCTGGGCGGCGCGCTGATCGGCTGGATGCTGGCAGGCGGTGGGTATGACGCCGCCGCGAAAACTCAGAACGGCGCCACGCTCACCATCATTATTTCACTGTTCACGCTGGCGCCGGGCCTCTGCTACGTGTTGAGCGCCATTATCGCGAAGCGTTACTACACGCTGAAAACGCCGTTTTTGAAAAACATTCTGGCGGAGCTGGCGAAAAGCGCGCGCCATAACCAGCGTGAATTTGAAACGCTGCCGGTCAGTGAAACATTCCAGAAGTCTAAGGGGTAAGCCATGAAAATCAGTGACGGAAACTGGCTGATCCAGCCAGGTTTAAACCTGCTGCATCCCGTTCAGGTATTCGATGTTGAGCAGCGTAACAGCGAAATGGTGGTTTATGCGGCGCCGCGCGACGTGCGCGAACGCGCCGGACAGCTCGATATTCCGCTTTTCACCCTGCGTTTTTTCTCGCCGCAGGAGGGAATCATCGGCGTGCGTATCGAACATTTTCAGGGCGCGCCGAACCACGGCCCGCATTATCCGCTCAATACAGAAGCGCATGTTCAGGTTGAGCTGCGCGACACGGAGCGCTACGCCGAGCTGAAAAGCGGCGCGCTCAGCGTGCGGGTTACCAAAGGCGAAAACTGGGCGCTCGATTTTCTGCGCGACGGCGAGCGTATTACCGGCAGCCAGTTGAAAAACAACGGCTATGTGCAGAATAACAACACCGGCGGCAGCTACATGTTCGAGCGGCTGGATCTCGGCGTCGGCGAAACGGTTTATGGACTCGGCGAGCGGTTTACCGCACTGGTGAAAAACGGCCAGACGGTGGAGACCTGGAACCGCGACGGCGGCACCAGCACGGAGCAGGCCTATAAAAATATTCCTTTTTATCTGACCAACCGCGGCTATGGCGTGCTGGTGAATCACCCGGAGTGCGTCTCTTTTGAAGTCGCCTCGGAGAAAGTGTCGAAAGTACAGTTCAGCGTGGCGGGTGAATATCTGGAATATTTCGTTATCGATGGCCCGACGCCAAAAGCGGTGCTGGACCGTTATACCCGCTTTACGGGGCGTCCGGCGCTGCCGCCCGCCTGGTCGTTCGGGCTGTGGCTCACCACCTCGTTTACCACTAACTATGACGAAGAGACCGTGAACCGGTTTATCGACGGCATGGCGGAGCGTGAACTGCCGCTGCATGTCTTTCACTTCGACTGCTTCTGGATGAAAGCCTTCCAGTGGTGCGATTTCGAGTGGGATCCTGCGACCTTCCCGGACCCTGAAGGCATGCTTAAACGCCTGAAGGCGCGCGGCCTGAAGATCTGCGTCTGGATTAACCCTTACATCGGCCAGAAATCGCCGCTGTTCCGCGAAGGCATGGAGAAGGGCTACTTGCTGAAGCGACCGAATGGCGCCGTGTGGCAGTGGGATAAGTGGCAGCCTGGGCAGGGAATCGTCGATTTCACCAACCCGGCGGCGTGTGCCTGGTATGCAGGCCATCTGAAACGGCTGGTCGGGATGGGCGTCGACTGCTTCAAAACCGATTTCGGCGAGCGCATTCCCACCGATGTGGTGTGGCATAACGGTGCTGATCCGCAAAAAATGCACAACCACTATGCGTTCATTTATAACGCGCTGGTCTGGAACGTGCTGAAAGAGACTGTGGGCGAGGAAGAGGCGGTGCTGTTTGCCCGCTCGGCGTCCGTCGGCGCGCAGCAGTTCCCGGTGCACTGGGGCGGCGACTGTTACGCCAACTATGAATCGATGGCGGAAAGCCTGCGCGGCGGCCTTTCCATCGGTCTTTCCGGCTTTGGCTTCTGGAGCCACGACATCGGCGGTTTTGAAAACACCGCGCCCGCGCATGTCTATAAACGCTGGTGCGCGTTTGGGCTGCTCTCCAGCCACAGCCGCCTGCATGGCAGCAAATCGTACCGCGTGCCGTGGGCGTATGACGACGAAGCCTGCGATGTGGTGCGCCACTTTACACAGCTGAAATGCCGCCTGATGCCTTATCTGTATCGGCAGTCGGCGTTAGCGCACGAGCGCGGCACGCCAGTCATGCGCGCCATGATGCTGGAGTTTCCGGACGATCCGGCCTGCGACTATCTTGACCGCCAGTATATGCTCGGCGACAGCGTGCTGGTCGCGCCGGTTTTCAGCGAGGCGGGCGACGTGGCGTTTTATCTGCCGCCAGGGCGCTGGACGCATCTGTGGCATAACGATGAGCTGGACGGCGGCCGCTGGTATAAGCAGCGTCACGATTTTCTGAGCCTCCCGGTTTATGTGCGCGGCAATACGCTGCTGGCGCTGGGTAATAACGATCGGAAGCCCGACTACGCGTGGCATGAGGGCACAGCGTTCCAGCTGTTTAACCTGGCGGACGGCGCTGAAGCGCGCTGCGAGGTGCCTGCCGCGAATGGCGAGACGGTATTTACGCTGTGCGTGAAGCGCGAGGGCAAGCGGTTGACGGTCGAAGGGCGCGGTCACGCGACCGGCTGGACACTCTGCCTGCGCAACATTCAGCAGGTGGCAAGCGTTGACGGCGGCAGCAGCGCGGGCAGCGAATGGGGAGTTCTGGTGACGCCGGAGCGCGATGCGCGAGCGCTTATCATCACGCTCTGAGGAACAAAAACGCCGCCCGCAGGCGGCGTTTTATCTGTCGGTAAGACGTTACTGGCCCGCTTCCTGCCAGGCGCGCTCAATCTCTTCCGCCAGAATTTTTACGCCCGCCTCGATTTTCTGCGGCTCCGGCACATAGTTCATGCGCATGCACTGATGCGTGTGCGGCCACGGCTTATCGAGCCCCGGGAAGAAGAAATCGCCCGGCACCATCAGTACGCCGCGCTTTTTCAGGCGCTGGTAGAGCAGCTCGGTGGTGATCGGCAAATCTTTAAACCACAGCCACAGGAAAATCGCGCCTTCTGGTTTATGAATAAGGCAGCGTTCCGGCGACAGATAACGGCGAATGATGGCGATCGTCTCCTGAACGCGCTGCTGGTAGAAAGGCTTGATCACCTCCTGAGACAGACGCAGCAGATCGTTGCGCTTAATCATCTCACAGGCCATCGCGGGCCCGATGCCGCCCGGCGCCAGGCTGATGATCCCGTTCATGTTGCTGATAGCCGAAATCACTTTTTCATTGCCGATGATAATGCCGCAGCGGCTGCCCGGCAGGCCGAGCTTGGAAAGGCTCATGCAAAGGATAATATTCGGGTTCCAGAGCGGGCGCGCCTCGCTGAAGATAATGCCCGGGAATGGCAGACCGTAGGCGTTATCAATCACCAGCGGAATGTTGTGCTGATTGGCGAGCGCGTCGAGCTTAATCAGCTCGTCGTCAGTGATCACGTTGCCGGTGGGGTTGGTCGGGCGCGATACGCAGATCATGCCGGTTTCCGGGCCGATATGCAGATGCTCGAAATCGACGTGATATTTAAACTGGCCTTCAGGCAGCAGTTCGATGTTCGGACGCGCGGAGACGAACAAGTCTTCCTCCAGCCCGGAATCCGCATAGCCGATGTATTCGGGGGCCAGCGGGAACAGCACTTTTTTCGATGTCCCGTCCGCCTGGCGGCCGGCAAACAGGTTAAACAAGTAGAAAAATGCGCTCTGACTGCCGTTTGTTAGTGCAATATTCTGTGGTTCGACATCCCAGCCAAACGCTTTTCGCAACATCCCCGCCAGGGCTACCAGCAGCTCACTTTTTCCGCGCGGGCCATCATAATTGCAAAGCGCATCAGTCACTTTGCCGCTTTCGAGCATCGAGGCCAGCAGCTCCTGGAAATAGTGGTTCATCGCCGGGATTTGCGCCGGGTTTCCGCCGCCCAGCATGATAGCGCCGGGGGTGCGTAATCCGTCGTTGAGATCCTCCATGAGGCGCGTAATGCCTGCATGTCGGGTAAATTTGTCGCCGAAAAGTGAAAACGTCATAGCGGTCTGTCTGTCGCATTCTTTTAAAAAGAGGCTAACCATAGCGCTACAGGATGGCGGGTGCAAATCGGCGGGCGGGGGCTTTTCTGATGCAAAATGTTTCGATGCTGACAGCATGCAGCATTAAATGCTGGATAACGAGGCGGCGCGCCCGAAGACACGCCGCCTGGTGATTATTGCTGGCCAGCCCAGACGACCATAACGGTATCGTCACCCTGCTGGCGCACAAAACCGTAGCCCTGTTGCAGCGAAAGCGTGGTCTGCTTTCCGCTGCCGATGGCCGGGTGACGCGCGCGGAACTGCCCGAGCTTTTGCCAGTGCGCGAGCGTCGCCGCGCTTTTACCGTTGAGATCCTGCCAGTTCATATCGGATCGCGTGCCCTGGAGCGGATCGGAGCCGGTTGGGCCGAAAGGCCGTTCACTCTCGTCGCCGTAAAAAATCTGTACCGCGCCGGGCGTGAGCAAAAGTAATTCTGCCGCCCGCGGCCCGCCTTCGCGAAACAGCCGGGTATCATGCGAGGAGAGATAGCTCAGGGCGTTGAACCCCTGGAGTTTTTCCGCCATCTGCTGCCAGACCATATCGATATTCGCGAAACAGTTCGCGGCTTTCGCAGCCTGCTCCTGGTAATCGAAGTTAATCATCGCGTCGAAGCCGTGGCGGTAGTAATCGCTCTGCATCACGCCGTGACCCCAGGCCTCGCCGGTCATCCAGAACGGCGCGTCATCGGGCTTTTTATCCGGGTTTTTGGCTTTCCATTCGACAAGCGCCGCGCTGGCCTCGTTTTTCAGCTGTTGCCAGGCGGCCAGTTCAACATGTTTTGCCGTATCCACGCGGAAACCGTCGATACCGTAATCGCGCACCCACTGGCTGAGCCAGCGTGTCAGGTAATCGCGCGGCGTGGCGCCGTCGATAAGCTGCGCCGCGGTATCCGGCTTGCGCTGGTAAAAGTTTGGCAGGCCGGAGGGCTGCGTCGATTCTGTTTTCAGGTCCGGTAAAAAGGTGAGCGAGAGCGTGAGATCGTCAAAGCCGGGGCTGTCGTAGTCGCCGATATCCGTGCGGATCCACGTTTTACCCCACCATTTTTCCCAGGCCGCTTTGTCGCTGAAATTAATATAGTCATTGAAGCTGTGCCAGTTCTGGCCCGCGCCAGGGCGCCAGTCGGTCCAGTGTTCACCCAGCGTCTTTTTCAGCTCGTCGCCTTTGAGGTAGAGCGCGCCAAACTGGAATTGCTGCATATCAGCGAGCGTGGCGTAGCCCGTGTGGTTCATCACCACGTCGAATAAAACACGAATGCCGCGCCGGTGCGCTTCATCGACCAGATGGCGTAAGTCGTCCGGCGTGCCCATGTTGGCATCCAGTTTCGTCCAGTCCTGCGGGTAGTAGCCGTGGTAGGCATAATGGGGGAAATCGCCTTTGGCGCCGCCGCCGACCCAGCCGTGGATCTGCTCCAGCGGCGAGCTTATCCATAACGCATTGACGCCGAGCGTTTGCAGATAATCCAGCTTGCTGGTCAACCCTTTGAGATCGCCGCCGTGAAACGTGCCAATCTCCTGCATGCCGTCTTTATGGCGGCCATAGCTGTTGTCATTGGCGGGGTCGCCGTTCACAAAGCGATCGGTCAGGACGAAATAGACGGTGGCGTTGTGCCAGTTAAACGCGGCCTGCGAAGGAGATTCTGCGCGCTCCAGCAGCAAAAGCCCGTTACTGCCGGGCGCAGGCGTCAGCGTGATTTGCCCCTGCGTGACCGTAGCGATACTGCCGCTGTAAAAATCGCGTACC
Source organism: Cronobacter universalis NCTC 9529 (assembly GCF_001277175.1). Taxonomy (NCBI): domain Bacteria; kingdom Pseudomonadati; phylum Pseudomonadota; class Gammaproteobacteria; order Enterobacterales; family Enterobacteriaceae; genus Cronobacter; species Cronobacter universalis. Next base: position 4,121,529 of record NZ_CP012257.1, on the reverse strand, counting down.
TGGCTGCCTTCCTCGAATGTCTCTTTTACGGAAACCGTGAGCGGTTTGCCGTCCCACTTCGGACACTGGCGTGTCACTTCCGCCACGGCTTTTTGCGCTTCCTGCTCAATGCTCAGCATCAGCGTCGGGGTGCCGGAGCGCGTGTCTATCTGCACCTGATAATGGCCGTCGCGAAAGCGTCGCCACTCGGGTGCCGGGTCAACGCACGGCGCCAGTGAGAGCATCTGGTTGAGCTTGACGGGGCCTGCGGGTTGCCAGCAGGCATTGTCCTGCGTCAGGCGCAGCGGCTGCGCGCCTTTGGCCAGCAGCCCCTGGCTTGTAAACACGCCGGGTGTCTTTTCCTGAAACGCGGGCAGGTCGGGAGCAGACCACTGCGCAAGCGCGATGCCCGGCAGCAAGAAGAGTGCGAGAGGGGAGAGGTTCATTATGGGCATCCTGTGCGATTTCTGTGCAGTGTCGCATGGCGATCTAAGGAATTCCTCATCCTTAAGCGGCAGTGAAAGGGGAGGAAACGGGAGGATGAGCCGTGCCCTTTCAATGCCAGCATGAAATGCTAAAAATGCTCTTTTTTAACGTTCAATTTCAGCAAGTTAAACTGCCTTTGAGCGGCGCGAATTCAGAATCGACTTATTTCTTTTGATGATCCAAAACGGTATTTTTGATACGATTTAAGATTCCTTTCTTAAATTTAATTAAATAATAAGGTGTTGGAATGCTGAAATCCGACCAGGAGACCTGATGATATCGACTTCAATTCGACGATTAGGGGCGGCGCTGTGTATGTTAGCCACCCTGGCATTTTCGGGTGAAGTGCTTGCAACGCAGCACACCACGAAAAAGAGCCACACAGTCCATGTTAAAAAGACAAGCGGTAAAAAACTGGCAAGCAGTAAAAAAGAGTATTCTCGCAATAGTGTAATAAGTGGTTCACTGCCTGATTTGCGAAAATACCCTTCCGGAACACCACGGAAAAAAGCGTTTCTCCGGACCGTCATGCCTTACATTACCAGCCAGAATGCAGCGATTTCGGCTGAGCGTAACTGGCTTATCTCAAAGCAGTACGACGCCCAGTGGTCGCCGTCTGAGCGCGCGCGCCTGAAAGATATCGCGAAGCGTTACAAGGTGAAATGGAACGGCAATACGCGTCGGGTACCGTGGAATACGCTGTTTGAGCGCGTAGATATTATTCCTGCCAGCATGGTCGCGACCATGGCGGCGGCGGAAAGCGGTTGGGGGACCTCGAAACTTGCCCGAAATAACAACAACTTGTTCGGCATGAAATGCGCCAGCAAGCGTTGTAATTACGAACCAGGCAAAGTGAAAGGGTATTCTCACTTTAACTCTGTTAAAGAATCCGTTAATGCGTACGCGGTGAATCTCAATACGCATCCGGCTTATGCTTCTTTCCGCAAATCCCGTCTGCAACTGCGTAAAGCGGATCAGGAAGTAACGGCGAGCAATATGATCCATAAGCTGAAAGGCTATTCCACCAAAGGGAAAAGCTATAACAATTATCTGTTTGCCATGTATCAGGATAATCAGCACCTGCTGGCAACCAATTAATGAGCGGCTCTCCTGGTTCGGACACAAAAAAACGTCTTCTTTGGAAGACGTTTTTTATTGTTTCTCGCTCCGCCACGCGCGCATGTTATTAACGCCTGCCAGCATAAGCGCCGCTTAACGTTTTAAGGTAAACCGTCGCGCGCGCTATATCATCACCTCGCTGAATCTGTCGCGATACTCCTTCGGCGTGGTGTCGTACTCTTTCTTAAATACCGAATAGAAATATTGCAGCGATGGATAGCCGCACATCTGGGAAATCTCGTTGATGCTCAATGAGGTAGAAATCAGCAGGCTGCGCGCTTTCTCCAGCTTCTCAGCATGGATCACGGCGTGAATAGTTTCGCCGACCTCTTCTTTAAAGCGCTTTTCCAGGTTGGAGCGGGAAATCCCGACCGCATCCAGCACCTGCTCGACTTTGATTCCTTTGCAGGCGTGATTGCGAATGTAGTGCATCGCCTGAATAACGGCCGGATCGTGCAGCGAGCGGTAATCGGTGGAGCGCCGTTCCACTACCCGCGCAGGCGGCACCAGCACACGCTGGAGCGGCAGATTTTCATTAGCCAGCAGGCGATGCAGCAGTTTCGCGGCCTGATATCCCATCTGGCGCGTGCCCTGTGCCACTGACGAGAGCGCGACGCGGGAGAGATAACGCGTTAGCTCTTCGTTATCAATGCCGATGACGCAGAGTTTCTCCGGCACCGGAATATGTAAATGCTCGCACACCTGTAGCAGATGGCGGGCACGAGCATCGGTCACGGCGATAATGCCGGTCTGCGGCGGCAGCGTCTGGAGCCAGTCAGAAAGCCGGTTCTGGGCGTGCTGCCAGTTCTCCGGCGCGGTTTCCAGCCCCTGATAGATTACGCCACGGTATTTTTCGCGCGCGACTAGTTCGCTAAACGCATGCTCGCGCTCGGCCGCCCAGCGTTTGCCGCTGGAAGAAGGGAGCCCGTAGAAGGCGAAGCGGTGCACGCCTTTCTCTTTCAGATGCAAAAACGCGCTTTCGACCAGCGCGTAATTGTCTGTCGCGATGTAATGCACCGGCGGATAGTGCTCGGGCCGATGATAAGAGCCGCCGACGCCGACGATCGGCACCTGAACGTCTTTCAGCAGCTGCTCGATTTCCGGATCGTCAAAATCGGCGATCACCCCATCGCCAAGCCATTCTTTAATGTTCTCAATCCGGGTGCGGAAATCCTCTTCCATGAAGATATCCCACTCTGATTGCGAAGCCTGTAAGTACTCGCCAACGCCTTCAACCACCTGACGGTCATAAGCTTTGTTGGCATTAAACAGCAGCGTAATGCGATGACGCTTTTCAAACATAGTGTCAGTATCCGGCCTTGAACCTGTTGTTTGAATAACACATATCCCGCGAGACGGGATAACCGCGCGCCTGCAATGTGATCCATTGCAGGTTATGTTCAGGCGCGTCGGCGCGTCGCGGAATCCATCCAGACCGCCAGCAGCAAAATGGCTCCTTTGACAATGTATTGCCAGAACGTGGGCACGTCCATCATGCTCATGCCGTTATCAAGCGACGCCATAATAAAGGCGCCCATCACCGCCCCCGCCACGCTCCCGACGCCGCCGGCAAGGCTGGTGCCGCCGATGACGCAGGCGGCGATGGCGTCGAGCTCGGCGATATTCCCGGCCGAGGGCGAGCCCGCCCCGAGGCGCGAGCTTAAAATCAGCCCGGCAATCGCCACCATCACGCCGTTTATCGCAAACACCGCAAGCTTAGTGCGTTCCACGTTAATGCCGGAAAGCCTCGCGGCGTCGATATTCCCGCCGATCGCGTAAATGCGGCGGCCAAACGCGGTATGCAGCGCCATAAACATGCCCGCCAGCAGAAGGAATGTGAGGATCAATACTGGCGTGGGCACGCCGCGATAATCGTTGAGCAGCCAGATGGCGCCCAGCACAATCACCGCCGTCAGCGCCTGCTTGCCGGCAACGGCACTGGAAGGCGTTGAGGTCAGACCGAGGGCCTGGCGACGCATCCGCCCCCGCCACTGCCAGAAAATAAACAGCGCCAGCCCGAGCGCGCCGATGGCAAAGCCGACGCCGCCTGGCAGGTAGCTCTGGCCTATCTGTGACATCGCGGGGCTGGTGGGCGATACCGTCGTGCCGTTGGTGATGCCTATCAACACGCCGCGAAACGCCAGCATCCCCGCAAGCGTGACGATAAACGACGGGACTTTGCGGTAAGCGACCCACCAGCCGTTCCATGCGCCCAGCAGCAGGCCGAGCAGCAGCGTGACGACAATCGTCAGCGGCAGCGGCCAGCCCAGCCAGACGTCAAAAATCGCCGCTGCCCCACCCAGCAGGCCCATCATTGAGCCGACAGAAAGATCGATCTCCGCGGAAATAATGACGAAGACCATCCCGACTGCCAGAATGCCGGTAATGGCGGTCTGGCGCAGCAGGTTAGAGATGTTACGGGCGCTCAGATACGCGCCGTCGGTCATGAACGTGAAAAACAGCATGATGACCACAATGGCCGCGATCATCACAAAGACCTGAACGTTAATTTTATTCAGCGCGCGGAATGAGACCGGCGAAGAGGCCGATGGCGCGGCTAGCTTGATTTCAGACGGATTGCTTTTCGACATGGCGATCGCTCCTCAGGGCGGCTTCCATCACCTGTTCTTGTGTGAGATGGCGGTTAACGAGATTGGCTTTGAGTCGGCCTTCATGCATCACCAGCACCCGGTCGCTCAGACCGAGCACTTCCGGCAGTTCCGATGAGATAACAATGACGGCGATACCCTGCTGCACCAGCTGGTGAATCAGTTTGTAGATTTCATATTTGGCACCGATATCAATGCCGCGCGTCGGTTCATCGAGGATAAGAATGCGTGGATTAAGCAGCAGGCAGCGCGCGAGAATCGCTTTTTGCTGATTGCCGCCGCTCAGGCGGCCTATCGCCAGCATCGGCGACGCGGTTTTCACTTTCAGTCGCTGTAGTGAATCAAGAATGCACTGCTGTTCTGCCGCCGCATCCAGCGCGCTGAGCGGCCCGCTGAATTCATCCAGCGCAGCGAGCGTAATGTTCTGCCCAACCGCCATCACCGGCACAATGCCGTCTTTTTTGCGATCCTCCGGCACCATCGCGATGCCGTGGGCGATAGCCTGTTGGCAGTTGCGCAGCGTCACCGGCTTGCCGTCGATAAAAATGTCGCCCTGCCAGCGCCCTGGCCAGACGCCGAACAGACACTGCATCGCCTCGGTACGCCCGGCGCCCACGAGCCCGGCGATGCCGAGAATTTCACCACGGCGCAGCGAAAATGAGAGCTCGCTGACGCGCTGAATATGGCGATTCACCGGGTGCCAGGCCGTCAGGTTTTCCACACGCAGGATTTCATCACCAGGCGTATGAGGCTCGCTCGGGTAGAGGGCCGTCAGTTCGCGGCCTACCATCATGGCGATGATCTCCTCCTCACTCATTTGCGCGGCCGGGCGCGTGCCGACCGGTTTGCCATCCCTGATCACGCAAATGGTGTCGGATATCGCTTTTACTTCATTCAGCTTGTGGGAAATGTAGATACAGGCAATATCGTGCTGCTGAAGATCCCGAATGATATCCAGCAGCAGCGCGGTCTCCTGCTCGGTGAGTGACGCCGTGGGTTCATCCAATACCAGCAGACGCACCTGTTTGTTCAGCGCTTTCGCGATTTCCACCAGTTGCTGCTGGCCAAGGCCGAGATCGCCCGTTCGGGTATGCGGAGAGACAAACAGGCTCACCTGCGCCAGCAGTTTTTCGCAGCGCACCGTCATGGCGTCGTAATCCAGCACGCCGCGGCGCGTGATTTCTGCGCCGAGAAAGATGTTTTCCAGCACCGTCAGGTTTTTTACCAGCGCCAGCTCCTGATGAATGATCGCTATCCCTTTGCGCTCGGTATCGCGGATATGGGCTGGCGTGAGCGGCTCGCCGGCAAACGTGATTTCGCCTTCATAGCTGCCCCAGGGGTATATCCCGCACAGTACTTTCATCAGCGTTGATTTGCCGGAGCCGTTTTCACCGCACAGCGACATCACCTCGCCTGGCGCAAGCGCGAGCGACACGTTATCGACCGCTTTAACGGCGCCGAAGGCTTTGGTGATATTTTTCATTTCGAGTAAATAAGGCATAACAAGTCCGCCTGCACTGGTCGGAGGGCGTCACTGGCGTTTACGGCGAACCGCAAACGCCGTGGGATTACAGATCGGTTTTCTTATGGAAGCCGTCTTTAATGACGGTGGATTCAATGTTGGATTTATCCACCTTGATGGGGGTTAACAGGCGCGAGGGCACTTCTTTCAGCCCGTTATTGAGCGTGGCGTCAGATTTCGGCTGCTTGTCGTTGCCAAGCTCAACCGCGACTTCGGCAGCCGTATTGGCAAGCTGCGTAATCGGTTTATAGACCGTCATGGTCTGTGTGCCAGCGATGATGCGCTTGATCCCGGCAAGGTCGGCATCCTGACCAGAGATAGCCACTTTCCCGGCAAGCCCTTGCGCGCTCAGCGCCTGAATAGCACCGCCTGCGGTCGCGTCGTTAGAGGCGACGACAGCGTCGATTTTATTGTTGTTCGCGGTCAGCGCGTTTTCCATAATTTTCAGCGCATTTTCCGGTAGCCACCCATCCACCCACTGATCGCCAACGACTTTTATTTTTCCGCTATCGATAAAAGGCTTCAGGACTTTCATTTGCCCGTCCCGGAAAAGGCGCGCGTTATTATCGACCGGCGAGCCGCCCATCAGGAAATAATTCCCTTGCGGCACCTTGTCGACCAGGCTTTGCGCCTGGATTTCGCCTACTTTTTCATTATCGAAAGAGATGTAGAAATCGATGTCGGCGTTATTGATCATACGGTCATACGCCAGCACTTTAATTCCTTCGCGTTTCGCCTCGGCGACAACGTTACTTAATACCTGCCCGTTGTAGGGAATAATCACCAGCACATCCACGCCGCGGTTGATCATATTTTCAATTTGCGACATTTGCGTTTCTTCGTTGCCGTTCGCCGACTGTACAAAGACTTTGGCGCCCAGTGATTCCGCTTTGCTAACGAAAATGTCGCGATCTTTCTGCCAGCGCTCAAGGCGCAGGTCATCGATCGCCATGCCGATTTTGACGTCTTTTGCGATGCCGCTGAAGCTGGTTAACACCAGCGACGCGCACAGGGTAAGAATAAGCTGCTTTATTTTCATGATTTTTATACCTGTTCCAGTGTTACGAATGGGCTTAATTCATCGGGGACGAAACGGACATTCATACTTACGGACGCAGGAATTTTTAGCGCGGAAAGGCTGGCGATCAATTACAGATTTTAATCTTCGGATTACGTTTTTTTGTTTATTTCTGATTTTATGACGCCGATCGGATTTCTAATGTTAAATCCAAAAGTTTCACAAATAAAATGGAATTTATCGCGCAATGCAATATTGAGTGGAGCTAACCCAGTTTTTGCGAGCCAGCGCACATTTGCGCATTCTCTTAATCGCAGTGTGAAATAACGTAATTGAGCAAAGGGAAAGGAAATTCCAGGATTAATTTATTCTCGCTGGAACAGCCCTGATTACGGAGTCAATTATGCCGACTTATTTCGACCAACTTGAACGTGTGCGTTATGAAGGCCCGAAAACCACCAATCCCCTGGCATTCCGCCATTACAATCCCGACGAGTTGGTTGCCGGTAAACGTATGGAAGATCATCTGCGTTTCGCCGCCTGCTACTGGCATACGTTCTGCTGGAACGGCTCGGATATGTTTGGCGTGGGCGCGTTTGAACGCCCGTGGCAGCAATCAGGCGACGCGCTGAGCCTCGCGAAACGCAAAGCCGACGTGGCATTCGAGTTTTTCCATAAGCTCAACGTGCCTTACTACTGCTTCCATGATGTTGACGTATCGCCGGAAGGCGCGTCGCTTAAGGAGTACCTGAATAACTTCGCCCGGATGGTAGAAGTGCTGGCGCAGAAGCAACAGGAGAGCGGCGTGAAGCTGCTGTGGGGCACCGCCAACTGCTTTACCCATCCACGCTACGGCGCAGGCGCCGCCACCAATCCTGACCCGGAAGTTTTCTCCTGGGCGGCCACGCAGGTGGTCACCGCCATGAACGCGACCCATCAGCTGGGCGGCGAAAACTATGTGCTGTGGGGCGGACGCGAAGGCTACGAAACGCTGCTCAATACCGATCTGCGCCAGGAGCGTGAACAGCTTGGCCGCTTTATGCAGATGGTCGTGGAGCATAAGCATAAAACCGGCTTTCGCGGGACGCTGCTTATCGAACCGAAACCGCAGGAGCCGACCAAACATCAGTATGACTATGACGCGGCGACCGTGTATGGCTTCCTGAAACAATTTGGTCTTGAAAAAGAGATTAAGCTTAACATTGAGGCCAACCACGCCACGCTTGCGGGCCATTCTTTCCACCATGAGATTGCCAGCGCCATTGCGCTCGGTCTGTTCGGTTCGGTAGATGCGAACCGCGGCGACCCGCAGCTCGGCTGGGATACCGATCAGTTCCCGAACAGCGTCGAAGAGAACGCCCTGGTGATGTATGAAATCCTCAAAGCAGGTGGTTTCACCACCGGCGGGCTGAACTTTGACGCCAAAGTGCGCCGTCAGAGCACCGATAAGTATGATCTGTTCTACGGTCATATCGGCGCGATGGATACGATGGCGCTGTCGCTGAAAGTGGCGGCGAAAATGCTCGAAGAGGGCGAGCTGGATAAACGCGTCGCCCGCCGTTATGCCGGCTGGAACGGCGAGCTTGGCCAGCAGATCCTCAAAGGCCAGATGACGCTTGCTGAACTGGCTCAGTACGCGGAGCAGCATAATCTGGCGCCGCAGCATCAGAGCGGACACCAGGAACAGCTGGAAAACCTGGTCAATTATTATCTGTTTGATAAGTAAACGCATTGCGCCGCCTTCGGGCGGCGTTCTTCACAGGAGCGGCGGCGATGTATATTGGGATCGACCTTGGGACTTCAGGGGTAAAAGTTATTCTGCTGGATGAGCAGGGCGCGCTTGTGGCTTCGCACAGCGAAGCGTTGCAGGTCGCTCGTCCGCATCCGTTGTGGTCGGAGCAAGATCCCGAAAGCTGGTGGCAGGCGACTGACCGCGCTATGCAGGCGCTGGGCGCGCAGCACAGTCTGCGAGACGTGAAAGCGATAGGCTTAAGCGGACAGATGCATGGCGCCACGCTGCTTGATAAACATCAGCGGGTGCTCCGTCCCGCGATCCTCTGGAACGACGGGCGAAGCGCGCAGGAGTGCGCCATCCTTGAAGAAAACGTACCCGATTCGCGTGAAATTACCGGCAATCTCATGATGCCGGGTTTTACCGCGCCGAAGCTGCTATGGGTGGAGCGCCACGAGCCGGAAATTTTTAGTCAAACCGACAAAGTGCTGCTGCCCAAAGATTATCTGCGGTTGCGCATGACCGGCGTATTCGCGAGCGACATGTCCGATGCGGCAGGCACGATGTGGCTGAATGTGGCGCAGCGCGACTGGAGCGACGTCATGCTGGCGGCGTGCCATCTGCAACGCGAGCATATGCCCGCGCTGTTTGAAGGCAGCGAGATCACGGGCGAACTGAAAGATGACGTTGCCAGGGCGTGGGGTATGAATGCGGTGCCGGTGGTGGCAGGCGGCGGCGATAACGCCGCGGGCGCCGTGGGCGTTGGTCTTGCCGATCCAGGCCAGGCGATGCTGTCGCTCGGCACGTCCGGCGTTTACTTTGCCGTCAGTGATGGCTTTCGGACAAACCCTGAAAGCGCGGTGCACAGTTTTTGCCATGCGTTACCCGCGCGCTGGCATTTGATGTCGGTGATGCTGAGCGCCGCCTCGTGTCTCGACTGGGCGGCACGGCTTACCGGCGCGGGAAGCGTTCCGGCGCTGCTTACGGCCGCGCAAAACGCGCGTGACGGCGCGGGCGCTGTCTGGTTCCTGCCGTATCTTTCCGGTGAGCGCACGCCCCATAACAATCCGCTGGCGAAAGGCGTGTTTTTTGGGCTGACGCACGAGCATGGGCCCGCCGAGCTGGCGCGCGCGGTGCTGGAGGGCGTCGGCTATGCGCTGGCGGACGGCATGGATGCGGTGCATGAATGCGGGGTAACGCCGCAAAGCGTTACGCTGATTGGCGGCGGCGCGCGTAGCGCGTACTGGCGCCAGATGCTGGCGGATATCAGCGGCGTGCCGCTGGATTACCGCACCGGCGGCGACGTCGGCCCGGCGCTCGGCGCGGCAAGGCTTGCGCAGATTGCGCTCTCGCCAGAGCGTGCGCTAGCCGATCTGCTTCCACCGCTTGCGCTGGAACAGCAGCATCAGCCGGATGCCGCGCGCCATCAGCGTTATGGCGAGCAGCGTGAAACCTTCCGCAAGCTCTACCAGCAGTTGCTGCCCTTAATGTCTTAACCAAAAAGCGGGTGTCCAGGAAGCCGTCCTGAAACACCCTTTTTTTGTCCTTTTCTGGTCAGCCCGGCATCACGCATGCCTGTAAGAATAGGGTTCAACCCCACTCAAACAGGTGTCCTGAAATGACGCGTACCGCACTGATCAATATCGATACCCAGCAATCTTTTTTTCACCGCAGCTACTGGCGTGAAGACGATTTTCCGGCGTTTTGCGAGGCTATCAATACGCTTATCGCTGGCTGCGAAGCGCGCAATATTCCGGTCGTCGATATTTTCCATGTCGATGGCGACGATGTGTTTACGCTTGAATCGGGTTTTGTAACGCCAATGCCTTTCCTGCGTCATAAGGCCGCCGTGACATTCCATAAGCATGTTCATAACGCGTTTACCGACACCGGGCTGGATTTATGGCTGCGGCAAAGGGATATTAACCACCTGATTATCTGCGGTATCCGTACCGAGCAGTGCTGCGAAACCACAACGCGGGTCGCCTCTGATCTGGGTTACCGGGTGACGTTTGTGAGCGAAGCGACGCTGACGTTTCCGATGACCTGGAAAGGCGTGACGCTGGATGTGGACGCGTTGCGCCACCGTACCGAAACGGTGCTGGCGGGGCGTTTTGCGACGATTAGCAGCGTGGCGCAATGTCTGGAGTCTTTGGGATGACCATTCCTGTCTGGTTTGTGGTGTTGCCTGGCGTCATGGCGCTCGATTTAACGGGCCCGGCGGAGACGCTGGCGCTTGCGGGCGACGCCTTCAGCCTGAATTACATAGGGCCTGAAGAGCGAGTCGTGATGTCGACCGGCTTACAGGTGGCGGGTATCGCGCCGCTGCCGGAAACACTGCCGCCAGGCAGCCTGCTCGTTCTCCCCGGTGTCGCGGATTCCAGCCGCTGGTTTGCTACGCCAGGGGCGCTGGCCGCCCGCAACTGGCTGATGCGGCTTCAGCCGCTGATCCACAGTCAGCAGCTCACGCTAATTTGCGTCTGCTCGGGCTCGCTGCTGGCGGCGAAAGCCGGTCTGCTGCATGGCGTTGAGTGCACCACGCACCATGACGTGCTGGCGCGCCTTAAGGCCGCCGCCCCCGGCGCGCAGGTGCGCGATAACCGTATTTTTGTTGAAGATCGCGGCATCTGGACCAGCGCCGGTATTACGTCCGGCATCGATTTAAGCCTGCATCTGATCCATCGTTTGTGCGGGCCGCGCGCGGCGCTTGATGTGGCGCGCGAAATGGTGGTCTGGTTTCGCCGCTCCGGCGACGATCCGCAGCTCTCGCCCTGGCTGCGTTACCGAAATCATCTGCACCCCGCCGTGCATCGCGCCCAGGATCTGCTGGCCGCGCATCCGCAGGCGACATGGAGCCTGACGGAGATTGCCGGACGCGTGCACGTCAGCCCGCGCCATCTCACGCGGCTGTTTAAAGAGCACCTGGGGATCAGCGTTCGCGATTATCTTGAGCAATTACGCGTGGCGTTTGCCAGTCAGTGCTTATTGCAGGGGCAGGGCGCGGAACAGGCCGCCGTGGCCGCCGGGTTTTCATCCGCCCGGCAGCTCCAGCGCGCCCGCTCGCGCGCCGTTAACTGACGAGACGACGGCGGTCGACGCGCTGCAACAGCGCCGCCAGCGCCAGGCTGCCCGCCAGCGTCGTACTGAAAATCCAGGCGATATCCAGCACCGGCCATGCCGTGAATTCCAGGTGCCGCGTGCGCAAGAAATGGATGATCAGCGCATGGAAGCCGTAAATGCCCAGCGAATAGCGCGCGATAAACGCGAGAGGTGTGAGTTCGCGGTTAAGCGTATTTTTCGCCAGCACCAGCAGGCTTAACGCGGCGATAAGCACCAGCGGGCCGCAATAAAGATAAAAGGTGTCGGCAAAGTTGCCGTGGCTCTCCAGCGCCTGATGGGTGCCGCTCGCAATCGACACAGTGCTGACCGCCAGCACGATACCCGCCAGCAGGCTCACCGGGCGCTGCGCTGTCTCCATCATCCCGATCGCGCGGCCCATCAGCCCGTACAGTACGTAATAAAACGTATCGCCATTGATATACAGGTTCACCGGCAGCCACTGCACGCCACCAAGTTTTTGCGCCACGGTATTCGGGTTCGCCACCACGCCCAGCAGGACGATAAGGGCCAGCGCCGTCCGGCCATCGATGCGCTTCACGCTAATCAACGGCGACAGCAGGTAAATGACGGCAATGGCGAAGAAAAACCATAAATGGTAGAAAACCGGCTTCTGTAACAACAGCCTGAGTGAGATTTTTTCATTGATTGGTGTCAGCAGCGTGATGTAGACAAGCGCCACGGCGCTGTAAAAAACCAGGCAGAGCGCGATGCGCAGAAAATGCCGCTGCCCGGCGCTGCGCTCGCCGAAAAAGAGATACCCTGAGATCATAAAAAACAGCGGCACGCTGACGCGCGACGCGGAGTTCAGCAGGTTGGCTAACTCCCAGTTTAGCGGGCTGACCAGTGAAGGATTGGTAATATACCAGGTCGTCGTGTGGATCATGATGACCATCAGACAGGCTATCGCGCGCAGATTGTCTATCCAGTGAATTTTTTGCTGCATCAGTTCCTCTGTACCATCTTTAATTATCAGCAGTGTGACTTCCTGATTCTGGGTCCTGCTTCACGGAACAATCTGAGTTTCAGGGCGGCCCGTTGTCAGCCTGGCGGCGGTTTTGCAGAATGCACGCCCTTTGTCCGCTGCGGTCACCCGCGCTTTAGTCGTCATTTTAACATGGAGATAACAGACTATGACGAGGCTGTTGCCCCGCACGCTTTGGCTGGTGCTGTTTGCAGGCGCGCTTGTCGGTTGCAGTCACGAGGACGCGCACCCGCAGCATGCGCAAAAAGGACGCGTCAGCGCGCCGCATTCGCTGGAAATGGAACAGCTTTGTAAAGCGAAAGCCGCCCATCGCTACAATACCGCCGCGCAGAAAATCACCGTCAACGGTTTCGAGGCGTTTCAGGGAAGCTATGAAATGCGCGGCTATACGGCGCGCGAAGAAGGCTTTACCTGTTCTTTCGACGCCAACGGCCAATTTTTACACCTTTCAATGCGCTAATGGCGCAACCACGCGTCAACCGCCCGCTTTTGGTCGTGGATTGAGGCTGTATATCTGGCGGTCAACGGGTATACTGACCGCTTCCAAATAAACCCACTCGTATCGCGTGCGAAATCATATGCAAAAGTTTGATACCAGGACCTTTCAGGGCCTGATCCTGACCTTACAGGATTACTGGGCTCGTCAGGGCTGCACCATCGTTCAACCTCTGGACATGGAAGTCGGCGCCGGCACCTCCCACCCGATGACCTGCCTGCGGGCGCTGGGCCCGGAGCCGATCGCGGCCGCTTATGTTCAGCCTTCCCGCCGCCCGACCGATGGCCGCTACGGCGAAAACCCCAACCGTTTACAGCACTACTACCAGTTCCAGGTGATCATTAAGCCGTCGCCGGACAATATTCAGGAGCTGTACCTGGGGTCGCTTAAAGAGCTGGGTATGGACCCGACCATTCATGATATTCGCTTCGTCGAAGACAACTGGGAAAACCCGACGCTCGGCGCCTGGGGTCTCGGCTGGGAAGTGTGGCTGAACGGCATGGAAGTGACGCAGTTCACTTACTTCCAGCAGGTCGGCGGCCTGGAGTGCAAACCGGTGACCGGTGAAATCACTTACGGCCTTGAGCGTCTCGCCATGTACATTCAGGGCGTGGACAGCGTTTACGACCTGGTCTGGAGCGATGGTCCGCTTGGCAAAACCACTTACGGCGACGTGTTCCATCAGAACGAAGTGGAGCAATCCACCTATAACTTCGAATACGCCGACGTGGATTTCCTGTTTACCTGCTTTGAGCAGTACGAAAAAGAAGCTCAACAGCTGCTGGCGCTGGAAAACCCGCTGCCGCTGCCTGCTTATGAACGTATTCTGAAAGCCGCCCACAGCTTCAACCTGCTGGACGCGCGCAAGGCTATCTCGGTGACCGAGCGCCAGCGCTACATTTTGCGTATCCGCACGCTGACCAAAGCCGTGGCCGAAGCCTACTACGCCTCCCGCGAGGCGCTGGGCTTCCCGATGTGCAACAGAAATAAATAAGAGGCTGCCATGTCTGAGAAAACTTTTCTGGTGGAGATTGGCACTGAAGAGCTGCCACCAAAAGCCCTGCGCAGCCTGGAGGAATCCTTCGCTGCGAACTTTACTGCTGAACTGGACGCGGCGGGCCTGACCCACGGCGTCGTGAGCTGGTTTGCGGCGCCGCGTCGTCTGGCGCTGAAAGTGGCGAATCTGGCGGCGTCCCAGCCGGATCGCGAAGTTGAAAAGCGTGGCCCGGCGGTTTCTGCGGCGTTTGACGCCGAGGGCAATCCGAGCAAAGCGGCGGAAGGCTGGGCGCGCGGCTGCGGCATTACCGTCGATCAGGCGGAGCGTCTGGTGACCGATAAAGGCGAGTGGCTGATGTATCGCGCCCACGTGAAAGGCGAAAGCGCGCAGGCGTTGCTGCCAAACATGGTGAGCACCGCGCTGTCTAAATTGCCGATTCCAAAACTGATGCGCTGGGGCGCGTCTGACGTGCAGTTCGTGCGCCCGGTTCATACCGTGACGCTGCTGCTGGACGATGAAGTGCTGCCGGCTACCATTCTCGGCATTCAGTCCGATCGCGTGATCCGCGGCCACCGTTTTATGGGCGAGCCGGAATTCACGATCGACCATGCCGATCAGTACCCGCAGATCCTGCTGGAGCGCGGCAAGGTCATCGCCGACTACAACGCGCGTAAAGCCAAAATTCAGCAGGACGCCGAAGCGGCAGCCGCGAAAATCGGCGGCAATGCCGATCTGAGCGACAGCCTGCTTGAAGAAGTCACCTCGCTGGTGGAATGGCCGGTGGTCCTGACCGCGAAATTCGAAGAGAAATTCCTGGCGGTGCCGGCGGAAGCGCTGGTCTACACCATGAAAGGCGACCAGAAATATTTCCCGGTTTACGGCACCGACGGCAAGCTGCTGCCGAATTTCATCTTTGTGGCGAATATTGAGTCCAGAGATCCGCACCAGATTATCTCCGGTAACGAAAAAGTCGTGCGTCCGCGTCTGGCGGATGCGGAGTTCTTCTTCAACACCGACCGTAAAAAACGTCTGGAAGATCACCTGCCGCGTCTTGAAACCGTACTGTTCCAGCAACAGCTCGGCACGCTGCGCGACAAAACCGACCGCATTCAGGCGCTCTCCGGCTGGATTGCGAGCCAGATAGGCGCGGATGTGAACCACGCGACGCGCGCGGGTCTGCTCTCCAAATGCGATCTGATGACCAACATGGTGTTTGAGTTCACCGACACCCAGGGCGTCATGGGCATGCACTACGCGCGTCATGATGGCGAATCTGAAGACGTTGCGGTTGCGCTGAACGAGCAGTACATGCCGCGTTTTGCGGGCGATGCGCTGCCATCAAGCCTGGTGGCCTGCGCCGTGGCGATTGCCGATAAGATGGATACCCTGGCCGGCATTTTCGGCATTGGCCAGCATCCGAAAGGCGATAAAGACCCGTTTGCGCTGCGCCGCGCCGCCCTCGGCGCGCTGCGTATTATCGTTGAGAAAAACCTGCCGCTTGATCTGCAAACCCTGACGGAAGAAGCCGTGCGCCTCTACGGCAGCAAACTGACCAACGCCAAAGTGGTGGATGATGTCGTGGACTTCATGCTGGGCCGCTTCCGCGCCTGGTATCAGGACGAAGGCTACAGCGTTGACACCATTCAGGCGGTACTGGCGAATCGTCCGACCCGCCCGGCGGATTTCGATGCCCGCATGAAGGCGGTATCGCACTTCCGTACGCTGGATGAAGCAGTAGCGCTGGCTGCGGCGAACAAACGCGTTTCCAATATCCTCGCGAAGGCCAACGAGCCGCTGAACGATGAAGTTCATGCGTCGGTACTGAAAGAAGATCCGGAAATCCGTCTGGCGTTGCAGGTTGCTGTGATGCGCGACAAACTGCAGCCGCTGTTCGCGGAAGGCCGCTATCAGGAAGCGCTGGTCGAGCTGGCGCAGCTGCGCGAGCCGGTGGATGAGTTCTTCGAGAAAGTGATGGTTAACGCGGACGATGCGCAGGTGCGTATTAATCGTCTGACGCTGCTGTCAAAATTACGTGCGCTGTTCCTGCAGGTAGCGGATATTTCCCTGCTCCAGTAACGTGTTTCGTTAATAATAAAAAACCCGCCGCTGGCGGGTTTTTTTATAGCGGTTTTCGCTACGTTGAATTCTTATTTTCTTATCACAATACAAAAAGCGCGGAGTTATTACGTGGTCGCGTAATTATTAATAAGCCGGTTGCGGATAATATAGCGCGCGGGTGCTCAGGCTGGCTGGCTTGGGCATGATGCAAAGGCTGGTCAGATGAATGCCCCCCTTAGTTAATTCCATTTAACCTCGGGGGAGGCTGCAATCAGAACCCAACAGCCTGATTGTAGCCTCTTCCCTATAAGGAGGCAATTATGCCAATAAAATCCCGATATGCTTTTTTAAGCATATTAGCGCTCTGTATTACGGTGCTGTGTTTCGCCTTAATAATGCGTGATCGCTTATGTGAATTCACCATTAAAGAGGGAAGCCGGGAAATACGGGCAATCCTTGCTTACGAACCAGGGAAGTAGCCTTTGGATGGGGGAGCGATCCCCCACCCACTGGTCAGGAGGATGGGTTGGCCTGCACGCACCCAAATGTATTCTGAAAAGCAACGCCCCCGCATCTGCGGGGGCGTTTTGTTTGCGAAAAAAAGTGTACTGCTGGCTAGCGTTTCATTCCATGAGTTGTTTACTGAGCATGGGATTCGCCTGAATCAGGCGCATCAGCTTCAGTTCGGTGCTGGAGGGTTTCACACGGCGGGATTCCCACTCCTGAACCATTGCGACACTGACGCCCATTACACGAGCCAAATCATCAGTTTTCAGGCCCGTTCTTTTACGCAACAGTTCAAATTCTGAAAACGCGTTAGGTTTCTGCGGCAGGGTAACCGTATCAGAGACATCTTTTTTTAATACAATTTGTTCGAGGCTGCTGAGCAACTCAAACATAGGGTCTTTAGATTCCATTTTGGACTCCTAATCACACAGCGGGATCGTGAACGTCTAAGAAGCTTCTTAATCATAGTTCGGAAAAAACCAAACCGCGGGAAGCGTAATCGAAGATTTTGCGCTTGTTGACTGGCGAGCGCCGGTTCTGGCCGTTCTGTGGTGGAATATCGCGTCCTAACACGTTGATATTAGGATTAATCTTAAGAAAGTATAGTTTTGTAAAAGATCCCGGCGCGATCCTTTAGCTTGCGAAGGATCACCAGATTTGCCAGGCATTTCGGGAAACGTACAGCGCTGTTCTGACGCCCGTATAAACGTTGTTCGCCTGCTTCTGGGAAAGCGCTCATGTCGGTTTCTGAAAAGCACCGAATCACGTTCTGGCAGGCGAAAAAGGCGGCGTAGAATGACCCCGGCGCTTGAGGCTTTTTGCCTCCGGCAATCGGCAGTGTTACCGCTATGGCGGATGGCAGAAAGAAGAAAGCCCCGAAGGTCAATTTTCATTAACCAACGAGGCTGTCTCCATACCAAACATATGCAGATTAGCCTCTTACCCGTCGCAAGACAAGGAAAAGAAGCTGATGAAACTACCGCGAAATGCGCTTATCTGGTGCGTATTAATCGTCTGTATCACCCTATTAATATTCACGCTCCTTATACGAAAATCGCTGTGCGAAATTCGTTATAAGGACAGATATCGGGAGGCCGCTGCGTTTCTGGCTTACGAATCCGGTAAGTAGCGTCTGGAGGGCGGGGGAAACCCCGCCTTTTCAGGCCTGGCGAGGCTGCGTGTCGGTAAGGTTGCGAGCGTCTTTATTAAGGGTCGTCAGCGCAGGCTGGCGGCCCTTTTTTACGTGCGGCGCGTGGCCTTTCGCATAATCGCTTTCACAGCGCAATAAAGGGTATCCTGCGCGACGCGTCTGAACTATCCTTGTGGGCGTTGAAGCACACTGGCAGTGGTGTGCGCGTTGATGAGTGAAAGGAGCAAAAAAATGGCGACAGGTAAGTCCTGCTCTCGCTGGTTCGCGCCGCTGGCGGCGTTGTTAATGGTATTCAGCCTGAGCGGGTGTTTTGATAAAGAGGGCGACCAGCGCAAAGCGTTCGTCGATTTTCTGCAAAACACGGTAATGCGTAGCGGCGAACGTCTGCCAACGCTGACTGCCGATCAGAAAAAACAGTTCGGTCCGTTCGTTTCCGACTATGCCATCCTTTACAGCTACTCTCAGCAGGTGAACCAGGCGATGGACGCCGGCATCCGCCCGGTAGTGGATAGCGTTAACAGCATTCGCGTACCGCAGGATTACATGACCCAGCGTGAAGCGCTGCGCCAGGCCAACGGTTCGCTGGGCGTAATGAGCCAGCAGTTGCAGAACGCGAAAATGCAGGCGGACAGCTCTCACGCGTCGCTGAAACAGGCGGATGACCTGAAACCTGTGTTCGATAAAGCCTATGAAAAAGTGGTGACGGGCCCGGCCAATGCGCTGCAACCGCTGATCCCGGCCGCGCAGACGTTCACGCAGCAGCTGGTGCAGGTCGGTGATTTCATCGCGCAGCAGGGCACGCAGGTGGGCTTTGCGGCTAATGGCATCCAGTTCCCGACCTCGCAGCAGGCGAGCCAGTATAACGCGCTGATAGGGCCGCTCGCCGCGCAACATCAGGCCTTCACCCAGGCTTACACGGCCGCGACCAACGCGATGCAGTGAAAAAAAACGGCTCTTACGAGCCGTTTTTTATTGTCATCCCTGAACCACCTCCTCTGGAGGTGGTTTTTTATTTGACCGCGTTTGGATTCACACAGTTCTGCGACACGTCGCCATTGAGCGCGTTGATAAGGTTATCGACCGCGCAGGCGGCCATGTTATAGCGCGTCTCGTGGGTAGCGGAGCCGATATGCGGCAGCGCCACCACGTTCTTCAGCGTCAGCAGCGGAGAGTCTTTCGAAAGCGGCTCCTGTTCAAACACATCCAGCCCTGCCGCGTGGATCTCGCCGCTTTGCAGGGCGGCGATCAGCGCGTTTTCGTCCACCACCGGCCCGCGGCCCGCGTTGATGAAAATCGCCGATTTCTTCATTTTGCGGAACTGTTCTGCGCCAATCATATGATGCGTCTCGTCGGTGAGCGGCAGAATGACGCACACGAAATCGGATTCGGCGAGCAGCGTATCCAGGTCACAGTAGCGCGCGTTAAAGCGCTCTTCCGCCTCGCTGTGATGGCGACGCGCGTTGTAGAGAATCGGCATGTTAAAGCCGAAATGCGCGCGCTGCCCCAGCGCGAGACCAATGCGGCCCATGCCGACGATGCCCAGCGTTTTGTGGTGAACGTCGCAGCCGAACCAGTCCGGGCCGATGCTGCCGGTCCATTCGCCCGCTTTGACCCGCTCCGCCACTTCCAGCGCGCGGCGCGCGGTCGTCAGCACCAGCGTCATCAGCGTATCGGCGACCGTTTCGGTGAGCACGGTAGGCGTGTGCATCAGCGCTATCTTTTTCGCGCTCAGCGCGTCCACGTCGAAATTGTCATACCCCACGGAAACCGTCGAGGCGGCGCGAAGCGCGGGCATTTTCTCAAGCAGCGCGGCGTCCACTTTTTCACTCGAACCCAGCAGCCCTTGCGCCTCGCTGAACGCGCTGGCGTGAGCCGTGACGGTCTCCGGGCTCAGGTCTGATACGCGGGTCACGTTAAAGTGGCTCTCCAGGCGGTCAAGCAAATCGTCGGGCAGGGATTTGTAGAGAATGATGGACGGCTTCATGCAGGTCTCCAGCTTTTGAACAAAAGAGAAAAAAGACAAGCGGACGGCCTCACGCCGCCCGCCGGGTATTACGCGTGACGCGCCCCCACCGGCAGTTGCTGGCTGGTGGTCGGTTTGACTATCAAAGTGAGCCACACGGAGGCGAAAAGCGCCACCCCCATAAAAATGTACGAGGCGGACGGATTGCCGGTCGCGCCGTTGAGATAGCCGACCACCCACGAACCGACGAACGAGCCGAGCGCGCCCATGCTGTTGATAAGCGCCATCGCGCCGCCCGCCACGTTCTTCGGCAGCATCTCCGGGATAATCGCAAAGAACGGGCCATACGGGGCGTACATCGCCGCGCCGGCAATCACCAGCAGCGTGTAAGAGATCCAGAAGTGGTTCGCGCCGAGCGCCCAGGAGCCGATAAACGCCAGCCCGCCAATTAACAGCAGCGGCCAGACGAACAGTTTGCGGTTCTGCATTTTATCGGAAGCCCAGGAGACGATAATCATGGCGATGGTCGCGGCCAGATAGGGCACCGCAGAGAGCCAGCCCACTTCCACCATACCCATGTTTTCGCTGCCGCTGCGGATGATCGACGGCAGCCACAGTACAAAACCGTAAACGCCGATGCTCCACGCGAAATATTGCGCGCACAGCAGGATAACGTTGCGCGAGCGGAAGGCTTCGCCGTAATTACGTACCGCTTTGATGCCTTCCTGCTCTTTATTCAGCTGCGCCTGGAGCGCCGCTTTTTCGTCATCCGCCAGCCATTTCACCTGCGACGGTTTATCTTTCACCAGCGCCCACCAGCAGAACGCCCAGACAACCGCCGGTATGCCTTCGATGATGAACATTTCACGCCAGCCGAACGCCTGGATGAGATAGCCCGAGACCACGGACATCCACAGCACGGTGGCCGGATTGCCGAGGATCAGGAACGTGTTGGCGCGCGAGCGCTCCGATTTCGTAAACCAGTTGCTGATGTAAATCAGCATGGCGGGCATGACGGCGGCTTCCACCACGCCGAGGATAAAGCGGATTGCGGCCAGCATCGGAATATTACTGACCACGCCGGTTAGCGACGCGCAGCCGCCCCACAGAATCAGGCAGATGAAAATGAGTTTACGCACGCTGCGGCGTTCGGCATAAATCGCGCCTGGGATCTGGAAAAAGAAGTAGCCGAGAAAGAACAGGGCGCCCAGCAGCGATGAGATGCCTTTGGTAATGCCGAGATCGTCATTGATGCCAGCCGCCGAAGCGAAACTGAAGTTTGCGCGATCGAGGTACGCCAGGCTGTACGTGATAAACACGACCGGCATGATGTACCACCAGCGTTTTGGAGCGTTAGTCGGACTTTTCATCGTATTCCCTCTATGGTTGAGGTGGATGCGTCTCGTCGGTGTAGGGGACGACGGAAGCTGTTCATACTATTGATGTCTGGGTGAGGTTTTCCTCATGCCCGCCCTCCCTCAAAGGAGAGAAGGAAATGCTTTGTCTTGTGATGTATCGCGCTAAAAACAGGGTTCGGGCTGATTACTCGCCCAGTTGCGCTCGGGTCGGCAACCCTTCGCTGTCGCCCTGAACCTGGATGGCCAGCGCGCCGATTTTGTTACCGCGGGTCGCCGCCTCGCGCAGCGTTTTGCCTTCCAGCAGCGCGCTTATCACGCCCACCGCAAAGCCATCGCCCGCGCCCACCGTATCGACCACGTTTTCGACCTTCACCGCCGCCACCGTACCCTGTTCGCCGCTGGCGCTCTGATACCACGCGCCGTCAGCGCCGGTTTTGATAACAACGGCTTTCACGCCGCGCGTCAGGTAGAAATCGGCAATGCCTTCCGGGCTCTGCTGGCCGGTCAGGATCTGGCCTTCTTTCAGGCCCGGCAGCACCCAGTCCGCCATACAGGCGAGCTGGTTCAGCTTCTCTGTCATCTCCGCCTCGCTTTTCCACAGCACTGGACGCAGGTTCGGATCGAAAGAGATCGTCTTGCCCTGGCTTTTCATGGCGCGCGCGGCGTGATCCAGCAGTTCATACGAGGTCGTGGAAAGCGCCGCCGCCACGCCGCTCAGGTGCAGGTGACGGGCGCTGTAAAACAGCGGCGCGTTAAAATCTTCACCGCTCAGATGGCTCGCGGCGGAGCCTTTGCGGAAATACTCCACGCTGGGATCGGTTCCATCAGTAACCTTCGATTTCAGCTGAAAACCGGTCGGATAGCGGTCGTCGATCGTCACGCCGCGCGTGGCGATGCCCTCTTTTTCGAGCTGGTTCAGGACGAAGCGGCCAAACGAATCGTTACCGACGCGGCTCACCCAGCTCACCTGGAGCCCGAGGCGCGCGAGACCGGTGGCGACATTCAGCTCCGCCCCCGCGACGCGTTTAAAAAAATGCTCTACCTGCGCCAGGTCGCCTGGCTCGGTCGCGACAAACATCGCCATCGCTTCGCCGATGGTAATCACATCCAGTGGCTGTTCCATGTTCACTCCTCGCGCAGCAGGTTGACGTAATGGCGGGTCACGGCGGTCAAATCGCGCCCTTCCAGCGGAAACTCAATGCCGCGCGGCGCGTCCGGCGGCAACATCTCCAGCAGCGTGCGCCAGCGCGGCCCGGCGTCATCCAGGGCGATGGCGCGATAGTGGTAGTGGTGCGTGGTGGCGGCTTTGACATGGATATAGCTGACGCCCGAATGCAGCGCGCGGGCGGCTTCTTCCGGCGCATCGTCCACCCACAGCCAGTTGGCCATGTCGAACGTCAGGCGGACGGGAAGATTGAGCGTTTTGCTGGCGGCGAGAAACCGGCGCATCGGCTCAAGGCGGCCGCATTCCGTCTGATCGTTTTCCACGACCAGCGCGACATCGCTCAGCGCCAGAAGGCCCGCCAGCGGCTCCGCCTGGTGCGGATGGCTGAAGTGCCCAAGTGAGAGCTTAAGCCAGCGGGCGTTAAGTTCGTGGGCTTCGGCCAGCAGCGAAGGCAGACTCGCGTTGATTTTGCCGTCGTGTTCAAACAGCGGCTCGGGCGCGGAGTAACAGGCTTTCAGGTGATTGTCGGCAATCGCCTGCGCCAGCGCGGGCAGGGCGTCGATCTCTGCCGGATCGAGCAGCTCGCGGCGGATCTCCACGCCGTCGGCGCCAGCGCCGGCGATGATCGGCAGTACGGCCTGCTGCCCGCCGAGGGCTTTAACTTTGTCGTTACCGTAAGCGGCGGTGACGACGATAATTTCTCTCTCCATTAACTTCTCCGGAGTGATTACATCTGCATAACATAGTTAATACGCTAGATGGAACCGGTTCCAAAGAGAAGTCCAGGATGGCGAATTTATGATCGGGGTCACGAACCGTCGTTCAGCGCGCCGTCGAGCCGCGCACGATCAGCTCGCCGGAGAAAACCTGTTCCCGCACCGCCTGCGCCTGGCCCTCGATGCGCTTCACAACCTGCTCCAGCGCGGCGTAGCCAATCTGCCAGGTCGGCTGTTTCAGCGTGGTGATCCCGACGCCCGCCAGCTCCGCCCACTCCAGTTCGTCAAAGCCGAGCAGGCCGATATCGGCGCCCCAGTTGAGCCCGATACGTTTGAGCGAGCGCGCCACCTGGAGCGTCAGCGCGCCGTTGGCGGAGATGACCGCTTTGCGCATCCCGCGAAAACGGGTGTGGAAGTGGCGCAGGGTATTGTCGAGATGATCCGCCTCGTGCAGCGGCATTTCGGCGCTTTCCGCGACGACGCCGGCATAGCGGGCGGCGGTGGCGCGAAAGGCGGTCAGTCGCTCGCGGCGGGTGTTCACCGTCCCGAGCGGCTCGCTTAAAAACAGCAGCGCCTCAAAACCCTGTTCGATAAGATGTTCCGTGGCGGTGGTCGCCGCCTGGGTGTTGTCGAGCCCCACCACGTCGCAGGCGAAATCCGGAATTTTACGGTCAATCAGCACCATTGGCAGCGCCGACTGTTGTAGCCGGTTCAGCCCTTCTTCGCGCATGCCGACCGCGTTCACCACGATGCCTTCCACCTGATAGCTGCGCAGGAGATCCAGATAATGCAGCTCCTGGTCGAGCTCGTTATTGGTGTTACAGACCAGCGGCGTAAAGCCTTTCTCCCGGCAGGCGGCCTCAATGCCGCTTAACACATTGACCGAATAGGGGTTGGTGATATCGGCGATGATAAGGCCGATTAACCGGGTGCGCCCGCGCTTCAGGCCGCGCGCCATCTGGTTAGGCCGGTAATCAAGCTGGGCGATGGCCTGCTCGATGCGCGCCAGCAGATCCCCGGAAAGCAGGTGTTTTTCGCCGTTCAGGTAGCGGGAAACGCTGGTTTTACCGGTTTTCGCGGCGCGGGCGACGTCGCTGATGGTCGGGCGTGACGCTTTGGTGGTCATGAGGCTTCCTTCTCAGGCTAAAACGCCGGTGGGGCAGGTGACTGTTTTTATTATTAGATTATTTCAGTGGCTGTCGTAAAGCAGCCGTTTGCCTGCTGAGTATTATCGTTGCCCGTAATCTTTCACATGTCTCAATGTGTGGCGGCGTGTTTAATTATGTTATAACGTATCAATTCATAACCACCGCGTACACAGGAGAGTGACAGAGATGAAGAAGTTAGCCTTATTACTGGGAATGGGGCTTCTGCTCGCAAGCGCCCAGAGTGCGGCGCACGGGCATCACCACGGTAAACCATTGACCGAGGCGGAACGCCAGGCCAGCGAAGGGGTCTTTAACGACGGCGATGTTAAAGACCGCAAGCTCAGCGACTGGGACGGCGTCTGGCAGTCCATTTATCCGTATTTGCTGAGCGGCGATCTCGATCCGGTACTGGCGAAAAAAGCGAAGGAAAGCGGTAAAAGCGTTGAAGAGTATCGCAGCTATTACAAAAAAGGGTACGCCACGGATGTTGAGATGATTGGTATTGAAAACAATGTGATGGAGTTTCACGTCGGGCAAACCGTGAACGCCTGCGCGTATAAATATAACGGCTACAAGATTTTGCATTACGCCTCCGGCAAGAAAGGCGTGCGTTATCTCTTTGAGTGCACCGACAGCGCGTCAAAAGCGCCGAAATTCGTGCAGTTCAGCGATCACACTATCGCGCCGCGCAAATCCGCGCATTACCATATTTTTATGGGCAATAGCTCGCATGAGGCGTTGCTGAAAGAGATGGATAACTGGCCGACGTACTATCCGTACCAGTTAAGCAAAGCGCAGGTGGTGGATGAAATGCTGCACCACTAAGGTGTGAAGCAGCCTCATCGGGCTTTCCCGATGAGGCCATCAGTCGTTACTGGAGCGGGCTTAAAGTGATTTCCACGCGACGGTTCTGCGCTTTACCCTCTTCGGTGCTGTTGCTGGCGACCGGGTTCGCCGGGCCCATGCCGCTGGTGCGGATGCGGTTGGCGGCCACGCCCTGGGTGATGAGCGCGCTGGCGACGCTTTCCGCGCGCTGCTGCGACAGCTTCATGTTCAGCGCCTGCCCGCCGGTGCTGTCGGTGTAGCCCACCACATTTACTGCGGTTTTCGGATACTCTTTCAGCACCATCGCCACGCCGGTCAGGGTGTTGGCGCCCGCCGGTTTCAGGTTCGCCTGGCTGCTGTCGAAGGTCACGTTGTTCGGCATATTCAGGATGATGTTATCGCCGCTGCGGGTGACGCTCACGCCGGTGCCCTGCATTTTCTGGCGCAGTTTCGCTTCCTGCACGTCCATGTAGTAACCCACGCCGCCGCCGAGCGCCGCGCCCGCCGCCGCGCCAATCAGCGCGCCTTTGCCGCGATCTTTTTTCGACGAAGAGAGTACGCCGACGCCCGCGCCGACCAGCGAGCCAATACCCGCGCCAATGCCTGATTTACCTGCCTCGCGTTCGCCGGTGTAGGGATTTGTGGTGCAGCCTGAAAGGGCCAGCGCGCCGCTGACGAGAGCGGTCACAAAAATGATGCGTTTTTTCATCGCATATCCTTATTCAATTTAATTCTGGTTCGCCTGGAGTGGCAGAGGTTGATTATGACGGGGGAATGTGATGAAAATTCCGGGAAGTGTTCTGATTTTATCATCCATAACGAATCGAGCGGCGACAAAGTAGCCATACTCACGCCGCCTCATCTGCAAACGCCAGTCAGGAGCCCGTTTTGGCTAACCCATCTGCTTTAAAACGCATCGTTACCGCCGCCCACTGGGGGCCTATGGTTGTCGAGACCGACGGTGAAACCGTTCTGTCCTCTCAGGGCGCGTTGCCGACGCGTCACCCGAACTCGCTGCAAACCGCCGTCCCGGACCAGGTGCACAGCAAGGCGCGTGTGCGCTATCCGATGGTGCGCAAAGGATTTCTCGCCTCGCCGGACAGCCCGCAGGGCGTGCGCGGGCAGGATGAGTTCGTGCGTATCAGCTGGGATGAGGCGCTGCGTCTGATTGACCAGCAGCACCGGCGCATTCGCGAAACCTATGGCCCGTCGTCGATTTTCGCAGGCTCTTACGGCTGGCGCTCCAACGGCGTGCTGCATAAAGCCGCCACGCTGCTGCAACGCTATATGAGCCTCGCGGGCGGCTACACCGGCCATCTGGGCGACTACTCCACGGGCGCCGCGCAGGTGATCATGCCCTACGTGGTGGGCGGCAACGAAGTCTATCAACAGCAGACCAGCTGGCCGCTGGTGCTGGAGCACAGCGACGTGGTGGTCCTGTGGAGCGCCAACCCGCTCAACACGCTGAAAATCGCCTGGAACGCCTCTGACGAGCAGGGCATCGGTTATTTCGAGAAGCTCAAAGAGAGCGGCAAAAAGCTTATCTGCATCAACCCGATGCGCCCGGAAACCGCGGATTTCTTCGGCGATCGCATGGAGTGGATTGCCCCGCACATGGGCACCGACGTGGCGCTGATGCTCGGCATCGCCCATACGCTGGTGGAAAACGGCTGGCAGGATGACGACTTTCTCAACGCCTGCACGCACGGCTACGCGCAGTTTGCGGCCTACCTGACCGGCGAGCGCGACGGCACGCCGAAAGACGCCGACTGGGCGGCGGCGATTTGCGGCGTCGACGCCGCAACTATCCGCGAGCTGGCGCATCTGTTCAGCCAGAACCGCACCATGCTGATGGCGGGCTGGGGCATGCAGCGCCAGCAGTACGGCGAGCAGAAGCACTGGATGCTGGTGACGCTCGCGGCCATGCTCGGCCAGATTGGCCTGCCGGGCGGCGGCTTCGGGCTTTCTTATCACTTCGCCAACGGCGGCAACCCGACGCGCCGCGCGGCCGTGCTGGCCTCGATGCAGGGCAGCGTGGAAGGCGGCGTCGATGCGGTCGATAAAATTCCGGTGGCGCGCATTGTCGAGGCGCTGGAAAACCCCGGCGGCGAATACCCGCACAACGGCGAGACGCGCATTTTCCCGGATATTCGTTTTATCTGGTGGGCGGGCGGCGCTAACTTTACGCACCATCAGGAGACGCATCGCCTGATTAAGGCGTGGCAGAAACCGGAGCTGGTGGTGATTTCCGAATGCTTCTGGACGGCGGCGGCGAAGCACGCCGATATCGTGCTGCCGGTGACCACTTCGTTTGAGCGCAACGACATGACCATGACCGGCGACTACAGTAACCAGCATATGGTGCCGATGAAACAAGTCGTGCCGCCGCAGTATGAGGCGCGTAATGACTTCGATATTTTCGCTGAGCTGTCAGAGCGCTGGGAAACCGGCGGACAGTCGCGTTTCACCGAAGGCAAAAGCGAGCTGGAGTGGCTGGAAACCTTCTATAACATCGCCCGAGAGCGCGGCGCGGCGCAGCAGGTGACGCTGCCGGATTTCGCCGATTTCTGGGAGGCGAATCAGATAATCGAGATGCCGGAGAACCCGAAAAACGCTGAATTTGTGCGTTTTGGCGCGTTCCGCGACGATCCGGCGGCGAATCCGCTCAGCACGCCGAGCGGGAAAATCGAGATCTACTCAGAGCGCATTGCCCGCTTCGGCTATGCCGACTGCCCGCCGCACCCGACCTGGCTTGAGCCGGACGAGTGGCACGGCAACGCGCAGCCGGACGAACTGCAGCTGCTCTCGTCGCATCCGGCGCACCGTCTGCACAGCCAGCTTAATTATTCATCGCTTCGCGAACGCTATGCCGTGGCCGGGCGCGAGCCGGTGACGCTGCACCCGGACGATGCCCGCAAACGCGGCATCGCCCACGGCGATCTGGTGCGGGTGTGGAACGCGCGCGGCCAGGTGCTGGCGGGCGCCGTGGTGACGGACGGCATTAAGCCTGGCGTGATCTGTCTGCATCAGGGCGCGTGGCCCGATTTCGACTGGAGCCAGCAGGGGCTTTGCAAAAACGGCGCGGTGAACGTGCTGACCCGCGATGTTCCGACCTCGCGGCTTGGCAACGGCTGCGCGGCTAACTCCTCGCTGGTGCGCGTCGAGAAATACCGCGGGCCCGCGCCGGACGTTACGGCATTTGATCCGCCTGCCAGCGCATAATCCAGGTCGGGTGGCCGGTCTCTTCCTGCCACGCGCTCTCTTCAATACGAAACCCCCGGGCGTGATAGAAATTCACCGCCCGGGTGTTTTTCTGGTAGACCTCCAGATTCAGGGTATCGTACTGCGACTGCATATGCGTCAGCAGGGCGGTGCCGATGCCTTTTCCCTCGCAATCAGGCGCCACGAACAGCGCGCCGATAAAATTCTCATGCATCACGCTGATAAACCCGCGAAGCTTACCGTTGTTTTCCTCCACCCAGGTGCAGGCGCCGGGCAGATAGACGTCGCGCACTATCGGCAGGCTGGCGCGCCAGTAGTCGGGCTGAATGAACGGGTGCCCGGCGGTGGTGCTGGCAAGCCATAGCGTCAGGACAGATTCACGGTCAGAGGGCCGTTGCGCGCGGATCACGGGTGATTCTCCGGGTGGCGGCCGCAAGTGGTGAGATGATCGTTCACCAGCCCGCAGGCCTGCATAAAGGAGTAACAAATCGTCGGGCCGACAAACTTAAATCCCCGTTTTTTCAGCGCTTTTGAGAGCGCCTGCGCCTCGGGTGTCGTGACGGGCACCTGCGCGAGCGTCTGCGGGGAATTCACTTTCGGCGCGCCGCCCACAAACGACCAGACAAACGCTGCAAAATCATCCCCCTGCGCCTGCATGGCGAGATATGCCCGCGCGTTGGCGATAATCGCTTCGATTTTTCCGCGATGGCGAATAATGCCCGGCTCCAGCACCAGCGCGTCGACGTCTTCCGGCCCCATCTGCGCCACGACATGAGGATCAAACCCGTGGAAACAGCGGCGGTAGTGTTCGCGCTTTTTCAGCACGGTTATCCATGACAGCCCCGCCTGCTGGCCTTCGAGACAGATCATTTCAAACAGCTTGTGGTTGTCTTTTTGAGGTTCGCCCCACTCTTCATCGTGGTAGGCGAGATAAAGCGGGTCCTGGGTGACCCATCCGCAACGTTCCATCCTGCATTCCCTCGTTGTAATAAGCACCATAGCGATTTTCGAAAGCGGCTTGACGTTGCGAATAAAGAGACAATAGTTAATTCAGGGTTACTCGCCCATCCGCTAATAACGCGAATAAAAACTGCCGGAACCGGCTCTCTTCTGGAGTCGCTTGATGATGATAACACTCTCTGGACGCCATGCGTTGCGACGCGCGGCGGTGCTGTTGTGGTCTCTGGTTTTTACGCAGGCGGCGCACGCCTGGCAACAGGAATATATCGCTGTTGACCCCCAAAGTAATACCTCTGAACGTTATACGTGGGACAGCGATCGCACACCGAGCTATGACGAGATCCTCGCCGAGCGCGTGGCGCAGACGCAGCGCGACGAGGCGGTGATGGTCGCCATGCCCGCCGGCCTGAGCCTGTCATGGCCGCTGCCCGTGGTCGCGCGCCCGGTAGCGGGCTGGCGGCGCGAAGCCGACGGCCTGCCTTTACAGGAGAATGGTGCCAGCGCGGACGACGCCTACTGGCATGCGAGCGTCGGCTCGCTGGGCTGGCGGGTCGATTCACGCCTCGGCGCGATACGGCCGTGGGCGCAAGTAAGCTATAACCAGCAGCACGGCGATCCGCTGTGGAATATGCAGCCGCTGCTGCCCGGCAGCCAGTATGGCTCGTGGATGGATGTCTCGTTCGGCGCGGATATGCCGATTAACAAGCATCTCGCGGCCTGGGCGTCGTTCTCGCAGGCAGAAGGGCGGCTTAGCGAAAACGACGCGCAGAGGTATAACCTCGGCGTCAGCGCGACGTTTTAGGGCGCGCCATTCGCGCCCGTTCAAGGCCATCTATGCCTTCGCAGCGGCAGTTCATTCCGCGCCTGCGGCATCTCATGCCGTTTTCCCCCGAAAAAGTAGGGGTTTCGCTATCGTTGCAGGTAGTGAAGCTTTCTTCTTATCTGTGGGACAACAACCATGAATACCTCCATTCAACAGCGTACCCGGTGGCTCACCCTGGTGGGCACCATTGTTACCCAGTTCGCGCTGGGCTCGGTGTATACCTGGAGCCTGTTTAACGGCGCCCTGTCGCAAAAGCTCGACGAGCCGGTAAGCCAGGTGGCGTTTTCCTTCGGGCTGCTGAGCCTGGGGCTGGCGCTGTCGTCATCGGTCGCCGGTAAATTGCAGGAACGTTTCGGCGTGAAACGCGTGACGATCGCCTCCGGCGTGCTGCTGGGGCTGGGACTGGTGTTAACGTCCCACGCCAGCAACCTGATGATGCTCTGGCTGAGCGCGGGTCTGCTGGTAGGGCTCGCGGACGGCGCCGGTTATCTGCTGACGCTCTCTAACTGCGTGAAGTGGTTCCCGGAGCGCAAAGGACTCATCTCCGCGTTTTCTATCGGCGCGTATGGTCTGGGGAGCCTCGGCTTTAAATTTATCGACAGCCATCTGCTGGCGTCCGTCGGCCTTGAGCGCACGTTTGTCATCTGGGGCGGCATGGTGATGGTGATGATTATCGGCGGCGCGCTGCTAATGAAAGACGCGCCGAATCAGCCTGCGCGCACCGGCAACCGCGCCGGCGAAGGCGATTACAGCCTCGCCGAATCGATGCGTAAACCGCAGTACTGGATGCTGGCGCTGATGTTTCTGACTGCCTGTATGAGCGGCCTCTATGTGATTGGCGTGGCGAAAGACATCGCCCAGGGCATGGTGCGTCTCGACGCCGCCACCGCCGCCAACGCCGTTACCGTGATTTCCATCGCGAACCTGACGGGCCGCCTGGTGCTCGGCATTCTCTCCGATAAAATGCCGCGCATCCGTGTGATTACCTTCGGTCAGGTGGTGTCGCTGGTCGGCATGGCCGCGCTGC
Source organism: Cronobacter universalis NCTC 9529 (assembly GCF_001277175.1). Lineage (NCBI taxonomy): Bacteria > Pseudomonadati > Pseudomonadota > Gammaproteobacteria > Enterobacterales > Enterobacteriaceae > Cronobacter > Cronobacter universalis. Next base: position 4,090,547 of record NZ_CP012257.1, on the reverse strand, counting down.
TCTTCGCGCCGCTCAATGAAATGACGTTCTTCGCTGCCATCGCCTGCGTGGCGTTTAACTTCGGCGGCACCATTACGGTCTATCCGTCGCTGGTCAGCGATTTCTTTGGCCTGAATAATCTGGCGAAAAACTACGGCGTGATTTATCTGGGCTTTGGGATCGGCAGCATCTGCGGCTCGATTATCGCCTCGCTGTTCGGCGGCTTTTACGTCACCTTCTGCGTTATCTTCGCGCTGCTGATTGTCTCGCTGGCTATCTCCACCACCATTCGCCAGCCGCGCCGCGAAGCCTGGGAACACGCCCGCGCCTGATGCCGGATTGTCGCTTCGCCGCCGCTCCCCGCGGCGGCGCTTTTCCCCGAATGTTCTCACTTTCCCCCCAGCTCGCTCAGACGTTCTATGCTTAATAGCTGTGATTGCCAACACGAAGGAGAACAAGATGTCCTTAGAAAAAGTGGTTTATCGCGCGAAAGCGAAAGCGACTGGCGGCCGTGACGGCCGTGCGACTTCCGATGACGGCGTGCTGGACGTGAAACTCGGCGTGCCGAAAGAGATGGGCGGCCAGGGGGGGCAGGTGACCAACCCGGAACAGCTCTTCGCGGCGGGCTACTCTGCCTGCTTCCTGGGCGCGCTGAAACATGTCGCCTCTCAGGAGAAAAAGAAAGTGCCGCAGGAGGCCTTTATCGAAGGTCAGGTGGGGATTGGGCCGCTGCCGACCGGTTTTGGTATCGAAGCCCAGCTGGATATCCATCTGCCGGGCATGGATCGCGCAGAGGCCGAGGAACTGGTGCAGAAAGCGCATATCGTCTGCCCGTACTCCAACGCCACGCGCGGCAACATTGACGTTAAACTGAACGTCATTACCGATTAATCCGTTCTCCCGCTCCGTAAAATGCGGTTCCGGCCTCATATTTTTGTAAATAGGGGCCGGACCGCCCTAAAAGCCCGCACTTTTTTCTGACCCTGTGGTCTACTATCCCGCGTCTGAGTTAAGAATCTCCTGATTCCCTCGTATTGCTACGTATACACTCTTTTTTCATTTTTGTGGGTAAAGGGTTTTAGTCCTTGTTTTGCCTGGGCGGCTTGCATGAAATACATCCTCTCGATGACACAGCAGAAACTGAGCGTTCTGCTGGCGGTCTACATCGGCCTTTTTTTTAACTGCGCGGTTTTATATCGTCGCTTTGACGGCTACGCGCAGAACCTCTCCTGGGTTAACGCCGTATCGATGGTGGTCGAACTGGCGGCCACGGTTCTCGTCACGTTCTTCCTGTTGCGTGTGCTGTCGTTGTTAGGGCGGCGCGTCTGGCGCGTGCTGGCATCGCTGGTGGTGGTGTTCTCCGCCGCGGCGAGCTATTACATGACGTTCATGAACGTGGTGATTGGCTATGGGATTATCGCGTCGGTGATGACGACCGATATCGATCTCTCTAAAGAAGTGGTGGGCTGGCGGTTCATCGCGTGGATAGTGCTGGTGTGCATCGTGCCGCTGACGCTTATCTGGGGCAACCGCTGCCGCGATACGCTGCTGCGCCAGCTGCGCACCCGCGATCAGCGCCTGAAAAGCGCGGCGGTGGTGATTGTGGCCGGCCTGCTGGTCTGGGCGCCGATTCGCCTGCTGGATATGCAGCAGAAGAAAGAAGAGCGTACCTCCGGCGTCGATATGCCAAGCTATGGCGGCGTGGTGGCGAACTCTTATCTGCCATCTAACTGGCTCTCCGCGCTGGGGCTGTACGCCTGGGCACAGGTTGATGAGTCCAGTGATAATAAATCGCTCCTGAACCCGGCCAAAAAGTTTACCTGGCAGGCGCCGCAGGGCATCGATGACACTTATGTGGTGTTTATCATCGGCGAAACGACGCGCTGGGACCACATGGGCCTGCTCGGCTACGACCGTAACACCACCCCGAAACTCGCGCAGGAGAAAAACCTGGCGGCGTTCCGCGGCGAATCGTGCGATACGGCGACCAAACTCTCGCTGCGCTGTATGTTTGTTCGTGAAGGCGGCGCGGAGGATAATCCGCAGCGCACCCTGAAGGAGCAGAACGTCTTCGCGGTGCTTAAACAGCTGGGCTTTAGCTCGGATCTTTACGCGATGCAGAGCGAAATGTGGTTCTACAGCAATACCATGGCGGACAACATCGCCTACCGCGAGCAGATTGGCGCCGAGCCGCGCAACCGCGGCAAGCAGGTGGACGATATGCTGCTGGTGGAAGAGATGAAAAACTCGCTGGCGGGGCACGATAAGGGCAAACATCTCATCATTCTGCATACTAAAGGCTCGCACTATAACTATGTGCAGCGTTATCCGAGAAGCTATGCGCGCTGGCAGCCGGAGTGCATGGGCGTCGATTCCAGCTGTAGTCGTCAGGAGCTGATTAACGCGTACGATAACTCGGTACTGTACGTCGACAGCTTTATCTCGGATGTGATTGACCAGGTGCGCAACAAGAAAGCGATTGTGTTCTACGCGGCGGATCATGGCGAATCGATCAACGAGAGAGAACACCTGCACGGCACTCCGCGCAACGTCGCGCCGCCGGAGCAGTTCCGCGTGCCGATGATGGTCTGGATGTCCGACAGCTATCTGGCCGATCCGCAGCACGCGCAGGCGTTCGCGCAGCTTAAACTGCAGGCGCAGCAAAAGCGCCCGCATCGCCACGTTGAGCTGTTCGACACCATTATGGGCTGCCTCGGCTACCAGTCGCCGGATGGCGGTATTAACCAGAACAACAACTGGTGTCGTGTTCCTTCTGCCGCAAAATAGCCATATCGCTGGCTTTTCAGCCGATCGACAGGCTTTTTTAAAGTAAGGGATTGACGGGAATTAGGGTGCGCAGTAATATGCGCCCCGCATTCGGTGATTGGCGCAGCCTGGTAGCGCACTTCGTTCGGGACGAAGGGGTCGGAGGTTCGAATCCTCTATCACCGACCAAATTCAGAAAAGCCCTGCTCAACGAGCAGGGCTTTTTGTTTTCCGGCGCTCTCACTTTAAGGCTGCACCTGCGCCATTAATGCGTTCAGCTCGACGATACGCGCCTTATTCATATTGATTTCGCACTGGGTGGATAGAACCCAATAGTTGGGGGTTTTAGCACTGATCTGGGAACTGGCCACCTGACAAAACAGGGCCTTATGTTTTTCCCATGCCGCCTGATCGTTTTTCAGCGCATTGGCCGTATCTACAACGATTTGTGAATCTTCATCCTCGTAATCCGCATTAGCCTCCAGCCAGTCTTCCGACTGTACCTGCTTCAGCGCCGCCGCCAGCGTCTGTTGTAGCGCCTGCTCCGTTTGCTTGCGCTGCCTCTCAAGACATCGCGTTCCGGCGGCATAATCCGCGCTCTTCGCACACATGTCCGCAGCCTCTCCATAAATGATGGACGAGGCAGAAACAAAGGTGGACGACAGCAGCAGGATGGACAGAAAAATAGGTGGCTTATAACTCATTGATATATTGCAACCTTTTTAAGTTTCTTCCGTGCGAGTTCATCTGTGCGCGATCTGTTTTCAGATATAAACGCACCGGTTTCAGATCGTCGAGTAAAATCAACCGGGCAAATTCACCTGCTGACTCACATCCCTGATACAAACTATCGATGTATATATCTTTTAATCTGACACGCATCTTTTCCCAGCATATGGCAGACATCATTCTCGCTTTGCGTCCATTAAAGATCCTTTTCGCCTCGGAAATATAAAATTGTATAGCAATTTCAAACAGTCTTATCTGTTGCTGGTGCGTAATCTCGCCGAAAAGCGGCCCATAAAATTTCACGAAACTTGCAGCCTCTCGTCCTTTCAGAAAAGCAGCTTTAGATGCCAGAATGGCTTTGTATTCTTCTATCCCTGCCTGTCTGAGCGTTGCAAAAATTTCACCTGCGCTTCGCCTTCCCATATCGTAGCCTCGTCCAAGCGTAACGCCAGAAGCAGCAGAATCAGGCCAGTGTAAGATGCGTGAGAACCAGGGATAAGGGTGCGGACGGAAAGGATTTGTAGCTGTAATATAATCCGTCCCTTCATTGTCAAAAGTAAATTGCGCTTCCCGTACATGTAACGGCCCGGAAGTAATCCGTGGGCGCCACTCGGGTTGACTGGCATTTTTTAATGCTTCAATGAACCATTGATCAAATGGCTGTACCAGGCCTGATCGGGACAGTGTTAACAAACGTTGATACCAGATAATCGCTTCTTTGGTTTCGTTGTTGCATATGCCATCCACTTTTAAGGAACGCCCTGTCGCTGTCTGATAACCAGCTTTCATCATCAATTCTTGTAGCGCTTTTACGTCATCAGCATAATTTACGCCGCAAACGCCTACCGATGATTGCAAGCGCAGCACGCGTGGCTCATGAAAATTCCTTTTCATATACCTCAATACCTTTTGTCAGTTCGTAAGGGTTTCCATTTTTTGTCGACACGACAGAGAACGTAGCGAACGCCTCAGGCGTGACGCGTTACAGAAACCAGAGCTGAGATCGTATTAAAGAGGCTCTCCATAAACCGTAAGCGGCCAGAGGTTATTGCTTTTCACCCCCACATTCAGACGCTGTTCCAGGGAATACCTGAACGGACGTATTCACCCGCTTAATTCGTTAGTCTTATTTAGCTTCGATTTTCTCGCGGGAACGCGATTCTGTGACATATTTCATTGAAAATAGTTATGAAACATACTGCATACTTTCCGCTCTGCTTATATATCGGCTCAGCATTTTTTGCTGCGGGGTTAACAAATCGCGCCATAAACCGTTCATAAGTTCGCCACAGCGCCAGAAATTTTGCATTAAGCGGATAAAACATAAGCGCTGGATGTTACAAAATATCAAGATGATTATTCTGCGAGTGAGGGCGTAGCATAAATTTCCATGCTGAAAACATGCCCATGAGGTTTTTTTAATCTTTGTTTGCCGTTTCTCACCCCGGTTGTAAATCCCGGATAGCTGTATTGACGTTTGCGTATTCTGTTGACAGATTGTAGGGCGTGAGGGTCATTTTACGGACAATCTGTACTGCAACTCAGTCTCCCTTGCGAAAGGAATCCCCAGCCTCACATTTACCGATCGGACCGGGCATAAAATAAAAAAGGTCTGACGGAATAACACAACACCTATCACATTGGAGCAGAAGAATGAGTATTTCCTTGAAGAAGTCAGGGATGCTGAAGTTTGGTCTGAGCCTGGTGGCTATGGCCTGCGCCGCAAGCGTACAAGCCAAAACCCTGGTTTACTGTTCAGAAGGCTCGCCTGAAGGCTTTAACCCGCAGCTCTTCACCTCTGGCACCACCTATGACGCAAGCTCTGTGCCTATTTACAACCGCCTGGTCGAATTTAAAACCGGCACCACGGAAATTATTCCGGGTCTGGCGGAGAAATGGGACGTCAGCGAAGATGGCAAAACGTATACGTTCCATCTGCGTAAAGGCGTGAAATGGCAGGACAATAAAGAATTTAAACCGACGCGCGAATTTAACGCCGATGACGTCGTGTTCTCATTCGATCGTCAGAAAAACGATCAAAACCCGTATCATAAAGTCTCTGGCGGCAGCTACGAATATTTCGAAGGCATGGGCCTCCCGACGCTGATTAGCGAAGTGAAAAAAGTCGACGACAATACCGTCCAGTTCGTGCTGACGCGCCCTGAAGCGCCGTTCCTCGCGGATATGGCGATGGACTTCGCGTCGATTCTTTCCAAAGAATACGCGGACAACATGCTGAAAGCCGGCACGCCGGAGAAAGTCGATCTGAACCCGATCGGCACCGGTCCGTTCCAGCTCCTGCAATACCAGAAAGATTCCCGCATTCTGTATAAAGCGTTCCCGGGCTTCTGGGGCACCAAGCCGAAGATTGACCGTCTGGTCTTCTCCATTACGCCGGATGCGTCCGTTCGTTACGCCAAACTGCAGAAAAACGAGTGCCAGGTAATGCCGTACCCGAACCCGGCAGACATCGCGCGCATGAAGCAGGATAAGAGCATCAACCTGATGGAGCAGGCGGGCCTGAACGTGGGCTACCTCTCTTTCAACACCGAGAAGAAGCCGTTTGACGACGTGAAAGTGCGTCAGGCGCTGACCTACGCGGTGAATAAAGACGCCATCATCAAAGCGGTTTACCAGGGCGCCGGCGTTGCCGCGAAAAACCTGATCCCGCCGACCATGTGGGGCTATAACGACGACGTGAAGGATTACACCTACGACGTCGAGAAAGCCAAAGCGCTGCTGAAAGAAGCGGGTCAGGATAAAGGCTTCACCGTTGAGCTGTGGGCGATGCCTGTCCAGCGTCCGTATAACCCGAACGCGCGCCGCATGGCCGAGATGATCCAGGCTGACTGGGCGAAAATCGGCGTTCAGGCGAAAATCGTGACCTACGAGTGGGGCGAGTACCTGAAGCGCGCCAAAGCAGGCGAACACCAGGCGGTGATGATGGGCTGGACCGGCGACAACGGGGATCCGGATAACTTCTTCGCCACCCTGTTTAGCTGCGACGCCGCGAAAGATGGCTCCAACTACTCCCGCTGGTGCTACAAGCCGTTTGAAGATTTGATCCAACCGGCGCGCGCTACCGATGACCACAACAAACGTATCGAGCTTTACAAACAGGCTCAGGTCGTGATGCACGATCAGGCGCCGGCGCTTATCGTCGCGCACTCCACCGTGTATGAGCCGGTGCGTAAAGAAGTCAAAGGCTACGTGGTCGATCCGCTGGGCAAACACCACTTCGAAAACGTCTCCGTTGAATAATTAAAACCGTCAGGGGCGCGTGAGCGCCCCGTGTCCGGCGACGCTGCGCTTATATCGGTCTACACTTTCAGGCCGGGCAAGCGTAGCGCACCCGGCAGCAGTGCTTTATTCCCTCGCTGAAAGGGGAGGGAATGAGATTTGTGAGCAATACAGACCACATCCCCTGGTTGTGCGTCACTACAGAGAATCCGGGTTATGTTGCAGTTCATCCTCCGACGTCTGGGGCTTGTTATCCCGACGTTTATCGGTATTACCCTTCTCACTTTTGCCTTCGTCCATATGATCCCCGGCGACCCGGTGATGATCATGGCGGGCGAACGTGGTATTTCCCCTGAGCGTCACGCGCAGCTGCTGGCCGAGCTGGGCCTCGATAAGCCGCTGTGGGAGCAGTATCTCCACTATATCTGGGGTGTCCTGCATGGCGATTTAGGCCTGTCGCTCAAAAGCCGCCTCCCGGTGTGGGACGAGTTCGTGCCGCGCTTTAAAGCGACGCTGGAACTGGGCATCTGCGCGATGATTTTCGCGGTCGCCGTCGGTATTCCGGTGGGCGTGCTGGCTGCCGTCAAACGCGGTTCTATCTTCGATCACACGGCGGTAGGCCTGGCGCTGACCGGCTACTCCATGCCTATCTTCTGGTGGGGCATGATGCTTATCATGCTGGTCTCGGTGCAGTGGAACCTGACGCCGGTGTCCGGGCGCGTCAGCGATATGGTGTTCCTTGACGATACCAACCCGCTGACCGGCTTTATGCTTATCGACACCGCCATCTGGGGCGAAGAGGGCAACTTTATCGACGCGCTGGCGCATATGGTTCTGCCCGCCGTGGTGCTTGGCACTATTCCGCTGGCGGTCATTGTGCGTATGACCCGCTCGGCGATGCTGGAAGTGCTCGGCGAAGATTACATCCGCACCGCGCGCGCCAAGGGCCTGACCCGTATGCGCGTTATCATTATCCACGCGCTGCGTAACGCCATGCTGCCTGTCGTGACGGTGATTGGGCTTCAGGTGGGCACGCTGCTCGCGGGCGCTATCCTGACGGAAACCATCTTCTCCTGGCCAGGCCTCGGCCGCTGGCTTATCGACGCGCTGCAGCGCCGCGATTATCCGGTCGTGCAGGGCGGCGTGCTGCTGGTGGCGACGATGATTATTCTCGTCAACCTGCTGGTCGATCTGCTCTATGGCGTGGTGAACCCGCGTATTCGTCATAAGAAATAAGGGGCCATCATGACGCAACTAACTGAAAACAAAGTGGTGGCCGCACCGGTGCCAATGACACCGATGCAGGAGTTCTGGCACTACTTCAAACGTAACAAAGGCGCGGTCGTCGGGCTGGTGTATGTCGTCATCATGATCCTGATTGCGGTCTTCGCGAACATCGTCGCGCCGCATAACCCGGCGGAGCAGTTCCGCGATGCGCTGCTGGCTCCGCCGGTCTGGCAGGATGGCGGCAGTTGGGCGCATATTCTCGGCACCGACGACGTGGGCCGCGATGTGATGTCGCGCCTGATGTACGGCGCGCGCCTGTCGCTGCTGGTGGGCTGTCTGGTGGTGGCGCTGTCGCTGGTGATGGGGATTGTGCTTGGCCTGGTGGCGGGCTATTTCGGCGGTATCGTCGATACCATCATCATGCGTATCGTCGATATTATGCTGGCGCTGCCGAGCCTGCTGCTGGCGCTGGTGCTGGTGGCGATTTTCGGCCCCTCTATCGTTAACGCCTCGCTGGCGCTCACCTTCGTGGCGCTGCCGCACTACGTGCGCTTAACGCGCGCGGCGGTGCTGGTGGAAGTGAGCCGCGATTACGTCACCGCCTCCCGCGTGGCGGGTGCCGGCGCGATGCGCCAGATGTTCGTGAACATCTTCCCTAACTGCCTTGCGCCGCTGATTGTTCAGGCGTCGCTCGGTTTCTCGAATGCCATTCTCGATATGGCCGCACTGGGCTTTCTTGGCATGGGCGCGCAGCCGCCGACACCGGAGTGGGGCACCATGCTCTCCGACGTGTTGCAGTTCGCGCAAAGTGCCTGGTGGGTCGTGACCTTCCCAGGTCTCGCTATCCTGCTGACGGTGCTGGCATTTAACCTGATGGGCGACGGCCTGCGCGACGCGCTCGACCCCAAACTCAAGCAGTAAAGAGGCACGAGATGGCGTTACTGAATGTAGATAAATTATCGGTGCACTTCGGCGACGAAGGCACCCCGTTTCGCGCCGTAGACCGCGTGAGCTACAGCGTAAACCAGGGCGAAGTGGTCGGCATCGTGGGCGAATCGGGTTCCGGTAAATCGGTCAGCTCGCTGGCGATTATGGGCCTTATCGATTTCCCTGGCCGCGTGATGGCGGACAAACTGGAATTCAACGGCCAGGATTTACAGCGTATTTCGGAAAAAGATCGCCGTAATCTGGTGGGCGCCGAAGTGGCGATGATCTTCCAGGATCCGATGACCAGTCTGAACCCGTGCTACACCGTGGGTTTCCAGATTATGGAGGCTATCAAAGTGCACCAGGGCGGCAATAAAAAGACCCGCCGCCAGCGCGCGATTGATCTGCTTAATCTGGTTGGCATCCCGGACCCGGCGTCGCGTCTGGATGTCTACCCGCATCAGCTCTCCGGCGGGATGAGCCAGCGCGTGATGATCGCGATGGCTATCGCCTGTCGTCCCAAGCTGCTGATAGCCGATGAACCGACCACCGCGCTCGATGTGACCATCCAGGCGCAAATCATTGAACTGCTGCTGGAGCTTCAGCAAAAAGAGAACATGGCGCTGATCCTTATCACCCATGACCTCGCGCTGGTGGCCGAAGCGGCGCACAAAATCATCGTGATGTACGCAGGCCAGGTGGTGGAAACCGGCGAAGCGCGGGATATCTTCCGCGCGCCGCGTCACCCCTATACTCAGGCGCTGCTGCGCGCCCTGCCGGAATTCGCGCAGGATAAGGCGCGTCTGGCGTCGCTGCCGGGCGTGGTGCCGGGGAAATATGACCGCCCGACGGGCTGTCTGCTCAACCCGCGCTGCCCCTACGCGACCGAACGCTGCCGCGCAGAAGAACCGGCGTTAAACCTGGTGGACAATGGCCGCCAGTCGAAATGCCACTACCCCCTCGATGATGCCGGGAGGCCAACCAATTATGAGCACGCATGAGGCCGCCACGCAGCAACCGCTGTTGCAGGCTATCGACCTGAAAAAACATTATCCGGTGAAGAAGGGTTTCTTCGCGCCGGAGCGTCTGGTGAAAGCGCTGGACGGCGTCTCGTTTACGCTGGAGCGCGGCAAAACGCTGGCGGTGGTGGGCGAGTCGGGCTGTGGGAAATCCACGCTGGGCCGTCTGCTCACCATGATAGAAACGCCGACCGGCGGCGAACTCTACTACCAGGGGCAGGATCTGCTGAAACCGGACGAAACGGCGGAGAAACTGCGCCGCCAGAAAATCCAAATCGTGTTTCAGAACCCGTACGGCTCGCTGAACCCGCGCAAAAAAGTGGGGCAAATCCTTGAGGAGCCGCTGCTGATTAACAGCTCGCTCAGCAAAGAGGCGCGCCGTGAAAAAGCGCTGGCGATGATGGCGAAAGTGGGGCTGAAAACCGAGCACTACGACCGCTATCCGCATATGTTCTCCGGCGGCCAGCGCCAGCGTATCGCCATCGCGCGCGGGCTGATGCTTGACCCGGACGTGGTGATCGCCGACGAACCGGTTTCGGCGCTGGATGTATCAGTGCGCGCGCAGGTGCTGAACCTGATGATGGATCTGCAGCAGGATATGGGGCTGTCGTATGTGTTTATCTCCCACGACCTGTCGGTGGTGGAGCATATCGCCGATGAAGTGATGGTGATGTATCTCGGCCGCTGCGTGGAGAAAGGCACGAAAGACCAGATTTTCTCGAATCCGCGTCATCCGTATACCCAGGCGCTGCTCTCCGCGACGCCGCGCCTGAACCCGGACGACCGCCGCGAGCGTATTAAGCTCACCGGCGAGCTGCCAAGCCCGCTGAATCCGCCGCCGGGGTGCGCCTTCAGCGCCCGCTGCCGCCGCCGCTTCGGCCCGTGTACGCAGATCCAGCCGCAGCTTAAGGAATATAACGGCCAGCTGGTTGCCTGTTTCGCTGTCGATCAGGATGAAACCGGCGAGCCGCGCATTCCTTAACGGTACGCGCGCCACGTAAAAAGCCGACGCAGAGCGTCGGCTTTTTTATGGAGGTCACGGAGCAGGCGGTGGATGCGCTGCGCTTATCTACCCCCTACAAAATAGGCGACCTGTGTAGGGCGGGTAAGCTTTGCGCACCCGCCGCGCTCAAAAGAAAAGCCGACGCTTACGCATCGGCTTTTTTAACATGGCTCGAAAAATTATTGCGGGTAAGGCACCCAGTCGCCGCCGCTTAAGCGCACCCAGGGTTTGCCCTGGTATTGCACCACCACGGCGTTGGCGTTCTCGGAGACTGGCGCGCTCTGCGGCAGGTTACTGGTCAGCGCCTGCCAGTCCACGTTATCGGCCACAAAGTTCTTACCATCCAGCATTCGCACCACCAGCTCGGAAATCGCGAGGAAGCTGCTCGGCTGGTCGATATCGATAGCCGCGCCCTGATGCGGCGCTTTCATGCCGATAAATTTAATGCCGACCGGCACATGGGTAATGGACGGGCTTGGGATATCGCGCAGGCCGGACACCTGCATCTTATCGCCCTGCAGCGCCGCGCCGTGCTCCGGCACCATCACCACCATCACTCTGCGGTTCTCTTTCTCAAGCTGCGTCAGGAATGCATCCAGCTCGTCAAACAGCTTCTGCGCGCGCGCTTTGTAATCGGCGGTTTTGCTGTTGCCCGGATAGTGGTTGCCGTCATGCAGCGGCAGCAGGTTAAAGAACGTGGCGCTGCGATCGCCGCTGCCCTCGCTCTTCACGGTCTGCTGCCAGCGGTTGAGCACCGCCGTATCGTCATACACCGGCGAGCCGTCAAACGACAGCAGATTCACCGGCAGCCCGGACTGATCCATCAGCGGCTCCTGCATATTGCCGTTTTCGCGCACTTCTTTGAGGAAGTTACCGAACTCGCCGTTGTGGTCCATCATCAGGTGACGCTTAAAGCCGAGCTTCGCCAGGTTGTCGAACAGATAGCACTGCTCACCCGCGGGCTGGTAGAGATTTTTATGCGACGGCTGACCGCAGCTCGCGCGCAGCAGGCGGATCGCCGCCGGGCCGCTGTACGAGGTGCCGGAGTTAAAATTCTTAAACACGATGTCGAAATGCGACCAGAGCGGGTGCGACATCAGGCCCGTGGCGTCTACGTCAGACCAGGCCAGCGAACAGATGTTAATCACCAGCAGATCGAACGGCTGCGCATCCGCCGGCAGGCTCGCCGGGAAAGGCGTCTGGCGTTTGGATTCGCTGGTATAGAAGCTGTTCAGCCAGTCGTTAATGCTCTGGTTGCTCGCAGGCGCGGTTTGCAGCGGAATATCGCCCGTCACCACCGTACCGGCGGCGTTCGCGACGGTCGGCGCCGCGCCGCCGCCGGTCGTGGTGACCGTCGCGGCCGTGGTATTGCCGGCAGGCCACAGCGAGACGACCGGGCCGGTCACGGTCAGCACGTTAAGCCAGACCATAATCGCCACCACAAACACCGTCACCCGCACCCACTGGGAGAGGAACATCCAGGCGACCAGCAGCACAAAAGCGGCGCCAATCATCTGCCAGTTAATAAAGCGCGTTACGAGATCCAGCACATAATCGGTGCTGAAGCCCGCCACCTGCGAGCCCTGACTCATAATGCTTTGCGGCCCCGGCAGCCAGGTGTCGTGCCAGAACAGGCCGATGCCGACAGGAATCGCTATCCAGTGGCGCAGGCGATGCAGGCGCAGGTTCGGGACAGGGAACAGCAGAAACGCCATAAACACCAGGTTGGCGAGCGGGTGGAAATTCAGATAGCCCGTCCAGAGCAGGCCGAATTTCAGCAAAAAATAGTAGTTCCAGCCGGAAAGACCGCGCCAGTTCTGCCAGCCCGAGCGGGCAAGGGGAGCGGAATGAACGTGATTAGTCATGTTTTAAATTTGCCTTGACGGTAGAGCGGCGGCGCAACGTACCAGCGGGTTTAACAAATCGGGGGCGAAACAGCAGCGGGCGCAGCGCTTTCATCATGCGACGCTTGCCCACGCACAGCGCGTATCCCAGCGGGATAAAAATCAGCGCGCACAGCGCGATAAGCTGAAGAATATCGCTAATCGACATCATAACGCGCGCTCCTGTGCGGTGTCGTTAAGCAGCGTAATGGGCGTAGGCACCTGGCGCGCGCGCGTTTTCGGCGCGTCGGCGAGCAGCGCGGCCGTCTCGCTGGCCTTGCGGGTCATCTCAAGGGGCGCGGCCCACTGTTCCGGGCGCATCGCGCTCATCTGCAGGATCTCGGCGGCTATCTGTTTATCTTCATGCCACACCATACGGTTGGAAAACAGCTCGCTTATCGGCAGCGGGAAAATATGGCTAAGCGCAGTGTCGAGATCGGTGATACGGCAGAACGATAAAAACAGCACCAGCCGGTTTTCGCCAAGCGTCACGATATCGCCCATGCGGCCCGGACGGCAGAGCGTCAGCGCCTGTTCGACGCGAATGCCCGGCACCGGGCGCAGCGCCACCAGAATTCCTTTATTATCCTGTGGGATAAGCAAGTTGTTCATCAGCGCGCCGACGGCGTTGCAGAACATATCCCACGGCTGGTAGCCGCGCATTTTCAGCGGCTGCATCGCCTCCAGCAGCATATTCACATCTTCCGGCACAAAGCGGGTGAACTGCTGGTTCTGCACGCTTTCAATCAGCGTCAGGCAGCGGGAGAGCGGGGCGTTCCACGGGATCACCATATTCGCGCCGCAGCCCAGCAGCAGCCGTTCGTCGGTGGCGCGCACGCTGGCTTTGTTTTCTCGCACGATGATTTTCAGCGCGCTGCCGCGCTGGCGGCGCAGCGCGTGTACGTGACGCGCCAGCCCTTCTATCTGACTGTTTTGCGAAAGCGAGAAAATGACCGTCGCGGCCTGCGCCTGACGCGCCTCGTTAAACAGCGCGTCGTTGTCCTCAAAGAGCGTCCAGTTTTCGGAAAGCGGCGGCGCGCCTTCGAGCACGGCGATATGGCTCAATACGCGGCGCTCATCGCTGCGCGCCTGTAACGACACTTCCTGGCGCGGCGCCAGCGACAGGCGGCCGTTAATGAATGTCACCGGCAACTGCTGGCGCGCGCTGACGCCTTTATCGTTAAACCAGAACGCCACGTCATAAAGCCAGGCGTCGCCCTGATAGCGTAAGGTGGCAAGCCCGGAGAGCTGCTGATATTCGGTCATCAGCATTGAGGTTTGCTGGTCGGCCTGCGCGCCGGAATTAATAATCAGCAGCGTACATCGATGTTCCTGCGCCCAGCTTTGGCTTTTTCTTATCCAGGCTTTAATATGAGCGGGCGCCACGCCCTGCCAGGCGTTTTCCGCGCACAGCAGCACAATGAAATAATGTTCAGGTTCAAAACTGCAAAGCAGATCGTGATGCAGGCGATGAAGCGCATTCTGGCTTTTCGGCATGGTAAACAGGCGCACTTCATTCGGGCCTTGCGGCGCGGCCGGAAGTGGCGCAATCACGGTTTCTGGCGCGGCGTCCATTGTAATGACGGCCACTTTTGTCTCGGGGGTTTGCGCAAGAAGCGTTTGATTGACGAACGTAATTGCATCGCTATGGCGGTCGCAATTTATCCAGCCTGTTCCGCCTGCCGAAATATGGCGCAGTTCATCCCAGAGCGAATCAATGCCAATTGAAAAAACAAGAGCCATGGCGCCCTCAATATATAAAGAGTATGCCTGTCAGTTTACTAGCGAAAGCCAGGAAATAAACCTAACATTGAAATTAAAGAACATGATCATTAGCATGCAAACCGGGATTGCGCAGATTCACTGTTTTCGTTTGCTGGCTTTAGTGATATTGCTCTAAGGAAAAATAGAATATATGCCTGAGAATGACGCTAAGGCCGCACGCCAGCCCGATCGTGGCTATACCTTCCAGAATGATTTTGAAGCGCTCAGCCGCGTGTTTTCACTTCCAGATCTCGACTACACCGATATATCGCAACGTGAACAACTCGCGACGGCAATTGCGCGCTGGCCGCTGCTGGCGGAATTAGCGCGTCGTGATTCAGGAGCGCAAGGATGACCGTTCTGGCATTACAGGGCGTACGTGGCGGCGTGGGGACCACCTCCTTAACGGCGGCGCTCGGTTGGGCGCTGCATCAGCTGGGCGAATCGGTGCTGGTGATTGACGCCTCGCCGGATAACCTGCTGCGCCTCTCTTTTAATATCGATTTCGACCACGCCGAAGGCTGGGCGCGCGCGCTGCTGGACGATAAACCCTGGCAGTCCACCGCCTGGCGTTACGCGCCGGGGCTGGACGTCCTGCCGTACGGCGCGCTGCGTCAGGCGGAGCGGGAAAACGACGTAACGCCTGCGCTCGGCGCGTTCGCGCAGCATCTTCAAACGCTCAAGGCGAGCGGCCAGTGGCGCTGGATACTGCTGGATCTGCCGTGCGGTTTTGACGCCGTGACCCGCAGCCTGTTGCAGGTGGCCGACCGCACGCTCTGCGTGGTGCAGCCCGACGCTAACTGCCATGCCCGCTTACATCAGCAGGCGCTGCCGGGCGGCTGCGATCTGCTGGCGAATTTCCGCCTGATTTCAAGCCAGGTGCAGAACGACATCTGGCAGCTCTGGCTGCAAACGCAGCGCCATCTGGTGCCGGTCGCGGTGCATCGCGACGAAGCGATGATGGAGAGCTTCGCCGCCAAACAGCCGGTGGGCGAATACCGCCCGGATTCGCTGGTGGCGGAAGAGATTGTCACGCTGGCGAACTGGTGTTTGCTGCATTACGGGAGTGAAGGCGCATGATAAGCCTCTCCGCGCTGGTGCTTGCGCCGCCGGTTCGCGCGCGGCTGCGCGAGCGTTATATTACCTATCGCCGCAATGGCGCGCCGCCGTTCAGCGCGGCGCTGGGCTGCCTCTGGCTGACGCTCGCCTGGCTGTTTCTGCCGCTGGAAAACCCGCGCTGGCAGGCTATCCGCGCGCAGCACGCGCTGCTGTTTCCGCATATTCATCCCGACCGTCCGCGTCCGCTCGACACGGTGCGTTATCTGCTCCAGGCGTTATGGCTGGTAGCGCTGCGGCCCTGGCGCGCCGTCGGCGCGCCGCGCTGGCGGCCCGTCTCAAAGGTACAGGTCTGGCGGGAGCGTTTTAACCTCTGGCTGGAAACCCTCCCGCAGCGCTTCAGCGACGAAACCGACCACCTGAACGAACAGAAAGAGCTGGGCCATATCAATGAGCGCCTGCGGCGCGTCGTGCTGGGCGTGGTGGTCTTTTTCTCGCTGGTGCTGGCGCTCCTGTGCGTGACGCAGCCGTTTAACCCGCTGTCGCAGTTTATTTTCCTGATGCTGCTCTGGGGCGTGGCGCTGCTGGTGCGCCGTATGCCGGGCCGTTTCTCGGCGCTGATGCTGATTGTGCTGTCGCTGACCGTTTCCTGCCGCTACATCTGGTGGCGCTACACCTCGACGCTGAACTGGAACGATCCGGTAAGCCTGGTGTGCGGCCTGGTGCTGCTGGTGGCCGAAACCTACGCGTGGGTGGTGCTGGTGCTCGGCTACTTCCAGGTGATCTGGCCGCTCAACCGCCAGCCGGTGCCGCTGCCAAAAGATCTGAAAACGTGGCCGTCGGTCGATATTTTCGTGCCGACCTATAACGAAGATCTGCACGTAGTGAAAAACACGATTTACGCCTCGCTTGGCATCGACTGGCCGAAAGACAAGCTTAAAATCTGGATACTGGATGACGGCAATCGCGAGGAGTTTCGCCGCTTCGCCGAGTCGGTCGGCGTGGAGTATGTGGCGCGGCCAACCCACGAGCACGCCAAAGCGGGCAATATCAACAACGCGCTGAAGCTCGCGAAAGGCGATTTCGTGTCGATTTTCGACTGCGACCACGTCCCGACGCGCTCGTTCCTGCAACTCACGCTGGGCTGGTTCCTGAAAGACAAAAAGCTCGCGATGATGCAGACGCCGCACCACTTCTTCTCGCCGGACCCGTTTGAGCGCAACCTCGGGCGTTTTCGTAAAACCCCGAACGAAGGGACGCTGTTCTACGGCCTGGTGCAGGACGGCAACGACATGTGGGACGCGACCTTTTTCTGCGGCTCCTGCGCTGTGATCCGCCGCGGCCCGCTGGATGAGATCGGCGGCATCGCGGTGGAAACCGTCACCGAAGACGCCCATACCTCGTTGCGTCTGCACCGGCGCGGCTACACCTCCGCCTATATGCGTATCCCGCAGGCGGCGGGGCTGGCCACCGAAAGCCTCTCGGCGCATATCGGCCAGCGTATCCGCTGGGCGCGCGGCATGGTGCAGATTTTCCGTCTCGATAACCCGCTTTTTGGCAAAGGGCTCAAGCTCGGCCAGCGGCTGTGTTACGTCAACGCGATGCTGCACTTCCTCTCCGGCGTGCCGCGGCTTATCTTCCTGACCGCGCCGCTGGCGTTCCTGCTGCTGCACGCCTACATCATCTACGCCCCGGCGCTGATGATTGCGCTGTTCGTGTTGCCGCACATGGCGCACGCCAGCCTGACCAACTCCAAAATCCAGGGCAAATATCGCCACTCGTTCTGGAGCGAAATCTATGAAACGGTGCTCGCCTGGTATATTACGCGGCCCACGATGGTGGCGCTGTTCAACCCGCATAAAGGGAAGTTTAACGTCACCGCCAAAGGCGGGCTGGTGGAAGAAGAGTATGTCGACTGGGTGATTTCGCGCCCGTACCTGATGCTGGTGTTGATAAACCTGCTCGGCGTGCTGGTCGGCGTCTGGCGCTACTTCTACGGCCCGGCCAACGAGATGCTGACGGTTATCGTCAGTATCGTCTGGGTCTTCTACAACCTGATTATCCTCGGCGGCGCGGTGGCGGTGTCGGTGGAAAGCAAACAGGTGCGCCGCGCCCATCGCGTGGAGATGGTGATGCCGGCGGCGATCGCCCGCGAAGATGGCCATCTCTTCTCCTGTACGGTGCAGGATTACTCCGACGGCGGCCTTGGCATTAAAGTGCATGGCGGCGCGCAACTGTTGCAGGGGCAGAAGGTGAACCTGCTGATGAAACGCGGGGCGCAGGAGTATGTCTTCCCGGCGAAAGTCGTGCGCGTCTTCGGCGACGAAATCGGCCTCAACCTCGACGGCCTGACCACGCGTCAGCATATCGATTTTGTACAATGTACCTTCGCGCGCGCCGACACCTGGGCGCTCTGGCAGGACAGTTTCCCGGAAGACAAACCGCTGGAAAGCATGCTCGATATCCTCAAGCTCGGCTTCAGAGGGTATCGCCACCTGGCGGAATTCGCGCCAGCGTCACTCAAAATTGTCTTTCGCACCCTTACCACGCTGGTTTCCTGGATAGTGTCGTTTATCCCCCGTCGTCCCGAGCGGACGGCTTTGGGGGAGCGTGCGCTCCCGGTTATGGCTCAACAATGATGAATATGCGATGAAAAGAAAACTCTCCTGGATGTGCGCCGTGGCGGTTGGAATGAGCCTGTTGCCTGGCGCCTACGGCGCGCCTGAAGCCACCAACGATCCCAACGCCACCGCCGCGCCGACCGCGCCGGTGGTCGCCCCTGCGACTCAGGGCGTGATGACCGCCACCCCTGCGCGTACCGAGGCGTTAACGCCCGCCACGCCGCCGGTGGCAGGCACCGAGCCTGCGCCTGCGACGGAAGGGGCGGTGCTCGGCCAGGTGATGCCGGGCGTTGAAGGCGCCGGCGCGCCCGTCGTCCAGGATGGCGCGCCCGCGCGCGACGTCACGCTCAGTTTCGCCAGCATCGCGCCGCCGCCGGGCAGCATGGTTCTTAAAGGCCTTAACCCGGACGGTTTTATCGAATTCGGGATGCGCAGCGATGAAATTATCTCTAAAGCGACGCTGAACCTGACCTACACCCCGTCGCCGTCGCTGCTGCCGGTACAGTCGCAGCTGAAGGTTTATCTGAACGATGAACTGATGGATGTCCTGCCGGTGACCAAAGAGCAGCTTGGCAAGAAAACCACCGCCCAGGTGCCTATCGATCCGCTCTATGTCAGCGATTTCAACCGTGTGCGTCTGGAGTTTGTCGGCCACTATCGCGACGTGTGCGAAAACCAGGCCAGCAACACGCTGTGGATGGATATCGGACGCAACAGCGCGCTGAACCTCACCATCCAGACGCTGCAACTGCAAAACGATCTGTCGCACTTCCCGGTGCCGTTCTTTGACTCGCGCGATAACCGCCCGCTGGAGCTGCCGATGGTGTTTGCCGGGGCGCCGGATCTCGCGACCCAGCAGGCCGCGAGCATCGTCTCCTCCTGGTTCGGCTCCCGCTCCGGCTGGCGCGGCCAGCGCTTCCCGGTGCTTTATAACGCGCTTCCGACGCGCCACGCGGTCGTGTTCGCCACTAACGATAAACGCCCCGATTTCCTGCGCGATCTGCCGCCGGCCAAAGGCCCGATGGTCCGCATGATGAGCCACCCGCAAACTCCGTGGGTGAAGCTGCTGGTGATTGAAGGACGCGATGACCACGATTTACTCCAGGCCGCCAGAGGCATTGCGCAGGGCAGTCTGCTGTTCCGCGGCGACAGCGTCGAAGTGGGCGAGGTGAAACCGCTGCTGGCGCGCCAGCCTTACGATGCGCCGAACTGGGTGCGCACCGATCGCGCCGTCACGTTTGGCGAGCTGAAGAACTATGAAGAGCAGTTGCAGGCGACCGGGCTTGAGCCGAACCCGATTTCGCTGACGCTTAACCTGCCGCCGGATCTCTATCTGCTGCGCAGCAACGGCATCGACATGCGTCTGAACTACCGCTATACGTCGCCCGCCACGCGCGACAACTCGCGGATGGATATCAGCCTGAACAACCAGTTCCTGCAATCCTTCACGCTGATGCCGAAAGATGAAACCAACCGTCTGATGCTGCGTCTGCCGCTGCTACAGGGGCTGCTGGACGGCAAAACCGAAGTGACGCTGCCGACGCTGCGCCTCGGCGCGGCGAACCAGCTGCGTTTCGATTTTGAATATACCAACCCGCTGCCGGGCGGCACGCTGGATAACTGCGTAACCTTCCAGACGGTGCCGAACCGCGTGGTGGTGGGCGACGACTCCACGCTGGATTTCTCGAACTACCATCACTTTATCGCGATGCCGGATCTGCGCTCTTTCGCTAACGCCGGTTTCCCGTTCAGCCGTATGGCGGATCTCTCCGATACGCTTATCGTGATGCCGAAACAGCCGAACCCGGCGCAGCTCACCACGCTGCTGGGCGCGGCGGGCACCATCGGCGCGCAAACCGGTTTCCCGGCGGTTAACCTCACCATCACCAACGATGGCGGCGACATGCAGAACAAAGACGCCGATATTCTGGTGATCGGTTCGCTGCCGGCCTCGCTGAAAGATGAAAAACGCATCGATATGCTGGTGAACGCCACGCAAAGCTGGGTGAAAACCCCGACGCGCGACGTGACGCTTATCGATACCGACGACCGCGACCGCCAGCCGCAGGTGCAAACGCAGGTGACTTCATCCGGGCCGATGGCCGCAGTCGTGGGCTTCCAGTCGCCGTATCACGATCAGCGCAGCGTCGTGGCGCTGCTGGCGGATAGCCCGCGCGGTTATGAACTGCTGAACAATGCGCTTAACGACAGCGGTAAACGCGCCGCGATGTATGGCTCTGTCGCGGTTATCCGGGAATCGGGCGTCAACAGCCTGCGCGTGGGCGACGTCTACTACGTCGGTCATCTGCCGTGGTTTGATCGCATCTGGTACGCGCTGGCGAACCACCCGATCCTGCTGGCGATTTTCGCGGCCATCAGCGTCGTGTTGCTGGCGTGGGTGCTGTGGCGTTTGCTGCGTATCCTGAGCCGTCGCCGTCTTGATCCGGGCAACCATGAGTAACGCGTCATGAAAAATCTGTGCAGATGGCTTACGGCAGGGCTGCTGCTGGCGACAGCGTCAGCCCACGCCGCCTGTAGCTGGCCCGACTGGGACCGTTTTAAAGGCGGCTATATCAGCGAAGAAGGGCGCGTGATTGACCCGAGCGATCCGCGCAAAATTACGACGTCAGAAGGGCAGAGCTACGCGCTGTTCTTCGCCCTCGCGGCCAATGACCGCGAGGCGTTCGACAAAATTCTGCTGTGGACCGAAAACAACCTCGCCGAAGGCTCGCTGAAAAACACGCTGCCCGCCTGGCTGTGGGGGATGAAAGGGCAGGATGAGTGGACGGTGCTCGACACCAACTCCGCCTCGGACGCCGATCTGTGGATAGCCTGGAGCCTGCTGGAGGCCGGGCGTTTATGGAAAGAGCCGCGCTACAGCGACACCGGCAAGGCGCTGCTGGACCGCATCGGCAAAGAAGAAGTGGTGAATGTGCCGACGCTTGGCGACATGCTGCTGCCGGGCAAAGTCAGCTTCGCCGAGCCGACGCTCTGGCGTTTTAACCCGAGCTATATGCCGCCGCAGCTGGCGCGCTATTTCACCCGTTACGGCAAGCCCTGGACGGTCATCCGCGATACCAACCTGCGTCTGCTGCTGGAAACCGCGCCGGAAGGGTTTTCGCCGGACTGGGTCAGCTTTGACGCGAAGAAAGGCTGGGTGATGAAGCCTGCGGCGCCGCAAAAGCCGCTTATCGGCAGCTACGACGCGATCCGCGTTTATCTGTGGGTCGGCATGATGAACCCGGCGGATGAACAGCAGGCGCCGCTGCTCAAAAAACTCAGCCCGATGGAAACCGTCACCACCAAAGCGGGCGTGCCGCCGGAAAAAGTGCGCATTATCGACGGCAAAACCCAGGGCAACGGGCCGGTAGGCTTCTCCGCCGCGCTGCTGCCCTTCCTGCAAAACCGCGATATCCAGGCGCTGCAACGCCAGCGGGTGGCGGATAACTATCCGCAGCAGGACGCCTACTTTAGCTATGTATTAACCCTGTTTGGCCAGGGATGGGATGAACACCGTTTTCGCTTCACCGTCGACGGTGAGCTGCAACCCGCCTGGGGAGAGTCATGCACAAGTTCGCGTTAAGTATTACCGCGCTGGCGCTTGGCGTCGCCCTCTGCGGGCAGGCGCAGGCGCAGCCGGATATCAGGAAGCAGTTGCTCGAACAGGTGCGGCTTGGCGAATCCGCCAAACGTGACGATCTGGTGCGCCAGTCGCTCTATCGTCTGGAGCTGATGAGCCCGGACGACCCGGACGTTATCGCCGCCAAAATGCGTTATCTGCTGCGTCAGGGCGATAACGCGGGCGCGCAGCAGCAGTTCGCGCGTTTAGGCAAGCTCGCCCCGCAATCCTCAGCCTATCAGCAGGCGCGCATTACGCTGGCGCTGGCGTCGCCGGAAGGGCGCCAGCAGCTGCAACAGGCGCGTCTGCTCGGCACGACCGGGCACACGCAGGAGGCGCTGGCGGCGTATCAGAAACTCTTTAACGGCGCGCCGCCGGATGGCGATCTGGCCGTTGAATACTGGGCGCTGGTGGCGAAAGATCCGGCGCAGCGCGACGAGGCCATTCGTCAGATGCAGGCGCTGAACGCCCGCGCGCCGGGCAATGATCAGCTACGCACGCAGCTGGCGTTACAGCTCTTTTCCGCCAACCGCCAGCAGGAGGGCTTCAGCGTGCTGGAGCAGATGGCGAAATCGGGCGGCGGACGCGAAACGGCGGCGGATCTCTGGTATCAGCAGATCCAGGGCATGCCCGCGAGCGATAACAGCGTCGCCGCGCTGGAGCGTTTCTTACAGGTGTTCAGCAGCGGCGAAACCGCCGATAAAGCCAAAGGGCTGCTCGCCGAACAGCAAAGCAAACTCGCCGATCCGGCTTATCGCGCCAGGATGCAGGGCATGGCGCGAGTGGAAGAAGGCCAGGGCGCGAAAGCCGTCACGGAACTCACCACCGCGGTAAAAGCCAACCCGAATGACAGCGAAGCGCTGGGCGCGCTCGCGCAGGCGTACTCCCAGCAGGGCAACCGCGCGCGCGCCGTGCCGCTGCTGGAGCAGGCGCTGAAACAGGATCCGAACAGCCCCAACAGCGGCCGCTGGCAGAGCCTGCTGCAGGTGAACCGCTACTGGCTGTTGATACAGCAGGGCGACGCGGCGCTGAAAGCCAACAATCTGGCGCAGGCGCAGCAGAAATATCAGCAGGCCGCGGCGGTGGATAACACCGACAGCTACGCGGTGCTTGGCCTGGGCGACGTCGCCGTGGCGAAGAAAGACGACGCGGCGGCCGAGCGTTATTACCGGCAGGCGCTGCGCATGGATAACACCAACAGCAACGCGGTGCGCGGGCTCGCCAATCTCTATCGTCGTCAGTCGCCGGAGCGGGCAGACGCCTTTATCGCCACGCTCTCCGCCAGCCAGCGCCGCAGCATTGAGGATATCGAACGCAGCCTGACGAACGACCGGCTGGAGCAGCAGGCCTCCGCACTGGAGGCTGAAGGGCGCTTCGCGGATGCCGCCGCGCTGCAGCGCCAGCGTCTGGCGCTCGACCCGGAGAGCGTCTGGATAACCTACCGGCTGGCAAGCGATCTGGCCGCTGCCGGAGAGCGCCGCGAGGCTGATGTCGTGATGGGGCAACTGGCGCAGCGTAAGGCGGGCGACCCGGAGCAGGTTTACGCTTACGGGCTTTATCTCTCCGGCAGCGATCGTCAGCGCGCCGCGCAGAGCCATCTCGCTACGCTCGCGCGCGACAAATGGACGCCGAATATTCTCGAGCTGTCGCAGCGCTTGCAGACCAATGAACTGATGGAGACGGCCAACCGTCTGCGCGACAACGGGCAGGAGGCGCAGGCCATCGCGCTGTTGCGCCAGCAGCCCGCCTCCGACCGTATCGATTTAACGCTCGCCGACTGGGCGCAGCAGCGCGGCGATAACGCCGCGGCGCGCGCGCAGTACCAGACGGTACTGAAACGCTCGCCCGCCAGCGAAGAGGCCCGGCTGGGGCTTGCGGAAGCGTTAATCGCCGACGGCGATAACGGGGCGGCGCGCGAGCAGCTCGCGGCGCTGCAGACGCCTGCCGCGGGCGGCGAACCCCGCTCGCCGGGCACGCAGCGGCGCATCGCCAATGCCGAAGCGGCGCTTGGCGACACGGCGCGCGCGCAGCAGGCTTTCGCAGTGCTGGCCGCTACCGCGAAAACGCAGCCGCCATCGCAGGAAACCGCGCTGGTGCTGCGCGACGCGGCGCGCTTTCAGCGCCAGAGCGGGCAGCCGCAGCAGGCCTTGCAGACCTATCGCGACGCGATGGTCGCCTCCGGCATCACGCCGACGCGGCCCGCTGATAACGACGCCTTTACGCGTCTGACCCGCAACGACGCCAGCGATGACTGGCTCAAGCGCAGCGTGCGCGGCGATGCGGCGGATCTCTATCGCCAGCAGGATTTAAACGTCACGCTCCAGCACGACTACTGGGGCTCCAGCGGTACGCCGGGATATTCGGATCTGAAAGCGAACACCACGATGTTGCAGGTGGACGCGCCGCTGCGCGACGGGCGACTGTTCCTGCGTACCGATGCGGTGAATATGAATCCGGGCAGTTTTAACGGCAACAGCTACAGCGAGACCTGGGGCACCTGCGCCGAAACGCCCTGCTCCGGCAACGCGAAACAGCGCGCCTCCGGCGTGAGCGTGGCGGCGGGCTGGCGCAACGACATCTGGGATATGGATATCGGCACTACGCCGATAGGCTTTGATGTCGTCGACGTGGTGGGCGGCTTAAGCTACAGCAGCGATCTGGGACCGATTGGCTATACGCTTAACGCGCACCGCCGCCCGATTTCGAGCTCCATGCTGGCTTTTGGCGGGCAGCGCGACGCGCCTTCTAATACTGGCACGACGTGGGGCGGTGTGCGCGCCACTGGCGGCGGGGCGAGTCTCAGCTACGATCGCGGCGAGGCGCATGGCGTCTGGGCGAGCCTCAACGCCGATCAGCTCACCGGTAAAAACGTCGCCGATAACTGGCGGGTACGCTGGATGAGCGGCTATTACTACAAGCTGATTAATGAAAATAATCAGCGCCTCACCATTGGGCTCAACAATATGGTGTGGCACTATGAGAAAGATTTGAGCGGTTATTCTTTAGGCCAGGGCGGCTACTACAGCCCGCAGGAGTACGTCTCTTTCGCGGTGCCGGTCGCCTGGCGGATGAGAACGGAAAACTGGTCATGGGAGCTTGGCGCATCGGGATCGTGGTCGCACTCCCGCACGCAGACCGGGCGCCGTTATCCGCTGTCGGGGCTTATCCCGACGCCCGTGATTAACACGCAAAACCCGGCGTTAAGCCGTTACGCCGATAAGGACGCGCTGGAAGAGGGCAGCAGCAGCAGCGGCTGGGGTTATACGGCCAACGCGCTGATTGAAAGACGCATTACCTCGAACTGGTCGGTAGGCGCCGCAGTCGATATTCAGCAGGCGAAGGATTACACGCCAAGCAATTTCTCGCTGTTTATCCGCTACTCGCAGGGCGGCTGGCAGGGCGATATGGATATGCCGCCGCAGACGCTCACGCCATACGCCGACCGGTAATAAGATTAATGCGCGTTCGGCCCGGCAGCGCGGTTAAATTCCACAACAATGCAGTATACTCCCGCCCGCAATGATAATTATGAGTGATTATCATGCGGGCAGTGGCATCAGTGGAGAATCAAGTTGCGAGTCAGTCGTTCCCTCACGATTAAACAGATGGCGATGGTTTCGGCCGTTTCCGTCTTTTTTCTTTTTATTTTCAGCGTCGTTTTGCTGTTTCATTTCGTGCAGTCGCATCGCTACCACACCGCCATGCAGATGGAGAGCATCGCCCGCTCGGTGCGCCAGCCGCTCTCTGCGGCTATCCTGAAGGCCAATATCCCGGAAGCGGAGGCGATCCTTCGCGAAATCAAACCCGCCGGCGTGATAAGCCGCGCCGATGTGGTGTTGCCCAATCAGTTCCAGGCGTTGCGCATGCGCTTTACGCCTGAGCGTCCCATTCCGGTGACGCTCGCCCGCGTCTTTGAGCTGCCGGTGCAGATCTCCCTGCCGCTCTACTCGCTGGAGCGTCCCGCCAACCCGCAGCCGCTTGCGTATCTGGTGTTGCAGGCCGACTCCTGGCGCCTGTACCGCTTTATCATCAATGCGATTTCGACACTTCTGACCACCTTCCTGCTGCTGGCGCTGATCCTCTCGGTGGCGATCACCTGGTGCATAAATCGCCTGATCCTCCACCCGCTGCGGGATATCACGCGCACGCTGAGCGCGCTGGACGCCCACGAACTGGCGCATCATCAGCTCGCCATCCCGCGCCTGCATCAGGATGATGAGATCGGCATGCTGGTGCGCACCTATAACCGCAACCAGCAGGCGCTGGCGCGGCAGGTCGACGAGGCGCGCACCAGCGGCACCCGTTTCCCGCTCACCGGCCTGCCGAACCAGGCGCTGCTCACCGCGCTGCTTGAGCAGACCGTGGCGGGCGGCGGCGCGACGGCGCTGCTGTATGTGGCCTGCGAGCCGCTTCGCGATGTCGACGAATCGCAGCGTGAGGCGCTCCAGCTCGCGCGCGTCGATAAGCTGCGCTCGGTGCTGACGCCGCGTATGGTGCTGGCGCAGATAAGCCAGGACGATTTCGCGATTATCGCGCACGGCGTGAAAACCCCGGAACACGCCGTGACGCTGACGCAACAACTGCTGGCGGCACTTAACGAACCGCTGGAATCGGAAAGCGTCGCCCATACAGGGCCGGCAAGCATTGGCGTGGCGATGTTCGATGGCCGCCAGAGCGCGTCGACGCTCTGGCAGAGTGCGATTTCCGCCGCGCTCGACGCCCGGCGCGACGGCGTCAATCAGGTGGCGTTTTTCGGCGAATCCCCGGCCAACACGCCGGAAAGCGCGATGCAAAACGCGCTGGCGCGCCGTCAGTACGCTGTCTGGCTGCAACCGCAGGTGGATATGCGCAACGGCAACATTGTGGGCGCCGAAGCGCTGCTGCGCGAGCGCCAGCCGGACGGCGACTGGACGTTACCGGTGGGCTTTATCGATAACATTGAGTCGAGCGGGCTTATCGTCACCGTGGGCGACTGGGTGCTGGAAGAGGCGTGTCAGCTGCTGGCGCGCTGGCAGGCGCACGGCATTACGCTGCCGCTGTCGGTAAACGTATCGTCATTGCAGTTGTTAAAACGCGATCTGGTGCAGACGATGCTGCAACGGCTGGAGCGTTACGCCATTAAGCCCGGCACGCTGATTCTGGAGATGACCGAAAGCCAGCGCATCGACGATACCGAAGCCGCTATCGCCATTCTGCGTCCTCTGCGCGAGGCGGGCGTGCGCATCGCGCTGGACGATTTCGGCATGGGATATTCCAGCCTGAGCCAGTTACAGAAGATGAAAGCGCTGCCGGTGGACAGCCTTAAAATCGATAAGAGCTTTATCGACAGCCTGCCGGACGATGACAGCGTGGTGTCAGCCATCATCAGCATGGCGAAAAAGCTTAACCTTGAACTGGTGGCGGAAGGCATCCAGAACGAGGCGCAGCGCGACTGGCTCCTGAACGCGGGCGTCACGGTGGGCCAGGGCTATCTTTTCGGCAAGGCGGCGACGCCTGCGGCGTTTGAAGACGCATGGCTCTCCGCACCGTGAGACCGCTGCAAATACTGTAAGGCACCAGGAGCTGACGCGTTTCAGCTCATAAATTTTAACATTTATGTTTCCTATTTGATGCTCTGATATATCTGACATGTTTTACGGGTGTTACTTTTAGCGCTACAGGCGGGATTTTCACACACAATTCCTGTGGTTATTACCTTCAAGGACACCCCTATGAAACTCTCTATTTTCAAAAGCCTTTATTTCCAGGTATTGACCGCAATAGCCATCGGGATATTGCTTGGTCACTTCTACCCTGAGCTTGGCGCGCAGATGAAACCGCTGGGCGACGCCTTTGTGAAGCTGATTAAAATGATTATCGCGCCGGTGATTTTCTGTACCGTCGTAACCGGCATCGCGGGTATGGAAAGCATGAAGGCGGTGGGGCGCACGGGCGCGGTTGCGCTGCTCTATTTTGAAATCGTCAGTACTATTGCGCTGATCATAGGTCTGGTCATTGTAAACGTGGTTCAGCCGGGCGCTGGCATGAACGTCGATCCGGCGACCCTCGACGCCAAAGCCGTCGCGGTCTATGCCGAACAGGCGCAGCAGCAGGGCATCGTCGCGTTCCTGATGGATGTCATTCCTTCAAGCGTTATCGGCGCGTTCGCCAGCGGCAACATCTTACAAGTCCTGCTGTTCGCCGTGCTGTTTGGTTTTGCGCTGCACCGCCTTGGCCGCAACGGCCAGCTGATTTTCAACGTGATTGAGAGCTTCTCGCAGGTCATTTTCGGCATCATCAACATGATTATGCGTCTCGCGCCCATCGGCGCATTCGGCGCGATGGCGTTTACTATCGGTAAATATGGCGTCGGCACGCTGGTGCAGCTCGGACAGCTGATCGTCTGCTTCTACATCACCTGTATTCTGTTCGTGGTGGTCGTGCTGGGCAGTATCGCCCGCGCCACCGGCTTTAACATCTTCAAATTCATTCGGTATATCCGCGAAGAGCTGCTGATTGTGCTCGGTACGTCGTCATCGGAATCCGCGCTGCCGCGTATGCTCGATAAGATGGAAAAACTGGGCTGCCGTAAATCGGTGGTGGGGCTGGTTATCCCAACCGGCTACTCGTTTAACCTCGACGGCACCTCGATTTACCTGACGATGGCGGCGGTGTTTATCGCCCAGGCGACCAACAGCCATATGGATATTTTCCATCAGGTAACGCTGCTGGTGGTGCTGCTGCTGTCGTCGAAAGGCGCAGCGGGCGTGACGGGCAGCGGGTTTATCGTGCTGGCGGCCACCATTTCCGCCGTCGGCCATCTGCCGGTGGCGGGGCTGGCGCTGATCCTCGGCATCGACCGATTCATGTCTGAAGCGCGCGCGTTAACCAATCTGGTAGGCAACGGCGTGGCGACGGTCGTGGTGGCGAAATGGGTGAAAGAGCTTGATGAAAAACAGCTGCATGACACCCTGAATAACAAGAATTCTGCCGCCAAAACGCAGCAAATCTCCTCCTGATCTCACTCTTTAGCCCGCCGCTGCTTGCTCTGGCGGCGGGTGCCTGCGCATAATTAACTTTTATTTCACTCTATTGCGCGACATTTCCGCGTTTTTGCGGTCTTACGAAAAGTTTAAGCGCTATCTTTGGCGACGGGCCGCAGCAGCCTTTTGTCGCCATTTGACTGTTTTTAACCAGGAATGTTGATCAGGGGTATACATGCAGGGCACAAGAATCCGACTCATCGCTGGCGGCTTACTGATGGTCGCCGCCAGCCTCGTGCAGGCAGAACCGCTCCAGCCCGACCCGGCCTGGCAACAGGGCACGCTGAGCAATGGCTTTCAGTGGCAAATCCTCTCCACGCCGCAGCGCCCGAGCGATCGCATTGAAATTCGTCTGACCGTTAACGCCGGGTCGCTTGCTGAAAATACCCAGCAGAGCGGCTATACCCGCTTTCTGCCGCGTCTGGCCCTGACCCAGAGCGGAAGCCTCCAGGCCGTGCAGGCGCGCTCGCTCTGGCAGCAGAGTATCGATCCCAAACGCCCGATGCCGCCGGTCGTGGTCTCTTACGACTACACGCTGTTCAACCTGAGCCTGCCGAATAACCGCAACGATCTGCTGAAAGAAGCGCTGACGTATCTCTCCGATACCGCCGGGCGGGTCGCCATTACGCCGGAAAGCATCACCAAAGCGCTGCAAACGCAGGATATGGTCGCCACCTGGCCGGATACGCAGGATGGCTGGTGGCGTCAGCGTCTGAAAGGCTCCACGCTGCTGGGCCACGATCCTTCCGTCGAACTGAAACAGCCGGTAGATGCGCAACAGCTTAAAGCGTATTACAAAAAGTGGTACACCCCGGACGCCATGACGCTTATCGTGGTCGGCAACGTCGACAGCCGCGCGGTGGCGGAGCAGATCAACAAAGCGTTCGGCGAGCTGAAAGGCAAGCGCGAAACCCCGGCCCCGGTGCCGACGCTGTCGCCGCTGCGCCGCGAGCCGGTCGCGATTATGACCGACAGCGTGCGCCAGGATCGCCTCTCCATTATGTGGGACAACCCGTGGCAGCCGATTCGCGAATCCGCCGCGCTGCAGCGTTACTGGCGCGCGGATCTGGCGCGCGAGGCGCTGTTCTGGCACGTCCAGCAGAACCTGAGCAAAAATAACATCAAGGATATCGGCATCGGCTTTGACTGCCGCGTGCTGTTCCAGCGCGCCCAGTGCGCCATTAACGTTGAATCGCCGAACGATAAACTCGACAGCAACCTGGCGCTGATCGCCCGCGAGCTGGCTGGCGTGCGTGAGAAAGGACTGTCGGTGGATGAGTTCAACGCGCTGATCGCCCAGAAAAAACTGGAGCTGCAGAAGCTGTTCGCCACCTATGCGCGCACCGATACCGATGTGCTGATCAACCAGCGGATGCGTTCGCTGCAAAATCAGGTGGTGGATATCGCGCCGGAGCAGTACCAGAATCTGCGCCAGAGCTTCCTCAACAACCTGACCGCCGCCGAGCTGAACCAGGATTTACGCCAGCAGTTATCCCAGGAGATGGCGCTGGTCCTGCTGCAACCGAAGGGTGAGGAAGAGTACAGCGTGAAGGCGCTCCAGGAGACGTGGGATCGCATCATGACGCCCGTAACGGCGGCGCCTGCGCAGGATGAGCCGCGCCCGGATGTCACCGATATTCCGCCCCCTGCTGACAAAAGCAATTAATCACCACCCGGCTCCGGCCGGGTTTTTTATGCGTGGCGGAAATAAAAAGCCCGGCGCAGGGGCCGGGCTCATCAACCGGGACGGTTTATTGCGGCATCGCCTCGCGCGGGATGATCGCGCCGCGATACTGAATCACGGTGCTGGCGGTCAGATGGCCGCGTTTCGCCGCCGCTTCGGCGCTGCCGCCCGTGAGACGCACCGCCAGATAACCGGCGCTGAACGAGTCGCCCGCCGCGGTGGTGTCGATGACGCTCTCTTTCGGTAATTTCACCGCAGGCACTTCACAGAGCGCCTCGCCCTGTACCGCCACCAGGCACGATTCGGCGCCGCGCTTAATCACCACTTCACGCACGCCCGCCGCCTGGGTGCGCGCGATAACCTCGTCGACAGGTTTCTCGCCCCACAGCGCGTCTTCGTCATCGAGCGTCAGGAAGGCGATATCGGTGCAGCCCAGCATCTGCTGGTAAACCTGCTGCGTCTCTTCCCGGCTTGCCCACAGGCGCGGGCGGTAGTTGTTATCGAAAATCACTTTGCCGCCGTTAGCGCGACAGGCTTTCAGCAGGCCGAGCAGCTTCTCGCGGCTCTGCGGGCTTAAAATCGCCAGGCTGATGCCGCTCAGATAGAGGTAATCAAACTGCGCCAGCTGGGCGCAGATGGCGTCGGCCTGGTCGCTCTCCAGCCAGAATTTCGCGGCGGCCTCGTTGCGCCAGTACCAGAATGTGCGTTCGCCGCGTTCGTCGGTTTCGATGTAATAGAGCCCCGGCAGCCGGTTATCCATGCGCTGGGTGAGTTCGGTGTGCACGTTTTCGGCCTGCCAGGCGTCAAGCATCTGCTGGCTGAAGCTGTCTTTGCCAAGCGCGGTCACATAATGCACCGACAGCGCCTGCGGGCTCACCTGGCGGGCGATATAGACCGCGGTGTTGAGCGTATCGCCGCCAAAGCCGCGGTTTACCTGCGCGCCTTTTTCCGACAGTTCAATCATGCATTCGCCAATCACGGCAATCTTTTGCTCTGACATAGTGACTCACCTGAAAACGAGAAGATGGACGTTAGTGTGTGCCGCCGCGATCGCGCAGTCAAATCTTTTAAAACGCTGTTCCAGTATTTTTTGAACTGCACCAATATTCCTGAAGAAAAGCGTTATTCCTTATAAACCTGCGGGTCGGACAACTGTGCATAAAGTTCTCAACCGCAGCGCCGATAATTCCAGGACGAGTCCCGGTAAGCCATCTCACAACAGGACCCTTTACCATGAATTTAAAACAGGTCACTCACCGGCTGGCGTTGCCGTCGGCGAGTGTTGAAAGCCTGCACGAGCGGCGCTACTGGCTGCAGTGCGAGCGCACCTATACCTATCAGCCGATCTACCGCACCGACGGGCGTCTGCTGGCGGTTGAGTTGCTGACGGTCGTCACGCATCCGAGCGAGCCGACGCGCCGCATCGCGCCAGACCGCTATTTCGCCGGGCTGCCGGTACGTTATCGCGTGGACGTGATTGAAGAGCAACTGCAGGTGCTGTCATCGCGCGCGCCGTTTTTTACGGCGAATAATATCCTGGCGTCCGTTAACGTCGACGGCCCGACGCTAATGGCCATGCGCGACATGCCGCAGATCCGCGCCCTGACCGAAACGCTGCCGTGGGTGCGTTTTGAACTGGTGGAGCATATCAGCCTGCCGCAAAACTCGACGTTCGCGAGTTTCTGCGAATTCGGCCCGCTGTGGCTGGACGATTTCGGCACCGGTATGGCGAACTTCTCGGCGCTGAATGAAGTGCGTTATGACTACATCAAAGTGGCGCGCGATCTGTTTATCATGCTGCGTCAGAGCAGCGAAGGCCGCAATCTGTTCACGATGCTGTTGCAACTGATGAATCACTACTGCGAAGGCGTGATTGTCGAAGGCGTGGAAACCCTGGAAGAGTGGCGGGATGTGCAGCAGTCGCCTGCGCTGGCCGCGCAAGGGTATTTTCTGTCGCGCCCTGTGCCATTCGAAACGCTGGAAAAGGTAATACTCAGACTCTCCTGATGAGCTTTGCGCTGTCGTCAACTATCTTTAGTGGAGGCAGGCATCATCAGGACGAGGTGTGAGGATGACGAAAACAACTAAAATTATCAGCGTGGTAGCAGGGGTTTTCTTGTTGCTGGTCGTAGTCGCAATCATCATTATCGCGACATTTGACTGGAATCGGCTTAAGCCGACCATCAACCAGAAGGTCTCCACGGAGCTAAACCGCCCCTTTGCCATACGTGGCGATCTGGGCGTGGTATGGGAGCGAAACAAAGAAGAGCCCGGCTGGCGAAGCTGGGTGCCCTGGCCGCACGTACATGCTGAAGATGTCGTGCTCGGCAACCCGCCCGATATTCCGCAAGTCACCATGATCCACCTGCCCCGCGTGGAGGCGACTCTCGCCCCGCTGGCGCTGCTCACCAAAACCGTCTATCTCCCGTGGATTAAATTCCAGAAGCCGGACGCGCAGCTGATTCGTTTGTCGGAAAAGACCAATAACTGGACGTTCGACATGAAGCAAAGCGAAGGCGAGGAGACGCAGCAGCCATCATCCTGGTCTTTCCGGCTCGATAACATCCTGTTCGATCAGGGCCGGTTGCGGGTGGATGATAACGTCAGCCGCGCCGATGTGGAGATCCTCATCGATCCGCTCGGTAAACCGCTGCCGTTTAACGAAGTGACCGGTGAAAAAGACAAAAAAGGGAACGATAAGGTCGGCGATTATGTGTTTGGCCTGAAGGCGCGCGGCACCTATAACGATCAGCCGCTGCGCGGCGAAGGGAAAATCGGCGGGATGCTGGCGCTGAAAAGCGAAGGCACGCCGTTCCCGGTGCAGGCGGATCTGCGCTCCGGCGACACCCGCGTGGCGTTTGTCGGGACGGTTAACGATCCGATGAACATGGGGGGCGTCGATTTACAGCTGAAATTCGCCGGTAATTCGCTGGGCGATCTCTATGAGCTGACCGGTGTGCTGCTGCCCGATACGCCGCCGTTTGAAACCGATGGCCGGCTGGTCGCCAAAATCAACAGCGATAAAGGCTCGGTGTATGACTATCGCGGCTTTAACGGGCGCATTGGCGAAAGCGATATTCACGGCTCGCTGACCTACAGCCAGCGCAAACCGCGGCCGAAGCTGGAAGGGGATCTGGAATCGCGCCAGCTGCGGCTTGCCGACCTTGGCCCGCTGATCGGCGTCGATTCCGGCGCCGGGGCGGAGAAGAGCAAAAATTCCGAGCAGAAAAAAGGCGAAAAACCGGCGCAGCCCGGCGACAAAGTGCTGCCGCACGACACTTTTGAAACCAACAAATGGGACGTGATGGATGCCGACGTGCGCTTTAAAGGCCGCCGTATTGAGCACAGCAGCCGTCTGCCGATTAGCGATCTCACCACCCATATTCTGCTCGCCAACGGTGATTTGCGCCTTAAGCCGCTGAAATTCGGCATGGCGGGCGGTACGATCGACGCCAATATTCATCTCGACGGCGACAAGCAACCGATGCAGGGCGCGGCGGACATTCAGGCGCGACGTCTGAAGCTTAAAGAGCTGATGCCGGACGTGGAGCTGATGCAGCGTACGCTTGGCGAACTGAACGGCGATGCGAAACTGCGCGGCACCGGCAACTCGGTGGCCTCGCTGCTCGGCACCAGTGACGGCAACCTGAAGCTGCTGATGAATGACGGGGTTATCAGCCGTAACCTGATGGAAATTCTGGGGCTGAACGTGGGTAACTTTATCGTCGGGCAGATTTTTGGCGACGATGAAGTGCGGGTCAACTGCGCGGCGGCGAACCTGAATCTGACCAACGGCGTGGCGCGCCCGGAGATTTTCGCCTTTGATACCGAAAACGCGCTGATTAATATCACCGGCACCACCAGTTTCGCCGACGAGCGGCTGGATCTCACCATTAATCCGGAAAGCAAAGGGGTACGCATCGTGACGTTGCGCTCGCCGCTGTATGTGCGCGGCACCTTTAAAGACCCGGATTATGGCGTGAAGCCTGGGCCGCTGATTGCCCGCGGCGCGGTCGCGGCGGCGCTCGCGACGCTGGTCACGCCCGCCGCGGCGCTGCTGGCGCTGATTTCGCCGTCCGAAGGCAACGAGAACCAGTGCGGCGCGATTCTCGGGCAGATGAAGAAGTAATGAGCTAAGCGTATTTGTAAAAAGGTAGGGATGCGTAGCGTGCGGATTGAACGAAAAACCGCCAGGTTTATAATGCTGCCACCCGTGTTAATAACACGGGTGAGTTACGAGGTTGATATGAACGTAGCCGTAAAACAGCCAAAAAGGACGGTCAGCGTGACCATAGATGAATCGTTATATCAGCGCGCCAGGGCACATGGTATTAATCTCTCCCAGCGGCTAAGCCTGGTGCTGGAAGACGATTTGCGTGAGCTTGAGCGTGAGCAATGGAAAGATGACAACCGCGAAGGATTGCTGGAGTTAAATGGGATCGCCGGGGAGTGCGGTCATTTTGCGGATGAACACCGGAAGTTCTGATATGCAATACCAAATCTATCGCAATACCAGCGCCAATAAAAAGTATCCGTATCTGATAGATATACAGAGCGATCTGGTTGATGTGCTGACCACACGTATCGTTATCCCGCTCGTGCCACGTTTTATGGCGCAAAAGCCGTTGCCTGAGCGAATGTGCCCGATTGTTAATGTGGACGGTGATAAGTACATCGTGATGACGCATGAAATGGCGAGCGTAGGTAAAAGCGTACTCGGCCAGCATACCGCCAGCGCGTTGCCCTGGCGCCAGCAGATTAAAAACGCCGTCGATTTTGTGTTTGACGGATTTTAAGTTTGACGGTTTTTGTCAGCGTGTGGGCCTGGTCAAATGAAGAAGTTATCGTGTTTCAGGGGCCGGTGGGTGCGCTGCGCTTACCCACCCTACCTGACTGCTGGCGGACGCCCTCAACATCGTCCGTGGGGC
This sequence comes from Cronobacter universalis NCTC 9529, assembly GCF_001277175.1. Lineage (NCBI taxonomy): Bacteria > Pseudomonadati > Pseudomonadota > Gammaproteobacteria > Enterobacterales > Enterobacteriaceae > Cronobacter > Cronobacter universalis. Next base: position 4,055,080 of record NZ_CP012257.1, on the reverse strand, counting down.
GGGTAAGCGTAGCGCACCCGCCATCAGGCAGAGGCCGTCAAATCACCCGCCATTTTCACCCTCGACGTCAAAAACAAAAAAAGGCCGCCCGCAGTCAGCCTTTTCATTAACGCGCCCGGTTACAGCGACTGGTGACGCGTCTCTTTGGTGGCAATCAGCGCGATAAGCGTCAGCGCCGCCATCGCCGCCAGGTAAATCCCCACGTAAAACAGCCCGTAATTCGCCTGTAACCAGGTGGCGATATAAGGCGCCACCGATGCGCCAAGAATCGACGACACGTTGTAGGAGAACGACGCGCCGGTATAGCGCACTTCGGTCGGGAACAGCTCCGGCAGCAGCGCGCCCATCGGGCCAAACGTCAGGCCCATCAGGCTCAGGCCGATCAACAGATACGCCATCACCATCGTCTGGCTGCCTGAACCCAGCAGCGGCGGGAACACGAACAGCGCGAACAGCAGGATCAGCGTAGTGATAACGATCATGCTCTTACGACGACCGAAACGGTCCGCCAGCAGGCCCGCCACCGGCACCATCAGGCCAAAACCTATCACCGCCATCATCAGCATCCACAGCACGTCGTTACGCGGAAAGCCCAGCCCGCCCTGCGCCGCCGGCGTGGTGCTGAAGGTCATCGAATAGACCGTCATGATGTAAAACAGCGTATAGGTGGCGAGCATAATGAATGTGCCAAGCACGGTGACGCGCATATGTTTCGTCAGCAGCGTGCCGAGCGGCACTTTCACCTGTTTTTTGGCTTTGGCGATTTTGGCGAAAACCGGCGTTTCATGCAGCGACACGCGCACATACAGGCCGATCAGCACCAGCACGGCGGAGAAGATAAACGGCACGCGCCAGCCCCAGCTCATGAACTGTTCGTCGGTGAGCAGCCACGACAGCAGCAGGAACGTGCCGTTGGCGAAGAAGAAGCCGATCGGCGCGCCGAGCTGCGGGAAGGAGCCATACAGCGCGCGTTTGTGCGCCGGAGCGTTCTCGGTGGCGAGCAGCGCCGCGCCGCCCCATTCGCCGCCCAGGCCCAGGCCCTGGCCGAAGCGCGCCAGCGCCAGCAGCAGCGGCGCCATAATGCCGATCGATTCATAGCCTGGCAGCAGGCCAATCAGCACCGTTGAAATGCCCATGGTCAGCAGCGACGCCACGAGCGTCACCTTACGGCCCACGCGGTCGCCGAAGTGCCCAAACACGGCAGAGCCGATAGGGCGCGCCACAAAGGCGATAGCAAACGTGGCCAGCGATTGTAGCGTGGCGGCGGTCGGGTCGCCCTGCGGGAAGAAAATGTGCGGGAACACAATCACCGCCGCGGTGGCGTAAATGTAGAAATCGAAGAACTCAATGGCGGTGCCGATGAGCGAGGCGATGACGACCTTACTGCGCGAGTTGACGGGCGCGGCGTCATGTTCATTGTCGATGCTGGTGGCGATGGATGCTTGCATAGAATTTTCTTATTTTAGTCACGTCGAAACCCCATATTAGCCACAGCAAAAACGACATTTCAATTCAGCAGACGCCGCGCGAGTGCGCAAAAAAACCGCAAAAAGCGGATAGTTTTAGCGCCAGCTTATTCTCTTCTATGAAATGCTTCACAGAATTTCATATTCAGTCGATAAAACTGGTTTTAGGTTAAATAAAAGTTACACCCTGGATTTTTATACTGAAAGGGAGGCGGCGGGCTGAAAAAATGCGTCTTTCCAGCCCGCGCGATGACGTTAAGCGGGGTTTTTACCTGGCATCTGAGGGTCATCTTTATACTGCGCCGTGGCGATCCAGGCGGAGCAGAACAGCGTCAGGCGCGCGAAGAAATAGAAGAACGCCATCAGCCCCAGCACCGAGCCGAATGCTGCGCCGGACGGCGATTTTACGAGTGATGGCAGCGTATAGGTCATAATGATTTTGATAACCTCAAAGCCAATCGCCGCAATTACGGTGCCGCGCAGCAGCGCTTTACGGCGCGGACGGTGGCGCGGCAGACGCCAGAAGATCCAGAAGAAAAGCAGATAGTTGGCGCAGAAGGAGACGGCAAGGCCAATCAGATGCCAGACCGGCTTCAGCCAGCCGATAGCGTCCAGATGCAGCAGGCGGATAATCGTCTCCTGGGCTGAACCTGCCACGGACGTAATCGACATCGTGATGACCAGCGCCACCAGCAGCCCAATCAGCGAAATAAAATCGCGCAGGTACTTCACCCAGAATTTCTCTTTTTCGTCATCCGCGCCGCGTTCCCAGTCGTCACGGAACTGCGCGCGGATCGCCTCGCGCAGATACCCCATCCAGTTCACGCCGGAATAGAGCGCCACGGCAAAGCCGACAATCCCGACGGTGGTGCGCTGCTCCACGGCGGCGTTAATGCTGCTGCTGAGGGTTTTCGCAAGCGTCGGATCGCTGACGCTTTGCAGGATTTTATTAAAAATGTCCTGAAGCAGCGTCGGGTGCGAGGCGAGCACAAAGCCCGCGACCGCAAACGACACCATCAGTACTGGTATCATTGATAAAAACGAAAAGTAGGTAATGGCGGCGCCGAACTGGTTCCCCATGCGCTCGTTAAACCGTTCAAAGGCGCGGATCAGATGGGCGACCGCCGGACGGCGCTCCACCTTTTCGACTTTCTGTTTCACGTTACCGATGATGCCCTCGGCGGGTTTATCGTCGGTTTTCTTCTCCTCAGGGCGCGTATCCAGCTGCGGGACAGGCTGGTATTTCAGATCTTCGGTCGGGCGTTTAGCAGGCTGCTCCGGCGTGGTCATTAGCGTTGATTCCTTTTATTTTTTACAACTTGCTTCCAAGTATAGCCCGCTGCTAGTCAACGTAACCTTTCATGACGGTCGCCAGCCACTCCATAAACAGGTGCACGCGGCGTGAGAGGTGCCGGCGGTGCGGATAAATCAGCGAGACCGGCATCGGCGCGGCGCGGTATTGCGGCAACACTTCCACCAGTTTCCCGCTGCGCAGCGCGTCGCGCACGCCGATGCGCGGCACCTGAATAATCCCCAGCCCGGCGAAGCAGGCGGCCTGGTAGGTTTCGGTGCTGTTCACCGTCAATACGCCGCCGGTTGGTATCCACTCACTACCGCTCTCGCGCCCGATTTCAAAGCCCGCCGGACGCGTGCCGAGCGTCGGCGTGTAATGCACCAGCGCGTGAGAGGCGAGATCGTCCAGCGTTTCAGGGATGCCGAAACGCGCCAGATAATCCGGGCTCGCGCAGTTGACCTGGCTCAGTTTGCCGAGCGGGCGCGCCACCAGCCCGGAATCTTTCAGCTGACCGACGCGCACCACGCAGTCGAACCCTTCGCGCACCACATCCACCAGCCGGTCGCTGCTGCCCAGTTCAAGGGCGATACCGGGGTAGTGGTGAAGAAACTCCGGCAGACGCGGGATCACCACGTTTTGCGCCACCGCGACCGGCATATCGACACGCAGCCGCCCGCTGACGCTCGCCGGATCGTGCAGAAACAGCCCGTCCAGCTCATCAAGATTCGCGAGCAGATCGCGCGCGCGCTCGTAATAGACCTGGCCATCCTGGGTGAGATGCACCCGCCGCGTCGTGCGGTGCAGCAGGCGCGTGCCGAGCGCGCTCTCCAACGCCTGCACCTGCCGCGACACGCTGCCTTTCGGCAGGCTCAGTGACTCGGCGGCCCGGGTAAAGCTCTCCAGTTCCGCCACCTGGACGAATAAACGCATTGCGTGAATTTTATCCATCGCTGGACCTCATTGTTGTTATCAATGAAACAGTAAAGCGTATTCTGAACCCTTTATCGTTTCCCTGTCAGCTAATAAGCTCTTTTTTAATCATCACCCTGACCCTGAAGAGGTATTTATGACGCAACGTATCGCAATCATCACTGGCGGCAGCCGCGGGCTCGGTAAAAACGCAGCGCTGAAGCTCGCAGAGCGTGGAATTGGCGTTTTGCTGACGTACCAGAGCAGGCGGGAAGATGCCGAAGCCGTTGTGCGTGAAATTGAGCAAAAAGGCGTGAAAGCGGCCGCACTGGCGCTAAACGTCGCCGATAGCGCTTCCTTTCCGGCTTTTGTTTCGCAGGTGAAGGCGCAACTGCAACAGACCTGGCAGCGCGATAGCTTTGATTATTTAATCAACAACGCGGGGATTGGCATTTATGCGCCGTTTGGCGAGTTTAGCGAAGCGCAGTTTGATGAGTTAGTGAACATTCACTTCAAGGGGCCATTCTTTCTGACGCAGCAACTACTGCCGCTGATTAATAACGGCGGACGCATCCTGAACGTCTCCAGCGGGCTGACGCGCTTCGCGCTGCCGGGCTACTCCGCGTATGCCTCAATGAAAGGCGCGATGGAAGTACTGACGCGCTATCAGGCTAAAGAGCTCGGCAGTCGCAATATCGCGGTGAATATCATCGCGCCAGGCGCGATTGAGACGGACTTCGGCGGCGGACGGGTGCGTGATAACGAAGAGCTTAACCGTTTTATCGCCTCGCAGACGGCGCTCGGGCGCGTGGGACTGCCGGATGATATCGGCGCGGCGATAGCGGCGATTATCGGCGACGAACTGGGCTGGATGAACGCGCAGCGGATTGAAGTTTCCGGCGGGATGTTCCTGTAAACGGCGGCCTTGCCCGGCGCAACCGGGCAAGGCGTTGTGGCAGGTTACTCTTTCTGGAAGTGCGTCACGCGAATGCGGTACGGCTGCTGTTTTTTATCAAGCGTACCGCTGATCCCCACCAGTTCATCGGGGCTGACATCTTTGCCCTCAAATACGGCATGCGGGATCATCACGTCGATATCGCCGCCTTTGTCGCGGAACTGGTAGACATCTTCGCCTTTTTTCTTAATCAGGTAGCCACGCAGCGTCACGGACGCGCCGTCGTGCATCTCTTTCGCCTGTTTAACGTCTATCGAACGGGCATCGGTGATGCCGCGGTAGCCTTCTTTAAGCTGATGCGGCGGCGGCGGCGCTTCGTCATTTTTGAAGCCGCCTTTCTCTTCCGCCAGCGCAGGCAGCGCTAATAACGCGGAAAGCGTTGCGATAATCACTGTTTTTTTCATACGTCTCCCTGTGTCGTTTCAGGTGAATGTCCTTTAAGCCTGGCACAAGGAAGCAAAAACGTCTTTCAGCGTAGTCGCATGTGGAGGCCTGGCGGCGGGTGCGCTGCGCTTACCCGCCTACGGGCTAAAACCGGCTTATATGTTTTTGCGTCATGGCGGGTGCGCTGCGCTTACCCGCCCTACGGGCTAAAACCGGCGTATATGTTTTTGCGTAGGGTGGGTAAGCGTCAGCGCACCCACCGTTGCGTCATGGTTAACTCTCCGGCGAATAGTCGCGCGCCAGCAGGCCGAACAGCCAGTCGTCATGCCAGCGTCCGCCAAGAAAATAACTCTCCCGCAGCGTGCCTTCCTGAAGAAATCCCGCCTTTTCCAGCGTCTTCTTAGACGCGATATTGCCGCCGGTGACGGTCGCCACCAGACGTCGCAGGCCGCAGCCCTCAAAGGCGAGGCGGCAGGTCGCGCGCAGCGATTCATAGCCGTAACCCCGCCCCTGAAAGGCGCTCGCCAGCAGAAACCCGACTTCCGCCATGCCTTCACCACGCATCACAAACCCTGTTACGCCGACCGGCTGCCCGCTGTGCTTTTCGCTCATCAGCAAACAGAGCCAGCGGGCGCTCGCGGGCGTCCAGGGCGGCAGGCGCGACGCGAAATCCTGCATCCGCTGCGCGTCAGAGCGCGGGTCGGTCACAAAACGCATCACATTGTCGTCCCGTTGCAGGCTTAAAAAGAACGGCCAGTCGTCAGGCGTGAGGGGCCGGTAGACGAGATGGGCAGAATCGAACGTCAGCAGGGCGTCGTTAAAAGACGTGTCGGGATGCATAGGGTCTCCGCGTGGCCAGTGCAGCAATCAGTGTTGCCTGAAAAGCGCGCCGCTGTCATCCCCGCCGCCGTTTTCCCGCTAATTCAGGCAGGGAACGGCGATTTTTCACGCAAAATTCGATGTGTCACTTTTTTTCCGGCCATTTTCAGCTATGTTGTTTCACTGCCTGTCAGCGCAGACAAAAAAAATTCAGAAATAACAATATACTTAAGTGAAATTTCGCCCGCTCCGTTTGCGTTTTGTCGGAGCGTTGAGCGTGAAAAGGATGCAACATGGCCCGCTCCACACAGCCTCTGGTAAGAGAAACATTTGAAACTGCGCTCACGGTCATTCGCCAGGCGTCGGTTGAAATTCTGGTTTTGCTTGGCGTTAACGTTGCGGAGGGCAAAGATCCGCAATGGTTTTTACAGCAGCTTGAGCAGGCGCGTCTGAATCTCGGCAACTGGGCGACCATCGCCCGACGCCTGAATCTTAACGACGCCGGACTGTCGCAGTTCACGTTGCAACTGCGTCATTTACAGCAGCTGGTGCCGCAGTATGAGAGCGGCCAGGATGTGACGGAGAACCAGCTTCTCGCGGCGCTGCGTTTTGTGGCCTGCCTTGAGAAGGTGCGCAACCAGCAGCCGAAACTGGGCTACTCCACCGATATGGACGTGGATAAAGCGCAGATGCAGCCCGACGCGCTGCGCCAGCTGCGCGCGCTGGATTTCACCCTGCGCGGCATGGTGCGCGAAGCCTGGCCGGACGAACAACAGCGCGTCAACCAGCTCAAACAGCTGTGCGGCGGCGATAAAGTGCGCCGCTGGCTGAAGATGGGCGACAAGGGCGACATCCTGAGCGGCATGTTATTCAGCGAGCTGGCGATGCTGGTGGTGGATAAAAAGCTCTTTGCCCGCCATTACGACAAACTCTTCCAGGGCGCGACCTCGCTGACGCTGTTCGTCGAGCCGCGCAAAACGCTGCAAACCTTGCTGGATGATATTCGCGAGATCCGCAACGACGCCGCGCTCGGTAAACCGCTTTCCGGCGCGCAGGAAGTGATGCTGGATAACTATTTCAACGCCATCAGCGCCCCGCTGCATAAAGCCTGCGGCGAAGGGCGCACGCGCGTGAACCCGGCCGCGCTGATGAAGGCTGACGATGCGCAGCTGAAAGCGTTTATCGATCATGCCGCGAAGAAAAACAGCGTGGTCGGCGGCGATATCTTTGAGGTGCGCGATGCCATTGAAAGCCCGAGCCGCCGCCAGGATGGGAAGCAGCAGGAGACGCGCCAGCTGGTGATGGGCGCGGTCTGGGGCGCGGTGGGTCTTGGCGCTATTGCGATGGTGGTGGGCGCGCTGTTTGTCGCCAGCGATGCGCTCAGGCCGCCTGCGGCAGAGCGCGAAGTGACCGCGCCTGTCGCCACCGCGATGGCCGCCGAGCCGGAAAACAACGACGACAGCCCGCGCCACAAGCTCAGCAATATGGGTATCACCTGGGATGAAGAGAACCTGCGCGCGGCTATCGATCGTGATGACAAGCTGGTCACGCGCCTCTTTCTCGAAGCCGGGATGAACTGGAAAGTGGCCTGGACCGAGCAGGCGCTCGCGAAAGGCCATGACGAGACGCTGGAAACGCTGCTGCGCTATCGCCTCCAGATGGATGAGAAAAAGCCGTGCCGCCGGATGATCACGACGTTAAGCCACGCGCTGTCGCAGGGCGAGAAAATGACGTCCATGCGTAAAGAGTATCTGCAGACGTTTTGCACCGTGCCGGCGGTCGTTGAACGCCAGAAGCATGAACTGGAGCAGGCGCAGCTGCGCGCGCAGGCGAACCCGAACGATGAAACGAAGAAGTGGGTGAACATTCGCGAGGCGATTTACCAGACGATTCGGTAATCCCAGGGCAGTAAAATCGCGGCGGCAAAAAGGGGAAGCAGACGCTTCCCCTTGTTTTTACGCGCGGCGCTGGCGCTTAGCGCATCGTAACAAACTCTTCCGCGGCGGTCGGGTGGATGGCGACGGTGTTGTCGAAGTCTTTTTTAGTCGCGCCCATTTTCAGCGCCACCGCAAAGCCCTGCAACATTTCGTCCATCCCAAAGCCGATGCCGTGAATGCCGACGATTTTCTCCTCCGGCCCGACGCAGACCAGCTTCATGCGGCACGGCTGGCGGTGCGTGGTGACAGCGGTGTACATCGCGGTAAACGACGATTTGTAGATTTTCACGTCCGCATCGCCATACTGCTCGCGCGCCTGCGGTTCGGTGAGCCCGACGGTGCCGATAGGCGGGTGGCTGAAGACCACGGTCGGAATGTTGTTGTAATCCAGATGCTCATCCGGCTTGTTGTTAAACAGGCGCTCGGAGAGGCGACGGCCCGCCGCGACCGCGACCGGCGTCAGCTCGACCGCGCCGGTATTATCGCCGACGGCGTAGATGCCCGGCACGTTGGTATTCTGATATTTATCAACGACGATATAGCCTTTTTCGTTGGTTTTAACGCCCGTAGCCGCAAGGTTGAAATTATCGGTTTCCGGCTCGCGGCCAATCGCCCAGATCAGCGCGTCAACCGTTTCTGAACGGCCATCTTCCAGATGCAGCGTCAGGCTGCCATCGCTGTTTTTCTCTACGGCTTTCGGCGTCGCGTGCGTGTGAAGCTGCGGGCCTTCGGCCTGCATCACTTCCACCAGCGTTTCGGAAAGCATCGGATCGAACGTGCGCAGCGGCGCGTGTTTACGCACAAACAGGTGCGTCTTCGCGCCCAGCGCGTTGATAACGCCCGCCAGTTCGACGGCGATATAGCCCGCGCCGACGACCGCCACGCGTTGCGGCATCGCCGACAGCGCGAAGAAACCGTCGGAGTCGATACCGTATTCCGCGCCCGGAATGTCCGGGTGGCTCGGACGCCCGCCGGTCGCGATCAGGATGTGATCGGCCGTGATCCGCTCGCCGTTCACTTCAACGGTATGCGCGTCCACAAAGCGGGCGAAGCCCTGAATGACATCGACGTTATTTTTGCCCAGCACGTTGTCGTACGAGGTATGGATGCGGTCGATATAGGCGGTGCGGCTCGCCACCAGCTTCTGCCAGTCGAAATGATTGACGGTGGTGTCAAAGCCGTAATCCGGCCCGTACAGATGGATCGCCTCGGCGATTTGCGCGGCGTGCCACATGATTTTTTTCGGTACGCAGCCCACGTTGACGCAGGTGCCGCCCAGCGCTTTGGCTTCAATCAGGGCGCATTTCTGGCCGTACATGGCCGCACGGTTGACAGAAGCGATACCGCCACTGCCGCCGCCGATGGCGAGGTAGTCGTAGTGTCTGGTCATGGCTGTTACCTTTTAATGATTCGAATTAACGCGATTGTAGTCCTGACGAACAGGGGTTCCACCTATAGCTGCGATTACTCTGGCACAACCCACTTAAGCGTCGTGTGGCCGGTGCCCGCCGGCACCAGCGCCTTGTGCAGCCACGGCAGCAGCGTCGCCATTTGCTGTTCGAGTTTCCACGGCGGGTTGATGACAATCATGCCCGAGGCGGTCATGCCGCGCTGATCGCTGTCCGGGCGCACCGCCAGCTCGATTTGCAGAATGCGACGAATGCCGATGGATTCCAGATCGTTCATCATACGCTTGATTTGGTTGCGTAATACCACCGGATACCAGAGCGCGTAGACGCCGGTCGCAAAGCGCTTGTAGCCTTCATTAATGCCCTGAACCACCGCCTGATAATCGGTTTTGATTTCGTACGGCGGGTCGATAAGAATCAGGCCGCGGCGTGAAGCGGGAGGCAGTTTCGATTTCAGCTGTTGATAGCCGTCGGCGCGCTCGACGCGGGCGCGTTCATCTTTCTGAAATTCGCCGCGCAGCAACGGGAAATCGCTCGGGTGCAGCTCGGTCAGTTGCAGGCTGTCCTGCGGACGCAGCAGCTGGCGCGCGATAAGCGGCGAGCCGGGGTAGTAGCGCAGCTGGCCGCTACGGTTGAAGTGCGACACGGCGCTGATGTACGGCTCAAGCTCGGCGGGCAGATCGTCCCGCTGCCAGATGCGCGCGATGCCTTCCAGATATTCCCCCGTGCGTTCGGCGTGTTCGCCGCTCAGCAGATAGCGCCCGGCGCCCGCGTGGGTATCCAGATACAGAAACGGTTTTTCCTTCTCTTTGAGCGATTCAATGATCAGGCTCTGGACGGTGTGTTTGAGGACATCGGCGTGGTTGCCGGCGTGGAAGCTGTGGCGGTAACTGAGCATGGAGGATGGGTTTCCAAAAGGCGTAAATGAACATCGATTCTGGACAGTATACCGGAAAGTGACCGCTTACGGGATGTGCTGTCGTGGCGGGTAAAGCCCAGCGCCAGCCATTGAAATTAACTACACTAAACCCCATGCTACAAGACATTGTCGCTGCAAGATGCGCTTAACAACACTAATCAGGACGCGCTTATGACCAATCCATTACTGACGCCTTTTGAACTGCCGCCGTTTTCCTCCCTTAAACCCGAGCACGTCGTGCCTGCCGTTACGAAGGCGCTGGAAGATTGCCGCGCGCAGGTGGAGGCGGTAGTCGGCCGCGGCGCGCCTTACAGCTGGGAATCGCTCTGCCAGCCGCTTGCGGAAACCGACGATCGACTGGGCCGTATTTTCTCGCCGATAAGCCACCTGAACTCCGTGAAAAATAGCCCGGAACTGCGCGAAGCGTATGAACAGACGCTGCCGCTGCTCTCTGAATACAGCACCTGGGTGGGCCAGCATGAAGGGCTTTACCAGGCCTACCGCGATTTACGCGACGGCGAGAACTACGCGAAGCTCGACACCGCGCAGAAAAAAGCAGTCGATAACGCGCTGCGCGATTTCGAGCTTTCCGGCATTGGCCTGCCGAAAGAGAAGCAAAAACGCTACGGCGAAATCGCCGCGCGCCTCTCTGAGCTTGGCTCGCTCTACAGCAACAACGTGCTGGACGCGACCCAGGGCTGGACGAAGCTGATTACCGATGAAGCTGAGCTTTCCGGGATGCCGGAAAGCGCGCTGGCGGCCGCGAAAGCGATGGCTGAAGCCAAAGAGCAAGAAGGGTTCCTGCTGACGCTGGATATCCCAAGCTACCTGCCGGTGATGACCTATTGCGACAACCAGGCGCTTCGCGAAGAGATGTACCGCGCCTACAGCACGCGCGCCTCTGACCAGGGGCCGAACGCGGGCAAATGGGACAACACGCCGGTGATGGAAGAGATCCTGGCGCTGCGTCATGAGCTGGCGCAACTGCTGGGCTTTGACAGCTACGCCGACAAATCGCTCGCCACCAAAATGGCGGAAAACCCGCAGCAGGTGCTGGATTTCTTAACCGATCTGGCTAAACGCGCGCGTCCGCAGGGCGAAAAAGAGCTCGCCCAGCTGCGCGCCTTCGCCAAAGAGCACTTCAGCGTTGACGAGCTGCAACCGTGGGACATCGCGTTCTACAGCGAAAAACAGAAACAGCATCTCTACAGCATCAGCGATGAGCAGCTGCGCCCGTACTTCCCGGAAAACAAAGCGGTTAACGGCCTGTTTGAAGTGGTGAAACGCATTTACGGCATCAGCGCCAAAGAGCGCAAAGATATCGACGTCTGGCACCCGGACGTGCGCTTCTTCGAGCTGTATGACGAGAGCGGCGAACTGCGCGGCAGCTTCTACCTGGACCTCTACGCGCGTGAGAACAAGCGCGGCGGGGCGTGGATGGACGACTGCGTCGGCCAGATGCGTAAAGCGGACGGCTCGCTGCAAAAACCGGTCGCCTACCTCACCTGTAACTTTAACCGTCCGGTGAGCGGCAAACCGGCGCTGTTCACACATGATGAAGTGATCACGCTGTTCCATGAGTTTGGTCACGGCCTGCACCACATGCTGACCCGTATCGAAACCCCAGGGGTGGCGGGCATCAGCGGCGTGCCGTGGGATGCCGTCGAGCTGCCGAGCCAGTTTATGGAAAACTGGTGCTGGGAGCCGGAGGCGCTGGCGTTTATCTCCGGCCATTATGAAACCGGCGAGCCGCTGCCGCAGGAGCTGCTGGATAAAATGCTGGCCGCGAAGAACTACCAGGCGGCGATGTTTATCCTGCGCCAGCTGGAGTTCGGCCTGTTCGATTTCCGTCTGCATGCGCAGTTCAGCCCGGAGCAGGGCGCGAAAGTCCTGGAGACGCTCGCGGAGATCAAAAAACAGGTCGCCGTGGTGCCGGGCCCGGCCTGGGGCCGCTTCCCGCATGCGTTCAGCCATATCTTCGCGGGCGGCTACGCGGCGGGTTACTACAGCTACCTGTGGGCCGATGTGCTGGCGGCGGATGCCTATTCCCGTTTTGAAGAAGAGGGGATTTTCAACCGCGAAACCGGCCAGTCGTTCCTCGACAACATCCTGACGCGCGGCGGCTCCGAAGAACCGATGGAGCTGTTCAAACGCTTCCGCGGCCGCGAGCCGCAGCTCGACGCGATGCTGGAACACTACGGCATCCAGGGCTGACGACACGCGTGAACATTTGTCTTATTGATGAAACAGGCGCCGGAGACGGCGCCTTATCTGTTCTGGCGGCCCGCTGGGGGCTGACGCACGACGCCGATAACCCGATGGCGCTGGTGATGACGCCCGCGCGTCTTGAACTGCGCAAGCGCGACGAGCCAAAGCTTGGCGGGATTTTTGTCGATTTCGTCGAGGGCGCGATGGCGCACCGGCGTAAATTCGGCGGCGGTCGCGGCGAGGCGGTGGCGAAAGCCGTTGGCATCAAGGGCAGTTATCTGCCGCAGGTGGTGGACGCCACAGCGGGGCTTGGGCGCGACGCGTTCGTGCTGGCGTCGGTGGGGTGTCATGTGCGGATGCTGGAGCGCAATCCGGTTGTGGCAGCGCTGCTGGACGACGGCCTTGCGCGCGGCTATCAGGATGCGGAAATCGGGCCATGGCTGCGCGAGCGGCTACAGCTCATTCACGCCTCCAGCCTGACGGCGCTCGACGCGATAACCCCGCGTCCGGACGTGGTCTATCTCGATCCGATGTTCCCGCACAAGCAGAAAAGCGCGCTGGTGAAAAAGGAGATGCGGGTGTTTCAGTCGCTGGTAGGGCCGGATCTCGACGCCGACGGGCTGCTGGCGCCGGCCCGCAGGCTCGCCATCAAGCGCGTGGTCGTCAAACGCCCGGACTACGCGCCGCCGCTTGGCGACGTCGCGACGCCAAACGCCGTAGTGACGAAAGGCCACCGGTTTGATATCTACACGGGCACGCCAGCGTAAACAGCCAGGCCCGGTAAGCGTGTGCGTACCGGGCGGTCTGTTCGCCCGTATCGCGATAGTCATTACGGGTACTGCTGACGGGCATGCAGTACGCTCAACACCAGCAGGTACTCGGCAGTGACTTTATAAACGACGATGTAATTCGGGTGAGCAATGATTTCACGCGTATCCGGCACTCTGCCTTCGCGGAACATCTGCGGATAGTGCGCTGCGGGTAAAATCGATTCTTCAATACGCGTTAACAGCGCCTGCGCGGCGGAAGGATTGTCACTGGCGACAAAGCTAATAAGCGCAAAAAGATCCGTTTTTGCTTCTTCAGTCCATTGAATGGGGAGCATTACGCCATTTTTCTCCTCACTTTTGCGCTCTCAATGATCTTGCGCGCGCTTGCCATCACATCTTCATGCGGCGTAATGGGTTGGCGGCTTGCCGCTGCGGCTTCCACTTTTTCACGAAACCACTGCTCGTACTGTTCCGCCTGTTCATGGGTCTCAAATCTGGAGACACCGGGCGAGTCATGTTTCGGCATACGCGTTTTCTCTGCGATTCATTTTTAAGCAGTATAACGTCCGGGTGGGAGTAAACCAATTAAAGCGGAAATGAAAACCGCGGCCTGTGCCGCGGTTTGAGGACAATAAAATCCGAAATGACTGCCAACGAGAGCCTGTAGGGCGGGTAAGCATTGCGCACCCGCCGTTGCCACTTACGCCTCTTCGTCGTCGCGCAGCGGGACGATCAGCATATCGATGTGAACGGTGTTGATAAGCTGGCGGGCGGAAGACATCAGTTTGCTCCAGAAATCCTGATGATGACCGCACACTACCAGATCCACATCGTATTTCTTGATGGCGTCAACCAGCACCTGGCCCAGATCGCCGCTACCGCTCAGGGTTTCGGTAATCGGATAGCCTGCGTTGGTGGAAAGCTCGGTCAGCGCGTGGTGCGTCTCTTCAGAGATGCGCTTCTGCATGTCGCCCAGGTTAACGTCAATTAACCCGGTGTAAAGGTCGGAATAATTTACATCGACATGAATCAGAGAAATTTTCGCGTTGTAGGGACGCGCCATGGATACCGCTTTATCTACCAGTACCTTGCTTTCAGGGGACAGATCGACCGCGATAAGAATATGTTTATAAGCCATAGTGTTACTCCTTCCATAAGATGTCGATGACCAGTGGACTGGATGGCGCGTGGCTACCTGCGGCGTCATCCCCGTGCCCGCGTCCTGCGTACCACAACCGCGGGAACTCATTGCGGCGTAAAGACTTAGTGCTAAAGCTAATTTTACCTTATAGCGCCCTGGTACATCCGTCAATCCGCCGCGGTCGCATACATTGAAGCGGAAAATTAATTAGTAAGCGTTGATAAGGATTAACGATGTGGTAAAAAAATTACCGGATCTCCTACACTATTAAAAAAGCCGTTCGGGTGAATAAATGTGAACCCGATCGACTTTCACGCATGCACGCTTCACAGAACAGTCTTTCAGGTATTGGAGAGCCATTGCTTTCCAGGCGAGTCGTCGGGGGGAAGGTATGATCAGCACCGTCGCGCTGTTTTGGGCCTTATTCTTGGTTTGCGTTATTAACATGGCGCGCTATTTCTCATCGTTACGCGCGCTGCTGGTGGTGCTGCGGGGATGCGATCCGCTGCTGTATCAGTATGTGGATGGCGGCGGTTTTTTTACCGCGCATGGTCAGCCGAGTAAGCAGATTCGCCTCGTCTGGTATATCTACTGGCAACGTTATCTCGATCATCATGACGACGAATTTATTCGCCGCTGCGAACGCGTGCGCCGCCAGTTTATTCTGACCAGCGCTTTATGCGGTCTGGTGATTATCAGTCTTATCGGCCTGATGATTTGGCATTAAAAAAGCGGGTCAGTTTCCTGACCCGCTTCTTAACGTTCACGTAAATTCGCTTACACGAAACGCAACGCTATCCAGTACAGCACGCCCGAGAGCATGATGGAGGCCGGCAGGGTGAAGACCCAGGCCATCAGAATGCTGGTGACGGTTTTGCGCTGCAGACCGCCGCCGTCGACGATCATGGTGCCCGCGACGGACGATGATAATACGTGCGTCGTGGAAACCGGCATACCGGTATAGCTCGCGATGCCGATGGACACGGCCGCCGTCATCTGCGCCGACATGCCCTGTGCGTAGGTCATGCCTTTTTTACCGATTTTCTCGCCGATGGTGGTCGCCACGCGGCGCCAGCCAATCATCGTACCGACGCCAAGCGCCAGCGCGACCGCCATGATGATCCATACCGGCGCGTACTCGATAGTGCTGAGCATATCCGCTTTCAGGTTCTTCAGCAGACGCTTATCGTCCGCGCTGGTCTCTTTGAGCTTAGCCACTTTATCGGTGGTGTCAGAGATGCACAGCATGATGCGGCGCAGATGGCTGCGCTGCTCCACGCTCAGCTTGTCGTAGCTGTCGATGTTGTTAAGCATCCCTTTAGCGCGGTCCAGCGCCACGATGGCGCGGCTGGCGTCGCAGTGGAACTCTTTCGGATTATCCGTCGGGTTCACCTGCTCCGGCGTCGGGATCACCGGGTCTATGCCCGCGACCTGACGCAGCGCCGCCGGATGCTGCTGGAAGTACGTTTCGACGTTGCTGATGGCATCGCGGGTGCGGGTGATGTCATAGCCGGAGGCGTTCATGTTCACCACAAAGCCCGCAGGCGCTACGCCAATCAGCACCAGCATAATCAGACCGATGCCTTTCTGACCGTCGTTCGCGCCGTGCGAGAAACTCACGCCGATAGCGGAGAGGATCAGCGCAATACGGGTCCAGAACGGCGGCTTTTTCTTGCCGTCTTTCTTTTCACGCTCGGCAGGCGTCAGGTGGATACGGGCGCGTTTTTTGGTGCCGCTCCAGTAGCGACGCAGTAAAAACACCAGTCCACCCGCGAACACCAGGCCGACAATCGGCGAGACGATCAGCGAGCCGAAAATGTTCAGCACTTTCGGGATATTCAGCGCATCCACAACGGACGTGCCGGTCATCAGGGCGTTGGTCAGACCAATCCCGATGATGGATCCGATAAGCGTATGGGAGCTGGACGCCGGCAGACCCAGATACCAGGTGCCAAGGTTCCAGATAATCGCGGCCAGCAGCATGGAAAAGACCATCGCCAGGCCATGCGCGGAGCCCACATTCAGCAGCAGATCGGTCGGCAGCATATGCACAATCGCATAGGCTACGCTTAAGCCGCCAAGCAGAACACCGAGGAAGTTAAAGAGAGCCGCCATAGCCACCGCAAGTTGCGATCGCATAGCGCGTGTGTAGATAACCGTTGCGACTGCGTTTGCCGTATCATGGAAGCCGTTAATAGCTTCATAAAACAGTACAAATCCCAGAGCAAGCAATAGTAACAGGCCAGTATGTAAATCCAGCCCGGCAAACAAATGTAGCATAGGACGTTACGCCATTTTGAGGACATGAACGCGGCGCATTATCTAAGACAACGGCGGCGTGGGCAAAGTGAAATATAGACTTTTTTTAATCGGTGTCACTGAAGCGTCAATTTCACTAAAGAGATTACCTTTTAAATTCAATTTATTAGAATTTGTAACAGGGTTTTGTCTGGTGCGACCAGAGAGGAAACTTTACAATTCGCGGCCTTAACGGCAATGAGGAAGGGTTGTGGAACAGTTTGATGCCATCATCGTAGGGGCGGGCGCGGCAGGTTTATTCTGCGCGGCGCTGGCCGGGCAGGCGGGCCGCCGGGTGTTAGTGCTGGATAACGGCAAAAAACCGGGGCGCAAAATCCTGATGTCCGGCGGCGGACGCTGCAACTTCACCAACCTTTACGTTGAGCCCGCCGCTTACCTCAGCGCCAATCCGCACTTCTGTAAATCGGCGCTGGCGCGCTACACCCAGTGGGATTTTATCGATCTGGTGGGTAAGCACGGCATCGCCTGGCATGAGAAAACCCTCGGGCAGCTTTTCTGCGACGACTCGGCAGAGCAAATCGTCACGATGCTAATGGCGGAGTGCGAGAAGGGCGGCGTCACCGTGCGGCTGCGCAGCGAAGTGCTGGCGATCGCGCGCGACGAAAGCGGTTATACCCTGACGCTCAATGGCGGCGCGGTGCAGACGCCGAAGCTGGTGATCGCCAGCGGCGGCCTGTCGATGCCGGGCCTCGGCGCCACGCCGTTTGGCTATAAAGTGGCGGAGCAGTTCGGCCTGAAGGTATTGCCGACCCGCGCGGGCCTGGTGCCGTTCACGCTGCATAAGCCGCTGCTTGATCAGATCCAGACCCTTTCCGGCGTCTCGGTGCCGGCAGTGGTCACCGCCGATAACGGCACCGTCTTTCGCGAAAGCATTCTCTTTACCCATCGCGGGCTCTCCGGCCCGGCGATTTTGCAGATCTCCAGCTACTGGCAGCCGGGAGAGTGGGTCACTGTTAACCTGCTGCCGGATACGGACGCCGCGGCGTTTCTCGACGAACAGCGCGCCGCGCACCCCAATCAGAGCCTGAAAAACACGCTCGCCATGCTGCTGCCGAAGCGGCTGGTGGAGTGCCTGCAAAGCCTCGGGCAACTCCCGGACGTCACGCTGAAACAGCTCAACAGCCGTCAGCAGCAAGAGCTGCTGGAGACGCTGCACGGCTGGCGCGTCCAGCCCAACGGCACCGAAGGCTACCGCACCGCGGAAGTGACGCTCGGCGGCGTCGATACTCACGAGCTTTCGTCGCGCACCATGGAGGCGCGCAACGTGCCGGGCCTCTATTTTATCGGCGAAGTGGTGGATGTGACCGGCTGGCTGGGCGGTTATAACTTCCAGTGGGCCTGGAGCTCCGCCTGGGCCTGCGCCCAGGCGCTTGCCGAATAACATCCTCAGTAGAGATTCTGCGGCGTGAAAATCCCGTGCTGGCGCGGAAAGCGCGGCGGCGCGGGCATACCATCCAGCGCGTCGAGAAACGCGCCCGCCCACCACTGGTTATCATACTGACGCACCTGCGTAAGCAGCGCCGCGTGGCGCTGTTTTCGTTCCGCCAGCGGCATGGCGAGCGCCGAATGCAGCGCTTCGCTAAGCTCACTGGCGTCATACGGGTTGACCACCATCGCGCCTTTAAGCTGCTCCGCCGTGCCGCTGCACTGCGAGAGGATCAGCACGCCCGGATCGGCGGCGTCCTGCGCCAGTACATAGGCTTTCGCGCTCAGGCTTACGCCTTCTGACAGCGGCGTAAACAGCGCGGCGCGGGCGCGTGCGTAAATCCCGGTAATAGCGCGCCGGTTCAGCGCGTCGTTATGCAGATAATTCACCGGAAACCAGCTCAGATCGCCAAACGCGCCGTTCACCTCGCTGCAAAAGCGCGCCAGCTGACGCTCAAGCTGCGGCGAGAAGTGCGGGTACTCCTTCGCCGGGTCGCTCAGCTGCAACAGCGTCACGTCGCGCAGGTATTGCGGATGGTTGTTCAGCAGGGTGCGCATGGCGTCGATACGGTAGTGAATGCCGCTGATGTCGTTTATCACATCGTCGCTGACGATAAGCTTACGCGAATATAACGCGCCGTTTTTTGGGGCGGGCGGCGCGTGGCGCGCCGGGCGATGCGTCGCCACGCCGCAGGGAAACACGCCGACGTTAATAATGTGACCGTTGACCCGAAGCGTGGTGGCGGAAAGCCGCTCCGTGCGGTAGTGGCGCATCACGCACAGCAGGAAATTATTCACATCGCTGCCGGACTGAAAGCCAATCAGATCGTAGAAAAAGAGCGAGCGCATCAGCCAGTCGTGCTCCGGCAGCGTTCTGAACACGTCGCCTGGCGGGAACGGCTGATGCAAAAAGAAGCCGCACGGGTTCAGCAGGCCCGCCTCTTTCAGGTTACGCCCAAGGGGGATCAGGTGGTAATCCTGCACCCAGACGACATCGTCCGGGCAGATCTCCTCGGCCGCCATCTCCGCCACCGCTTCACTCCAGGCTTTATAGGCGCAAAACGCGCTTTTCTGGTGCGCGGCGAGATCGGGGCGGTTATGGAACACCGGCCACAGCGCCTGATGCACGTAGCCGTGGTAGTAACCGGCGTATTCCGCAGGCGACATATCCCAACGCTGGCGCGTATAGCCCGCCGTTTCCCGCACCGCGATGCGGCGCGGCGCGCCCGCAAGGCCGACAGCGCCGCTCCAGCCCATCCACAGGCCGCCGCGCTGGCGCATGATGTCGTGCAGGGCTTCCGCCTGCGCATCGGCGCCGTGCGGCACGCCGCAGCGGCCGGATATCATGACTAAGCGAGACATGATTCACCTCTTTTTCCGCGTGATTAATGGTGATGGGCGCGTTTTTCCGCGTCGGTGACTTCACTTTCGAAGCGGGCCAGCTCCTGACGTTTGCAGGCAAGCCAGGCGTCGCTGAAGGGCCCGCCCAGCTGTTGCCGCAGCCACTCCGCCTCCTGAAAACGCGCGAGCGCGTCCGGCCAGAAGAGCGGCAGCGCAGGCAAATCAGTGCTTACGCCCGCTTCCGGGAGCGTTAACGGATGATCAAGGCCATAGAGAATGCCCGCGAGGGCCGCCGCCGCCACGAGATACGGGTTGGCGTCGGCGCTCGCGAGCCGGTATTCGATGCGCTGACGCGCTGTATCCGCGCAGGGCAGGCGCAGCGCCGCCGAGCGATCGTTATAGCCCCACGAGGAAAACAGCGGTTCGTTCAAGCTCTTACGCAGCCGCCGGAAGGCATTCGCGCCCGGCGTGACCAGCGCGACGCTTGCGGGCATCAGCGCCAGCAGGCCGCTCAGGCTGCGGCGCATCATGACGTTTGGGGTGTCAGTATCACCGGCGAAAAGATTATTGCCCTGCGCGTCGTTCAGGCTGATGTGTACATGCAGGCCGCTGCCTGCCAGCTCAGAACGCGGTTTGGCCATAAAGCTTGCGAAGTAACCCTGTTTTTCCGCCACCTGATGCACCAGCCGCCGCGCCGCCAGCACCCGATCGCACATCTCCACCACGCGCGGGGTGTGGTTAAAATTGAGCTCGAACTGGCCGGCTTCCGCTTCCGCCACAATGCCGCAGACAGGCAGCCCCTGACGCCGCGCTTCGGTTTCCATCGCTTCCAGCAGCGCGTTGTCGCGGCCCGGCATATCGATATCAAAACAGCGCGACGTCGGCGGCGCGCCGTCCACGGCCTGCAGATAAAATTCCACCTCCGGCGCTATCACCGGGTAGATGCCGCGCGCGTGGAACTGCGCCAGCAGGCGCTCCAGCACGACGCGCGGCTCCAGCGCGCAGCCTGCGCCGTCGGGGTCCTGCATCGCGAGCAGCAACTGGGCGTGATGCGCTGGATCGCTCGCGCAGGGGCGCAGCGTGCCGCTCACCGGCAGGCAGAGCCTGTCCGGCTCGTGCCGGGCGATAGCGCTTTCAACAACGTGCCCTTCCCTATCCATGGCATAGACCGACAGCGGAAAGTAGCAGCCCTGGGCGAGCGCGCGCAGGCTCCCGGCGCTGATACGCTTGCCGCGGCGGCAGCCGTTCAGGTCATGCAGATAAATATCGACGTGGCGGGTATGCGGATATTCCCGCAGGTAAGCGTCGGCTTCCTGGCGAAAAGAGACCGGCGCGCCGTGCGCCGCGCCCGCCAGCATCCAGGTATTCAGCAATGTAGAGAACATCATCGGTTCCTGATCGGAAGGCGCCGCTGTCGGGCTCGGGGTTTTAAACCAGGGAGTAAGAGCAAAGGAAAACATAGGTCACGCTTCTTGTAGGCCACTCGGGCGATGGTCAAAGGCTAGCGTTTTCCGTAAGGCGGCGGTGTAAAAATCCCGTAAAAAGAACGGTCTGGCTTATAAAAATGGCGTTTATTCGTTGCCGGAAGAAGGGGTTATGAAGGGCGATGAAAAAGGAGTAACAAGCGAATGTAGTGAGAGTCGATAGTCTGTTTTATCGCCAGTCGTTAACGTTGCGCCCCGTCAGAGGAAGCACATACGGAGCGCACTTCCTGACCGGGTAAGGAGTCACAACACACTACGGTAACGACCGCGATGCGTTTTTTAATGATGTTTTTTTATTTTACCTCACTGCTTGCAGCCCCGGCGTTTAGCGCCGCGCGGCCCCCGTCCTGGCATTCTCACGATGCCGCCCCTGGCTATTCCTGGCATTTCGCAGAGACTGCGCCGCAACCTCCGCGGCTGAAACGCGCATTATTAAACCGCTACGCGGGCTGGAAGGGCACCCGTTATCACCTGGGCGGCACGACGCACCGCGGCGTCGATTGCTCCGCGCTGATGCAGCATCTGTTTGCCGAATCGGCGAGCGTTTCACTACCGCGCACGACCTCGCAGCAGATCAGAAAGGGCACAGCGGTAAGAAAAACGGCGCTGCAACCGGGCGATCTGGTGTTTTTCAGCACCAGCCCGCGACAGCGCCATGTGGGGGTCTATATCGGCGATAATCAGTTTATCCACGCCTCGAAAGAGAAAGGCGTAACCATCTCCAGCCTCAGCAACGGCTACTGGCGCGCGCGTTATCTCGCGGCGCGCCGCGTGGTGTGACGGTACTACCCCGGTAGCCGGGTTTTCGGGCGGCCGGGGCCAAGCAGGACGGCGATTTTGCTGCCGCCGTGCGTGGTTTCCATCCAGATTTTACAGACGCTGGTAAGCGGCACCGAAAGCAGCATGCCGACCGGCCCGAGTAACCACCCCCAGAACAGCAGGGAGAGGAACACCACCATCGTGGACATCCCGAGACGGTGGCCCATCATACGCGGCTCCACGATATTCCCCAGGATCATATGCACCAGCAGGAACAACACCCCCACCATGACGACTTCATACACGCCATTGAACAGCAGCGCCTGGATCATGGGCGGTATTGCCGAGAGCACCGCGCCGATGTTGGGAATATAATTGAGCAGAAACCCAAGCACGCCCCACATCAGCGCGAACTGGATGTCGAGTAGCGTCAGGCCGAGCCAGATGATCACGCCGGTCCAGAGGCTGATGAGCGTTTTTAACGCCAGATAGTGGCTGACGCCTTTTAAGGCGCGATGCAGCCCGGCGATATGCAGTTGCGGGTTAGAGAGCGCAAAACGCAGCTTATAAGGCACATGGCGCACTTCAAACAGCATAAAGACCACCGTCATCACCAGCAGCACGACGCTCGCCATCGCGCCGGAGAGTTGCGTCATCAGCGTGGTGGCGAAGGTCATCATCTTGTCGGAATCCATGCGTTGCAGCATACGCTCCGGCGAAAGATGCAGATGCATAAACGGCACCATTTCCTGAAGATGCAGCAGTTTTCGCGTCAGTTCCTTATTATATTTCGGCATTAACGCGATAAATTCATTAAACGACGCCGCCAGCACGCCTAACAGCAGCGTCAGGCCTATCAGCATCACAAATACGACGATAGTTATCGCGACAGGGCGGCGAAAGCCCCGGCGCATAAACCAGGTCACCAGAGGGTTGAGTACAATCGCCAGAAACAGCGCCAGCAGCAGCGGGACAATCATATCCGCCGCGGCGTGAATACCGGCCAGAATAATCACCAGCGCCGCCAGCTTTTGCAGCATGTGCAGGCCAACTTTATCTTGTTGGGGGGGTTGGGGTCGTTGTGGACCAATCATAACCAATTCCTTTTATGAGGGCTTTCTTAGTGTAGTGTGCAATGGGCATTGCGCCGCAGGGAGGAAGTCTGAAACGCGGGCGTTTCCGTTGAAGGAAATTTCAGGTTTATACTGACGCTACCGCTGTTGCCAAAAAAGTGAAATGTCATGCCGGATGCAAGTGCCGAACCCGCGTTAAGCGGCCTGCGGCTGAACCTGAAAATCGTCTCCATCGTTATCTTCAATTTCGCTACCTTCCTGACCATCGGCCTGCCGCTCGCGGTACTGCCGGGCTATGTCCATGACGTGATGGGATTTAGCCCGTTCTGGGCGGGGTTGGTCATCAGCCTTCAGTATATCGCCACGCTGATAAGTCGTCCTCATGCCGGGCGCTACGCCGATCTCTGGGGGCCGAAAACCGTGGTCATTGTCGGCATGTTCGGCTGTCTGCTGAGCGGCGCGAGCTATTTTCTGGCGTGGTGGGGCGGCGGCTTGCCGCTGGTATCTCTGGCGCTGCTGTGTCTCGGTCGTGTGGTGCTGGGCTTTGGGCAGAGCTGCGCGGGCACCGGCTCGACGCTCTGGGGCGTCGGCGTGGTCGGTTCGGCGCATATCGGCAAAGTGATCTCCTGGAACGGCGTGGTCACCTACGGCGCGATGGCCGTGGGCGCGCCGCTCGGGGCGCTACTGTACCGTCTGGGCGGCCTGCCGCTGGTGGCGGGCGTTATTATGGGCGTGGCGCTGCTCGGGATTGTGTTAGCGCTGCCGCGTCCGGCGGTGAAGGCGAGTAAGGGCAAACCGCTGCCGTTTCGCGCGGTGCTCGGCAAGGTCTGGCCGTTCGGCATGGCGCTGGCGCTCACCACTTCCGGCTTCGGGGTGATCGCCACGTTTATCACGCTGTTCTATCAGGCGAAAGGCTGGGACGGCGCGGCCTTCGCCCTGACGCTCTTCAGCGGCGCGTTTGTCGGCACGCGCTTGCTATTCCCTAACGCGATTAACCGGCTGGGCGGCATTAACGTGACGCTAATCTGCGGCGTGGTGGAAACGGCTGGGCTGCTGCTGGTTGGGCTGGCGGTGGAGCCGTGGATGGCGAAAGCGGGGACGTTTCTCGCAGGCGCAGGCTTCTCGCTGGTCTTCCCTGCGCTCGGCGTCGTGGCGGTGAAGGCGGTGCCCCAGAGCAACCAGGGCGCGGCGCTCGCCACCTATACGCTGTTTATGGATCTGTCGCTCGGGATAACCGGGCCGGCGGCAGGCGTGCTGATGGCCTGGGCGGGCGTACCGGCGATTTATCTGGCGGCGGCGGGGCTGGTGTTGCTCGCCATTCTGTTAAGCGCGCAGTTAAAAAAACGGCCCGCCCCGTAAAGGGCAGGCCGCTGTTATAAGCGTAATCTTTACCGCGGATTACTTCACCACGATGGTATTGATGATGTTCTCTGCGGTGCTCTGCGCCTGCTGCTGGTTATCGGCAGGCAGCGTGATTTGCAGGGTCAGCAGTTTGTCATCGACATTGCCCAGCACCACGGAGGAGTAAGCGGTCTGGCCTTTGGCGGAGATGACGGTATCGAGCTGCTGCATCTTCTGGCCTTTGATTTCAATCGCTTTATTGGTCACGACCTGCAGCTGCGGGTCGCGGGCGCGCTGCTGGTCTTCCAGACGTTTCGCCAGCACTTCCAGTGATTCCTGGCTTTTCTCGCCGACGATGACGATCACGGCTTTCTGGCCGGTCTGATCGGAGTAGACATGCATGTTGTTCGCCTGGGTGCCCACTTTACCGCTCTGATCGCTCATATCCGCCGGCAGGGAGAAGCTCAGTTTGCCGTCCAGCAGGCTGACTGGCTGGCCGGAAGCTTCGCTCTGTGAGGCACCGGCGCTGGCCGGCGCGTTGCTGTCTTTGTTATCGCAGGCGGCAAGCCCCATCACCAGCAGGCCAATACCGACATATTTCACCAGATTGCGCATTCACTTATTCCTTTACAAGAGACGGTCAACACGACCCATCCCTGCATCTTAACACAAGAAATTCCGTGAACCTTTAACCGCGCTGCAGCACGCGGAAATCGGATTTATCCGCCAGCTTTTTCAACAGCATATTCAGCAGCACGCCATACATCGGCAGGAAGAACACCAGGCTGATAAGCACCTTGAAGGTGTAATCCACCAGCGCGATCTCCATCCAGTGTTCGGCCATGAACGGGTCCGGGCTGCGCCAGAAGGCGATAAAGAAAAATGACAGCGTATCGCTGACGTTGCCGAGCAGCAAGGACGCGCCCGGCGCCAGCCACCAGCGCGGGCTTTGGCGCAGACGGTTAAAGACATGCACGTCGAGGATCTGCCCCAGCGCATAGGCCATAAAGCTCGCGGTCGCGATGCGCGCGACGAACAGATTGAAGTGCGAGAGCGCGCCAAACCCTTGCCAGCTCCCCATATAAAACAGCGAGGAGATCACGTAGGAGACCAGCAGCGCAGGCACCATCACGGCGAAAATAATGCGGCGAGCCAGCGGCGCGCCAAAAATGCGCACGGTCAGATCGGTGGCGAGGAAAATAAACGGAAAGCTAAACGCGCCCCAGGTGGTGTGAAAACCAAAAATGGAGACCGGCAGCTGCACCAGATAGTTGCTGGAGGTGATCACCAGCAAATGAAACAACGACAGCCAGACGAGCGCGTTGCGGCGCTGACCAGAGGTAAAGGGAGTCATATTGTGACCTTTTTGTTAGTTGGGGTGAGGGAACCCAGTTCATCTTCAAGCTACTAAGGCAGACGCGGCGCGTTTGCGCAAAGCCGCCGCATGATACTGCTTTGTCTCGCCAATGCAATGGTTAATTTTAACGCAATCGTTCACATGAGTTGCGTCACGAAAAACGGGGGGTAAACTAGGGCGGTTTTTCACAACCCCGAGAGAAGCATGACCGATCTGTTCGCCCACCCTGACCATACCCTGGACGCCCTCGGGCTGCGCTGCCCTGAGCCGGTAATGATGGTGCGTAAAACCGTGCGTAATATGCAGCCCGGCGAAACGCTGCTGATCGTGGCCGATGATCCGGCGACGACGCGCGATATCCCTGGCTTCTGCCGCTTTATGGAGCATGAACTGGTGGCCTCGCAAACCGAAACGCTGCCGTATCGCTACCTGCTGCGCAAAAATCAGTAATCCCTGCCGTAAGCCGCCGTCATGCGGCTTTCTGAACTCACGTCACATTCTTTTTAAACCCTTGTTTCAAAGTTGTTGCTTTTGTGAGGCGCTTCACCCTGCCTTTACAGGACGTCGTCTAGTTTATAACCGACAAATCAAAACACCGTTTTATAACTAGCCTGTCCTTATCCTCTGGAGCGACCCGATGAAAAAGCGATTTATCCCGGCCCTGGCCGGTCTTTGCCTCTCCACCGCGTCACTGCTGTTTGCGCCCGCTCTGCATGCGCAAGTGATTAAAGCGGCCGATGTTCACCCGCAGGGATACCCGAATGTCGTCGCCGTGCAAAACATGGGTGAAAAGTTAAAACAACAAACCAACGGCGAGCTGGAAATTAAAACGTTTCCGGGCGGCGTGCTGGGCGATGAGAAGCAGATGATCGAACAGGCGCAAATGGGCGCAATCGACATGATCCGCGTTTCAATGGCGCCAGTCGCGGCGATTTTGCCGGAGATCGAAGTGTTTACGCTGCCGTATGTGTTTCGTGATGAAGAGCATATGCACAAGGTCATTGATGGCGATATCGGCAAGCAAATCGGCGATAAACTCACCAGCAACCCGAAATCGCGGCTGGTCTTTTTAGGCTGGATGGACTCCGGCACCCGCAATTTAATCACCAAAAACCCGGTCGTGAAGCCGGACGAGCTCAAGGGCATGAAAATCCGCGTACAGGGGAGTCCGGTCGCCATTGGCACGCTGAAAGCGATGGGCGCGAACGCCGTGGCGATGGGGGTGAGCGAAGTCTACAGCGGCCTGCAAACCGGCGTTATCGACGGCGCTGAAAACAACCCGCCGACCTATATCGCCCATAACTACCTGCCGGTCGCGAAGCATTACACCCTGAGCGGCCACTTTATTATCCCCGAAATGCTGCTCTACTCGAAAGTGAAGTGGGACAAGCTCAAGCCCGAGCAGCAGCAGAAAATCCTGACGCTCGCCCGCGAGGCGCAAATGGAACAGCGTGCGCTGTGGAATGCCTATAACACGCAGGCGCTCGACAAAATGAAAGCGGGCGGCGTGCAGTTCCACGACATCGATAAGGCGTATTTCGTGAAAGCGACCGCGCCGGTACGCGACCAGTATGGCGCGAAGCATCAGGATCTGATGAAAGCCATCGCTGACGTCAAATAACCCCCTACGCCGGGCTGGCCCCGGCGCCTCATCTTCTGCGGAGTATTTATGTCCCGATTTCTGGTCTGGATGGATCGCCTGTACCTGCTCGCCATGATGGTGGCCGGGTTCGCGCTGTTGATCATGACGGTCGTGATCCCGATAGGGATTTTCTCGCGTTACGTGCTCAACCGGGGAGAATCCTGGCCTGAGCCGGTCGCTATTATCTGCATGGTGACGTTTACCTTCATCGGCGCGGCGGTGGGCTACCGCGCGGGCTCGCATATCGCGGTGAACATGCTGACCGATCGCCTGCCGCCGTTTGCGCAGCGGGTCTGCGCGCGCGCGGTCGATCTGCTGATGCTCATCATTTCCGCGGTCATGTTTTACTACAGCGCCCTGTTGTGCATGGAGCTGTGGGAGCAGCCCGTCGCGGAATTTCCGGTCCTGACCTCCGGAGAAAGCTATCTGCCGCTGCCCATCGGCTCGGCGGTGATGATTCTGTTCGTCATCGAGCGGCTGCTGTGGGGCTCTCAGGAGAACCGCCCGGTCGTGCTCATTGGCAACCATAGCTAGCGGGGAACGTTATGGACGCATTTATCTTACTGGCCACGCTGGCGGTGTTGCTGGCGCTCGGGATGCCGGTCGCTTTCGCGGTGGGCCTGAGCGCCATCGTGGGCGCGCTCTGGATAGACCTGCCGCTGGAAGCGTTGATGATCCAGATAACCAGCGGCGTTAACAAATTCACGCTGCTGGCGATCCCGTTTTTTATCCTGGCGGGCGCGATTATGGCCGAAGGCGGTATCGCCCGACGGCTGGTGAACTTCGCCTATCTGTTCGTGGGCTTTATCCGCGGCGGGCTGTCGCTGGTGAATATTGTCGCCTCGACGTTTTTCGGCGCGATTTCCGGCTCGTCGGTGGCGGATACCGCGTCTATCGGCAGCGTGATGATCCCGGAGATGGAAAAGAAAGGCTACCCGCGAGAATACGCCGCGGCGGTCACGGCGAGCGGCTCGGTGCAGGCGATTCTTATCCCGCCCAGCCATAACTCGGTTATCTATTCGCTGGCGGCGGGCGGCACTGTGTCTATCGCGACGCTGTTTATCGCGGGCGTGTTGCCGGGGCTGCTGCTGGGACTGAGCCTGATGGTGCTCTGCATCGCCTTCGCGCGGCGGCGCGGCTACCCGAAAGGCGAGCGTATTCCGCTCAGGCAGGCGCTGAAAATTTTCATCGATGCGCTGTGGGGGCTGATGACGGTCGTGATTATCCTGGGCGGCATTCTCACCGGCGTGTTTACCGCGACGGAGTCGGCGGCGGTGGCGTGCCTGTGGGCGTTTTTCGTGACGATGTTTATTTACCGCGATTACCAATGGAGCGAGCTGCCAAAGCTGATGTTCCGCACCGTGAAAACGGTGACGATCGTGATGATCCTCATCGGTTTTGCGGCGGCGTTCGGCGCGGTGATGACCTATATGCAACTGCCGACGCGCATTACGGAATTTTTCACGACGCTGTCGGATAACAAATACGTCATTCTGATGTACCTCAATATCATGCTGCTGCTTATCGGCACGCTGATGGACATGGCGCCGATCATTTTGATCCTGACGCCGGTGCTGTTGCCGGTCACCAATCAGCTAGGCATCGATCCGGTGCATTTCGGGATGATCATGATGGTGAATCTCGGGATCGGGTTGATTACGCCGCCGGTGGGGTCGGTGCTGTTTGTGGCGAGCGCCGTGAGTAAGCAGAATATCGAAACCGTGGTGCGCGCCATGCTGCCGTTCTATGGCGTGCTGCTTATTGTGCTGGCGATGGTGACTTACATTCCGGCCATTTCGCTCTGGCTGCCGCGGATATTAGGGATGATGTAAGGGCGATGGCGGGTGTTCAGGTTGAAGTGGCGGGTGCACTTCGTTTACCCGCCCTACGAGTATTCCGCCGCTGTGATGTAGGGTGGGTAAGCGCCGTTGAGGTGGCGGGTGCACTTCGTTTACCCGCCCTACAGCTGGTCTGGATGTGGGGAGTTGGTTTTGTAGGGTGGGTAAGCGTAGCGCACCCACCGTGTTTGTTTCCCGTCAGCCGCGTTTACGCAACAGCCTTAACGCATTGGCGGTCACCAGCACCGTAGCACCCGTATCGGCCAGCACGGCCAGCCACAGGCCGGTCAACCCGAGCAGCGTCGTCACCAGGAAAACGGCCTTTAACCCCAGCGCAATCGCGATGTTCTGGCGAATATTGCGGTGCGTGGCGCGGGCAAGCGCGATCATCTCCGGCAGCGCCTCCAGCCGGTTGTGCGTCAGCGCCGCGTCGGCGGCTTCCAGCGCCACATCGGTGCCGCTGCCCATCGCAATACCGATGGTCGCGGCTTTCATCGCCGGCGCATCGTTGATACCGTCGCCGACCACCGCCAGCGGCGCGCGGGCGTTAAGCTCATTGACCGCCGTCACCTTATCCGCAGGCAGTAGCCCGGCGCGATAGTCTATTCCCAACTCTGTGGCAATTGCCGCCGCCGCGCGCGGGTTATCGCCGGTCAGCATCACGCTCCCCACGCCCAGCGCCCGGAGTTTCTCCACCGCGTCGCGCGCGTCGGCGCGTTGCGTATCGCGAAGCGCCAGCGTGCCGAGAAGCCGATCGCTTGCGGTCACCACGATCACCGTCTGGCCCTGCGCTTCCTGCTCGCGGATGCGCGCCTGCCACTCCGCGGGAAGCTCAATAGTCACTTTATCCGGCGCGCTGATGCGAAGCAGGCGGCCCTCCACCTGCGCTTCAACCCCCGCGCCCGCCAGCGTGCGCTGCGCACCGGCGCGCAGCGTCGCCACGCCGCGCGCGTTCGCCTCGCGCACCACCGCCTGCGCCAGCGGATGCGTGCTGCCCCGCTCAACGGCTGCGGCGTACGCCAGCAGCGCTTCCGCTTCCAGCCCGTCAACCGGATCGACCGCCGTGACCTGCGGCGTACCCGCTGTCAGCGTGCCGGTTTTATCGAAAGCGATCTGTTCAACGCGCCCCAGCGCCTCCAGCGCAGCGCCGCCTTTGATCAGCGCGCCGAAACGCGTGGCGGCGGCAAGGCCCGAGGTGATCGCCGCAGGCGTCGAGATCACCAGCGCGCACGGGCAGCCAATCAGCAGCAGCGCCAGCGCTTTGTAAACCCACGGCAGCCAGGGCGCGGCAAACAACAGCGGCGGCATAATCGCCGTCAACAGCGCCGCCGCCATAATGGCCGGGGTATAGAGGCGGCTGAAGCGATCGATAAAGCGCTCGATCGGCGCGCGTTTCGATTCCGCCTCTTCGATCAGATGCAGAATGCGGTCAATGGCGCTGTCGCCGGGGCGTGACGTGACTTCAAGCGACACCAGACGATCGACGCTGGTCGCGCCCGCAGGCACTTTTTCGCCCGGCTGGCGCTCGACCGGCAGCGATTCGCCGGTCAGCGCGCTCTCATCGAAACTTGCCGCCGCGGCGATCAACTTGCCGTCCGCCGGAAGCCTGCCGCCTGCGGCCACTTCAATCACATCGCCGGGCTGGAGGTCGCTTATCGACACGGTTTCACGCGCGTCGCCGCGCAAACGCACGGCCGTTTCCGGTCGTAACGCCACCAGCGCGCTGACGCCGCTGCGCGCGCGGTTCGCCGCCCAGCCTTCGAGCCGCTCGCCGACTAAAAAGAGCAGCAGCACCATCGCCGCTTCTTCACTGGCGCCGATAATCAGCGCGCCGGTGGCGGCCACGCTCATCAGCGTTTCAATGGCGAACGGGTTGCCGCTGCGGATAAGCCGCCAGGCCTGACGCGCGACCGGGAACAGCCTGACCAGCGTGGTAACGGTAAACGCGATACGGCCCGCCAGCGGATGGAACTGTTCCAGCGCCCAGCTCAGCGCCATAAAGATGGCGATAACGATAATCGGCAGGTTTTCCCGCAAGCCTGAAGGCGCTGCCGGGGCAGGCACATGAGCGTCGCGTAGCGTATAACCGGCGGCGCGTACCGCCTGTTCGATGGCCTCACGCTGCGAGGCGGGGGCGTCCACTACCAGTTTTTCGGTCGCGAACAGCACCTGGACCTGACGCACTTCGGGCACCTGCCGCACCGCGTTTTCCACTTTGCGCGCGCAGGCGGCGCAGTCCATACCGGCGACCTGCCAGCTCAGCGCGCCGGTCGTTTCCACCGCAGGCGACGTCTCACAGGCGCCGCTTTCGCAGCAGTCAGCGTTGCTGATGGCGGGTTTTTGCGGGGCAGGGATCGGCGTCATTTTCGCGAACTGCGGTGTCGCGTGGCGTTTTTCAGAAGGGTTGCGCATGGCGTCCTCCGGTAATGATAATTTTCTCATTACCGGAGCTTACACTCTGGAGTCGACTCCAGAGTCAAGAGAATTGTGGGCGGCATTTCACCGCCCGGCGTTAAAGGTAAAGCGAGCGGACAATCATAAAGTGGCCCGCGAAATAGCAGGCGGCGGAGATGGCGCTGTCCGCGGTAAAGCGCTTACGGTAGTGACTGCCAAGCCAGACGACCGCATTCAGCAGTAGCAGCACCGCGCCGACGAAGCCGGAGAAGCTGGTGTCGGTCGGGCGGAAGAAATAGAGCTCGCCCGCCAGCCACACCATCACCAGCGTCATGCCGATATAAGTGCAAATCGGCCAGCGCAGATCGCCAAGGCGGGTCCAGATAGTCGCGATCAGCGCCGCGCCAATCACCAGCAGCGCCAGCGGCAGCGGCCAGAAAAAGGAGAGCGTCATCTGGCTCGCGAACCAGACGGTATAGAGCAGATGCGACAGGAAAAACGCCCCGAAGGCGTACAGCAACTGCTGGCGCGGCAGCAGCATAAGCGCGTCACCCGCAAGCGTCGCCACCAGGCCCGCCAGCACGAGATAACCCGTCGGGCTCGCGAGCGGCGCCTGCCAGCCCAGCAAGAGTAACAGCAGCAGCGTTAATGGCTTAAACAGCCAACGCTGCCAGGTCGCGCCGCGGTAAGACGCATCGACATACAGCCAACCGGATAAAAAGACAGCAATAAACGACCAAAGCATGATAAGTCCCTGATTCAGTTATTGTAACGTGCGCACGCGGCGCACGGCCCTTGATTTCAGTCTAGTGGTCAGACGGGCGGGATGACAACGCCTGGCGCTGCGGGGTATTCTTAAAAAGAGTTAAGCCGCCGGGATCTGCCATGAGTAAGCCACCGCTTTTTTTCATTATTATCATCGCGTTAATCGTCGCGGCCGCTTCATTTCGCTATGTGCAGCAGCGGCGCGAGAAAACAGAAAATGACGCGGCCCCGGTCACGCAGCAAAACGTGGTGGTGACCAGCAAGCGGGAAAAACCGGTTAACGGACGGCGTTCGCGGGAGCAGCAGGTCGCGCCGCCTGCGCAAACGGTACGGTATGAGGCGACGTTTCGCCCGCAGGAAGGCGGGGCAGAGATGCGGTTTCGGCTGGATGAGGCCCATTACCATCAGCTGACGGTGGGCGATGAGGGCCAGCTGGTGTATCAGGGGACGCGGTTTCTGGAGTTTGTTCCCGCGCCCGCGCGTTAACCTGGCATGGCGGGTGCGCGTCGCTTACCCGCCCTACAAAATGGCCTGCCCGCGCGTTAACGCGGCTTCTTCTGGTTTTTCTGCCAGGCGATCAGTTCAAATACGCCGAAGATAAAAATACGCGCCTGCTGGAAACGGCTTAACGGCGGGGCGTCTTTCGGCTGCGTGGCGCGCAGCAGCGATAATTGCAGAATATGCATGATTATCATGAAAAATAGCGCCACGTTAACGAAAATATTCAGCGGGCGCGGGAAGGGCTGAATCAGATTCAGCAGCAGAAAGCCCCACACGCCCAGCATCAGCAGGCGTCCCAGATTAATCAGCATTTTGCTCTCCTTGTGATT
This sequence comes from Cronobacter universalis NCTC 9529, assembly GCF_001277175.1. Lineage (NCBI taxonomy): Bacteria > Pseudomonadati > Pseudomonadota > Gammaproteobacteria > Enterobacterales > Enterobacteriaceae > Cronobacter > Cronobacter universalis. Next base: position 4,022,301 of record NZ_CP012257.1, on the reverse strand, counting down.
CGCGCAGATAAAGCCGGTACGCCACCTGGCCCGCCACTTTTTCGCGGTGCAGTTGCCAGCTGGCAGGCACCGGCGGCAGGCCGTTTTCCACTTCGCTTTCAACGTAAATCAGCGCCTGCGGCGCCAGCCAGCCGCGCGTTTCCAGCAGGTTCAGCGTCTCTTCCAGCAGCCCTTTACGAAACGGCGGATCGACAAACACGATGTCGTGCGGCTCGCCGTTCTGGCTCAGAAAATTGAGTGTGTTAGTGTTCACTACCTTGGCAGCGCTGGATTTGAGCGTAGCAAGGTTTTTCTGAAGCTGCTGCGCGACGCCGCGTTCCATCTCCAGAAGCGTGGCGTCGGCGGCGTAGCGGGAGAGCGCCTCCAGGCCCAGCGCGCCGCTGCCAGCGAAGCAGTCCAGGCAGCGCGCGCCGACCAGATAGGGCGCCAGCCAGTTAAATAAGGTTTCGCGCACGCGGTCGGTGGTGGGGCGCAGGCCGGGGCTGTCCGGCACCGGCAGCTTCCTGCCGCGCCACTGTCCGCCAATAATGCGGATCTGGCCGCTACCCGAGGAGGTTGGTTTCTTCATTATGCTCACACGCTTTTCTGTTCAGGCTGCTATTCTAGCGGCGCAAACGGGCGGGCGAAACCTCCGTGCGGCGGTATGCCGCCCCGGCGGGAAAGTGGTAGACTAACTTATTCATTCGCAATTTTTTTCAGTACCCTGAGCCAGACGACGGGACTGCGCCATGTATTAACCGCGAGGAGTGCATTCGCCAATGGCAAAAGAGAAGAAACGTGGCTTTTTTTCCTGGCTGGGTTTTGGCCAGAAAGAGCAGGCAAAAACTGAAGCCGAACAACAAAAAGTAACAGAACAACCCGCGGCGACAGAAGAGCGCGTTGAGCCTGACTCGCAGACAGCGGCTGATGAGACCCCTCATTCCCTGGCGGAGTCTGAAAAATTCGCCGATGAGGTCGTGGCCGTCAGCGAAAGCGTGGCGCATGAAGAAAAAGAGGCCGCGCAGCCGGAAACCATTGAGACGCCGGTTCAGCCAGAACCGGAACCCGAGCCGGACGCCGTAAACCCGCCGGTTGCCCAGGCAGAAGAGTGGCTGCCTGAGCAGGAAGAAAATCGCGCGCCGGTAACGCTTGCGCCGGAGCCTGTCGCTGAGCCGCAGCCAGAAGTCGTCCCGGAAACGATTGTCGAAGAAGACGTAATTGAAGAAGCGGCGGCTATTGAAGAGCCGGTGGTTGAAGAGCCGGCCGTCGAGCCTGCGGTGGAAACGCCGCGCGATGAAGACGAGAGTGCAGAAGACGCGCCAATTAGCGAAGAAGAGCTGATAGCGCTGGCGGCTGACCCGGAAGCGGCGCTGGAAGCCGAGCCGGAAGATATCGAAGACGTCGCGCCGGTCGCAGAGCAGGAAAAACCCACCAAAGAGGGCTTCTTCGCGCGTCTTAAACGCAGCCTGCTGAAAACCAAAGAAAATCTCGGTTCCGGATTTATCAGTCTGTTCCGCGGCAAAAAAATCGACGACGATCTGTTCGAGGAGCTCGAAGAGCAGTTGCTGATTGCCGACGTGGGCGTGGACACCACGCGTAAAATCATCGCCAGTCTCACCGAAGGCGCGAGCCGCAAGCAGTTGCGCGATGCCGAGGCGCTCTACGGCCTGCTGAAAGAAGAGATGGGCGAGATCCTGGCGAAAGTGGACGAGCCGCTGAATGTCGAAGGCAAAACGCCGTTTGTTATCCTGATGGTGGGCGTCAACGGCGTGGGTAAAACCACCACCATCGGCAAACTGGCGCGTCAGTTCGAACAGCAGGGCAAATCGGTGATGCTGGCGGCGGGCGATACCTTCCGCGCGGCCGCGGTGGAGCAGCTCCAGGTCTGGGGCCAGCGCAATAACATTCCGGTTATCGCGCAGCACACCGGCGCGGATTCCGCCTCCGTGATTTTCGACGCCATCCAGGCGGCGAAAGCGCGCGGCGTGGACGTGCTGATTGCCGATACCGCCGGGCGTTTGCAGAATAAATCGCACCTGATGGAAGAGCTGAAAAAAATCGTTCGCGTGATGAAAAAGCTCGACGAGAACGCGCCGCATGAAGTGATGCTGACTATCGATGCCAGCACCGGGCAGAACGCCGTCAGCCAGGCGAAGCTGTTCCACGAGGCGGTAGGGCTCACCGGCATTACGCTCACCAAGCTGGACGGCACCGCCAAAGGCGGCGTGATCTTCTCGGTGGCCGATCAGTTTGGTATTCCGATTCGCTACATTGGTGTGGGCGAACGTATTGAAGATTTGCGTCCGTTTAACGCGGGCGACTTTATTGAGGCACTTTTTGCCCGAGAGGATTAACCATGATTCGCTTTGAACATGTCAGCAAAGCCTATCTCGGTGGGAGACAAGCGCTGCAGGGGGTGACCTTCCACCTGCGGCCTGGCGAGATGTCATTTCTTACCGGCCACTCCGGCGCCGGTAAGAGTACGCTGCTGAAGCTGATTTGCGGTATCGAACGGCCGAGCGCCGGGAAAATCTGGTTCGGCGGTCACGATATCAGCCGCCTGAAAAACCGCGAAGTGCCGTTTCTGCGTCGTCAGATCGGCATGATTTTCCAGGATCACCATCTGCTGATGGACAGAACGGTCTACGATAATGTGGCGATCCCGCTGATCATCGCGGGCGCCAGCGGCGAAGATATTCGCCGTCGCGTATCGGCGGCGCTGGATAAGGTCGGTCTGCTGGACAAAGCGAAAAACTTCCCGATTCAGCTTTCCGGCGGTGAACAGCAGCGCGTGGGCATCGCCCGCGCCGTGGTGAATAAACCGGCCGTACTGCTGGCGGATGAACCGACGGGCAACCTGGATGACGCCCTCTCGGAAGGCATTCTGCGTCTTTTCGAAGAATTTAACCGCGTCGGGGTGACCGTATTAATGGCGACGCACGACACCGGGCTTATCTCACGGCGCAGCTACCCGGTGCTCACCCTGAGCGAAGGGCATTTGCATGGAGGCCGTGTTGGTGAATAAACGTGACGCGCTGAATGAAATCCGGCGCTTTAGCAACAAACTGGATAATTTCCGTAAACAGCGTTCTTCCGGTGAAACAGGACGGCCTGTGCAGAAGCGAAATAAAGGCTCCAACACCAAAGGCAAATCGCGTCAGGGCGGCATCAATGAACAGGTGCGTTACGCCTGGCAGGGCGCGCTTGCCGATCTGAAAAGCAAACCGCTCGCCACGTTTTTAACGGTGATGGTGATTGCCATTTCGCTGACGCTGCCAAGCGTCTGCTACATGGTTTATAAGAACGTCAGCGAGGCCGCGACGCAGTATTACCCGTCGCCGCAGATCACGGTCTATCTCGATAAAACGCTCGACGATAACGCCGCGCAGCAGGTGGTGGGGCAGCTTCAGGCCGAGCCGGGCGTGGCGAAGGTGAATTACCTCTCGCGCGACGAGGCCCTTGGCGAATTCCGCAACTGGTCGGGCTTTGGCGGCGCGCTGGATATGCTGGAAGAAAACCCGCTGCCGGCGGTGGTAGTGGTCGAGCCGAAGCTCGATTTTCAGAGCAGCGAAGCGCTCAACACGCTGCGCGACCGCGTGGCGAAGCTTCAGGGCGTTGACGAAGTGCGCATGGACGACAGCTGGTTCGCGCGGCTGTCGGCGCTCACCGGGCTGGTCGGGCGCGTCGCGGCGATGATTGGCGTGCTGATGGTGGCAGCCGTATTCCTGGTTATCGGTAACAGCGTGCGCCTGAGCATTTTCGCGCGCCGCGACACCATCAACGTGCAGAAACTTATTGGCGCGACGGATGGTTTTATTCTGCGTCCGTTCCTGTACGGCGGCGCGCTGCTCGGGTTTACCGGCGCATTGCTCTCACTGATTCTGTCAGAAATCCTGGTGATGCGGTTATCCGCCGCGGTGACGGATGTGGCGAAAGTCTTCGGCACAACCTTTGAAATCAGCGGGTTATCTTTCGATGAGTGCCTGTTGCTGCTGCTGGTCTGTTCCATGATCGGCTGGGCGGCCGCCTGGCTTGCCACGGTGCAACATTTACGTCACTTTACCCCCGAGTAAAAAATATTTGTTATAATCATCCCCTGCTACGAGTTCCCGTCAGCAGGGGATGCGTACCGATGAACTTCTGCTTCTCCTGCCCACGCTTTATCATAGCAATGTCACATTTTGTGCGTAATTTATTCACAAGCCTACAGGGAACTTGTGGATAAAATCACGGTCTGATAAAAGAGTGGCTGATATTCTCGTTGCTCAAACACACTGGCCCGTTTGTTGCCTGATGGGGACGAACGCCAGTCCGATGTCGATTGAGAGGATTTGAATGACCAAAGAAATGCAAACTTTAGCTTTAGCCCCGGTCGGTAACCTGGATTCCTATATCCGGGCGGCCAACGCCTGGCCGATGTTGTCGGCAGACGAAGAGCGGGCACTGGCTGAAAAGCTGCATTACCAGGGCGATCTGGAAGCAGCGAAAAAGCTGATCCTGTCTCACCTGCGTTTTGTTGTTCATATCGCTCGTAACTATGCGGGCTATGGCCTGCCGCAGGCGGACCTGATTCAGGAAGGCAATATCGGCCTGATGAAAGCGGTGCGTCGCTTCAATCCGGAAGTGGGCGTGCGTCTGGTTTCTTTCGCCGTGCACTGGATCAAAGCTGAAATTCACGAATATGTGCTGCGTAACTGGCGCATCGTGAAAGTCGCCACCACCAAAGCGCAGCGTAAGCTGTTCTTTAACCTGCGTAAAACCAAGCAGCGTCTGGGCTGGTTTAACCAGGATGAAGTGGAAATGGTGGCCCGCGAGCTGGGCGTTTCCAGCAAAGACGTGCGTGAAATGGAATCGCGTATGGCCGCGCAGGACATGACCTTTGACATGTCCCCGGATGATGACGCGGGTGACAGCCAGCCGATGGCTCCGGTGCTGTTCCTTCAGGATAAGTCTTCTAACTTTGCCGACGGCATTGAGGATGACAACTGGGAAGAACACGCCGCCGACAAACTGACCGACGCCATGCAGGGTCTTGACGAGCGCAGCCAGCAGATCATTCGCGCGCGCTGGCTGGATGAAGACAACAAAAGCACGTTGCAGGAGCTGGCCAACCGCTACGGCGTCTCTGCCGAACGCGTGCGTCAGCTTGAAAAAAACGCGATGAAAAAGCTGCGCGCCGCGATAGAAGCGTAAGCCACGTCAGCCTGATGACACACCCCGCCTTAAGCGGGGTGTTTTGTTTTATGCGCGGCGCGAAAGCGCCGGGTAAGCCGCCTCGATGCATGTCAGCAGCGCTTTAAACGCCCCCTCCATTTTCTCCTCCGCCACGCAGGCGAACCCCATCAGCAGGCCGCGACGCCGGTTCTCCGTCAGGTAGTAGCGCGACAGCGGGCGCACCAGAATGTCGCGCGCGTTGGCAAGACGGGCAATCTCCACGTCGTCCGCATCATCCGGCAGATTCAGCACCAGATGCAGCCCGGCGTTATCGCTGAAATCCGACAGCGCCTCCGGCCCCAGATAGCGCGTTATCAGCGTTGTCAGAAACGCCCGGCGGCGGCCATACAGCAGCCGCATCCGCCGGATGTGGGCGCTGTAATGCCCGGCCTCGATAAACTCCGCCAGCGCCGCCTGGATAATCGAATGGCCGCCGCGATAAAGCTCGGCATGCGCGGTTTTCATCTCCTGCGCCAGCGCGCGCGGCAGCACCACATAGCCGATACGCAGGCCCGGATAGAGCGTTTTGCTGAAGGTGCCGATGTAAATCACCGGCGGGTCCGCCACCAGCCCCTGCAACGCCGGTATAGGCTGGCCGGAAAAGCGAAATTCGCTGTCGTAGTCGTCTTCCACGATCCAGCTGCCGGTCTGGCGCGCCAGCGTCAACAGGCGTTGACGGCGCTCAAGGCTCATGACCGCGCCCAGCGGATACTGATGCGACGGCGTGACGAAAATCAGCCGCGGCGGCGTCCCGGCGCTTTCCGGCGGGACCATGCCCGCGCGGTCGACCGTCACCGGCGTAATGTTTACCTCATTCATCTGCAACACATGGCGGATGCCCCAGTATGAGGGCTCTTCCACCCACGCCGTATCACCACGATCGCACAGCATGCGCGCCACCAGATCGATAGCCTGATGAATCCCTTCGGTGATCAGCACCTGATCCGCCGCGCAGTGAACCGATCGCGACACCCGCAGATAATCCACCAGCGCGCGCTGTAGCTCCGGCGTGCCGCCCTGGCAGCTGTAGGTGAGGCGCTGCGGGCCAGGGCGGCGGCTGATCCGCGCCTGAATTTTGCTGAACAGCTGATGCGGGAACGCCTGAACGTCCGGCACGCCGGGGATAAACGCGCCCCACTGTTTCGGGCTGGCGCTGACCTGGCCGAGCAGCGTTTTGCCGCGCGAGGAGAACTCCGCGTGCGCAACGCGATCGTGCTGCCCCTGCGCTACCGGCGGCGCAGATAACAGGCTGTCCGGCAGCATTCCGGCGACGAACGTGCCGCTGCCGGCGCGAGAGGTCACATATCCTTCTGCGAGTAATTGTTCATAAACTGTTAACACAGTGTTGCGAGAAAGGCCGAGCTGTTGCGCGAGATCCCGCGAGGCGGGCAGGCGGCTTTGCGCAGGCAGGCTGCCATCGAGAATAGTCAGGCGCAGCGCGTTATAGAGCCGCTTATGCAGGCGTTCATCGCGCTGTTCGCCGAGGCGAAGCAATAAGAGATCGGACACTAAAGAATGCAATTGGATCCCTCATTTATTCAAAACTGGTACTCGATTATAGGGCCATAGCCTGGGTAAATAAACGTCACTGTTTCAGGTTTGTTGCTAAAAAGTGACGTTTATCAGCAGGAGAATGCGGGTGAAAAATTCAGAATTGAACCAACGTCGTCAGAGCGCCACCCCACGCGGCGTCGGCGTCATGTGCGGCTTCTATGCCGAAAAAGCCGACAACGCCACCCTGTGGGACGTGGAAGGCAACGAGATTATCGATTTCGCGGCGGGGATCGCGGTGCTGAACACCGGCCATCGTCACCCGCGCGTGGTGGAGGCCATCGAAAATCAGCTGCGCGCCTTTACGCATACGGCGTACCAGATAGTCCCTTACGAAAGCTATGTGGCGCTTGCGGAGCGCATCAACGCCTGCGCGCCGATTGACGGCCCGGCGAAGACCGCGTTCTTCACCACCGGCGCGGAAGCGGTGGAAAACGCCGTGAAAATCGCGCGCGCGTATACCCGCCGCCCTGGCTTAATCACCTTCGGCGGCGGCTTCCACGGGCGCACGTTTATGACGATGGCGCTCACCGGCAAAGTGGCGCCTTACAAAATCGGCTTCGGCCCGTTCCCGGGCTCGGTATTCCACGCGCAATTCCCGAACGCGCTGCACGGCGTGTCGGTGGATGACGCGATGGCGAGCCTGGAGCGTATTTTTAAAGCCGATATCGCGCCGGATCAGGTCGCGGCCATCGTGCTGGAGCCGGTACAGGGCGAAGGCGGCTTCAACGTCGCGCCGCCGGCATTTATGGAGGCCCTGCGCGCGCTGTGCGACGAGCACGGCATTCTGCTGATTGCCGATGAAGTACAGAGCGGTTTTGCACGCACCGGCAAACTCTTCGCGATGGAGCATTACGGCGTGAAGCCGGATCTGCTGACGATGGCGAAAAGCCTCGCGGGCGGGATGCCGCTCTCGGGCGTGGTCGGGCGCGCGGAGGTGATGGACGCGCCTGCGCCGGGCGGTCTTGGCGGCACCTACGCCGGTAACCCGCTGGCGGTCGCAGCAGCGCACGCGGTGCTGGACGTGATTGAGCAGGAAAATCTCTGCCAACGCGCGAACGAGCTGGGCCAGCACTTACAGGAAGTGCTCAACCAGGCGCGGACGTATTGTCCGGCGATTGCCGAAGTCCGCGGGCAGGGTTCGATGGTGGCGGTGGAGTTTAACGATCCGCAGACCGGCAAGCCGTCGCCTGAATTTACGCAGCAGGTGCTGACGCGCGCCCGCGAAGAGGGATTGCTGCTGCTGAGCTGCGGCGTTTACGGCAACGTTATCCGCTTCCTTTACCCGCTGACCATCCCGGACGCGCAGTTCAGCAAGGCGCTGGAGATCCTCTCGCGCGCGCTGGGGCGCTAAATCTGGGGCTTAAACGGCGGGTGCGCACGGCTTACCCGCCCTACATAAAAGCACAGCCTCTGGCCGTAGGGTGGGTAAGCGCAGCGCACCCACCGAAACAGTCCGTAGGGTGGGTAAGCGTAGCGCGCCCACCGTGCAAGGCAGACCAAACCCTGCCGTAAAACGAACAGGAATTACCCCGAGGGCGCCCGCCTTATGGTCTGGCCGCCGCGCAGCAGCGGGCCATAACGGCGCGTCTTTGGGGTGACCTGCGAAGGAGCGCGCTTCGGGAGGCTGACAGGCCCGAAGCTTAAATATCTCACTTGCTAACACAACAACACACCGTGAACACAACCGCTTCCGGTGGTGATAGCCGCCGGATATTTAAGGAAGAACTATGTCTGAGAACACCACTTCCGCCTCACTGTGGGCGTCCCGAGAGCGGGCAGCGTCATCCTCTAAATCCCTGAGCTTCGTTGAAGGCGTCGCGATGATCGTCGGCACCAACATCGGGGCGGGCGTACTCTCCATCGCCTACGCCTCCAGCAAAGCGGGCTTTATGCCGCTCCTCTTCTGGCTCGCCCTCGTCGGCGTATTGACCACTATCACCATGCTGTATGTCGCGGAAGCGACGCTGCGCACCCGCGCGCATTTACAGTTAAGCGGCCTCGCCGGGCGCTATGTCGGGCGCATCGGCGCCTGGCTGATGTTCGCGTCGGTATGCGTTAACAGCGTCGGCGCGCTCACCGCCTACATGACCGGCAGCGGCAAACTGCTCAGCTCGCTTATCGGCGTCTCGCCCGCCATCGGCAGCCTGATTTTCTTTATTCCGGCGGCGGGCATTCTCTGGCTCGGGCTGAAGGCAATCGGGCGCGGCGAGAAATTTATCAGTATCGGCATGGTGGTGATGATTGCGGTGCTGGTAGTCGCCACGCTTTTGCATGAATCGACGCAGATGCGCTGGCTGCTGGATGGCGACTGGCGCTACATGGTGCCGGTGTTTAACGTCACCGCGTTCTGCTTCGCCGCGCAGTACATTGTGCCGGAGATGGCGCGCGGGTTTGCCGACAAACCTGAAAAGCTGCCGAAAGCGATTATCGTCGGGATGGTCATTACCTTTACGCTGCTGGCGCTGGTGCCGCTGTCGGTTATCGCGCTGAGCGGGCTTGATAATATCTCTGAAGTGGCGACCATCTCCTGGGGCCGGGCGCTCGGCGAGTGGGCGTTCTTTTCCGCCAATATTTTCGCGCTGTGCGCGATGCTCACCTCCTACTGGGGGCTTGGCGGCAGTTTCCTGACCAATATCTTCGACAAATTTCGTCTCGGCGACGACGCGCAGCCGCTTAAACGCCTCGGCGTGCTGGCGGTCGTGGCGCTGCCGCCGTTCGCGCTGGCCTACAGCGGACTGGTCTCTTTTGTGAACGCGCTCTACTTTGCAGGCGTCTTCAGCGGCGTGATCCTCTCCATTATGCCTATTCTTATTTTGCGCGGCGCGCGCCGCCGCGGGGAGATAACGCCCCGCTGGCAGTGTAGCTGGAGCACGCATCCGCTCATCCAGGGGCTGATTGTGCTGCTCTATGTCGCCAGCGCGATTTACGCGGTGCTCTCCGCCTTCGGTTATCTGCCCGCAGGCTGGTAAAACCCGATAACCCGCCGCGTGACAGGCGCGGCGGACGTTTTTTCGCCACTTCCCACCATAATTGACGTGAAAAATAGTGATTCCAAATTCATAAAAATGGGGTATGTTTTTAGCAGAGTATGCTGCTTTTAGCCGGGCGGCAGGGCTTAAAACTAATATTAAATGCTGCGCTGCTAAGCGAAGCGGAAATAAAGTAGCGAAAAACAACAACATCACAACTGCAATAACCACAAGAATGGGGAACCTCAGGATGAAAATGAAGGGCAAAGCGTTACTGGCAGGCGCAATTGCGCTGGCGATGAGCAGCATGGCGATGGCGGAAGATATTAAAATTGCCGTTGTGGGCGCCATGTCTGGCCCGGTAGCGCAGTATGGCGACCAGGAGTTCACCGGCGCCGAGCAGGCGGTGGCAGATATCAACGCCAAAGGCGGCATCAAAGGCAACAAGCTGGTTATCACCAAATACGACGACGCCTGCGACCCGAAACAAGCGGTGGCGGTAGCGAACAAAGTGGTGAATGACGGCGTGAAATATGTCATCGGCCACCTGTGCTCCTCTTCCACCCAGCCGGCGTCTGATATTTATGAAGACGAAGGCATTCTGATGATTACGCCAGCGGCGACGGCGCCGGAGCTGACCGCGCGCGGTTATCAGCTGATCCTGCGCACCACCGGTCTGGATTCCGATCAGGGCCCGACCGCCGCGAAATACATTCTTGATAAAGTGAAGCCGAAGCGCATCGCTATCATTCATGACAAACAGCAGTACGGCGAAGGCCTGGCCCGCGCGGTGCAGGACGGCCTGAAGAAAGGCGGCGCGAACGTGGTCTTCTTTGACGGTATTACCGCGGGCGAAAAAGATTTCTCCACGCTGGTGGCGCGCCTGAAGAAAGAAAATATCGATTTCGTTTACTACGGCGGCTATCACCCGGAAATGGGCCAGATCCTGCGCCAGGCGCGTTCCGCGGGCCTGAAAACCCAGTTTATGGGCCCGGAAGGCGTGGCGAACGTGTCGCTGTCTAACATCGCGGGCGATTCCGCCGAAGGCATGTTAGTCACCAAGCCGAAGAACTACGATCAGGTGCCGGCGAACAAACCGATTGTGGACGCTATCAAGGCGAAGAAACAGGATCCGAGCGGCGCGTTCGTGTGGACCACCTACGCCGCGCTGCAGTCGCTGGCTGCGGGTCTGAATCAGAGCGAGGATCCGGCGGCCATCGCCAAATACCTGAAAGCGAACTCCGTCGATACCGTGATGGGCCCGCTCTCCTGGGATTCGAAAGGCGATCTGAAAGGGTTTGAATTCGGCGTGTTTACCTGGCATGCCAATGGTACCGCGACCGACGCCAAATAATTTCCCGGGCGTCTTTCGCACTACAGTTTTGTAGGGTGGGTAAGCGAAGCGCGCCCACCTTACAGGTAAACCTGGCGGGTGCGCAGGCTTACCCGCTCTACGGCCTGAGATTGAAGGGGTTGTAGGGCAGGTAAGCGAAGCGCACCTGCCTTTTTATCAATAGCTACGTCTGCCTTACGCCTCTAACCGCTTCACCCAGCCATCCTGCTGCGCCGCAAATCCGAGCGTCTGCATAAACGCGTTCATCACGTTGTAATCTTCCACGCCAATATCCATCACCCACCAGTCTGTCATCGACGGGTTATCGCGGATCGTCTCTTCAATCAGGTAATGCCCGACGCCGCGCCGGCGCGTCACTTCGCGCACCCGCAGGGAATCCATCGCGCCTTCGGTGCCGCGCAGCGTCACACGCACCGCGCCCAGCAGCCGGTCGTTAAAGCGCGCGGCATAAATTCGATGGTTCTCATCAAGACGTAACGATTCAGAAGGATATTCCGGCCAGATTTTCGCGAGGTCGATTTTGTCCTGTTCGCTCAGGGTATGCAGACGAAGAATGGTGAGTTTCATAACAGCCTTTCCGCCAGGGATGAATCTCTGAGTTTACCTGATTTTTTTCAGCTGCTGGACGCCCCGGCAAGATCTATTCGGTAGCTGATTAGTTTTTGTCTTATTGATTAGGTAGCTTGAAAGCGCGGGGAATGAAATTTAACCAGCACATAACGCTGAAAGGTAGCGTTTTATCTGGCTAATAATGCCGATATTTTATGCTGGCCGCTGCGCTTTTTTTTGTTTATCTCGGGTATATTTCAGAATATTATCTTTGCTTAATAGACTGAAAAATAGATGTTTTAATTATAGTTTCGCTAAAAACCACGCTAACTCATTAAAGAGACAGGTAAAAGTAGCGTTGTCTATTAAAACGGCAGAATGTTTTTTAACCATAATAAAACTAAACAGCAACACACATCACGAACGGGGATTCTGAGAATGAACAGCAACGCAAAGCGCTGGCTTGCGGAGATGGTTGCGCTGGCGCTATCTCAGGCAGTCAGGGCGATGACCGTCAACACGGCGGCCGGAAATGGCGTTAACAGCGCCGCCTCCGCCGCGCTAACAGGAAACCGATACGCTCGCGGCGCGAATGCCGTAACCGGGCCGCTGAACTGGGATGAAAAAAGCGATCTGAAAGGATTTTCTCTGGCGTTTTTAAGCGGCATACCAACGGGTCGTTAACCGTTCTGCATAACGAGTCGTAGTAAAGCACACCCGATATTCATCCCGCCTGTCGGCGCTTCTTCCGGCAGGATTTAATAAGGTTACGTTATGTCCGAGCAGTTTCTCTATTTTCTGCAGCAGATGTTTAACGGCGTCACGCTGGGCAGTACTTACGCGCTGATCGCCATCGGCTATACCATGGTTTACGGCATTATCGGCATGATCAACTTCGCCCACGGCGAGGTGTATATGATTGGCAGCTATGTGTCATTCATGATCATCGCCGCGCTGATGATGATGGGCATCGACGCCAGCTGGCTGCTGGTCGGCGCCGCGTTTATCGGCGCGATTGTCGTCTCCAGCGCCTACGGATGGAGCATCGAGCGCGTGGCGTATCGCCCCGTGCGCAGCTCCAAACGCCTGATTGCGCTGATCTCCGCCATCGGGATGTCTATCTTCCTGCAAAACTACGTCAGCCTGACGCAGGGCTCGCGCGACGTCGCGCTCCCGAGCCTCTTTAACGGCCAGTGGACCATCGGCAGCAGCGAAAACTTCGCGGCCAGCATCACCACCATGCAGCTGGTTATCTGGGTCGTGACCTTTATCGCAATGCTCGCGCTCACCCTGTTTATCCGTTACTCCCGCATGGGCCGCGCCTGTCGCGCCTGTGCCGAAGATCTGAAAATGGCGAGCCTGCTTGGGATTAACACCGATCGCGTTATCGCGCTGACCTTTGTGATTGGCGCGGCGATGGCGGCGGTGGCGGGCGTGCTGCTCGGCCAGTTCTATGGCGTGATTAACCCCTACATCGGCTTTATGGCCGGGATGAAAGCCTTCACCGCGGCGGTGCTGGGCGGCATCGGCAGTATTCCGGGCGCGATGATAGGCGGCCTGATCCTGGGCGTGACCGAATCGCTCTGCTCGGCGTATCTGAGCACGGAATATAAAGATGTGGTGTCGTTTGCCCTGTTGATCGGCGTCTTGCTGGTGATGCCGACCGGTATTCTGGGCCGCCCGGAGGTAGAAAAAGTATGAAACCGATGCATTTTGTGGCGGCGCTGCTGGCCGCCGCCATGTTCTTCCTGCTGGCAGGCATTTTTATGGGCGTTCAGCTGGAGCTGGACGGCACGCGTCTCGTGGTCGATACCGCCGACAGCATTCGCTGGGAGTGGATCGCCATCGGCACCGGCGTGGTCTTTTTATTCCAGCTCCTGCGCCCGCTGTTCCAGAAGGGCCTGAAAAACGTCTCCGGTCCGAAGTTTATTCTGCCGGCGATTGACGGCTCGACGGTGAAACAGAAACTGTTCCTGGTGGCGCTGCTCCTGGTCGCCGTGGCGTGGCCGTTTATGGTGTCGCGCGGGACGGTGGATATCGCTACGCTCACCATGATTTACGTGATTCTGGGCCTCGGCCTGAACGTGGTAGTAGGCCTTTCCGGCCTGCTGGTGCTGGGCTACGGCGGTTTCTACGCTATCGGCGCTTATACCTTCGCGCTGCTGAATCACTACTACGGGCTGGGCTTCTGGACCTGTCTGCCGCTGGCGGGCCTGGTGTCCGCCGCCGCCGGTTTTCTGCTCGGCTTCCCGGTGCTGCGCCTGCGCGGCGACTATCTGGCGATCGTGACCTTAGGCTTTGGCGAAATCGTGCGTATTTTGCTGCTGAATAACACGGAAATTACCGGCGGCCCGAACGGCATCAGCCAGATCCCGAAACCGACCTTCTTCGGCCTGGAGTTCAGCCGCACCGCGCGCGAAGGCGGCTGGGATACCTTCAGCAACTTCTTCGGCGTGAAGTATGACCCGAGCGACCGCGTGATTTGGCTCTATCTGGTGGCGTTGCTGCTGGTGGTGTTCTCGCTGTTTGTGATTAACCGTCTGCTGCGTATGCCGCTCGGCCGCGCCTGGGAAGCGCTGCGCGAGGATGAGATCGCCTGCCGTTCGCTCGGCCTGAACCCGACGCGCATCAAACTGACCGCGTTTACCATCAGCGCCGCGTTCGCGGGCTTCGCCGGAACGCTGTTTGCGGCGCGCCAGGGCTTTGTCAGCCCGGAATCGTTCACCTTCGCGGAATCCGCGTTCGTGCTGGCGATTGTGGTGCTGGGCGGCATGGGCTCGCAGTTCGCGGTGATCCTGGCGGCTATCCTGCTGGTGGTGTCGCGCGAGCTGATGCGTGATTTGAACGAATACAGCATGCTGGTGCTGGGCGGCCTGATGGTGCTGATGATGATCTGGCGTCCGCAAGGGTTGCTGCCGATGACGCGCCCGCAGCTGAAACTGAAAAATGGTGTGAGCAGTAAAGGAGAGCAGGCATGAGTCAGCCTTTATTATCGGTAAGCGGCCTGATGATGCGCTTTGGCGGCCTGCTTGCCGTCAACAATGTCTCTCTTGAGCTGCGCGAGCGTGAAATCGTCTCGCTGATTGGCCCGAACGGGGCCGGCAAGACCACGGTGTTCAACTGCCTGACCGGCTTCTATAAACCGACCGGCGGCACCATTATGCTGCGCGACCAGCATCTCGAAGGGCTGCCGGGCCAGCAGATCGCCCGGATGGGCGTGGTGCGCACCTTCCAGCACGTACGTCTGTTCCGTGAAATGACGGTGATTGAAAACCTGCTGGTGGCGCAACACCAGCAGCTAAAATCCGGGCTGTTTTCCGGCCTGCTGAAAACCCCGGCGTTTCGCCGCGCGCACAGCGAGGCGCTCGATCGCGCCGCTACCTGGCTTGAGCGTATCAACCTGTTGCAGCACGCCAACCGCCAGGCGGGCAACCTGGCGTATGGCGACCAGCGCCGTCTGGAGATCGCCCGCTGTATGGTGACGCAGCCTGCGATCCTGATGCTTGACGAACCGGCGGCGGGCCTGAACCCGAAAGAGACCAAAGAGCTGGACGAACTGATTGTCGAGCTGCGCAACCATCACAACACGACCATTCTGCTGATTGAGCACGACATGAAACTGGTGATGGGCATTTCGGACCGTATTTACGTGGTAAACCAGGGGACGCCGCTTGCCAACGGCACGCCGGAGCAGATCCGCAACAACCCCGACGTGATTCGCGCATACCTGGGTGAGGCATAAGATGGAAAACGTGATGTTATCTTTTGACAGGGTGAGCGCGCACTACGGCAAAATCCAGGCGCTGCATGAAGTCAGTCTGCATATTCGCCAGGGTGAAATCGTCACCCTGATCGGCGCGAACGGCGCCGGTAAAACCACGCTGCTCGGCACGCTGTGCGGCGACCCGCGCGCGAGCACCGGGAAAATCATCTTTGATGGTAAAGACATTACCGACTGGCAGACCGCGAAAATCATGCGCGAGGCGGTGGCGATTGTGCCGGAAGGCCGCCGGGTCTTTTCCCGTATGACGGTGGAAGAGAACCTGGCGATGGGCGGCTTCTTCGCCGATCGCCCGCAGTATCAGGAGCGCATTCAGCGCGTGTACGATCTCTTTCCGCGCCTGCACGAGCGCCGCATCCAGCGCGCCGGGACGATGTCCGGCGGCGAACAGCAGATGCTGGCGATTGGCCGCGCGCTGATGAGCCAGCCGCGCCTGCTGCTGCTTGACGAACCGTCGCTTGGCCTGGCGCCGATCATCATCCAGCAGATTTTCGACACCATCGAGCAGCTGCGCAAAGAGGGGATGACGATTTTCCTGGTCGAGCAGAACGCCAACCAGGCGCTGAAGCTCGCCGATCGCGGCTACGTGCTGGAGAACGGTCACGTAGTGCTGGAAGACACCGGCGAGGCGCTGCTTGCCAACGAAGCGGTGCGCAGCGCGTATCTCGGCGGTTGATTCGCCTGTACGGCCCGGCGGCGTAATGCATGCCGGGCACACGCCATTATTTAAGCCGGGCAAGGCATTTTTCGCCGCCCGGCTTTTGTTTTACGTACATCTTAGTTGTACAATTAACTTGTACCTGAAAGGAGGGCGTATGCGTACCATGAACTATAGCGAAGCGAGACAGCAGCTGGCTTCTGCGCTGGAATCAGCGGCGGCCGGGACGCCAGTCACCATTACCCGCCGTGGCCATAAATCAGCGGTGATCATTAGCGCAGAAGAATTCGAGCGTTATCAGGCCGCGAAGCTGGATGCGGAATTTGCGGAGATCATGGCTGTGCACGGTAATGAAATCAGGGAGCTTGCGGATAAATAATGACGATTCATTTTATCTCAGCGGAAGAGATAATCCGTTTCCATGACCGTCTGTTGCAGGTCACGCCGGGGGTTACCGGTATGCCTGATCCAGGGCGGGCCGAAGCGCTGATGTACCGCGTGCTCAACAAATATGAGTATGAGGGCGTTAATGATATCTGGCTGCTGGCGGCCATGCATTTGCTGGCGGTTGCGCGCGGCCATATTTTTAACGACGATAACAAGCGTACGGCGCTATTCATCACGCTGTTGTTTCTTAAGCGAAACGGCATTGATGTGGCGGCCAATCCGGGTTTCGTTGAGATGACCGTCAACGCGGCGGCAGGACGTCTGTCGCTGGAAGAGATTGCTGCTCAGCTTCGCGCTTAACCTGCGTCATCAGACCATCACCGGCGCGTCATTTCTCTGCCGCTCTCACGTCACTATCTTGTCATTATCCAGTTATTTTTCTGTCATACGCGCATGTCATGTTAGCTCGCGAGCATAAAACGCGTGATTTCGCGCATCTCAAACGACGCATAATCAGAGAGATAACAGACATGACAGCTTCGTTACGACGTACAGCAATTTGTGTGGCTCTGGGATGGGCGCTGAGCAGCCAGGCGATGGCCGCCACCACCATTCCGTTCTGGCATTCGATGGAAGGCGAACTGGGTAAAGAGGTGAATTCACTGGCGCAACGGTTTAACGAGGCGCACCCGGAGTACAAAATCGAGCCGGTCTACAAAGGTAACTACGAGCAGAGCCTCGCGGCCGGGATCGCCGCTTTCCGTACCGGCAATGCGCCCGCGATTTTGCAGGTTTACGAAGTAGGCACCGCCACCATGATGGCGTCCAAAGCCATCAAGCCTGTGTACGAAGTGTTTAACGACGCTGGCATTAAATTCGATGAGTCGCAGTTTGTGCCGACGGTTGCCGGTTACTACACCGACGCGAAAAGCGGCCATCTGCTCTCCCAGCCGTTTAACAGCTCCACGCCTGTGCTCTACTACAACAAAGACGCTTTCAAAAAAGCGGGCTTAGACCCGGAGCAGCCGCCGAAAACCTGGCAGGATCTCGCAGCCTATACCGCGAAGCTGAAAGCCTCTGGCATGAAGTGCGGCTACGCCAGCGGCTGGCAGGGCTGGATCCAGATTGAAAACTTCAGCGCCTGGCATGGCCTGCCGGTCGCCACCAAAAACAATGGCTTTGACGGCGCTGACGCGGTGCTGGAATTCAACAAGCCGGAGCAGGTGAAGCATATCGCCCTGCTTGAAGACCTGAATAAGAAAGGCGATTTCAGCTACTTCGGGCGCAAGGATGAGTCCACCGAGAAGTTCTACAACGGCGATTGCGCCATCACTACCGCCTCTTCCGGTTCGCTCGCGGATATCCGCCACTACGCCAAATTCAATTACGGCGTGGGCATGATGCCCTATGACGCCGACGTGAAAGGCGCGCCGCAGAACGCCATTATCGGCGGGGCGAGCCTGTGGGTGATGCAGGGCAAAAACAAGGAGATGTATAAAGGCGTGGCGGAGTTCCTGAACTTCCTCGCGCAGCCGGAAAATGCCGCCGAATGGCACCAGAAAACCGGTTACCTGCCTATCACTAAAGCCGCTTACGATCTGACCCGCCAGCAGGGCTTCTATGAGAAGAACCCGGGCGCGGATATCGCGACGCGTCAGATGCTGAACAAGCCGCCGTTGCCGTTCACCAAAGGGCTGCGTCTGGGCAATATGCCGCAGATCCGCACCGTGGTTGACGAAGAGCTGGAAAGCGTCTGGACCGGCAAGAAAACCCCGCAGCAGGCGCTGGATTCCGCCGTTGAGCGTGGTAATCAGCTGTTGCGCCGCTTCGAGCAGTCGACGAAATCGTAACGCTGGTAGCGGGTTGGCGCGGTGGGTGTTGTTTCGAACGGCGGGTGCGCTTCGCTTACCCACCCTACAAAGCACCAGATTAGTAGGCCGGGTAAGGCGCAGCCGCACCCGGCATTTTTCAGGAAAGCGTTTCTCTATGTCATCATCCCGTCCGGTGTTTCGTTCAGGCTGGCTGCCCTATGCGTTACTGGCGCCGCAGCTGATTATCACCGTCATCTTTTTTATCTGGCCTGCGGGCGAGGCGCTCTGGTACTCCGTACAGAGCATCGATCCGTTCGGGCTATCGAGCCAGTTTGTCGGGCTGGCGAATTTTACCCAGCTGTTTCACGACAGCTACTACCTGGATTCCTTCTGGACCACCATTAAATTCAGCGCGCTGGTGACCGTCAGCGGGCTGCTGATATCGCTGTTTTTCGCGGCCCTCGTGGATTACGTGGTGCGCGGCAGCCGTTTTTACCAGACGTTGATGCTGCTGCCCTACGCCGTCGCGCCCGCCATCGCCGCCGTGCTGTGGATCTTCCTCTTTAATCCCGGACGCGGGCTCATTACCCATGTGCTTGAGCAGATGGGCTACTACTGGAACCACTCGCAAAACAGCGGCCAGGCGATGTTCCTGGTGGTGTTCGCCTCGGTCTGGAAGCAAATCAGCTACAACTTTCTGTTTTTCTTCGCGGCGTTGCAGTCGATCCCGCGCTCGCTGGTCGAGGCGGCCGCCATCGACGGCGCAGGCCCGGTGCGCCGCTTCTTTAAGCTGTCGCTGCCGCTTATCGCGCCGGTGAGCTTTTTCCTGTTGGTGGTGAATCTGGTCTACGCCTTTTTCGACACCTTCCCGGTTATCGACGCCGCCACCGCGGGCGGGCCGGTGCAGGCCACCACCACGCTTATCTACAAGATTTACCGCGAAGGGTTCGCCGGGCTGGATCTCTCCACCTCCGCCGCGCAGTCGGTGGTGCTGATGGCGCTGGTGATTATTCTCACCGTGGTGCAGTTCCGCTATGTGGAAAGTAAGGTGCGTTACCAATGATTGAAAACCGCCCTGGGCTGACGATTTTCAGCCATACCATTTTGATCCTCGGCATCGCCGCGATTCTCTTTCCGCTCTACGTGGCGTTTGTCGCGGCGACGCTCGATAATCAGGCCGTGTTCGCCACGCCGATGACGCTTATCCCCGGCACGCACCTGTGGGAAAACCTGAAAGATATTTGGGTGAACGGCGTCGGGGCTAACAGCGCGCCGTTCTGGCTGATGCTGCTGAACAGTTTCATCATGGCGTTCAGCATTACCGTCGGGAAAATCGCGGTGTCGATGCTCTCGGCGTTCGCTATCGTCTGGTTTCGCTTCCCGCTGCGTAACCTCTTCTTCTGGATGATTTTTATTACGCTGATGCTGCCGGTGGAAGTGCGCATTTTCCCGACGGTGGAAGTAATAGCCAACCTGAAGATGATGGACAGCTATACCGGCCTGACGCTGCCGCTGATGGCGTCCGCGACCGCCACCTTTCTGTTCCGCCAGTTCTTTATGACGCTGCCTGACGAACTGATGGAAGCGGCGCGCATCGATGGCGCCTCGCCGATGCGATTTTTCCGCGACATCGTGCTGCCGCTCTCCAAAACCAACCTCGCGGCGCTGTTCGTCATTACGTTTATCTACGGCTGGAACCAGTATCTCTGGCCGCTGCTGATCATCACCGATCCGTCGCTCGGCACGGCGGTGGCGGGCATTAAAGGCATGATTTCGGTGGGCGAGGGCAGCACGCAGTGGAATCAGGTGATGGCGGCGATGCTGCTGACGCTTATCCCGCCGGTGGTGATTGTTTTAGTGATGCAGCGCGCGTTTGTTCGCGGGCTGGTGGATAGCGAGAAATAAGATGGCAGGACTCAAATTACAGGCGGTCACCAAAAGCTGGGACAACGGCAAAACGCAGGTCATTCAGCCGCTGACGGTGGACATCGCGGATGGCGAATTTATCGTGATGGTCGGCCCGTCCGGCTGCGGCAAATCGACGCTGCTGCGTATGGTGGCCGGGCTTGAGCGCGTGAGCAGCGGCGATATCTGGATAGACCGCCAGCGCGTCACCGAAATGGAGCCGAAAGAGCGCGGCATCGCGATGGTGTTCCAGAACTACGCGCTGTACCCGCATATGAATGTCGAAGAGAACATGGCCTGGGGCCTGAAAATTCGCGGGATGGGCAAAGCGCACATCGCCGAGCGCGTTAAAGAGGCGGCGCGCATTCTGGAGCTCGACGGGCTGTTAAAACGTCGCCCGCGCGAGCTCTCCGGCGGCCAGCGCCAGCGCGTGGCGATGGGCCGCGCGATTGTGCGCGATCCGGCGGTGTTCCTCTTCGATGAGCCGCTTTCAAACCTTGACGCCAGGCTGCGCGTACAGATGCGCCTTGAGCTGCAAGAGTTGCATCGCCGCCTGCGTACCACGTCGCTGTATGTGACGCACGATCAGGTCGAGGCAATGACGCTCGCCCAGCGCGTGATGGTGATGAACAAAGGCGTGGCGGAGCAGACAGGCACGCCGGTGGAAGTCTACGAAAAACCCGCCAGTCGCTTTGTGGCGAGCTTTATCGGCAGCCCGGCGATGAACCTGCTGGAAGGGCGGGTGAATGCCGAAGGCACCCATTTCGACGTCGACGGCGGCCTTTCCCTGCCGCTCGGGAGGCTGCACAAAGCGCTCGCCGGGCGCAAGGTGACGCTGGGTATCCGCCCGGAACATATTGCGCTAAGCTCACAGGCCGCAGGCGGCGTGCCGCTGCCGCTCGATACGCTGGAGATGCTGGGCGCGGATAACCTCGCGCATGGCCGCTGGGGCAGCCAGAAAGTGGTGGCGCGCCTGGCGCATCAGGAGCGTCCGCAGCCGGGCAGCCAGCTGTGGCTGCACCTGCCGGAAAATCATCTGCACTTTTTTGACGGTGAAACAGGACAACGTTTATGAGCAACTGGCCATATCCTCCCATCGTCGCCCACCGCGGCGGCGGCCGACTGGCGCCGGAAAATACCCTGGCGGCGATTGAAACCGGCGCGCGCCTGGGCCACGCCATGATTGAGTTTGACGTCAAGCTCACGAAAGACGGTCAGATTTTCCTGCTGCATGACGACACGCTGGAGCGCACCAGCAATGGCTGGGGTGTGGCGGGCGAGCTGAACTGGGATGAGCTGCTGAAAGTGGACGCTGGCAGCTGGTTTAGCGGCGCGTTTAAAGGCGAGAAGCTGGCGCTGCTGAGCGATGTGGCGCAGCGCTGCCGCGAGCACCGCATGATGGCGAATATCGAAATCAAACCGACGACCGGCGCGGATTCCGAAACCGGGCGCGTGGTGGCGCTGGCCGCGCGCGCGCTCTGGGAAGGCATGACCGCGCCGCTGCTCTCGTCGTTTTCCATCGAGGCGCTGGAGGCGGCGCAACAGGCGGCGCCGGAACTGCCGCGCGGGCTACTGCTGGACGAATGGCGCGACGACTGGCAGGCGTTGACCACGCGTCTTGGCTGCGTCTCCATTCACCTGAACCATAAGCTTTTGGATCAGGCGCGTGTCATGCAACTGAAAGACGCCGGGCTGCGTATTCTGGTCTATACCGTGAATTCGCCCCGGCGCGCGCTGGAGCTGCTCGCCTGGGGCGTGGACTGCATCTGCACCGATGCGATTGACGAGATCGGGCCGGATTTTCGCGCTTAAGGCGTGATGGCGCTCTGCGTATTCAGCGTAGTGCCGTTTTGCCGCAGCATATCGCCGTTCTGGCGCGGCTCAATCATGTGCGGCTGCTGTGTGCTGTTCAGCGTCGCGCCGTTGCTGTTGAGCATGTGTTGTGAGCTTGCGCTGCTGCCGTTCAGCGTCGCGCCGTTGCTGTTGAGCATGTGCTGTGAGCTTCCGCTGCTGCTATTGAGCATGCCGCCATTGGTGTTCGGCAGCACCTGTTCTCTCTGCGGGTTCAGCGTCCCCGGCTGGTTCTGCTGAATTCGCTCAACGTTATTATTCATCTGAGTTTGCAACTGCTGCTGTTGCAGGCGGCTTTGCCTCTGGATCTGCTGATTCAGCATCCCCTTTTGCTGAAGCTGCTGGCTTTGCATCTGCGTCTGCAAACGCTGCTGGCTCGGGTTCACGTACCCCGGCTGGTTAGGGTTGTTGATGACGTTAATCGGTTGGGCAAGCGCCGCCAGCGGAAGCGCCGCGGCAATCAGTAAATAGCGTTTCATGGTGTTTCCCTCCCCTCTGGAAGATCTTTTCAGTTTACCTCCTCTGTGACGGCACGATGATCTTTTAAGAGTTGTGAACCAGACTTATTCCGGGGAGCGTCCCGGATAATAAGCGGAGAACAATAATGATGATGCAGTGGAAAACCGTACGCCAGAGCGTGATAGCGGCGCTGGCGGTCACCTTTTGTTTAACGGCGGGGGCCGCGCCGCCGCCTGTCGCGGCACCAGCGCCTGCGCCGGTCTCTTATGGCGTGGAAGAAGATGTCTTCCATCCGGTGCGTGCCGAACACGGCATGGTCGCCTCGGTGGACGCGGCGGCGACGCAGGTGGGCGTCGATGTGCTAAAGCAGGGCGGTAACGCGGTGGATGCGGCGGTCGCGGTGGGGTTCGCGCTGGCGGTGACGCATCCGCAGGCCGGTAACCTCGGCGGCGGCGGCTTTATGATGCTGCGCACCAAAGACGGCAAAGTAACGGCGATCGATTTCCGCGAAATGGCGCCGGAGAAAGCCACGCGCGATATGTTCCTCGACGCGCAGGGCAACGCCGACAGCAAAAAATCGCTCACTTCGCATCTCGCTTCCGGCACGCCGGGCAGCGTGGCGGGTTTCGCGCTGGCGCTGCAAAAATATGGCACGATGCCGCTCGATAAAGTCATTCAGCCCGCCATTACGCTTGCGCGCGACGGCTTTACGGTCAACGACGCGCTCGCCATCGATTTAAAAACTTACGGCGTGGAGACGCTCCCGAACCACCCGGCCAGCAAGGCGATTTTCTGGAAACAGGACGGTAATCCCTACCAGAAGGGCGACAAGCTGGTGCAGGCGAATCTTGCAAAAAGCCTGGAGCTTATCGCCAAAGATGGCCCGGACGCTTTTTATAAAGGGCCGATTGCCGACCAGATAGCCGACGAGATGGCGAAAAACGGCGGGCTTATCACCAAAGCCGATCTGGCGAATTACAAAGCGGTGGAGCGCACGCCTGTGAGCGGCGACTACCGCGGTTATCAGGTCTATTCGATGCCGCCGCCGTCGTCGGGCGGGATCCATATCGTGCAGATCCTGAATATCCTTGAGAATTTCGACCTGCATAAATATGGCTTCGGCAGCGCCGACGCGATGCAGATTATGGCCGAGGCGGAAAAATACGCCTACGCCGACCGCTCGGAGTACCTGGGCGACCCGGATTTCGTGAAGGTGCCGTGGCAGGCGCTGACCAGCAAGGCCTACGCGAAATCCCTGGCGCAGCAGATCGATGTTAACAAAGCGCGCCCGTCGAAAGAGATTAAACCGGGCAACCTCGCGCCTTATGAGAGTAACCAGACCACGCATTTTTCGGTCGTCGACAAAGACGGCAATGCGGTGGCGGTGACCTATACGCTTAACACCACCTTCGGCAGCGGCATTGTGGCGGGCGATACCGGGATTCTGATGAATAACCAGATGGACGATTTCTCCGCCAAACCGGGAACGCCAAACGTCTATGGCCTGGTAGGCGGCGACGCCAACGCGGTGGGGCCGAAGAAACGCCCGCTGTCGTCGATGTCGCCGACGATTGTCGTCAAAGACGGTAAGACATGGCTGGTGACCGGGAGCCCTGGCGGCAGCCGCATTATCACCACCGTGTTGCAGATGGTGGTGAACACGATTGATTACGGTATGAACGTGGCGGAAGCCACCAACGCGCCGCGATTCCATCACCAGTGGCTGCCCGATGAGCTGCGGGTGGAGAAGGGCTTTAGCCCGGATACGCTGAAGCTACTGCGTGAGAAAGGACAGAACGTGGCGGTGAAAGAGGCGATGGGCAGCACCCAGAGCATTATGATTGGCCCGGACGGGGCGCTTTACGGCGCGTCCGATCCGCGCAGCGTCGATGATTCAACGGCGGGGTATTAAGGTAGCGCCGTGTCGCGCAATGTAAACGGTGGGTGCGCTGCGCTTACCCACCCTACAAATTTGCACATCCCGGTGCAGGGCGAGTAAGCCACGCGCACCCGCCGTGTTGCGTCATGTAAACGGTGGGTGCGCTGCGCTTACCCATCCTACAAATTTGCATATCCCGGTGTAGGGCGGGTAAGCCATGCGCACCCGCCGTATCGCTTCATGTAAACGGTGGGTGCGCTGCGCTTACCCACCCTGTGGATTTACCCACCCCAGAAACGGCGCGGGAACTATTAACCCGCCTTCATCCGCGCCATAAAATACGCATCCACATACTCGCCGTTGCGCAGGCCGTAGCGCTTGCCCGTGCCTTCCGTCTCAAACCCGAATTTACGGTACACCGCCAGCGCAGGCGCGTTATCAACAAACACGGTCAGCTCGATTCGCTCGATGCGTAGCCAGTTATCACACAGATTAACCATTTCGCGCAGCAGCGCCGATGCCACGCCGCGGTTGCGCCAGCCGGGATGAACGCTCATCCCGAAGGTCGCGACATGGCTGCGGCGCGGGTTTTGTTCCACCGTTAAGGCCAGGTGCCCCACGACCTCGCCATCAATACACGCCACCAGCTGACGACGCCCCGGCTGCGGCGCGCCGAGCCGGTCGCGCCACATGGCGAGCGACGGATGTGGGATTTGCAGCGTGTTATGGATAATTTCCGACATGGTGTGGATCTGCTGCAACGCCTGCGCGTCTTCTGCTTCCGCGTGTCTTACGATTATCTCATTCATAACGTGCTCCCTGTGTGGTCGAAGGCTCGACGGCGGGGGCGCGTGGCTTACCCGACGTACCAGATACGCTTCAACATCTGTACTTTTTTCCTGGCGGTCAATTCCCAAATTTTTTTCAAAAAAGGCTGGACACATGCGAATGATAATGATTATTATTGCCATGCGTTCAGGGGGAACCCCAACGGATCATCCTGAAAGCACGACATTGCTCACATTGCTTCCAGTATTTCTTAGCCAGCCGGGTGCTGGCTTTTTTTTTGCCTTGTAATCTATGGTTAATGCCATCTGTTACTCTTAAAAAGGACCGGGCAATGACGATTAATTGCGCTTTTATTGGTTTTGGCAAAAGCACTACCCGCTACCATCTCCCCTACGTTTTACACCGCAAAGAGACGTTTCACGTCGCGCATATCTTCCGTCGCCACCCCAAACCGGAGCTGGAAAGCCATCCGCGCTATCAGCACATTCATTTCACCAGCGATCTGGATGACATCCTGAACGACGCCTCGGTCAAACTGGTGGTGATCTGCACCCATGCCGACAGCCACTTTGACTATGCGAAGCGCGCGCTGGAAGCCGGAAAAAACGTGCTGGTGGAAAAACCGTTCACGACAAGCGTCGCGGACGCGCGTCTGCTGCTGGATCTGGCGAAGAGCAAAGGGCTTGTGGTCACGCCGTATCAGAACCGCCGCTTTGACTCCTGCTTTCTGACCACGCGTAAAGTGATTGAGAGCGGCAAGCTTGGCGAGATTGTCGAAATCGAAAGCCATTTCGACTACTACCGGCCCGAGGCGGAAACCAAACCCGGCCTGCCGGAAGACGGCATGTTTTTCGGGCTCGGCGTGCATACGATGGATCAGATTATCTCGCTGTTCGGCCGCCCCGATCACGTCAGCTATGACATCCGCAGCCTGCGCAACAAAGCGAACCCGGACGACACCTTCGAGGCGCAGCTCTTTTATGGCGATCTGAAAGCCATCGTGAAAACCAGTCACTACGTCAAAATCGACTACCCGAAATTTATCGTCCACGGCAAAAAGGGCTCGTTTATCAAATATGGCATCGACCAGCAGGAGACCAGCCTGAAAGCCGGAATAATGCCGGGCGAGCCGGGCTTTGCCGCGGATGAGAGCATCGGCCATCTGGAGTATGTCAACGCGCGCGGCGAAACGGTGCGTGAAGAGATTAAACCGGAAGCGGGCGACTATGGCCGCGTCTATGACGCGCTCTATGATACCCTCGTCAACGGCGCGCCGAATTATGTCAGAGAATCTGATGTGCTTACTAACCTCGAGATCCTCGAACGCGGCTTCGAGCAGGCGTCTCCCGCCACGGTAACCCTTGCGAAATAAGGGATACCGGCTCCTCTGTTCTTGTTCACAAAATTTGAACAGAGGAGTCAATTTTCACCCTCTATGATCGCGAACGTAACAGGTCCACACTTACCCCATCAAATCGCTAAGGGGGTACACGATGATCTATTTACGCAAAGCAAACGACCGCGGTCATGCGAATCACGGCTGGCTGGATTCCTGGCACACCTTCTCGTTCGCTAACTATTACGACCCGAATTTCATGGGCTTTTCCGCCCTGCGGGTGATTAACGACGACGTGATCGACGCAGGCCAGGGCTTCGGTACGCACCCGCATAAAGACATGGAAATCCTGACCTACGTGCTGGAAGGCGCGGTGGAGCATCAGGACAGCATGGGCAACAAAGAGCAGGTGCCTGCCGGTGAGTTCCAGATAATGAGCGCCGGGACCGGCGTGCGCCACTCCGAGTACAACCCGAGCGCCACCGAGCGTCTGCGCCTGTACCAGATCTGGATCATTCCGTCTGAAAACGGCATTGAGCCGCGCTACGAGCAGCGCCGCTTCGACGCCGCCCGGGGCCGCCAGCTGGTACTGTCGCCGGATGCCCGCGACGGCTCGCTGAAAGTGCATCAGGATATGGAACTGTCGCGCTGGGCATTGCTGAATGGCGAAGACGGTGAGTATGCGCCCGCCGCTGGCCGCCGCGTCTGGATCCAGGTCGTGAAGGGCGATGTGACCATCAACGGCACCCGCGCGACCACCAGCGACGGCCTGGCCATCTGGGATGAAGCGACGCTTGCTATCCACGCCGACAGCGACAGCGAAATCCTGCTGTTCGATCTGCCGCCGGTCTGATAAATCCTTAACCTCACTCGCAACCTTCCTCTAAACAGGGGAAGGTTGTTGCACGTCCGTGATAAACTGGTTATTACCCATGACCTTATCCCCCCTTCAGGACGATGAAAAAGAGAAGACCGGTACTTCAGGATGTGGCCGATCGCGTCGGCGTGACCAAAATGACCATCAGCCGCTACCTGCGCAACCCCGAGCAAGTCTCGCTGGCGCTGCGCAGCAAAATCGCGGCGGCGCTGGATGAGCTTGGCTACATTCCCAACCGCGCGCCGGATATTCTCTCCAACGCGACCAGCCGCGCCATCGGCGTGCTGCTGCCCTCTCTGACCAACCAGGTGTTCGCCGAAGTCTTGCGCGGTATCGAAAGCGTTATCGACGCGCACGGCTACCAGACTATGCTCGCCCACTACGGCTATAAGCCGGAGCTGGAAGAGGAGCGCCTGGAGTCGATGCTCTCCTGGAATATCGACGGGCTGATTTTAACCGAGCGTAACCACACGCCGCGCACGCTCAAGATGATTGAAGTGGCGGGCATTCCGGTGGTGGAGCTGATGGACAGCGTCTCGCCGTGTCTGGATATCGCCGTGGGGTTTGATAACTTTGACGCCGCCCGCCAGATGACGGCGGCCATCATCGCCCGAGGCCATCGCCACGTCGCGTATCTCGGCGCGCGTCTCGACGAGCGCACCATCATGAAACAGAAGGGCTACGAGCAGGCGATGCTGGACGCGGGCCTGACGCCCTACAGCGTGATGGTGGAACACTCTTCGTCTTTCTCGACCGGCAGCGAACTGCTGCGCCAGGCGCGCCGGGAATATCCGCAGCTCGACAGCATCTTTTGCACCAATGACGATCTGGCGATCGGCGCCGCGTTTGAGTGCCAGCGTCTGGGCCTGCGCATTCCTGATGACATGGCGATTGCCGGTTTTCACGGCCACGATATCGGCCAGGTGATGGAGCCGCAGCTCGCCAGCGTGCTTACGCCGCGCGAACGCATGGGGCGCATCGGCGCCGAGCGTCTGCTGGCGCGTATCCGCGGCGAAACGGTCGCTCCGCAAATGCTCGATCTTGGTTTTACGCTCTCGCCTGGCGGCTCTATTTAATCCCACAAATTTGAACTGGCTCACACTTATTCATGCTGAGAGCCTGCGGAAATTGCTAATTTTCAGTGTGAGCCAGACAATGTTACCGTTAACAGTTACCCGTAACATTATCCGTAATGCCTTTGCCAGGGGAGTACTGCAATGAGCACGACCAATCATGATCACCATATTTATATCCTGATGGGCGTTTCCGGCAGCGGGAAATCCGTTGTCGCCAGCGAAGTCGCGCACCGTCTGAAAGCCGCGTTCCTCGATGGCGACTTTCTGCATCCGCGCCGCAACATTATGAAAATGGCGGCGGGCGATCCGCTGAACGATGATGACCGCACGCCGTGGTTGCAGGCGCTTAACGACGCCGCCTTCGCCATGCAGCGCACCAACAAAGTGTCGCTCATCGTCTGCTCGGCGCTGAAAAAACGCTATCGCGACATCCTGCGCAGCGGCAACCCGAACCTCTCTTTCATCTGGTTGAAAGGCGATTTTGAAGTGATTGAAAGCCGCCTGCGCGCGCGCAAAGGGCACTTCTTCAAGCCGCAAATGCTGGTCACCCAGTTCGAGGCGCTGGAAGCCCCGCAGGAAGATGAAAAAGATGTGCTGTTTGTGGATATTAACCAGTCGCTCGACGACGTTATCGACAGCACGATCGCGCTTATCAATAAAGGCGAGTAAGTCGTGAATACATTAACCCTCGTGTTAACGGCAGTAGGGTCCGTTTTACTTCTGCTGTTTCTGGTAATGAAGGCGCGTATGCACGCCTTTGTCGCGCTGATGGTGGTGTCCATCGGCGCCGGCCTTTTCTCCGGGATGCCGCTCGATAAAATCGCCTCCACGATGGAAAAAGGCATGGGCGGCACGCTCGGCTTTCTGGCCGTGGTGGTGGCGCTGGGAGCGATGTTCGGCAAAATCCTGCATGAAACCGGCGCGGTCGATCAGATTGCGGTCAAGATGCTGAAATCCTTCGGCCACAGCCGCGCGCACTACGCGATTGGACTGGCGGGCCTGATTTGCGCGCTGCCGCTGTTTTTCGAAGTGGCGATTGTGCTGCTGATTAGCGTCGCGTTCTCTATGGCGCGTCACACCGGCACCAATCTTGTGAAGCTTGTGATCCCGCTGTTTGCGGGCGTCGCGGCCGCCGCGGCGTTTCTGCTGCCGGGGCCTGCGCCGATGCTGCTCGCCTCGCAGATGCACGCCGATTTTGGCTGGATGATTTTAATCGGCCTGTGCGCGGCTATCCCTGGCATGCTGGTGGCGGGGCCGCTTTTCGGTAACTTCATCAGCCGCCATGTGGAGCTGCATATACCTGACGACATCAGCGAACCACACCTCGGCGAAGGCAAACTGCCGTCCTTCGGCTTCAGCCTCTCGCTCATTCTGCTGCCGCTGGTGCTGGTGGGCCTGAAAACCATCGCCGCGCGTTTTACCGAGCAAGGCTCAACGCTCTACGAATGGCTGCAGTTTATCGGCCACCCGTTTACCGCGATCCTGGTCGCCTGTCTGGTGGCGATTTATGGTCTGGCGCGCCGGCAGGGGATGGAAAAAGAGAAAGTTATGGCAATCTGCGGCCAGGCGCTGCAACCGGCGGGCATTATTCTGCTGGTGATTGGCGCAGGCGGCGTGTTTAAACAGGTGCTGGTGGATTCCGGCGTCGGCCCGGCGCTCGGCGGCGCGCTGACCGGCATGGGCCTGCCGATTGCGCTGACCTGCTTTGTGCTGGCCGCCGCGGTGCGCATTATTCAGGGCTCCGCGACCGTCGCCTGTCTGACGGCGGTAGGCCTGGTGATGCCGGTTATCGAACAACTGCACTTCTCCGGCGCGCAGCTTGCCGCGCTGTCTATCTGCATCGCAGGCGGCTCGATTGTGGTCAGCCACGTCAATGACGCCGGTTTCTGGCTGTTTGGTAAGTTCACCGGCGCCACCGAAGCGCAAACGCTCAAGACCTGGACGATGATGGAAACGCTGCTCGGCACCACCGGCGCGATTGTCGGGATGATTGCGTTTACGCTGCTTTCCTGAATCACTATCAAAAAGGGCTTCCTGTCGGAAGCCCTTTTTACTTTTCGCCAGACTCTGAAAAGTAATACTTTTTCGTCAGATAGAGGCTTTGTATTTCAGGGTCGTCCAGACTGTGATAAGTCATATCTTCTTTATCCAGACCATCGAGCCCTTTAATGCCGCCAATCATTTCAGGCCAGTCGTCGCGGCTGGAAATATCCACCACAAAGGGTTGTAAATAACGATCGAGACAGCCTTTGCTCGGGTCGTCAATTTCAGTGCTCAGCGCGAGCAGGTAATCATCTTTGTGGGTTCTCGACCAGTCAATGGAGAAACCCGCACGGTAAGAGAGTTCCATATAGAACAGCAAAAGCGTTCTGCCATTACCGTCGAGAAAAGGATGCGCCAGCGCCAGCGCGCCCATCACTTCCCCTGGTCGTTTCCTGAACCGGTTACTGTCAGAGGCTAATTGCAACGCATAATCGACAGCACGCTTAATCTCCTTCGGATGCGCAAAGACCGTATGGCGGGGATTTTCCGCGCTTCCTTTAAAGATGGCGAGATCCGGCACAAGCTCATAGCGATCGTGGCCCGCCCAGGGATAAAAGCCAGAAAAAAGAATCTCGTGAACCTTTAAAATAGCAGCGTAATCGAGGGTGGTTTGCTCAGCCAGAAACTGGAGCGCTTCTTCGATCCCCAGTTCAAAAACGAAATGCTCGAATTGCTTTACGTCACCAGGGTCTTTCAACCCTAAGGTATTTTGTAAGTAACCTGCTTTTTCGAAGTCACCGAAAGGATCGAAGATCACGCACGCACTTTCCTTCTGGACTGACGCTTTTCTTCCAGATAATCAGCCTGTAGTGACAAGCTTTCGGCTTTAGTCAGCACGCCTTTTCTTTTGAGATTAACGAGCAGTTGCTCGACGTTATCCAGAACTACCGTATCACCAGCGAGACGGGTAATCGCTGTCGCCATACGGCTCGTACTGTCGCAGCCGGCTGAAATATTATGAACAGCAGCAAGGTGGCGAACCTTGCTGGCAACGCTGGGAGACGCATTTTTCGGCATAAAAACTACCTCCGTTATTGTATAAATTTTAGCACATCGCGTTTTGGGTTCCTAACCCTTCATCCATGCCCGAATACCGTCCAGGAACATCTGGGTGGCGAGCATCACCAGCACCAGCCCCATCAGGCGCTCCAGCGCGTTGACGCCTTTCTCGCCGAGCAGCCGTAAAAAGAGCGAGGACTGCAGCAGGATGACAAACGTGCCGCCCCAGGCGAGCAGCAGCGCGATGACTAAATGCCCCATCTGGTTCGGGTACTGGTGCGACAGCAGCATCAGCGTCGCGAGCAGCGTCGGGCCTGCGACCAGCGGGATCGCCAGCGGCACGATAAACGGCTCCTCACCGGCGGGAAGGCCCGTGCTGTTGCCTTCGTGGCTCGGGAAAATCATCTTGATGGCGATAAGGAACAGAATAATGCCGCCGGAAATAGAGACGGTCTCGGCGCGCAGATTCAGGAACGCCAGGATATTCTCGCCCGCGAACAGGAAGATAAGCATCAGCAGCAGCGCGATAAAGAGCTCGCGCACCATAATCGCCCGACGGCGTTTCGGCTCGGTATGCTTCAGCACCGACATGAAAATCGGCAGGTTGCCCAGCGGATCCATAATCAGGATCAGCAGGACGGCGGCGGAGAGAATGTCATTCATTAAAGCATCCTGATAAGAGTAAACGTGACGCCTGATTAGCTCTGTTTCTGATGTTCAGGCGATCATTGATTAATTTCACTTGCCACTTTAGCTGCATTTTGTATGGTGAAAGTATCTCCGGGGCTCTCCCGTCACGCACACAAAGCACATCTCGCAGGAACACGGGTTATGAAAAATGTTGGTTTTATCGGCTGGCGCGGTATGGTCGGCTCTGTACTCATGCAACGCATGGTGGAAGAGCGCGATTTTGACGCCATTCGTCCTGTCTTTTTCTCTACTTCCCAGCTCGGCCAGCCCGCGCCCGCCTTTGGCGCGCAGGGCGGCGGTACGCTTCAGGACGCTTACGATCTGGAAGCGCTGAAGGCGCTGGACATTATCGTGACCTGCCAGGGCGGCGATTATACCAACGAAATCTATCCAAAGCTCCGTGAAAGCGGCTGGCAGGGCTACTGGATTGACGCGGCGTCTTCGCTGCGCATGAAAGACGACGCCATTATTATCCTCGACCCGGTGAACCAGCATGTGATCGCCGACGGGCTGAATAAAGGCGTGAAAACCTTTGTCGGCGGCAACTGCACCGTCAGCCTGATGCTGATGTCGCTGGGCGGCCTGTTTGCGGAAAACCTGGTGGAGTGGGCGTCCGTGGCGACCTATCAGGCGGCCTCCGGCGGCGGCGCGCGCCATATGCGCGAACTGCTGACCCAGATGGGCCTGCTGCAACAGCACGTCGCGGCGG
This sequence comes from Cronobacter universalis NCTC 9529, assembly GCF_001277175.1. Lineage (NCBI taxonomy): Bacteria > Pseudomonadati > Pseudomonadota > Gammaproteobacteria > Enterobacterales > Enterobacteriaceae > Cronobacter > Cronobacter universalis. The sequence continues at coordinate 3,989,432 of NZ_CP012257.1, read as the reverse complement.
AACTCGCCGACCCGGCCTCCGCCATCCTCGATATCGAACGCAAAGTCACGCAGCTTACCCGCAGCGGCGAACTGCCGGTCGATAATTTCGGCGTACCGCTGGCGGGCGGGCTTATTCCGTGGATCGACAAACAGCTCGATAATGGCCAGAGCCGCGAAGAGTGGAAGGGCCAGGCGGAGACCAACAAAATTCTCGGCACCGCATCGACCATCCCGGTAGACGGCCTGTGCGTGCGCATTGGCGCGCTGCGCTGCCACAGCCAGGCGTTTACGCTGAAGCTGAAAAAAGATGTCTCGATTGCCACCATTGAATCGCTGCTGGCGGGCCATAACGACTGGGTAAAAGTGGTGCCGAACGACCGCGACATCACCGTGCGTGAATTAACGCCGGCGGCGGTCACCGGCACGCTCAGCACGCCGGTCGGACGCCTGCGCAAGCTCAACATGGGGCCGGAGTATCTCTCGGCGTTCACCGTCGGCGACCAGCTCCTGTGGGGCGCTGCCGAGCCGCTGCGGCGTATGCTGCGTCAGCTGGCGTAAACCCAATGAAAAAAGAGCGCTTCGGCGCTCTTTTTTTACGTCCGTCACTAAAGAAAAGACGAATGTTTCATATTTTCTGAGGGGTAACAGAATCCCCTGGCTATGCTTAGCAGAAGGCGAGGTTTTCTCGCCATACTTCCAGGTAGAACGGCACAGCCGCAGGAATGCTTCAGGCTCTGCCCGTTCAGGTCATTAAGAGTGTCGCTACCGGACGCGCAGGCGTAAGGCTGGAATGGGGCGACACCAAATAAACAGGATGATAACCATGTCTGATCGTGTCTCAAGAGACGTGATTAATGCGCTGATTGCGGGCCATTTTTCGGATCCTTTCTCCGTTCTGGGCATGCACACCACCGACGCCGGGATTGAAGTCCGCGCGCTGCTTCCCGACGCCACCGAAGTCTGGGTCATTGAACCCAAGACGGGGCGTAAAGTGGGCAAGCTTGAGTGTCTGGACTCTCGCGGTTTCTTCAGCGGCGTGATGCCGCGTCGTAAAAAACCTTTTCGCTATCAGCTGGCCGTGATCTGGCACGGGCAGCAAAATCTGATTGATGATCCGTATCGCTTCGGGCCGCTGCTTCAGGAGCTGGATGTCTGGCTGCTTTCCGAAGGCACGCATTTACGTCCTTATGAAACGCTCGGCGCGCACCCGGATACGATGGATGGCGTCACCGGCACGCGATTTTCCGTCTGGGCGCCTAACGCGCAGCGCGTCTCCGTGGTGGGGCAGTTCAACTACTGGGACGGTCGCCGCCACCCGATGCGCCTGCGTAAAGAGAGCGGCATCTGGGAGCTGTTTATCCCTGGCGCACACAACGGCCAGCTCTACAAATATGAAATGATCGACGCGCACGGCCATCTGCGCATGAAATCCGACCCGTACGCGTTCGAGGCGCAGATGCGCCCGGAAACCGCGTCGCTCATCTGCGGGCTGCCGGAAAAAGTGGAGCCGAATACTGCGCGTCAGGACGCTAACCGCTTCGATGCGCCGATTTCCATTTACGAAGTGCATCTCGGTTCATGGCGTCGCCATACCGATAATAATTTCTGGCTCAGCTACCGCGAGCTGGCTGACCAGCTGATCCCGTATGTGAAGTGGATGGGCTTTACCCATATCGAACTGCTGCCGGTTAATGAACACCCGTTCGATGGCAGCTGGGGCTATCAGCCGACCGGGCTCTACGCGCCGACGCGTCGTTTCGGCACCCGCGAAGAGTTCCGCTATTTCATCAACGCCGCGCACGCCGCGGGGCTGAACGTTATTCTCGACTGGGTGCCGGGCCACTTTCCCTCTGATGATTTCGCGCTGGCGAATTTCGACGGCACGGCGCTCTATGAGCACAGCGACCCGCGCGAAGGCTATCACCAGGACTGGAACACGCTTATCTACAACTATGGCCGCCGCGAAGTGAGCAACTTCCTGGTGGGCAACGCGCTCTACTGGACGGAGCGTTTCGGAATCGACGCGCTGCGCGTGGACGCGGTCGCCTCAATGATTTACCGCGACTACAGCCGTAAAGAAGGTGAATGGATCCCGAACCAGTACGGCGGGCGCGAAAACCTGGAGGCGATGGAGTTTCTGCGCAACACCAACCGCATTATCGGCGAGCAGGTGAACGGCGCGGTGACGATGGCGGAAGAGTCCACCGATTTCCCTGGCGTCTCACGTCCGCCGGAATCGGGCGGGCTTGGCTTCTGGTACAAGTGGAACCTGGGCTGGATGCACGACACGCTCGATTACATGAAGCTCGACCCGGTCTACCGCCAGTATCATCACCACAAAATGACCTTCGGGATGATTTACAACTACACCGAAAACTTCGTTCTGCCGCTGTCGCATGACGAAGTGGTGCATGGCAAAAAATCGATCCTCGACCGTATGCCCGGCGACGCCTGGCAGAAATTCGCCAATCTGCGCGCCTACTACGCCTGGATGTGGGGCTTTCCCGGTAAAAAACTGCTGTTCATGGGCAATGAATTTGCGCAGGGGCGCGAGTGGAACCACGACGCCAGCCTCGACTGGCACCTGCTGGAAGGCGACGACAACTGGCATCACGGCGTACAAAGACTGGTGCGCGATCTCAATTCCACATATCGCCACCATAAAGCGCTGCATGAACTTGATTTCGATCCCTACGGCTTCGAATGGTTGGTGGTAGAGGATAACCAGAACTCGGTATTTATCTTCGTGCGCCGCGATTCGCAGGGCAATGAAATCATCGTCGCCAGTAACTTCACGCCGGTGGTGCGCCATGACTATCGCTTTGGCATTAACCAGCCGGGCGAGTGGCGCGAAATTCTGAATACCGATTCTCAACACTATCATGGCAGTAACGCCGGTAACGGCGGCAAGGTGCGCAGCGAGGCGATTGCCAGTCACGGACGCGATAACTCGCTCTCCCTGACGCTGCCGCCGCTTGCCACCATCTGGCTGGTCAGAGAGGCAGACGATGCAGCTTAACGCAGGCCATTCCGCTCCGCCTGGCGCCTGGTTTGATGGCGCTGGCGTGAATTTCACGCTCTTTTCCGCCCACGCGGAGAGGGTGGAGCTGTGCCTGTTTGATGAAAGCGGCAACGAAACGCGTTACGCGCTGCCCGCCCGCAGCGGCGATATCTGGCACGGTTATCTGCCGGGCGCGCGCCCTGGCCTGCGCTACGGCTATCGCGTGCATGGCCCGTGGAACCCGGCGCAGGGCCATCGTTTTAACCCGGCGAAACTGCTGCTCGATCCGTGCGCCCGCGGCGTGGAGGGCGATGTTATCGACGATCCGCGCCTGTATGGCGGCATCGACACGCCGGACCCGCGCGACAACCACGACGTGATGCCGAAATCAGTCGTGATGGACGACCGCTACGACTGGGAAGACGACGCGCCGCCCAACATCGCCTGGGGCGAGACGGTGATTTACGAGGCGCACGTACGCGGCCTGACGCGTCTGCATCCGGATATCCCGCCAGCGCTGCGCGGCACCTACGCGGCGCTCGGCCACCCGGTGATGATCGCTTATTTTCAGCGGCTCGGCATTACGACGCTGGAGTTACAACCTGTTGCGAAATTCTGCAGCGAGCCGCGTCTGCAACGCCTCGGCCTCGCGAACTACTGGGGCTATAACCCGCTGGCGCTGTGGGCCGTCGAGACGCGTTACGCCTCGCAGCCCTCGCCGCAGGCGGCGCTCAGTGAATTTCGCGACGCCGTTAAAGCGCTGCATAAAGCCGGTATCGAGGTGATTCTCGATGTCGTGCTTAACCACAGCGCCGAACTCGATCTCGAAGGACCGACCTTCTCCCTGCGCGGAATTGATAACCGTAGCTATTATTGGTTACAGGAGCACGGCGATTATCACAACTGGACCGGCTGCGGCAACACGCTGAACCTGAGCCATCCGGCGGTGGTGAATTATGCCATCGGCTGCCTGAAGTTCTGGGTGGAGCAGTGCCACGTCGACGGTTTCCGGTTCGATCTGGCGACAGTCATGGGGCGCACGCCGGAATTTCGCCAGGACGCGCCGCTTTTTGAGGCGATGCGCCGCGACCGGTCACTGTCCGCGGTGAAGCTTATCGTCGAGCCGTGGGACATCGGCCCCGGCGGCTATCAGGTGGGCAACTATCCGCCGCCCTTCGCCGAGTGGAACGATCGCTTTCGCGACGATATGCGCCGCTTCTGGCTGCGAAGCGAGCTGGATGCGGGCGAAGTCGCCACGCGCGTCGCCGCGTCGGCGGATGTGTATCGCAGAAATGGCCGGGAGCCGTGGGCGAGCGTCAATCTGGTGACGGCGCATGACGGTTTTACGCTGCGCGACTGCGTGTCGTTTAACGACAAGCATAACGAAGCGAATGGCGAAGATAACCGCGACGGCGCGTGGGAAAACCACAGCAATAATCACGGTTACGAGGGCCCCGGCGGCGGACAGGGCGTTCAGGACGCGCGGCGTGCGAGCACGCACGCGCTGCTGGCGTCGCTGCTGCTGTCGCAGGGCACGCCGATGCTGCTGGCGGGCGACGAACATGGCCACAGCCAGCATGGCAATAACAACGCGTATTGCCAGGATAACGAACTGACCTGGTTTGACTGGTCGCAGGCGGACGAAGGGCTTATCGCGTATACCGCGGCGCTGATCCGCCTGCGCAGGCAGATCCCGGCGCTCACCGCCTCAGGGTGGTGGGAAGAGAACGACGGCAACGTCCGCTGGCTGAACGCCGCGGGCGCGCCGATGCGACCCGAGGAGTGGCACAGCGGCGCACGCCAGCTGCAAATCCTCTTGTCCGATCGCTGGCTTGTTACCCTTAACGGCCGCGATGAAGTAAGCGAGATCGTATTACCTGAAGGGGAATGGCGCGCCGTTCCTCCATTTGCCGGAGAGGATAATCCGGTTGTCATGGCTGTATGGCATGGGCCTGCGCACGGTGTGTGCGTCTTCCGGAAGTCATAAACAGGAGTTCGTCATGGTCAGGCTTGAAAAGAAAGATCCGTTGATGCTGGCAAGGCAGTTGCCGTTGAAATCCGTGGCGCTGATTCTGGCCGGTGGCCGCGGCACGCGGTTGAAAGACTTGACCGCGACCCGCGCCAAGCCCGCCGTTCATTTCGGCGGTAAATTCCGCATTATCGACTTCGCGCTCTCGAACTGCATTAACTCGGGCATTCGTCGCATCGGGGTTATCACGCAGTATCAGTCGCACACGCTGGTGCAGCACATCCAGCGCGGCTGGTCGTTCTTCAGCGAAGAGATGAATGAATTCGTCGACCTTCTGCCCGCGCAGCAGCGCGTACACGGCGAAACCTGGTATCGCGGCACCGCAGACGCGGTCACTCAGAACCTCGACATCATTCGTCGCTATAAAGCGGAGTATGTGGTCATCCTCGCGGGCGATCACATCTACAAGCAGGACTACTCGCGCATGCTTATCGACCATGTCGAAAAAGGCGCGCGCTGCACCGTGGCCTGTCTGCCGGTGCCGGTGGCCGAGGCGAGAGCGTTCGGGGTGATGGCGGTGGATGAGAACAGCAAAGTCATCGACTTCGTGGAAAAACCCGCCAACCCGCCTTCAATGCCAGGCGACGATACCAAAGCGCTCGCCAGCATGGGTATCTATATTTTTGATGCCGACTATCTTTATGAGTTGCTGGAAGAGGATGACAAAAACGAATCCTCCAGCCACGACTTCGGGAAAGACATTATCCCGAAAGTGACGTACAGCGGCGAAGCCTACGCGCATCCGTTCCCGCTCTCGTGCGTGCAGTCCGACCCGAACGCCGAGCCGTACTGGCGCGACGTGGGGACGCTGGAAGCGTACTGGAAGGCGAATCTGGATCTGGCTTCGGTGACGCCGGAGCTGGATATGTATGACCAGGACTGGCCGATTCGTACGCACATGGAGTCGCTGCCGCCCGCCAAGTTCGTGCAGGACCGCTCCGGCAGCCACGGCATGACGCTGAACTCGCTGGTATCCGGCGGCTGCATTATTTCCGGATCGGTGGTGGTGCAGTCGGTGCTGTTCCCGCGCGTGCGCGTGAACTCGTTTTGCAATATTGATTCTGCGGTGCTGCTGCCTGATGTCTGGGTTGGCCGCTCCTGCCGCCTGCGTCGCTGCATCATCGACCGGGCCTGTGTTATCCCTGAAGGAATGGTGATTGGCGAAAACGCCGAAGAGGACGCTCGCCGTTTCTACCGCTCCGAAGAGGGAATTGTATTGGTGACCCGCGACATGCTGGCGCGTTTGTCAGACTGAGTCGCACAAGGATTACGTGCGCACGGACGAGAATTTCCGCGCGCGATGGTTTCGCGTTCGGCGCGCCTGTTGCGCTGTGACTTTCAACGGGAGAGATAATGCAGGTCTTACATGTATGTTCTGAACTTTTTCCGCTGCTGAAAACGGGTGGTCTGGCGGATGTCCTTGGCGCGTTGCCTGCTGCGCAGATTACCGAAGGTGTGGATACGCGCGTGCTGCTGCCAGGCTTCCCCGATCTCCGCCGCGGGGTCGCGGATGCCAAAGTGATCACGCGCCGCGACACTTTCGCCGGGCGTATCTCTTTGTTATACGGGCATTTCAACGGCGTCGGCATCTATCTTATCGACGCGCCGCATCTTTATGACCGTCCGGGCAGCCCTTATCACGACACTAACCTGTACGCGTACACTGACAACGTGATCCGCTTTGCCCTGCTGGGTTGGGTGGGGAGCGAAATGGCCGCCGGCCTCGATCCGTTCTGGCGTCCTGACATCGTTCACGCGCATGACTGGCACGCGGGCCTAACGCCCGCGTATCTCGCGGCGCGCGGCCGTCCGGCGAAATCGGTGTTTACCGTGCATAACCTCGCCTACAAAGGCATGTTTTACGCGCATCACATGGATGAAATCGGATTGCCATGGTCGATGTTTAATATGAATGGCCTGGAGTTCAACGGCGAGATTTCGTTCCTCAAGGCGGGCCTCTATTATGCCGATCATATTACGGCGGTGAGCCCGACCTACGCGCGCGAAATTACCGAGCCGCAGTTTGCCTATGGTCTGGAAGGGCTGCTGAAACAGCGTCACAGCGAAGGGCGGCTGTCGGGCATTCTGAACGGGGTCGATGAGAACATCTGGAACCCGGCGCACGATCTGCTGCTGGCCTCGCGATACACCCGCGACACGCTGGAAGAGAAAGCGGAGAACAAACGCCAGTTGCAGATTGCGATGGGCCTGAAGGTGAATGATAAAGTGCCGCTGTTCGCGGTGGTCAGCCGCCTCACCAGCCAGAAAGGGTTGGATCTGGTGCTGGAGGCGTTGCCGGGGCTGCTGGAACAGGGTGGACAACTGGCGCTGTTGGGCGCAGGCGATCCGGTCCTTCAGGAAGGTTTCCTCGCCGCCGCGGCCGAACATCCAGGCCAGGTCGGCGTACAGATTGGCTATCACGAGGCGTTCTCGCACCGCATCATGGGCGGCGCGGATGTCATTCTGGTGCCGAGCCGCTTTGAGCCGTGCGGGTTGACGCAGCTCTACGGTCTGAAATACGGCACGCTGCCGCTGGTGCGCCGCACCGGCGGGCTCGCGGATACCGTTTCCGACAGCTCGCTGGAGAACCTGGCGGACGGCATCGCCAGCGGTTTCGTCTTTGAAGACAGCAACGCCTGGTCGCTGCTGCGGGCTATCCGGCGCGCTTTCGTATTGTGGTCCCGTCCGTCCCTCTGGCGTTTTGTGCAGCGCCAGGCCATGGGGATGGACTTTAGCTGGCAGGTCGCGGCGAAATCCTACCGCGAACTTTATCAACGCTTGTTGTAAAGGAACACGTCGATGAATGAACCCTTTAGCTATGCGTCGCCAACCCTGAGCGTGGAGGCGTTAAAACACTCTATCGCTTACAAGCTGATGTTCACCATCGGTAAAGATCCGGCTATCGCTAACAAACATGAGTGGCTGAACGCCACGCTGTTTGCGGTGCGCGACCGCATGGTGGAGCGCTGGCTGCGCTCCACTCGCGCCCAACTCTCCCAGGAAGTGCGTCAGGTTTACTATCTGTCGATGGAGTTTTTGATTGGCCGCACGCTCTCAAACGCCCTGTTGTCGCTTGGCATCTATGAAGATGTGCGGGACGCGCTGGAGGGGATGGGCCTGAGCCTGGAAGAGCTCATCGACGAAGAGAACGACCCCGGCCTTGGCAACGGCGGTCTGGGGCGTCTCGCCGCCTGCTTCCTGGATTCGCTGGCGACGCTGGGCCTGCCGGGCCGCGGCTACGGCATTCGCTACGACTACGGCATGTTTAAGCAGAACATCGTCGACGGCCGCCAGAAAGAATCGCCAGACTACTGGCTGGAATATGGCAACCCGTGGGAGTTCCAGCGCCACAACACGCGTTATAAAGTGCGCTTCGGCGGCCGTATTCAGCAGGAAGGCAAGAAGACCCGCTGGGTGGAAACCGAAGAGATCATCGCGGTCGCCTCTGACCAGATTGTTCCCGGCTACGACACCGACGCGACCAACACGCTGCGGCTCTGGAGCGCGCAGGCCAGTAGCGCTATTAACCTCGGTAAGTTTAACCAGGGCGATTACTTCGCGGCGGTGGAAGATAAAAACCACTCCGAGAACGTATCGCGCGTGCTTTACCCGGACGACTCCACCTATTCCGGGCGCGAGCTGCGCCTGCGGCAGGAGTATTTCCTGGTGTCCGCCACCGTGCAGGACATTTTAAGCCGCCATTACATGCTGCATAAAACCTACGCCAACCTGGCGCAGAAAGTGGCGATTCACCTGAACGACACCCACCCGGTGCTGTCGATTCCGGAGCTGATGCGCCTGCTTATCGATGAGCACAAGTTCAGCTGGGACGAGGCGTTCGAGGTGACCTGCCAGGTGTTCTCCTACACCAACCATACGCTGATGAGCGAGGCGCTGGAGACCTGGCCTGTGGATATGCTCGGCAAGATCCTGCCGCGCCATCTGCAAATTATCTTCGAAATTAACGACTACTTCCTGCGTACCGTTCAGGATCAATACCCGAACGATACCGCGCTGCTAAGCCGCGTGTCGATTGTCGACGAGTCTGGCGGGCGCCGCGTGCGTATGGCCTGGCTTGCGGTCATTATCAGCCACAAGGTTAACGGGGTATCGGAACTGCACTCGAACCTGATGGTGCAGTCGCTGTTCGCCGATTTCGCGAAGATCTTCCCGATGCGCTTCCTGAACGTCACCAACGGCGTGACGCCGCGCCGCTGGCTGGCGCTGGCGAACCCGGCGCTCTCGGAGGTGCTCGATGAGAACATCGGACGCACCTGGCGCACCGATCTCAGCCAGCTCAGCGAACTGGAGCAGCACATCGACTACCCGGCGGTGAACCAGCAGGTGCGCGAAGCCAAGCTTGAGAATAAAAAGCGTCTGGCGATTTACATCGCGCAGCACCTCAACGTGGTGGTGAACCCGAAAGCGCTGTTTGACGTGCAGATCAAACGTATTCACGAGTACAAGCGCCAGCTGATGAACGTGCTGCACGTCATTACGCGCTATAACCGCATCAAAGCCGATCCGGATATAGAATGGGTGCCGCGCGTGAATATTTTCGCCGGTAAAGCCGCCTCGGCGTATTACATGGCGAAGCACATTATTCACCTCATTAACGACGTGGCGAAGGTCATCAACAATGATCCGCAGGTCAGGGATCGGCTGAAAGTGGTGTTTATCCCGAACTACAGCGTCAGTCTTGCGCAGCTCATTATTCCGGCGGCGGATCTCTCGGAGCAGATTTCGCTCGCGGGCACCGAAGCGTCCGGCACCAGCAACATGAAATTTGCGCTCAACGGCGCGCTGACCATCGGCACGCTCGATGGCGCGAACGTTGAGATGCAGGAGCATGTCGGCGAAGAGAACATTTTCATCTTCGGCAACACGGCGGATGAAGTGGAAGCGCTGCGTCGCGCCGGCTACAACCCGCGCGATTACTATGAGAAGGACGACGAGCTGCGCCAGGTGCTGACCCAGATAGCCACCGGCGTGTTCAGCCCTGAAGAGCCGGGCCGCTACCGGGATCTGGTGGATTCGCTGATTAACTTTGGCGATCACTATCAGGTGCTGGCGGATTACCGCAGCTATGTGGATTGCCAGGATCAGGTGGACGAGCTGTATCTGCAGCCAGAGGTGTGGACCACGCGCGCGATGCATAATATCGCCAACATGGGCTATTTCTCCTCTGACCGCACGATCCAGGAGTATGCGGAAAATATCTGGCATATCAATCCCGTACGCCTGTAAGATCGCTGCGTTATCAACACAACCAGAGTGGTGACACTCTGGTTTTTTTATGGGTGCGAAAAGCAAGGATGACGAAAAAAACCACATGGGCGGGCGCGCTGCTCGTATCGCTGGCAGGCGCGCCATTACTGGCGCAGATATACGGCGCGGTGGCGGATTTCGCGCTTTCAGGCGTGATGCGCACGTTCGCCTCGGCGAGCGTCGGCACTGCCGTACTGGTATTGCTGCAAGGGGTGTCACTGGCGCTGCTGGGGAAACATCAGGCGACGCGGCGGCCCCACAGCGGGCGCGTGTTCTGGGCTGTGTTTGGCTGGTACGTCGTCTGTGCGGCCGCGTTCAGTACAAAGGCGGCGTTTTTGCCCGACGCGCCGCGGGGCGCGCTGTTCTTTGCCGGCTGGCTCCCGAGCGCGTACATCTGGCTGCTCGCGAGGGACGCTTTTTCTGTATGGCCGCTGTGGATCCCCGCGCTGGGACAGGGCGTCGTACTGGCGGGGTTTTATTACGGACGGCGGCGCGCGGGATAAGGGCGTTATGCCTGGTAGGGGGCGTCGAGCAGAATATGACTTACGCCCGCCGCGCCCGCCACGCAGTTGCGGCCTGCTCGTTTCGCCTGATAGAGCGCGTCGTCCGCCCGGCTCTTCAGCATTTCGCCATTGATGTCATCCCCTGTGACGGTAGCGGCGCCTGCGCTTATCGTCAGCACTTTTTCCTCCATCGGCGTCGCCGGATGCGACAGCCGGGCGTCATGGATTGCCTCAAGCGCGCGTAGCGCCACCCGCTGCGCGGCATGCGCATCCGCGCCGGGAAGGATAATCGCAAACTCTTCGCCGCCGTAGCGCGCGACCCGGTCGGTCTTGTGCAGCGGCAGATGCCGCAGAATGTCGCCCACGGCTTTCAGGCATTCGTCGCCCGCCACATGGCCCTGGGTGTCGTTATAGATTTTGAAATAGTCGATATCGCACATCACCAGCGAGACCGGCGCGCCGGTCGCCTGCGCGCGCGTCATGCACTGCTCCAGATAGATATCGAACTGCCGGCGATTGGCAAGCCCCGTTAAGCCATCCAGCAGCGCCAGATCCTGCAAAATATGGTTCGAGCGCGTCAGATCGTCTCGCAACCCGATAAGCTCCCGCTGATAGCGCAGGCTGGCGCGGATTTGTCTTAGCACCAGCACGCCGAACACCAGCACAACGCCAAGCAGTACGGCGTTCAGCGCGAGCGTCGGAATATTGTTACGCCACCAGGCGGCGCGCAGTTCATTGACGTCGTAGCCTGCCGACACCACCAGCGGATAGCGTTCAAGCGTCGCATAGCCGAAAATCCGCGGCACGCCGTCTAACACCGATTTCCATGCGCCGCCGCCGGTCGGGGCGATTTTCAGCATTCGGGTAAACAGCGGGCTGGAGGAGAGGGTGCGGTTGATGTAGGAGTCGGGAAACGGGCGCACATACAGCACCGTGCTGTCCGCGAAGGTGATGCCCAGCGTATCGGTCGGCCCCATTTCGTAATAGCCGTAAAACTGGCGGAAGTAGTCGATATCCACCGTCGCCAGCAACACGCCGCGAAAGCGTCCTTCACGGTTATTCAGACGCATCGAAACCGGCACCACCAGCTCGCCCGTGGAGCGGCTGCGGATCACATGACCGATATGTATACCGGTGTCGCTGTGCTGGCTGTGCCAGCGGAAATAATCGCGTTCGGCGCTGTTGGCCTGCGCCGGAATGACGCTCGCCGAGGTGGCGAGCCAGTCGGCGCTGGCGTCGTAGACAAACAACCCATGCAGTTGCGGCAGCTGACGCTGCTGCTGGGCGAGCAGGCCGCGCGGGCCATTCCACTCTGCGGGTTGCAGAAAAATATCATCGGAGCGGCGCGCCAGCTCATCCAGCGTTAACTGCACCTGAAGAAATGTATCTTCCGCCTGCCGGGCCAGGGAAATTGACTGGTTACGCGCCTGCCGCTCCGTCTCTTCGACGCTGTGCTGCCACGACTGCCATAACGAGCTGCCGCTGACCGCCATCACCAGAAGCGAAATCAGCAACAAAAAAGCCAGCATTACGGCATCCGGCGAACGGAATGTTGCCTTGCGCAAACGGCGCTCTCCTGAGGGCATGGTCGATGACCCATAGTAATACGATGTTGTTAAGTGTAGCGACAGAAATACGTGGCAAGGCGGGGGAACGAGAGATAAAAAGACGCGGCCGCGCAGGAGGAGACGCGGCCGCGAAAGGGGAACGGGTTACGACGCGAGCGACAGCTTCACGTTAGCTTTTTTGCCGACGTTTTCGCTCAGCCATTGCGCCACGCGCGATTGTTCTTCGCCGTTGAGCCACATGCCGAGTTTGGTACGGCGCCAGATGGCGTCATCCAGGCGGCGCACCCATTCGTGCTCGACCAGGTAGCGCAGCTCCGCTTCGTAGAATTCATGACCAAAGTGTTCGCCCAGCGCGTTAAGGTCCGCGGCATCGCCCAGAATCAGCTCGCTGTTGCTGCCGTAGGTACGGGCATAGTGGCGCGCCAGCGTTTCGCTGATGAACGGATAACGGCGACGCAGCTGCGCGGCGTAGTCGTCGCGCTCGCCCTGGAAGGCGCCGCCCGGCAGCACGGCGTTACGGGTCCACGCCTGGCCGATATTGCTGTAATAGGACGACAGCTTTTCCATCGCGTGTTCAGCCAGTTTACGGTACGTCGTGAGTTTGCCGCCGAAGACCGACAGCAGCGGCGCTTTACCGTTTTCATCGTGAATATCCAGCGTATAGTCACGCGTGATGGCCTGCGGCGAGTCGGATTCGTCATCGCACAGCGGACGCACCCCAGAGTAAGTCCAGACCACATCGTCGCGGGTCAGCTGTTTTTTGAAGTGCGCGTTATACACTTTCAGCAGATAGCCGATTTCTGACTCGTCGATCGCCACTTCTTTCGGATCGCCTTTGTATTCGACATCCGTGGTGCCGATGATCGAGAACTCTTCCATCCACGGAATAACAAACACGATGCGTTTATCTTCGTTCTGCAGAATGTAGGCCTGCTTCTGGTTATGCACGCGCGGCACTACGATATGGCTGCCTTTGATCAGGCGGATGCCATAAGGCGATTTCAGTTTCAGGCCGTCGTCGAAGAAGTTTTTCACCCACGGGCCGGTGGCGTTCACTAAGCCGCGCGCCTGCCAGGTATAGGTTTCGCCAGTATCGATATCTTCCGCTTCCACGATCCACATGCCGTTTTCGCGACGCGCGGAGGTGGCGCGGGTGCGGGTCAGCACTTCGCCGCCTTTTTTCACGACCATCTGGGCGTTCGCCAGCACCAGACGCGCGTCGTCGACCCAGCAGTCGGAATATTCGAAACCGCGCACGATTTCGGGCTTCAGAACGGAATCCGAACCAAAACGCAAACCGGTGGAGCCCGGCAGACTGGTGCGTTTGCCGAGGTGATCGTACATAAACAGGCCGGTGCGGATCATCCACGCCGGACGCAGGTGCGGACGGTGCGGCAAACGAAAGCGCATCGGGAAGGCAATGTGCGGCGCCATTTTCAGCAGCACTTCACGCTCGGCCAGCGCTTCGCTCACCAGGCGGAACTCGTAATGTTCCAGGTAGCGCAGGCCGCCGTGGATCAATTTGGAGCTGGCGGAAGAGGTGGCACATGCCAGATCCTGCGCTTCCAGCATCAGCACAGAGAGTCCACGCCCTGCGGCGTCTGCCGCGATACCGGCACCGTTGATGCCCCCACCTATCACAATCAGATCTTTGGTTTCCATGCTGCTGCCCTCACGCACTTTCGTTAAAGCTCATAAATGTTCGTTATCGCTCATAATAGCAAACAAACGCGCTTTTGATAACAACAAAAAAACATTTCAGTGTGATGTGAATAACATTATGGCGTTACAGACGGAGGAAGCCTTACACTTACGTTATTATCGGCATAACGCATCGCGCGTCGTTGGCCAGCCTTACGCCCCTTTAAAAATGAAAGAGAGCACCATGGATCAGTTTGAATGTATTAATGTCGAAGAAGCGCACCAGAAACTGCAGCAGGGCGGCGCCGTGCTGGTGGATATTCGCGATCCGCAAAGCTATGCGATGGGCCACACGCCCGGCGCGTTTCATTTAACCAACGCCACGCTGCCCGCCTTTATGCAGCAGACCGATTTCGACGTGCCGGTGCTGGTGATGTGCTATCACGGCAATAGCAGCAAAGGTGCCGCGCAGTATCTGCTCCACCAGGGGTTTGACCAGGTCTACAGCGTGGACGGCGGTTTCGATGCCTGGCATCGTCATTTCCCGGCGGAAGTGGCGCACGGAGAGAGTTAAGCATCGTGTCCGCGTCGTTCGCAGGTATACTGCTTTCCTCGTATGGGGATACCCTTCTGAACAGAACGACTTGCTATGTTGATGATTAACTCGTTTGACAACCCGCGTCTGGCGCAGGCGTTTGTTGACTATATGGCCACCCAGGGCGTGATACTGGAAATCCAGCGGCATGAGACCTGGGATATCTGGCTTGCCGATGAGGCGCAGGCGGAAAGGGTTAAAGCGGAGCTGAGCTACTTTCTCGCGCATCCGGGCGATCCGCGCTATCTCTCCGCGAGCTGGCAGACCGGGCAACTCAACGCGGGGTTGCGCTACCGCTCTTACCCCTTTATGGACACCGTGCGCGCCCACGCGGGCCCGCTGACGCTCGGCATGATGGCGCTGTGCGTTGTCGCCTTTCTCGCGATGAGCGTCATTGGTTCTCCGCAAGTGGCCGTCTGGCTTGCATGGCCTTTCGATCCCTCTCTCAAATTTCAACTCTGGCGCTATGTCAGCCCGCTGCTGCTGCACTTTTCCCTGCTGAGCCTGATCTTCAATCTGCTATGGTGGTGGTATCTTGCCGGTCCGCTGGAGAAGAGCGCCGGCAGCGGTAAATTGCTGACGCTGACGCTGGTGACGGCGCTGGTGGGCGGCGTGATTCAGTATCAAATCGCGGGCCCGTGGTTCGGCGGCCTCGGCGGCGTGGTCTACGCGCTGGTCGGCTACGTCTGGCTGCGCGGCGAACGCGAGCCGGAAAACGGGCTGCATCTGCCCCGCGGCATTCTGGTGTTTATGCTGCTGTGGCTCGCCATCGGCGGACTGGGGCTGTTTGGCAACAAGACGGCGAATGCCGATCTGGTGGCGGGGATGCTGATTGGCCTGGCGATGGCTATGACGGATACTCTGCATGCGCGAAAACGAAAATAATACGGCAACACGTCAGGAGAAGGGTGTGAAGCAAACACAACGTCACGATGCCATTATTGAACTGGTAAAAAAACAGGGCTATGTGAGTACCGAAGAGCTGGTGGAGCAGTTTGCCGTCAGCCCGCAAACCATCCGCCGCGATCTCAACGATCTCGCCGAACAAAACATGATCCTGCGCCACCACGGCGGCGCGGCGTTACCGTCGAGCTCGGTCAATACTTCCTGGCATGACCGCAAGGCGACCCAGACGGCGGAAAAAGAGCGTATCGCCTATAAAGTGGCAAGCCAGATCCCTAACGGCGCGACGCTGTTTATCGATATCGGCACCACGCCAGAGGCGGTGGCGCACGCGCTGTTAAACCATGAGAATCTGCGCATCGTGACCAATAACCTGAACGTGGCGAATACGCTGATGGTGAAGGACGATTTCCGCATCATTCTGGCGGGCGGCGAGCTGCGCAGCCGCGACGGCGGGATTATCGGCGAGGCGACGCTCGATTTTATCTCTCAGTTCCGGCTCGATTTCGGCATTCTGGGTATCAGCGGCATCGACAGCGACGGCTCGCTGCTGGAGTTCGATTACCACGAAGTGCGCACCAAGCGCGCGATTATCGAGAACTCGCGCCATGTGATGCTGGTGGTGGATCACTCCAAGTTTGGCCGCAACGCGATGGTGAATTTAGGCAGCATCAGCCTTGTGGATGCGGTCTATACCGACACAATGCCGCCCGCAGGCGTAATGCAGGTGATTAACGCCAATAAGGTGCAGTTAGAGTTGTGCTGATGTGGTGAGTTTTGCGGCGACGGTTGTCTGCGGAACGGCGGGTGCGCTGCGCTTACCCGCCCTACGGTTCAGTTCATCATCCTTTGATGTAGGGTGGGTAAGCGCAGCGCACCCACCATTAACGCGGATTACTGCTAACCCTAAACCCCATACCCCATCATCTTCAGCAACTGCTGGGCGTGCTGAACGGCGTCCTGACGGTGCGCCACGCCAAGCTTCTGATACAAATTGCGGATATGGGTTTTAATCGTGGTCGCCGCCACATCAAGCTCGCCGGCAATCTGATCGTTGCTGTAACCGGAATAGATAAGCCCCAGCACCTGCCATTCGCGCTGTGTCAGCGGGCTGGTGCGAATGAGCTCCGGCACTTCCGGGTGATTCAGCAGTTTATTGACGAAGTTCTCGTCGAAATGAGCGAACTTATGGCGATGATGCTGGTTAATATCACGCAAAATCCGCTGCGCGCGATGCTGTTCGATCTCCGGCAGCGTATTAAGCTGCAACAGCTGACGCAACTGCTGCGCCATCGCTTCGCCTTCAATCACGAAATGGCTGATAAACCCGGTGCGGTTGGCCAGCGTTAACGCTTCCATCAGCACGCGCTGGGCGTCGCTTTTCCGTCCGGCATTCCAGTAAAGCTGGTTCAGCAACAGCAGGTTGCGGTTGATATCGCTCATCAGACGAAGGCTGCGGGCGTTTTCGTTAAGCTCTTCCAGCACCATCTCCGCGGGCTCGTAATCGCCAAGCAGGATCTGAACGCGGGCGATATTGCGCCACTGGCTTTGCAGGAAATGGTTATTGGCGAAGGCCGGTTTCGGCGTCTGGCGCAGCCAGGCGGCGGCCGCGGCTTTGTCGCCGGTCATCTGCCAGTAAATCACCCGCACTTTATCGGCGTTGGAAACCCAGTCGCTGTGGTAATGGCCGTTACCGAGCAGATTTTCAAGACGGTTCAGATGGCTGCGGGCGTTGTCGAGATCGCCGCGCGCCAGCGAGCACTGCACCAGCAGCGCCAGACACTGCAACTGCTGCTGGGGCTGGTAGTTCGCCAGCACGGTCATCCCGGTGCGCGCACAGGCTTCCGCTTCATCCAGCCGCGCCCAGGCCCATAGCAGCTGCGCGCGAATGCGCAGCAGGAATTCATGCAGCGGCAGCTGTTCGAGATGCTGCTCCTGGATAAGAATAAACGCCTTTTCCTGCGTCTCCCACGCGGCCTGTAAAAAGCCCTGGGCGAAGAGAATTTCGCTCTGCTGGATAAGACTCCAGAGCGCGTAATGCCAGACATCGTGACGGCGCGCCATCAGTTCGGTCTGCTGCATCACCGACAGCGATTTCGTTAAGTCGCCTTTGCAATGGAGCACTTCGCCGTGGACCGACGTCGCCACGATGCGGCTGTAGAAATTCGCCAGCGGCAATGTCTCCAGCGCGACCATCGCCAGCCGCTCGGCCTCGTCCGGGTCGCCGTCGTTAATCGCCACCTGCGCGCGCAGGGCGTTGAATTCGCCATGCAGCGTGTCGTCCATTTCGCCTTTCATCTCCTGCTCGGCGCGCGCCAGCAGAGTGTTGACTTCGCTGTAGCGGTGCTGGCTCTGCATCAGCCAGGCCTGCAACAGTACGAGGCGCGGGTTCGCCAGCAGGCTCTCCCAGGGCAGGGCTTTTAAAGACTGTTCCAGCAGAGTGAGTTCACTGTGGTTGAACAGCCCCCAGGCGTGATTGAGCAGGATATCGCGCAGCATACTGGCGTCGCCCGCCGCAAGCGCGTGGTGGATGGCTTCACTCGGGAAGCCCTGCGCCATCCAGCTCTCCGCCGCCGCGCGGTGGATATCCGGCAGCTCGGTCGACAATTCCCACTGGCAGCGCTGACGCAGGAAGTTACCGAACAGCGGGTGATAGCTGAACCATTCACCGGAATCATCCATCCGCTGCAAAAACAGCCCCTGACGCTCGATCTCCTCCAGCCGCATCTGGCCGTTCTCTTCGCCGGTCACACGGACAATCAGCGCGTCGTTCATCGAGCGCAGCAGGGCGCTTTTCAGTAAAAACTGTCGGGTGTCGTTATCGACGTTATTCAGCACCTCATCGACCAGATAATCGGAGAGATGGCTGGCGTTAATGCCCGCCAGACGGCGCGCCGACTGATGCACCGCGCCGGTATTCTGCCGCGCCGAGAGGGCGATAAGTTGCAGCGCGGTGGCCCAGCCTGCGACGTCGTCGCAAAGGCGGCTGCTCTGCGCCGGTTCAATGGGCTGGCTCAGGCGGCAGTCGAAAAACTGGCGCGCTTCCTGGTGCGTAAATGCGAGCTGCTGGCTGCCGATTTCGAGCAACTGTTCGCGCACGCGCAGGTTGGCGATGCCCAGCTGCGGCAGATTGCGCGACAGCACCACCAGCGTCAGCGCATCGGGCTGATGGCGCAGGAAGAAGCGCATCGCCTCGTGGATCACCGGATTGGTGATGAGATGGTAATCGTCAATCACCAGAAAGAGCGGGCGCGGCCAGTCCGCCAGCTCGATGAAAAGCTGGGCGAAGAGGGATGAAAGGCTTGCGTACTGGCGTTTTTGGGCCATCACTTCGCTGCTGACGCAGTGTCCGCCGGTGGCCTGCTGAATGGCGGCGATAAGATAGCTGGCGAAGCGCTCCGGCTGGTTGTCGCCTTCATCAAGCGAATACCACCCCAGTTCGGTTTTACCTGCGGCCCACTGGGAAATTAACGTCGTTTTCCCGTAGCCGGCGGGGCTGGTGATAAGCGCCAGCCGGTAGTTGCTAGCGCCGGATAATTTAGCCAGCAGACGTTCACGAACCACAGTGTGTTCAAGACGAACCGGGCGACTTAACTTAGACGGTATCAACATAGGATCACTTCACTGTGCAGGAGGCAAAGAGATGACGATTTTTTTTGTGCTTCGTAATTAATACTAAATTAAGGTCGGACAGAATCAGCGTGAATGCAAGTTATGTCCTTTTTTGGGCATCTTAAAGTTGCACTCTGTCACATTTCCATTTTTTCTGTGAATATTTCAGCGTCGCTCGCCTGCAAAGGCCGTTGGCTCTGGCTTCGCGTCGGGTCATAGCCGGTTTTTATTTCACCATCGGGGCAGTAAACCCTGCAAACTAAGCGCCGTTTTGCCGATTTTTGTGCGCTAAATCACCGTCAAAACGCGCCTGAACGGCGCTTAAGCGTTATTTTTAGTGAGAATTCGTTTCTGCTGTAACAGCCTGTCTGGACGGCCGCCAGTAGTGAGGTAAGAAGGCTTGCAGGAACGACAAGTGGCGTCGTACTTCCTGCGCGTTTTACCGCGTTTGAGGTGAGTTTTAGTGCCCGGGATCACAGTTTTTGCTACTACCCGTTCCTCCTCCCTCGCTAATCCTGCGCAGGATGAGGAATTCACTCAGGGGGCCGGGCAAACTAGCGGAAATTCTCCTTATTTTTGCTACAGGACCCCGATTTACTATGTCACAGCCCACCTTTAACCCGGTTGAATTCGAGGCCGCGCTGACCCGTCAGTGGCAGCGTTTTGGTTTACACAGCGCCAAAGAAATGACGCAGCGCCAGTGGTGGAAGGCGGTCAGCGGCGCGCTCTCGGAAATGCTCGTCGCCATTCCCCCGCAGCAGCCTCAGGCGAAACAGCGCCACGTAAACTACATCTCGATGGAGTTTCTGATTGGCCGTCTGACCGGCAACAACCTGCTGAATCTCGGCTGGCACGATGAGGTTAGCCGTATTCTGGAAAGCCACAACATCCATCTGGGCGATCTGCTGGAGCAGGAAACCGATCCGGCGCTCGGCAACGGCGGTCTGGGGCGTCTGGCGGCCTGCTTCCTGGATTCCATGGCGACCGTCGGGCAGTCCGCGACCGGTTATGGCCTGAACTACCAGTACGGCCTGTTCCGCCAGTCTTTCGACGACGGCAAACAGATGGAAGCGCCGGACGACTGGCACCGTCGCAGCTACCCGTGGTTTACCCATAACGAGGCGCTGGATGTGCAGGTCGGCATCGGCGGTAAAGTCATCAAAGAGGGGAAAACCGCGCGCTGGGTGCCGGGGTTCGTCATTACCGGCGAAGCATGGGATCTGCCGGTCGTGGGTTACCGGAACAGCGTGGCGCAGCCGCTGCGTCTGTGGCAGGCGACGCACGCCCATCCGTTCGATCTGACAAAATTCAACGACGGCGATTTCCTGCGTGCCGAGCAGCAGGGCATCGACGCGGAAAAACTGACCAAAGTCCTCTACCCGAACGACAACCATCAGGCGGGCAAGAAGCTGCGTCTGATGCAGCAATATTTCCAGTGCGCCTGTTCCGTAGCGGATATTCTGCGTCGCCACCATCTGGCGGGCCGCAAACTGGCCGAGCTGGCGGATCACGAAGTCATCCAGCTCAACGACACGCACCCGACGATCGCCATCCCGGAACTGCTGCGCGTGCTTATCGACGAACATCAGCTGAGCTGGGATGACGCCTGGGCGATCACCAGCCGCACTTTTGCCTATACCAACCACACTCTGATGCCGGAAGCGCTGGAGTGCTGGGACGAGCGTCTGATCCGCACGCTGCTGCCGCGTCATATGCAGATTATCAAAGAGATCAATACGCGCTTTAAAAAGCAGGTGACCAAAACCTGGCCCGGCGATGAGGCGGTCTGGGCGAAACTCGCCGTGGTACACAACGGCCAGGTGCGTATGGCGAATCTCTGCGTAGTGAGCGGCTTTGCGGTGAACGGCGTGGCGGCGCTGCACTCCGATCTGGTCGTCAAAGATCTGTTCCCGGAATACCATCAGCTCTGGCCGAACAAATTCCACAACGTGACCAACGGCATCACGCCGCGCCGCTGGATCAAACAGTGCAACCCGGCGCTGGCCGCGCTTATCGATAAGACGCTGAAAAAAGAGTGGATAAACGATCTCGACGCGCTGGCCGGGCTTGAGCAATACGCCGACGACGCGGCATTCCGCAAGGCGTACCGCATTATCAAACAGGAAAACAAGCAGCGTCTGGCGGCGTATATCCATGCCCGTACCGGCATTGAAATCAACCCGAACGCGTTGTTTGACGTGCAGATCAAGCGTCTGCATGAGTACAAACGCCAGCATCTCAACCTGCTGCACATTCTGGCGCTCTACAAAGAAATTCGCGAAAACCCGAAGGCGGATCGCGTGCCGCGCGTCTTCCTGTTTGGCGCAAAAGCCGCGCCGGGTTACTACCTCGCGAAAAATATCATCTACGCTATCAACAAAGTCGCGCACGCGGTGAATAACGATCCGCGGGTCGGCGACAAGCTGAAAGTGGTCTTCCTGCCGGATTACAACGTCTCGGTCGCCGAGATGATGATCCCGGCGGCGGATATCTCCGAGCAGATCTCAACTGCCGGTAAAGAAGCCTCCGGCACCGGCAACATGAAGCTGGCGCTGAACGGCGCGCTCACCGTCGGGACGCTGGATGGCGCGAACGTTGAGATTGCCGAACAGGTGGGCGAAGAGAACATCTTTATCTTCGGCCACACGGTTGAAGAAGTGAAAGCGCTGAAAGCCAAAGGGTATGACCCGGTGAAATGGCGCAAAAAAGACAAACTGCTGGATGAGGTGCTCAAAGAGCTGGAAAAAGGCGTCTACGCGGACGGCGACAAGCACGCTTTCGATCTGATGCTGCACAGCCTTGGCAAACAGGGCGGCGATCCGTACCTGGTGATGGCGGACTTTTCCGCCTATGTTGAAGCCCAGAAGCAGGTGGATGTGCTCTACCGCGACCAGGAAGCCTGGACCCGCGCGGCTATCCTCAATACCGCGCGCTGCGGCATGTTCAGCTCTGACCGCTCTATCCGGGATTATCAGCAACGTATCTGGCAGGCAAAACGCTAAAGGAGCCGCCATGGAAAGCAAACGCCTTGACTCCTCCGCCCTTGCGGCGGGGATTAGCCCTAACTACATCAATGCGCACGGCAAACCGCAGGCGATTGGCGCTGAGACCAAGCGGCGTTTGCTGGAAGCGATGAACCCTGAGGCCGCGCCGAAAGCGGCCGATAAATCGCCGCTGCCGCCGGTGAAAGTGGTGGCGAAGAGCCGCCGTATGCAGCTAACGCCGCAGGGCCGCGGCGACTACCACTGGCTGCTGACCAGCGAAACCGGCGAGCAGTTTAGCGGCAACGCGCGCGGCGGCGAGGCGCTGACGCTGCCGGCAAAGCTTGACGAGGGTTATCATACGCTGACGCTCACGCGTGACGATCATCGCTGGCACTGCCGGCTTATCGTCGCGCCGAAGCGCTGCTATGAGCCGCAGGCGCTGCGCGAGGGTAAAAAACTCTGGGGCGCGTGCGTCCAGCTTTATACGCTGCGCTCGCAAAATAACTGGGGCATCGGGGATTTCGGCGATCTGCAAGCGATGCTGAATGAAGTGGGCCCGCGCGGCGGCGCGTTTATCGGTTTAAACCCGATCCACGCGCTCTATCCGGCGAACCCGGAGAGCGCGAGCCCGTACAGCCCGTCGTCCCGCCGCTGGCTTAACGTTATCTATATCGACGTGAACGCGGTGGAGGATTTCAGGCGTAGCGAGGAGGCGCAGGCCTGGTGGAAGCTCAAATCCACGCAGCAGGCGCTGAAAGCGGCCCGGGAGTCGCAGTGGGTCGATTACTCCACCGTGACTATGCTGAAACTCACCGCGCTGAAAATGGCCTGGACGCGCTTTTCCACGCGCGGCCCGGATGATGACGATGTGGTGGCGTTTCGCGATTTCGTGGCCCGCTCGGGCGAAAGTCTCTACTGGCAGGCGGCGTTCGACGCCATTCACGCCTGGCAGGCGCAGGAGGATCCGATGCGCTGGGGCTGGCCGGCCTGGCCGAAAGCGTATCAGAGCACCAGCAGCCAGGAAGTGCAGGCGTTTTGTAAAAACCGCGCTGATGAGGTCGATTTCTACCTCTGGCTGCAATGGCTCGCGTACGAGCAGTTCGCCCGCTGCTGGGAGACCAGCCAGTCATACGATATGCCGATCGGCCTGTATCGCGATCTGGCGGTCGGCGTGGCGGAAGGCGGCGCGGAAACCTGGTGCGACCGCGAGCTGTACTGCCTGAAAGCGTCGGTCGGCGCGCCGCCGGATATTCTGGGGCCGCTCGGGCAGAACTGGGGCCTGCCGCCAATGGATCCTCACGTAATGCAGGCGCGCGCCTACGAGCCGTTTATCGAACTCCTGCGCGCCAATATGACGAACTGCGGCGCGCTGCGCATCGACCATGTCATGTCGCTGCTGCGCCTGTGGTGGATCCCGTATGGCGAAACGGCGGATAACGGCGCTTACGTGCAGTATCCGGTCGACGATCTTCTGGCGATCCTCGCGCTTGAAAGCCAGCGCCACCGCTGCATGGTGATCGGCGAAGATCTCGGCACCGTCCCGGCGGAGATCGTCGGCAAACTGCGCGACAGCGGCGTCTACTCGTACAAAGTGCTCTACTTCGAAAACGAAGGCGGTAGCCGCTTCCGCGCGCCGAAGCGCTGGACATCGCAGGCGATGGCGGTCGCGACCACGCACGATCTGCCGACGCTGCGCGGTTACTGGGAGAGCGGCGATTTAACCCTCGGAAAAACGCTGGGGCTTTATCCCGACGAAGAGGTGTTAAAAGGGCTGTATGCCGATCGCGAGCGGGCCAAACAGGGGCTGCTGGAGAGCCTGCATCAACATGGCTGTCTGCCGAAACGCGCAGGCCACCACGCCGCGCGCATGAAAATGGGCGCCACGCTGAACCGCGCGCTCCAGCGCTATATCGCCGACAGCAACAGCGCGTTGCTCGGTCTTCAGCCGGAAGACTGGCTGGATATGGCGCAGCCGGTCAACGTGCCGGGCACCAGCGCTCAGTACCAAAACTGGCGACGCAAGCTCACCGTGGGGCTGGAGGCGATGTTTGCCGACGACACCGTGAACCGATTGATTAAAGATCTGGATAAGCGCCGCCGCGCCGCCTCGGCGGTAAAGCCTGCAAAGCGTAAGTAACCGTTCGCCCCTGCGCGCTGCATAAAAGGCGCAGGGGCAACTATTTTGGCCTCCCGCAATAAAAAGCTTGCTTTGCAGGAGCCAGCATGCGTTAATGCACTCCTCGGTTTGCGAGACAGACCCGTCGAAAAGCAGTTTAGTAAAGCAGTTCTCATTTCAAGTGTTATCCCAAGATATCCCTTCTTTTTGAGTCTCCTCCATAAGCGCTAAGTAAATTCTGTTATGCAGACCACGCAACGCCGCAAGGCTCAATGATTTTTTAAGGTGATAACATGTCTGACAAAATGACTGGTTTAGTAAAATGGTTTAACGCGGAAAAAGGTTTTGGCTTCATCACTCCGGACAACGGCAGCAAGGACGTTTTCGTTCACTTCTCCGCTATCCAGAACAACGGCTTCAAAACCCTGGAAGAAGGCCAGAAGGTCTCTTTCTCCGTTGAAAGCGGCGCGAAAGGCCCGGCAGCTGCGAACGTAACTGCTATCTAATCGCTCGCTCTGCGCGGTTTCCGACAGCGATGACGGGTCAGCCCTGAGCAGTGAAACCGACGCAAAAAAGAACCCGCCTTGTGCGGGTTTTTTTATTCCGAGCATACGCGAAAAAAAAGCCCGCTTAAAGCGGGCTTTTTTAATGGCGGGCGTTCGCGCTTAGTAGTAAGAGTGCTCGCCGCGCTGGTGTTCGGTGAGATCGCGCACGCCTTTGAGTTCCGGGAACTCGTTCAGCAGCTGTTTCTCGATACCCTCTTTCAGGGTCACGTCCACCATAGAGCAGCCGTTGCAGCCGCCGCCGAATTGCAGAATGGCGTAGCCTTCGTCGGTGATCTCCATCAGCGTGACGCGGCCGCCGTGGCCCGCCAGCTGCGGGTTGATCTGCGACTGCAGTAAATACTCCACGCGCTCCATCAGCGGCGCGTCATCCGCCACTTTACGCATTTTCGCGTTAGGCGCTTTCAGCGTGAGCTGCGAGCCCAGCTGGTCGGTCACAAAGTCGATTTCCGCATCTTCCAGATACGGCGCGCTCAGTTCGTCGACATAGGCGGTGAGCAGGTCGAACTTCAGTGCGGTATCCGTAGCTTCCACGGCGTCGGGCGGGCAGTAGGACACGCCGCATTCAGCGTTCGGGGTGCCTGGGTTGATAACGAATACGCGGATCTGCGTCCCTTCTTCCTGGCTTGCCAGTAGCTTGGCAAAGTGTGCCTGGGCGGCATCGGAAATACGGATCATAGCAATGGCCTAATAGTTGACTATTTTAGTTGGTTATAATACGCCCATCATCGAGGCTCTACAAGGTTCGACACAGGCACCATACCTGGACAGTCGCCGCGCCGTTGCGCTTAAGCAGGCGCGCGATTTGGGCAACGGTACTCCCTGTTGTGACGACATCATCCACAATAACGATATGGAGACCCGCCACCGGTAATTCAACCCGGAAGGCGTTCTTCAGGTTGCTGCGCCGCTGGCGGGCGTTGAGCTGCCGCTGGGGCGGGGCGGCTTTGATGCGCGCCACCGCGTCCGGCGCGTAGCGTATCCCAAGCCAGCGTGACAGCGCCCTGGCGATAAGTGCGCTTTGGTTAAAACCGCGTCGCCAGGCGCGCGCGCGGTGCAGCGGCACGCTGATGATAAGATCCGCTTCAGGAAGCGCGCCGGCGCGTTTCGCGGCGAGTATTTTTAACAGCAACAGGCGGGCGAGCGCGGACGCAAGCGCGGTGCGGCCGTGAAATTTAAACTGATGCACCAGTCCGCTGACCGGCGGCGCGTAGTCGCTCGCGGCGAGCAGCCGCTGCCAGACGGGCGGTTTTTGCAGGCAGCGGCCGCACGGCTGCGTCTCAAGCGCGGCGGGCAGGCCGCACTGCGGGCATACCGCTACCTGCCGCCGCCGCTGGCAGCGCGAACAAATCCCCCAGCCGGCCACGCGCAGCGGCATCCGGCATAGCCAACACATCCCTGGTATTGTTAGCATGACGGCCTCCTTGTACATCAATCATGAGAAGAGTAACGGATGAATGACATCTGGTGGCAGACCACGGGCGAAGGAAATTGTCATCTTGTGCTGCTGCACGGGTGGGGGCTGAACGCCGAAGTGTGGCGTTGCATTTCGCAGGAATTACGCTCGCACTTTACGCTGCACCTGGTGGACCTGCCGGGCTACGGGCGCAGCCAGGGCTACGGCGCGCTGACCCTTGACGAGATGGCGCGCCTGGTGGCGAGCCGCGCGCCTGAACGCGCCATCTGGCTTGGCTGGAGCCTCGGCGGGCTGGTGGCAAGTCAGGTGGCGCTCAATGAACCGTCCCGCGTTGACGCGCTGGTGACGGTCGCCTCGTCGCCCTGTTTTCAGGCGGGCGACGACTGGCCCGGCATCAAGCCGGAAGTCTTAAGCGGTTTTCAGCGTCAGCTGAGCGAGGATTTTCAGCGTACGGTTGAGCGTTTTCTCGCGCTGCAAACGCTCGGCACCGAGACGGCGCGCCAGGACGCGCGCGTCCTGAAATCCATCGTACTGGCGCAGCCGATGCCTGGTGCTGAGGTATTAAACGGCGGGCTGGAGATCCTGAAAACCGCCGATCTGCGCGAGGCGCTCACCGCCTGGCAGGGGCCGTTTTTACGCCTCTATGGCCGTCTCGACGGGCTGGTGCCGCGCAAGGTCGCCGCGCTGCTTGATGCACGCTTCCCTGACAGCGAATCGCAGATCTTTGAGAAAGCCGCCCACGCGCCGTTCATCTCCCACCCGCGCGAATTCTGCGATGCGCTGCTGGCGCTGAAGGCTCGCCTGGCAAACCCCTGAAAGCGCGCCATACTTTAGATGTCATTGTTATCGGGCGTTTTTATCCCGCCCTTCACATCATCTGAGCAGGGAGTCATTACTATGAAATTACGCACCGGTATGCTGTTGTCTGTGATTGTGGGTTCGCTCTCTTTTGGCGCGATGGCGGCGCAGGAGCTGCAGAAAGATAAAGTCAAAGAGATGAATCTCACCAAAATCGGCACCATTGTCTCTGACAAAGGCACCGCGCCGATGGACGCGAAAGAAGAACTGATTAAGAAAGCCGATGAAATGGGTGGCAAATATTATGTCATCACCAGCGGCGAGAAAACCGGTAAAGACATTCACGCCACGGCGGATGTTTATAAATAAGACGTGTAGCACGAAGAAAAAGGGCGGGCATTATGCCCGCCCTGTCTGTTATCGCAACTGCCACACCTCTTTACGGCACGCCTTGCCTTCCGGGCAGTGGCGACAGCTGCCGCTCAGGCAGCCCGACAGCCACTCCTCCTGACGTTCCGCTTTCCCCATCGCTTCCAGGCGACTGAGCATCGCGTTGACCAGCGGCAGCGGCGTCGCGAGCTGTTCGCTGATACGCTGCGCCTCCATTCTTCCCGAGAGCGCCAGCAGATCCCGCACCTCAATCAGCGTGGCCATCAGTGACACTCCCCGGCGGTGGTTTCACAGCAGCGCGCTTCGCGTCGCGGCGCCAGCAGGCTCACATCCACCCGGCTACGCGCCCGACGCAGCGCGGTGAGCAACCCAATGTTAAACAGCACGACGGCCAGCATCGCCGTAAGGCTATAGAGCGGATGCGCCTGGAAGGTCGCGCCCTGGTAGAACATCGTCGCCAGCGAATACGCGATATTCAGCCCCCAGAGAATCGAAAAGCCCATCCAGCCGCGGCTCGATTCGCGGGCGATAGCGCCCATCACCGAGATGCAGGGGATATAGAGCAGCACGAACACCAGATAGCTGTAGGCGGCGGCTTCGCTGCCGAATTTCGCGCTCATCACGCCCATCGCCCCGGTCGCCATCTCGCCATCGCCTTTGCTCGCTTCGATGGGGTTCGCCAGTACGCTAAGGCTAAAGGTGTCTTTCAGGCTCTGCCAGGTTTCCGCCAGCGCGCCGGTCAGCTCGTCCTTCAGGCTAAAGCTCGCGGCGTCGAACGGGGCTTCATGGATGTTTTCGGCGGTATAAAGCGTGTTCAGCGTGCCGACCACCACTTCTTTCGCCATCGCGCCGGTGAATAACCCGACGGTGGCCTGCCAGTTGTCTTCCTGTACGCCGATCGGTTTTAACAGCGGCGTCAGTACGCGGCTGACGGAGGCCAGCGCGGAGTCGTTAATGTTATCCACGGTCTTGCCGCTGAACGAAAAGCTGTTCAGCGCGCCAATGAACACACTGACAACGACGATGACTTTCCCGGCGCGCAGCACAAAGCCTTTCAGGCGCTGCCAGGTTTGCAGCAGCAGGCTTTTCAGGTGCGGTACGTGATAGACCGGCAGCTCCATCACAAAGGGCGTGGCTTCGCCGCGCATGATCGTAAACTTCAGCATCAGGCCGGTCAGAATGGCCATCACGATGCCGAGCAGATAGAGCGAAAAGACCACCAGCGCGCCCTGCTGGCCAAAAAAGGCGGCGGCGAATACCGCGAAAATCGCCAGCCGCGCGCCGCAGGACATAAACGGCGCCATCATAATCGTCATCAGTCGTTCGCGCGGCGCATCCAGCGTGCGGGCGCCCATCACCGACGGCACGTTGCAGCCAAAGCCCACAATCAGCGGAACGAACGATTTACCCGGCAGGCCCAGCGCCTGCATCAGGCGATCCATCACAAACGCCGCGCGGGCCATATAACCGGAATCTTCAAGAAACGACAGGAACAGATACATCATGCCGATTTGCGGCACAAGCGGCAGCACGGTGTTGATGCCGCCGCCAATCCCCTGGGCGAGGAACAGCGTCAGCCAGGTGGGGAAATGCAGGGTATAGCCGACCCATTGCAGCCCGTGAATGAAAATCGCCACGGAGCCCGCGTCGAAAATCGGCTGCAACGCGCCGCCGATGTTAATGGCGAGCAGGAACATCAGGTACATCACGCCGAGAAAGACCGGCAGGCCCAGAAAACGGTTGAGAATAATGTTATCCAGCGCGGCCGTGAGGCGGTGCGGCTCGGCGGTGAGGCTGTTGCTGACGGCGTCGCAAATCGTCGAAATGCTCTGATAGCGGGCGTCAACGATATGCAGCGCCGGATCGTCAAGCTGGCTTTCAAGCTGTGCCTGAATGTGCGGGAGCCGCGCGGCGGCATCGCCCGCCACGCTGTGGCTGTAGATATCGCCTTCGAGCATTTGCAGCCCGAGCCAGCGGCGCTGCTGGGCGGAGAGATCGCCGGGCATCGCCGCTGCCAGCGTCTCTGCTGCCTCAGAAAGCGGCGCCGGGTAATGGACGCGCTCAATCGTCTGATTACGTTTGTGGCGGTCAATGGCGAGCTTCAGGCTGTCGATGCCGCGGGCGCGGGTAGAAACCAGCGGCACCACCGGGCAGCCGAGGCGGCTTGCCAGCGCGTCGATATCAATACGGATGTTTTGTTTATCGGCGATATCCAGCATGTTGAGCGCGACCACGCACGGAATGCCGAGCTCCAGCAGTTGCAGCGTCAGGTAGAGGTTGCGCTCAAGGTTGGAGGCGTCCACCACGTTTATCAGCATGTCCGCATCGCCGCTGAGGATGTAGTGGCAGGCGATCTGTTCATCAAGCGAGGTTTGCGAGGAAATCGTAGTCAGAGAGTAGGTGCCAGGCAGATCGACCAGCGTCACCTGGTGATCGGTCGTCGCGAAGTTGCCCTCTTTACGCTCTACCGTCACGCCCGCCCAGTTGCCCACGCGCTGCCGCGCGCCGGTGAGCTGGTTAAACAGCGTGGTTTTGCCGGAGTTCGGATTGCCGATTAAGCCGATGGTTAATTTTTTCATTTGCGTTAACTCAACACAGAAAGAGGTCAGCGGGTCGCTTCAACCTGCAAAAGCGCCAGATCTTTTTTTCGCAGCACCAGGCTTACGCGTCGGGTTTCAATATGAATCGGGTCGCCCAGCGGAGCCACGCGTTTTACCTCAAACGATGAACCCGGCAGCATGCCGAGCGACAGTAACTTCTGGCGGTAGGCCGGGCTGATTTCCCGGGCGAAACCCGTGATTTTCCAGCTGCTGTTAGGTGTGAATTGCATAGGACCTGCTTATTCCGAATGCGCTCAGCGGCGGTGAGTCGTAGCGATACAACGGCCAGGAGCCGATTATTGCGCGGGAAAGGGTTGTTTATCTGATTAAGATGGTAATGAGAATGGTTTTTATCTTCAATGCAATAATGCAGCGTAACGGGACTTTCGGAGGTTTATTTGTTCTGGCGCAAAAAAACGCGGTCACCAGCGTTTTCCACAGACATGGTAAAATTATTTATTCTTTATTTTTCATTTAATTAAAATTAAAAGCGGCAACAGATTATTGTGACACCTTTTATGAGTGTTATTTATTTGTTCTGGTTGTTATTTAAATGAAAAATGTAACCGCGTTCATATTTGATTTTATTTCTGAGTGTGGATTTTTAAATAAGAAATGGTGGCTTGGGTAAGGAATGAAAGGCGGGCGCGCTGCGCTTACCCACCCTACGGAATAAAAATGCCTGTCAAAATGTAGGGCGGGTAAGCGCAGCGCGCCCGCCAATGGCACCATCCAAAAATAATAAAAAAGGCCGGTTTCCCGGCCTTATGTGTTGTGCTGCGGCTTAACGCTTTTTACCGAACGCGGCGGCGAGCGCGTCGCTCATCGCGCTGTTGCCGCCTGCGCCGCTGTCGCGCGCCGGCTTGCGGGCATTCTGCGCCGGACGCTTCTGCGGCTCGCGGCTGTTGCCGCCGCCGCGCCGCGCGTTGCCTTCGCCGGGTTGCTCGTCGAGACGCATGGTCAGCGCGATACGCTTACGCGGCAAATCGACTTCCAGCACCTTCACCTTCACGATATCGCCCGCTTTCACCACGGTGTGCGGATCCTCGACGAATTTGTCGGAGAGCGAGGAGATATGCACCAGACCATCCTGATGCACGCCGATATCCACAAACGCGCCGAAATTGGTCACGTTGGTCACCGCGCCTTCCAGCACCATGCCCGGCTGCAGATCGTTCATCGTCTCCACGCCTTCGGCGAACTGGGCGGTTTTGAATTCCGGACGCGGGTCGCGGCCCGGTTTTTCCAGTTCTTTGATAATGTCGGTCACGGTCGGCACGCCGAAACGCTCGTCGGTAAAATCCACCGCCTTCACGTTACGCAGCGCGCTGCTGTTGCCCATCAGATCACGCAGCGACTGCTCCGTCGCCGCCAGAATGCGCTCCACCACCGGGTAGGCTTCCGGGTGAACGGTCGAGGCGTCGAGCGGGTTATCGCCGTGGTTAATACGCAGGAAGCCCGCGCACTGCTCAAACGCTTTCGGCCCCAGGCGGCTCACTTTCAGCAACTGCTGGCGGTTGCGGAACTGGCCGTTCTCGTCGCGCCAGGACACAATGTTCTGCGCCATCATACGCGTCAGGCCCGCCACGCGGGTCAGCAGGGGCACCGAGGCGGTGTTGAGATCGACGCCCACGGCGTTCACGCAGTCTTCCACCACCGCATCGAGTTTACGCGCCAGCTGGCTCTGACTGACGTCATGCTGATACTGGCCCACGCCGATGGATTTCGGGTCGATTTTCACCAGTTCCGCCAGCGGATCCTGCAGACGACGGGCGATAGAGACCGCGCCGCGCAGCGACACATCAAGATCCGGGAACTCCTGCGCCGCCAGCTCAGAGGCGGAGTACACCGACGCGCCCGCTTCGCTGACAATCACTTTCTGCGCGGTGACTTTCGGGAACTGCTTCTGGACGTCGAGGAAGAAACGTTCGGTTTCGCGCGAGGCGGTGCCGTTGCCGATAGCCACCAGTTCCACATTGTGTTTTTCGCACAGCGCGGCGATAACGACCGCCGCTTTCGCCGCCTGGCCGGTATGCGGATAGACGGTATCGGTCGCGACCAGCTTGCCGGTGGCGTCAACCACCGCCACTTTTACGCCGGTACGCAGGCCCGGATCGAGACCCATCGTGGCGCGCAGCCCGGCAGGCGCGGCCATCAGCAGGTCATGCAGGTTACGGGCGAATACGTTAATCGCCTCGTCTTCGGCGCGCTCACGCAGCGTGCTCATCAGCTCGGTTTCCAGATGCATCAACACTTTGATACGCCAGGTCCAGCTCACCACGCCTTTACGCCAGCTGTCGGCCGGGGCGTTATTCAGGCGCAGGCCGAGGTGATCGGTAATAATCTGCTCGCAGTAGCTTTCGCGCGGCGGCTCGTCGAACTGCGGGTCGGCGTTCAGCGAAAGCTGCAATACGCCCTCGTTGCGCCCGCGGAACATCGCCAGCGCGCGGTGCGACGGCACCGTGGCGATCGGTTCGTGGTGGGCGAAGTAGTCGCGGAATTTCGCGCCTTCTTCCTCTTTGCCTGGCACCACGGTAGAAACCAGATGCGCGTTTTTCCACAGATAATCGCGCACTTTGGCGAGCAGCGCCGCGTCTTCGGCAAAGCGCTCCATCAGGATATAACGCGCGCCGTCGAGCGCGGCTTTGGTGTCGGCCACGCCGTTATCGGCGTTAATAAATTTTGCGGCTTCCGCCTCCGGGTCGTGGGACGGCTCGTTCCACAGCAGGTCGGCGAGCGGCTCAAGGCCCGCTTCAATCGCTATCTGCCCGCGGGTGCGGCGCTTCGGCTTGTAA
The DNA here is from genome assembly GCF_001277175.1 of Cronobacter universalis NCTC 9529. Taxonomy (NCBI): domain Bacteria; kingdom Pseudomonadati; phylum Pseudomonadota; class Gammaproteobacteria; order Enterobacterales; family Enterobacteriaceae; genus Cronobacter; species Cronobacter universalis. Next base: position 3,956,668 of record NZ_CP012257.1, on the reverse strand, counting down.
GGCAGGTAAAGGTCTTCAAGCTCGGTTTTGCTCTGGGTGCCGGTAATGGCCGCCTGAAGTTCCTCGGTCAGTTTGCCCTGATCGGCGATCGATTTGAGGATAGCCGCACGACGCTCTTCGAGTTCGCGCAGATAACCCAGACGCGTCTCCAACTGGCGCAACTGGGTGTCGTCCAGACCGCCGGTGACCTCCTTACGGTAGCGTGCGATAAACGGCACGGTGTTCCCTTCATCAAGCAGGCGAATGGCAGCGTCTACCTGTTCAGCCCTGGCCTGAAGCTCACTGGCGATAATACGACTGAGCGAATCATTCATCATGGCAATATCATCTGTTATGTACAAAAAGTCAGGGCACAGTTATACGGACTGAAGGGTAAAAATGCCAGCCGTAGCCGCGCCCGTGGCGGGTTTCGGAGCTATCCGCAAAGGGTTACTTCACATACTCAATGGTGTTCACATACCAGGTGGCCTCGCCGCCCGGCGTCTGGACGGTCGCCACGTCGCCTTTCTCTTTTTTGAGCAGCGCGCGGGCCATAGGGGAGTCGATGGAGATGTAATCTTTGCGCCCGAAAATCTCGTCATAGCCGACGATACGAAAACGCTTCACGTCGCCGTCGTCGTTTTCCACCTCAACCCAGGCGCCGAAAAAGACTTTGCCTTCCTGCTGCGGCGAGTAATCGACGATTTTCAGGTTCTCAAGGCATTTGGTGAGATAGCGCACGCGGCGGTCGATTTCGCGCAGGCGCTTTTTGTTGTACTGGTAATCGGCGTTTTCGCTGCGATCGCCAAGGCTTGCCGCCCAGGTCACTTTTTTGGTGACTTCGGGCCGCTCCTCGCGCCACAGATAGTCGAGCTCTTTTTTGAGTTTTTCGTAACCTTCGCGGGTAATTAACGGCGTTTTCATCGGCTGGCCTTCGCTGACAATTTTAACGTCCGTACCTTAGCGGGCGCGGTGGCGAATGTGAAGCGCCAGGCGCGCGAAAGCGAGCCTGACTCACGGGCCTGATAAAGCGCGGCCGGCATACGAAATGCGCCAGTTCGTTTATGATGAAGCCTAAGGTCGGCAGCGTCGTGATATCGCCCTTTAGAGACTCGGCGGTTTTGTGATCGAAAGTGAAGATAAGCTGCTGTTAAATATGCTTTGTAACAATTTCGACTACAATATATACCAGATTTAACTCACCGGCTGACGCACACTTTTTTAGAATGGCGTTACAACTGTTTGAGCCTTTGGGAGTAAACACAATGCAAGAAAATTACAAGATTCTGGTGGTGGATGACGATATGCGCCTGCGCGCGCTGCTTGAGCGTTACCTCACCGAGCAGGGCTTCCAGGTGCGCAGCGTGGCAAACGCCGAACAGATGGACCGCCTGCTGACCCGCGAGTCCTTCCACCTGATGGTGCTTGATCTGATGCTTCCTGGCGAAGACGGCCTCTCGATTTGCCGCCGTCTGCGTAGCCAGAGCAACCCGATGCCGATCATCATGGTCACCGCGAAAGGCGAAGAGGTCGATCGTATCGTGGGGCTGGAAATCGGCGCCGACGACTACATCCCTAAACCGTTCAACCCGCGTGAGCTGCTCGCTCGCATCCGCGCCGTACTGCGCCGTCAGGCCAACGAGCTGCCGGGCGCGCCGTCGCAGGAAGAGGCGGTTATCGCCTTCGGGAAATTCAAACTAAACCTCGGCACACGCGAGATGTTCCGCGAAGATGAGCCGATGCCGCTCACCAGCGGGGAATTCGCCGTGCTGAAAGCGCTGGTCAGCCACCCGCGCGAGCCACTGTCGCGCGATAAGCTGATGAACCTGGCGCGCGGCCGTGAATACTCCGCGATGGAGCGCTCTATCGACGTGCAGATCTCCCGCCTGCGCCGCATGGTGGAAGAAGATCCGGCGCATCCGCGCTATATCCAGACCGTCTGGGGCCTGGGCTACGTCTTTGTGCCGGACGGCGCTAAAGCATGAGGAAGCTGCGCTTCTCGCCTCGCAGTTCTTTCGCCCGCACGCTGCTTCTCATCGTCACCCTGCTGTTCGCAAGCCTGGTGACGACATACCTGGTGGTGCTTAACTTCGCCATCCTGCCGAGCCTCCAGCAGTTTAATAAAGTCCTGGCCTACGAAGTGCGTATGCTGATGACCGATAAACTGCAACTGGAGGACGGGACGCAGCTGGTGGTGCCGCCGGCGTTTCGTCGCGAGATTTACCGTGAGCTGGGGATTTCGCTCTATGCCAACGAGGCGGCGGAAGAGGCGGGTTTGCGCTGGGCGCAGCATTATGAGTTTTTAAGCCAGCAGATGGCGCAGCAGCTTGGCGGCCCGACGGAAGTGCGCGTCGAGGTCAATAAAAGCTCGCCAGTGGTGTGGCTGAAAACCTGGCTGTCGCCCAACATCTGGGTGCGCGTGCCGCTCACTGAAATCCATCAGGGCGATTTCTCGCCGCTGTTCCGCTATACGCTGGCGATTATGCTGCTGGCGATTGGCGGCGCCTGGCTGTTTATCCGCATCCAGAACCGGCCGCTGGTGGAGCTGGAGCACGCCGCGCTGCAGGTGGGTAAAGGCATTATTCCGCCGCCGCTGCGCGAATATGGCGCTTCCGAAGTGCGATCGGTGACCCGCGCGTTTAACCATATGGCGGCAGGCGTGAAGCAACTGGCGGACGACCGCACGCTGCTGATGGCGGGCGTGAGCCATGATTTACGCACGCCGCTGACCCGTATTCGTCTGGCCACCGAGATGATGAGCGAAGGCGACGGCTACCTGGCCGAATCTATCAATAAAGATATTGAAGAGTGCAACGACATCATCGAGCAGTTTATCGACTACCTGCGTACCGGGCAGGAGATGCCGCTGGAAACCGCCGATCTTAACGCGGTGCTGGGCGAGGTGATCGCCTCGGAAAGCGGCTATGAGCGCGAGATAGAAACGGCGCTGCAAAGCGGCGAGATCCCGCTGCGCATTCATCCGCTGTCCATCAAGCGCGCCGTGGCGAATATGGTGGTCAACGCCGCGCGTTACGGCAACGGCTGGATCAAAGTGAGTAGCGGCACGGAACTCAACCGCGCCTGGTTCCAGGTGGAAGATGACGGGCCGGGCATTGAACCTGCCCAGCTCAAACACCTGCTGCAACCGTTTGTGCGCGGCGACAGCGCGCGCAGCACCAGCGGCACCGGGCTGGGGCTGGCGATTGTGCAGCGCATTATCGACAACCACCACGGGCTGCTGGATATCGGCAAGAGCGAGCGCGGCGGGTTACGTATCCGCGCCTGGCTTCCGGTACCGGTAGGCACGACGGTTATCAAAACCAGCTAACCTTTGCTGATTGCATCACGCCATAAAAAAACGGCTCCTTTACGGAGCCGTTTTTACCTTCAACCCGTTAGCGTTGCGGGCCTGCGCTCACCAGCGCGGCGCCGGCAGGCGTGTCGGTATATTTCTCAAAGTTGCTGATAAACAGCTGCGCCAGCTGCTGCGCTTTTTCCTGCCACTGTTCCGGCGAAGCATAGGTGTTTCGCGGGTCGAGAATGCGCTCATCGACGCCCGGCAGGCTGGTCGGGATGGCCAGATTAAACAGCGGCAGCGTAAAGGTTTCCGCATCGTCCAGCGAACCGTTCAGGATGGCGTCGATAATCGCGCGCGTGTCCTTGATGGAGATGCGTTTGCCGGTGCCGTTCCAGCCGGTATTGACCAGATACGCCTGCGCGCCCGCCGCCTGCATGCGTTTTACCAGCACTTCGGAGTACTGCGTCGGGTGAAGCATCAGGAACGCCGCGCCGAAACAGGCGGAGAATGTCGGCGTCGGCTCGGTCACGCCGCGCTCGGTGCCCGCGAGTTTCGCCGTAAAGCCGGAGAGGAAGTGATACTGCGTCTGGCTGGCCGTCAGGCGCGATACTGGCGGCAGAACGCCGAACGCATCGGCGGTCAGGAAGATCACTTTGGTCGCGTGGCCCGCCTTCGATACCGGCTTCACAATGTTGTCGATGTGATAAATCGGGTAGGAGACGCGGGTGTTTTCGGTTTTAGAGGCGTCGTCGAAATCGATGCTGCCGTCGTCGCGCACGGTCACGTTTTCCAGCAGCGCGTCGCGGCGAATGGCGTGATAGATATCCGGCTCGGCTTCTTCAGAGAGGCGAATGGTTTTGGCATAGCAGCCGCCTTCGAAGTTAAACACGCCGTCATCGTCCCAGCCGTGCTCGTCATCGCCGATAAGGCGGCGTTTCGGATCGGTGGAAAGCGTCGTTTTGCCGGTGCCGGAGAGGCCGAAGAACACCGCCACATCGCCTTTTTCGCCGACGTTCGCCGAGCAGTGCATCGAGGCGATGCCTTTCAGCGGCAGCAGGTAGTTCATGATAGAGAACATGCCTTTTTTCATTTCGCCGCCGTACCAGGTGCCGCCAATCAGCTGCATCCGTTCGGTCAGGTTAAAGGCTACAAAGTTCTCAGAGTTCAGCCCCTGCGCCTGCCAGTCCGGGTTCGTGCATTTCGCGCCGTTCATCACGATGAAATCGGGCTCGAAACCCTCCAGCTCATCCCCGGACGGGCGAATAAACATGTTTTTAACGAAATGCGCCTGCCATGCCACTTCGGTAATAAAACGCACCGCCAGGCGGCTGTCCGGGTTAGCGCCGCAAAAGGCGTCGATGATGAAAAGACGTTTACCGGAGAGCTGCTTCGTCACCAGGCCTTTCAGATGCTGCCAGGTTTCCGGCGTCAGCGGTTTGTTGTCGTTTTTGCCTTTGCCGTTATCGGACCACCACAGCGTATCGCGCGTGGTGTCGTCGCGAACGATGTATTTATCCTTCGGCGAACGGCCGGTAAAAATGCCCGTGTCGACGGCGACCGCACCCAGATCTGTCAGCACCCCGCGCTCGTAACCCTCAAGCGACGGGTCAAGCTCTTCGCGATAAAGGGTGTCGTAATCGGGGTTATAAACCACCTCCTGGACGTCGTTGATACCGTAAGCCTTGAGATCCTGCGGGGTTATGCCTGTAACTCGCATGTCACTGCTCCTTAGCCAATTTATACTATCTGAAAGTGTAGGGTCATTCCGGGGACGTTAACCGCGACAGGCTTCATAGATTTACGTTACTGATGGGTCGCCAGGCGCGCCATAGTGGAAAATTCTGTGAGACCGGTCACGACGGGACTCAGAGTATGGCAATATTTTATCTGTGTACGCGTTAATTGTTCCGAATATGTTATAAAAGCCCCCCGCTAAACCCGCACTTTGTGACTGTAAGCGCTTTCCTGAAGAAAATTATCTTTTATGTGAAAACCAAAACCGGCGGGGGATCGCACAGGATAAACGGACTTTTGCGGATACGCGTCAGGCTCTGGCCTGCGAAACGCGTCTTTTCCCACTTCACGCTCACTTCACGCAGGCGGGTTATCTTCACCGCGTGAATGCGTTTTTAAAGGATTATCGTCATGTCTGAACTTCATCCCTTGGCGCCCGCGACGCGCTGGGGCATTGTGATGATTGCCGCGCTCTGCGGTTTGTTGATGTTTTTAACCGGCCCGCACAGCCTGCTGGCGATGAGCCAGGGCTCGGCGCTGGTGCTGCACTCGCTGGCCGTCACGCTGTGCGCAAGCGTGGCGCTGGCGGCGACCCGCCTGCGCGCGCCGCGTTTCTGGTTAATGACGGGCGCGCTGCTGGCGCTGGTGGGCGTGATGTCGGGCTGGATGCGCTGGTCTGTTACGGGCGTCGATGAGCTGGACGCGGGCGAGATGATAGCGACCTGGTATTTTCATCTGGCGGTCACGCTCTTTATGGCGCTGCCCTGGGTTCAGCGAGGCACTGCGTCCGGCGCGCCCGTTTCACGCCGTCTGGCGCTGTGGAATAACGGCGTCGCGCTGCTGCTGGCGCTGGCGCTCGCCGGTGTGTTCTGGGGCGTGCTGCTGCTGTGGGCGAAACTCTTTAACGCGGTGGATATCCGCTTCTTTGACATTCTGTTTTTCGACACGCCGCTCTTTGTTTATGTCATGGCGACGGTTTCCGGCGCGGTGTGCTTGCTGCTGTGCCGCAGCCAGACGCGCATCACCGAGGCGCTGATGCGTTTTCTGACGCTGGTGGCGTCCGGCCTGCTGCCGCTCGCCGCGCTTATCGCGCTGCTGTTTCTTGCGACGCTGCCGTTTGTTGGCCTGAGCGGTCTTGCGGCGCGCACCTCCTGCAACGCGTTGCTGAATACGCTGGCGCTGGTTTTGCTGTCGCTTTCCAGTCTGGCCTGCGCGCCCTGGCGCAGCGCGCCGCCGCCGCACAAGGCGCTGCGGCTGCTGAACACGGTCGGGCTTATCGCGACCCCGCTCTTTTCGGCGCTGGCCGGGTGGTCGCTGTGGCTGCGCGTTCAGCAATATGGCTGGACGCCGTGGCGCGTTTACGCGGCGCTTATCACAGCGACGGTGCTGTGCTGGGCGGTGTGCGCCACGTTACAGACGGTAAGGCGAATGAAGAGCGGTGAGCCAGCCAGCGATCGCGGCGGTCGGGTCGTCATGCTGTTCTCACTCGCGCTGCTGGTCTTAAGCCATTCGCCGGTGCTCGACCCGTGGCGCATCAGCGTGGAGAGCCAGATGGCGCGCTATGAGAGCGGGGCGCGCAAGGCCGACCTGATGAGCCTCTATATGCTGCAACACGCCGGACGGCGCGGTCAGGCGGCGCTGAATGAACTTCGCAATAACCCGGCTTTTATGGCCGATAAAGAGAATCGCCAGGCGCTGCGCGATCTGCTGGACAGCGATTCGACCGTGGCTGACGACGACCTTCGCGACGCCATTACGCTTGCCGCCGGCGCGCAGGCCCCTGCGGAGAGCTGGTGGCAGTGGGTGCGTAAAGAAGACACCTACAGCGTGCGCGGCTGTTTATATGAGAAGGGCAGCTGCGTTGTGGCGGCGCTCGATTTGAACCATGACGGGCAAAATGAAGTGCTGCTGTGCAACAGCGACACGCGAAGCTGTAGCGTCACGATGCGCGAGAACGGCCAGTGGCGGCAGGCAGGATGGAGCCAGGAGGTTCCCGGCAGTCTGACGCGCGAGAAATTCGACAAGGCGCTGCGCGAAAATCAGATCAAAGGAAAAGAGAAAACCTGGCAGGATGTGGAAATCGGCGGGGTAAGAATTCCGATCAACTATCAGTAAGCGTAAAAAAACGCTTCCCGCCGGGCGGCGGGGAGCGTCAGCAGGCCTTAGTGTACCTGCGGATCGGCCGGGGAGGCGTTTTTGCGGATCCCGGCGATATCCATCGCGTCGAACACATAGTGGGTGCCGCAGTAGTCGCAATGCATATCCACTTCGCCATCTTCTTCCAGGATCTGTGCGATTTCTTCATCCGGCAGCGTGCGGAGCGCATCGGCGCAGCGCTCGCGCGAGCAGGTGCATTTGAACTCCACCGCCTGCGGATCGTAAACGGTCACTTCTTCTTCGTGGTAGAGACGCCACAGCACATCGTTGGCGGGCAGCGTAAACAGCTCGTCCGCCTTGATGGTTTCGGTCAGCGTCGCCAGATGATTGAAGTCTTCCGTCTGGGCGTCCTGCGCCGGCAGCACCTGCAACAGCATACCGCCTGCGGCAGGCTGGCCCTGCGCTTCGCCAGTACGGATAAACAGGCGGGTCGGCAGCTGCTCTGAACGCATGAAGTAATCTTCCAGGCACGCGGCCAGGGTATCGCCTTCCAGACCGACGACACCCTGATAGCGCTCGCCTTCTTCCGGCGTAATGGTGATGACCAGATAGCCGTTGCCGACCAGCGTTTTCAGGTCGGCGTCCGCCGGAACATCGCCCTGCACGCGCGCGACGCCGCGCATCTGCTGGCGGTTGTTGCCGTTAATCACGGCGAGCGTCATCGGGCCGTCGCCCTGCAACTGAACGGTGATATCGCCCGCGAATTTCAGCGTCGCGGTCAGCAGGCTGGTGGCGACCAGCAGCTCGCCGAGCAGGGTTTTAACCGGCATCGGGTAGTCATGGTTTTCAAGGATCTGTTTCCAGGTTTCTGAAACCGTCACCAGTTCGCCGCGCACGGCATAATTTTCAAAAAGATAGCGGTGTAGTTGGTCGTGTTGAGCCATTATTCTCTCTCCTGGCGTGACGGTTATTCGCTGTCGCCAAATTTAAATTTGATCAGATCGCGGCGCTCTTTTTTGTCCGGGCGGCGATCCGGATGCGGCATGGAAAGGGCGTTGAGTTTACGCGCCAGCGCGAGTTTTTCGCGCTTTTCGATACTTTCTGCCGTCTCTTCGTACAGCAGTACCGCTTCGCTTGCCGGTCGTCGCTGATCGGTAATGCCTTTTACCACCAGCGTGCGTTCATCGTTTCCCTGGCGCAGCGTTAACACCGCGTTCGGTTCGATAATTTTACTCGGTCTGGTCCGTTGCCCGTTGTAGTGCACCTTGCCGCCTTCGATCATCTCGCGGGCCAGCGTGCGGGTTTTATAGAAGCGCGCCGCCCAGAGCCATTTGTCCAGGCGAACCCCCTCGGTGGATTTCTCTTTCATCACGACTCCTCGGTTTGCAGCGAGGGGATCAGACGCCGGTAATCGCCAAGCGCCGGGTGGCGCTGATAGCTTTTATCCGCAACGCCTGAATCGGGATTGGTGACGCCAAGGCAGTAGCGAATACCAAACCGCGCGGCGGCATCGAGAATCGGCTCGCTGTCGTCGATAAACAGCGTGCGCGACTTATCAAGGCCGGTGTGCCGGGCAACGGCCTGCCATAACCGCTGATCCTCTTTTGGATAACCAAATGTGTGGGTGGAAAGTAATAAATCAAGGTGCTGAGCAAGCCCGGTATGCTCAAGCTTGACCGCCAGATTATGCGGATGCGCGTTGGTCAGCAAAATGCGCCGCTTGCCGCAGGCTTTCAGCGCGTCGAGAAACGGCACGGTATCTTCACGTATCAGCGCGCGCGGCCCTTGCTCGGTCGTCATGGCGCAGATATCGAGCCCCAGGCGCTCGCTCCAGTAATCCAGACAGTACCAGTTTAGCGTATGCTGCACGGCGTGATATTCGGCACGGATATGATTGTGGGCGTCATCCAGCGAGATGCCGCGCTGCTGGCTTAGCGTTTCGGGCACCAGTTTCTGCCAGAAGAAAGTGTCGAACGCCAGATCGAGCAGCGTGCCGTCCATGTCCAGCAGAACGGTATCGACCTCCTGCCAGGCGATATCAATAGTCATGGGAACTCCCGCCTGAGGAAAAAGGGGCGACAGATTACCATAAACCTGTCGCCGCCGGATTATCAGAACAGGGGGCGAATATCCGCGGAGGGGACCAGCTGCGGGTTGAAGCAGTTTTCGTAGTAGCGCTGGATTTCTTCAATGCGGGTGCGGCTGCGCTGCCAGCGGCGCAGCGCGACGACGCCGTTATACAGCGCGCAGATGAGCATCACCAGCATCAGGAGCGTGGTGCCGAAATAGCGCCACAGCCCGGCGCTGTCCGGAATACTGCTGAGCGTGACATGCTGGGTGCCGTTGGCGTCGGTGCGCAGGCTGGTCACCACGCCTTCGGCGTGGAACGGCGTCTGCATCAGCATACCTGCCAGCCGCTGAAACTCTTTCCACTGCTCCTGCGGCGGGAAATCATACAGCGATGTCGGCGGCAGCGGCTGGTTCACCATATCTTTGCCCTCGTCGCTGATAATCATAAAGCCGCCCGGCGGAGGACTATTGAGCGACTGCGCGGCGCGGCTGGTTTCACGCACGAAGAACGGCGCGGTTGACGCAATCACCAGATTATCGAGCGATTCAGCGCTGACCGGGCGCAGCAGCACGTTGATGCCGTCGAGTTTGCCTTCGCTGGCGCGTTTGACGAGCGACGGCCAGTCTTTGGTATTGCCGAGGTTCACCAGCGCGTTTTTCAGTCTCACGCACTCTTCCTCGCCCGTACACAGCGCTTCGGTTTTCAGCACGATCTCCGCGAAATCATCCAGCAGCACCATGCCCGATTTCTGAATCGCCGACGCCAGCTGCGGGTTGATTTTGGTGTCGCCTTCCTGCGGATGCAGCTGGCGGTTTACCGCGTCTGCCAGCGCTGTCGCTTTGGTTACGGTATCGGATTCCGGCAGGGGCAGGGGGCTTGCGTTATTCCAGAGAATTTGCGAGCAGTCGAACGGCATAAACGGGTAGTTCTGACGCGTGGTGTAACGCCCCGGCAAATGAATATTGCACATGCCCGTGCCGTTGATACGCAGCGTGTCGCCAACGCGCAAACCCGCTTCTTCAAGCTGCGCGACGCTGGTCGCTTCGACCGTCTGCGCGCCTTTAAGCCAGGAGAGAGTCAGCTTAAACGGCATATCGAGCGGCACCCAGAGGGTCAGAAGCAGCAGCACCAGCAGCGCGCCCGCGCCAATCACCGCGCTGCGCAGCCAGTGCTGGAGCGGGAAATGTTTCACTTCGTCATGCAGCGACAGGAAACGCCCCTGGCGCACTACATGCCTGTCCATATAGATATCGATATCCGTTTTCTGGCCTAAATCATGCGCGATAAACGGCTGCCAGTGCGGCGGATAAATAAGGTCGATAATGCCGAGCGAAATATTATTAAGCTGTTCCTGATTGGTTTCGCCAAACAGCCCCCAGCGTTTCGGCGTGCCGCGCAGACAGTGGATTTCGCGCAGCGCCGTTTTCGCCGGCGGCGCGTACAGCCCCCACAGGCCCGCGCCCAGGAGCAAAATCGCGCCGCCCGCCAGCCAGGGCAGCATCATCGGCGGCGTCACGAGGCAGAGAAAAAAGAGTACAAACGCGGCGCAAATTAGCAGCGCCTCGCGCAGCCCGTCCGGGCGTCCGAGCATGTGCTCTTCCTGCGTCTCCTGGCGAATATTCAGCAACTCAATCTGTTCGCTCTCTTCGCCGCGAATGGACGCCAGGCCCGACGCCGGGCCTTCCAGCACGTAGCCGCGGGCTTCATGCACATGTTCCTGAATCGAATGGCCGTTTAACGAGATAACCAGCGGCAGCGTCGCGGTACGGATAAGCTCGACGCTATTATCGTCAGTGATGTATTGCTCGCAGAAGGGCGGCAGATGTACTTCGACCGAATCCAGGTAATAGCGCCATTTGTTGGGATCGTCGGATGAGAGGCCGTAGCGGGTAATGGCCCGACGGATACAGTAAACGGTGCCGCTTTGCGGCGTCAGCGTTAACCGGACTGGCGGCTTAATCGCGCCGGTCGGCGTCGGCGAATCCTGAAAACGCGAGAGCGTTTCCAGATAGCTTTCGATGGCGCTACGCTCTTCACTGCTGAGTTTACGGGTCGTGGCGCCAGCAAAAACCTGGGCGGGTAAACGGGGATGACGGGGGCGAATTTTGCGCTTTATCCACCAACCTGCAATGACGATGCAGGCCAGCATAGCAGCGACTAAAATCAACAAGGTGCTCATGCTTTCCCCATCAAATCACGGTACTCGATGCAAATGTAAACAAGTATTGCCTATGCAACATTAAGGCAGAACAATGAACAAAAATCGACAGGTATGTATTCAATTTGAGTGAAATTATTTGAGGCATACCAGCGGTAAATCAATGTTAGCAAAGCGAGAAGCGCGGAAATATCAGCAAATTCTTATTTTAAATTCAACCTCTTGACATAAATGGGTATTTGGGTTTTACGTGCGCGTGAAGTTGCGGGAATGTAAATAAAAAACGATTCACATTGCCCGAACCGTGCGGTGTGTCGCACAATGAGAAGAGATATTGTCACCCGGTGGCCGGTTAATATGAGTAAACCCCTGCAAAAACCCACTATTTTGAATATCGAAACGGTCGCCCGTTCGCGTCTTTTCAGCGTCGAGCAGGTGAGTCTGGCCTTCAGCAACGGCGAGCAGCGCGTCTATGAGCGCATGCGTCCTTCCGAACGCGAGGCAGTCATGATCGTGCCGATTATTGACGATCATCTGGTCTTGATCCGTGAATATGCCGTCGGCACCGAATCCTATGAGCTGGGCTTTTCCAAAGGGCTTATCGATCCGGGTGAGAATATTTACGAAGCCGCCAACCGCGAATTAAAAGAAGAAGTCGGCTTTGGCGCGAATCAACTGACGTTCCTGAAAAAGCTCACTATGGCGCCGTCTTATTTCTCCAGCAAGATGAATATCCTGGTGGCGGAAGATCTCTACCCGGAAACGCTGCAGGGCGACGAGCCGGAGCCGCTGGTTCAGGAGCGCTGGCCGCTCGCGCATATGATGGATCTGCTGGAAGATCCCGATTTCAGCGAGGCCCGCAACGTCAGCGCGCTGTTTTTAGTACGTGAATGGCTGAAGATGCACGGCAGGCTGTAGGAAAAAAAACGCCACAAGGCGTTTTCCTCTGCGCCACGCTTTCAAAAAAAACGCCCCATAACGGGGCGTTTGTCGTTTTATCAGAACAGTTCGTGGGTTTCCCCGTTATCGATAATCGTCGTTCCGACTTCATGGACTGCCTGCTGGGTAGGCTGCGTGCCTTCGATAAAGTACTCTTCACGGCTGTTGCCGCCGTTCGCCAGCTGGCCGGTGCTGCGGTCGATATTGACCGTTACGATGCCAGGCGGCGGCGTTAACGGCTCTTCCGGCACGCCTTCCAGCGCGGCTTTCATATACGCATCCCATGCAGGCTGCGCGCTTTTCGCGCCGCCTTCATAGCCGGAGATCTGATCTTTAATCGCGCCCGAGGCCGTGGTGCGGCCGAGATCGCGGCGGTGATCGTCAAAGCCAATCCACACAGACGTCACCACGCCCGGACCATACCCGGAGAACCAGGCGTCTTTCGAGCTGTTGGTGGTACCGGTTTTCCCGCCGATATCGCGACGCTTAAGATCGCGTCCTGCGCGCCAGCCCGTTCCCTGCCAGCCCGGCTCGCCGAAGATATTGCTGTTCAGCGCGCTTTTAATCAAAAACGACAGCGGCGTGCTGATGACGTGCGGCGCATACTGCGGCGCCGGGCTTTGCGCCACCAGATCGCGGTTCGCCTGCTCAAGCTGCGGCATCGGCACCGGCGCGTTCTGCTGCTCGGCTGAGGTGGCGACGTTTTCCACGTCTTTGTTTTCCAGCACGTTTGATTTCGGCGTTTCGCCGTAAATCACCGGGATATCGCAATCCGGGCAGGCGATTTTCGGCTTCGCCTCAAACAGCGGTTCGCCCTGATCGTTGGTGATTTTGCTGATAAACCACGGGTCTACCAGGAAGCCGCCATTCGCCATTACCGCGTAGCCGCGCGCGACCTGCAACGGCGTGAAGGACGCGGAACCGAGCGCCAGCGATTCGGTATGCACGATATTCTGCGCCGGGAAGCCGAAGCGCTGCAGATATTCCGCCGCGTAATCGACGCCCATCGCGCGCATGGCGCGAACCATCACCACGTTTTTCGACTGGCCCAGGCCCTGGCGAAGACGAATCGGCCCGGCGTACTCCGGCGGGGAGTTTTTCGGCCGCCAGTCGGAGCCAGCGCCGGCATCCCAGCGGGAAATCGGCACGTCGTTCAGAATGCTCGCGAGCGTCAGGCCTTTGTCCATCGCCGCCGTATACAGGAACGGCTTAATGTTCGAACCGACCTGGCGCAGCGCCTGGGTCGCTCGGTTAAATTTGCTCTGGTTGAAATCAAAACCGCCCACCAGCGCCAGCACCGAACCATCTTTCGGGTTGATGGAGACCAGCGCCGAGTTGACGTCCGGCACCTGCGCCAGCCACCAGCTGTCATCGACCTTACGCACCCAAATCTGCTGGCCCGCCTGCAACACGTCGGTGACGCGGCGCGGCGTCGGGCCCTGCGCGGTATCGGAGCGGTAAGGACGCGCCCAGCGCACGCCGTCCATCTTCAGCGACACCGATGAGTTGTCGGCAAGCAGCGCCGTCGCTTCGTCAGGATTCGCCGAGGTGACCACCGCAGGCAGCAGCGGCCCGTAAGTCGGCAGATTTTTCAGCGAATCGGTGATTTTCTTGCTGTCCCATGCCATCTCGCCCACGCGCCACAGCACGTTAGACGGGCCGCGGTAACCGTGGCGCATGTCGTAGTCCATCACATTATCGCGAACCGCTTTCTGCGCGGCCTGCTGAATGCGGCGGGTAATGGTGGTGTAGACCTTATAACCGTCTTCATAGGCATTCTCGCCGTAACGGCTGATCATCTCCTGACGCACCATTTCCGTCAGGTACGGCGCGGAAAACGCGATTTCCGGCGCGTGATAATTGGCGTCAATGGTTTCACTGCGGGCGTCATCATACTGCGACTGGCTGATGTAGCCTTCGCTCAGCATACGTGAGAGCACGACGTTGCGGCGCGCGGTGGCGCGCTCAAGCGAGTAGAGCGGGTTAAACGTCGACGGCGCTTTCGGCAGACCGGCAATGACGGCGATTTCACTCAGGGAGAGCTGATCCACCGTTTTGCCAAAATAGACCTGCGCGGCGGCGCCCACGCCATAGGCGCGATAGCCGAGGTAAATCTTGTTCAGGTAAAGCTCAAGGATCTCATCTTTCGTCAGCAGTTGCTCGATACGCACCGCGAGAAAGGCTTCCTTGATTTTGCGCATCAGGGTGCGTTCCGGGCTTAAGAAGAAGTTACGCGCCAGCTGCTGCGTAATGGTGCTCGCGCCCTGCGAGGCGTGGCCGGAGAACAGCGCAACGCTCGCGGCACGGAAAATCCCGATCGGATCGACGCCGTGGTGATCGTAGAAGCGGCTGTCTTCCGTGGCGATAAACGCCTTTACCATTTCCGGCGGGATTTGATTAAGCGTCAGCGGAATGCGGCGTTTTTCGCCGTACTGCGCGATCAGTTCGCCATCAGCGCTGTAGATCTGCATAGGAATCTGCAGCCGCACATCTTTCAGCGTGGCGACATCAGGTAACTGGGGCTCAATAAATTTGTACAGACCGTATATCGAGCCGGCTCCCAGCAGAATGCAAAAGACTGCAAGGAAGAATAAATACTTTACGAACTTCACCGAGGATTTCCCATTTAGTTTCTGTTGGGCAGTTTATAAACAACCGCGCGGTAGTATAAAGGCAAGCCAGAAGCATTGATATTGCATTTTCATTTTGCGGGACAGGGAGAACGTCAAAAATGATCGGTGCGCAATGGCAGATAGGCCTGCATATTCAATCAGATATGGTTATTTCCGTGGCGCTAACGCCTAAGCGAGGCGGCTGGCGGCAGCAGCGCTGGTGGGCGATCCCGCTGGCGCCTTATTACGATGATGAACAGCGCCGTCAGGCGTTAATTGACGCGCTGACGCCGTGGCGCGCGCAGCTGCCGCGCTATTCGTCCATCCGGCTCGGATTTCCGGCGCAGCGAACGCTCCGGCGAGAGCTTCCCCGGCCCGTCACCGCGCTGTGCGAACCGGAGTGCGAAGCCTGGCTTGGCGCCGTGGCCGCCCGCCAGCTCTCTCTGCCGCCCGACGCGCTGGCGTTTGATTATACCGAGAGCCAGGAGGGCTATGCCGTAACCGCCGCGCGCGCCGCGGAGGTGGCGGAACTGACGGCCTGTGCTCGCGCGCTGCGTTTGACGCCCGCCGCGCTAACGCCCGACGCGAGCGCGCTGGCCTGTTTCTTTCCGTATGTCGGCGATGCCTGCAAGGCCATTGTGGCGCAGGCGGGCGCGCAGTGGCTGTGGGCGATGCGCGATCGCTGGGGCGTATGCGCGACCCCTGGCGCGGAAGGCCTGGCGTCGCTCGCAGCGCAGCTTAACGTGCAGGCGCAGGAGATAGCCTTATGCGGCATCCCCCAGGAAGAGGGGGACTGGCAGATGTTTGATCCGTGGCAGGCTATCACCTGGCCCTGTCCGCCCTTGCCGGATGCGCGCGGGCGCTTCGCGGTCGCCATTGGGCTGGCGCTGGGAGCGGCGTGATGAAGCGGCATATTAATCTCTTACCGTGGCGACACATTCGGCGACGCACGCGGCTGATGCGCTGGGGCGGTTTTTTTCTTCTCGTGACGCTTGCGGCAGCGCTTGTGGCTGTGGCCGGTCACTCTGTCATGAGGCATCAGCGACGCGCGCTACAGCAGCAGCTTGACGCTCTGCTCCTCGTTGTGACGCAGCAAAAAACACAGCTGCAACAGGCGCAGCGCGCCGGAGCGGAATATGAGGCGTTGCGCGCGCGCTGGCAGCGGCGTGAAAGCGCCCGTCAGGACGTCGCGGCGTGGCGGCAACGCCTTCTCACACTCGCCGATGCCCTGCCGGCGTCGCTCTGGCTCACCACGGTGCGTTTTCATGACGATCGACTGGAGCTCACCGGCAACGCTTACGAACCACAGGCGCTCAGTCTGTTTGAGGAAAATCTGCGCGGGCTTGCGCCTTTTACGCGGGTAACGCCAGGTGAAACGCGCCGGGAGGCCGAGGGCTACTGGCATTTTAGCCTTTCATTGCAGAAGGAGCCTGCCGATGCGGCTTCTCATTGATCGCTGGCTTAGCGGCCCGCTGGCGCTGCGCATGGTGTGCGCCATCAGCTGGCTGGCGCTGCTGGCAGCGGCGGCTTACTCATGGCTGGCGCCGCTCTGCCAGGAGCTTGATCAGTTAAACGCGCAGCTTGAGCAACGCGGCGCTGAACGGCAAACGCTTCAGCGATTACGGTCCGTGCAGCCCGATCGGCGAGAAGCTATCGCCGCGCTGGAGGCGCAGCTCGTCCTGAAGCCGTTTTCGCCGCTGGCGCTGAATCCCGGCCCGGACGGGCACCTTATCCGCTGGCAACCGCAAGGCGATACGGGCGAGCTGGAACTGGCGCTGATGTGGCCGCATGCGCCAGCGGTTTTTGAAGCGCTCGCGCAAAACGACATGCTGGCGCACGGGTTTGCTTTGCGGCGTGAGAGCGACCAGCGCCTGCGCCTGACGCTACAGCTGGGGCGCGCCCATGAGAAGTAGCGTGCTATGGATCTTACTAATGCTGGCGAGTTGTCCGGTCTGGGCAGGGCGTGACCCTTTTGCGCCGCCGCAGGCGCGCTGCCAGTTGCACGAGGCCGATCTCTGGCGCTATGGCGGCATGGTGAAAAAGGGCGATTCAGTGCGGGTGCTGTTGCAGACGCCGGAGAAAACGTGGCTGCGTGTCAGCCCTGGCGCGACGCTCCCGACAGGCTGGCAGCTTACCGGTGTTGAAGCCGGTAAGGTGATGTTAAAAAGTGGCGAAGGGTGCCGCCCTTCGGTTCTGGTATGGACACTTAAGGATGCGCATCATGATAAGGAAATCCCTTCCTTTATTATTACTCGCAGCGACAACCGTCTGCGCCGCGCCCGCGAGCCCGGGCGTCTCGCTGGTGGCGGATGAAACGCCGGTCGTCCAGCTGTTGCAGGCGCTGGCCGAGAGCGAGCAGTTAAATCTGGTCATCGCGCCTGGCGTGGAGGGCGTGGTCTCGCTGCATTTGCAGGACGTGCCCTGGCAGCAGGCGTTTCAGATGGTCACGGAGAGCGCGCGGCTGCGCTGGCGCAAAGAGAGCAACATTTTGCGCGTCTACCCCGAAAGCTGGGAGCAGCAAACGCAGGCCCAGCGCGAAGCGGCGCGCCAGCAGCAGGCGCGTCATCTGCCGCTGGCGAGCGAAACCGTCACGCTACGTTATGCCGAAGCCACGGAGCTTGCCGCCGGGCTGGCGGCGCTCGGCGATAAACTGATGACGCCACGCGGCAGCGTCACGGTGGATAAGCGTACCAACCGGCTGCTGATACGCGATACCGCAAGCGCGTTGCGTCAGGTGCAGGAGTGGGTCGCGAAAATGGATATTCCGGTAGGCCAGGTGGAGCTGGCCGCCCATATCGTTACCATCAATCAGCAGAGCCTGCGCGAGCTCGGCGTCAAGTGGAGCACCGCGGATGCCGAAGGCGCCACTAAGCTCTATCACCCCACCACCATTTCCGCGGATCTGGCGGTGGCGAACGCTACCACGCGGCTGGGCTTTAATATCGGCCGTATCGACGGGCGCATGCTGGAATTCGAGCTGTCAGCGCTGGAGCAAAAACAGAAAGTGGAAATTATCGCCAGCCCGCGTCTGCTGGCCGCGCATCAGCAGCCTGCCAGCATCAAACAGGGTAGTGAAATCCCGTATCAGGTGTCGAGCGGCGAAAGCGGTGCGACGTCGGTGGAATTTAAAGAAGCGGTGCTGGGGATGGAAGTGACGCCCACTATTGGCCAGGGCGGACGTATCCGGCTGAAGTTGCGGATCAGTCAGAATATGCCGGGCCAGGCGCTGCAACAGGCTGATGGCGAAGTATTAGCCATTGATAAACAAGAGATTGAAACGCAGGTTGAGGTTAAAGACGGCGAAACGCTGGCGCTCGGCGGAATTTTCCAGCAAAAAAATAAAAGCGGGAATGAACAGGTGCCGGTATTGGGAAATATTCCGCTCTTCGGGGGCCTGTTTCGCCACGACGGCAAAGATAAAGAAAAACGTGAACTAGTGGTGTTTATTACACCACGCATCATCAACGGCGCCTGATCGCGCAGGAGTTTTTAGCCATAATCGTCGCCGGATGTTTGACGCAGAGTTGGAATTAGCATACAAGGAGTACCGATTTGAGAGTCGGTCAAAGGCGGTGCATCCGTTATTGTTTTTTCACTCCTGTGCGTCAGACGCGGTGATTTATTCGGTTGCCAAACTACCTTGAGTGTTGAGATAATTTTTGATCTGACTCTCGCACTATCGCTTAAGAGGTTTCAGTTCATTTCCCGCAGCTCAGGGTTATTGCACGCGGGTTTATCATCAACGAATTGTCTTAGTAGTACCGAAAAAATGGCAGAGAAACGCAATATCTTTCTGGTTGGGCCTATGGGTGCTGGCAAAAGCACTATTGGGCGTCAGTTAGCACAACAGCTCAACATGGAATTTTACGACTCCGATCAGGAGATCGAAAAACGCACCGGAGCTGATGTCGGCTGGGTCTTCGATGTAGAAGGCGAAGAAGGTTTCCGCGATCGCGAAGAAAAAGTCATCAATGAACTGACGGAAAAACAGGGTATTGTACTGGCGACCGGCGGTGGCTCTGTCAAATCCCGCGAAACCCGCAACCGTCTCTCCGCGCGTGGCGTGGTGGTCTATCTGGAAACCACTATCGAAAAGCAGCTCGCCCGTACTCAGCGCGATAAAAAACGTCCGCTGTTGCAGGTTGATACGCCGCCGCGTGAAGTGCTCGAAGCGCTCGCCAACGAGCGTAATCCGCTGTATGAAGAGATTGCCGACGTCACCATCCGTACTGACGATCAGAGCGCAAAAGTTGTGGCTAACCAGATTATCCATATGCTGGAAAACAACTAATTCCGGCGAATCCATACTCACCTGCGGGTAAAGCACAGAAGGTTACTGAACGTCATGGAGAGGTTAACGGTTACTCTCGGGGAACGTAGTTACCCTATCACCATCGCAGCCGGATTGTTTAACGATCCGGCTTCCTTTTGGCCTTTGCGTGCAGGTGACCAGACCATGTTGGTCACCAATGAAACGCTGGCGCCGCTGTGGCTGGATAAAGTCCGGTCTGCGCTGGAACAGGCCGGCGTGAAGGTTGACCAGGTGATTTTGCCCGACGGCGAGCACTATAAAAGCCTGGCGGTACTGGAAACCGTGTTCAGCGCCTTGCTGGAAAAACCGCATGGCCGCGATACCACGCTTATCGCGCTGGGCGGCGGCGTAGTCGGCGATCTCACTGGCTTTGCCGCGGCGTGCTATCAGCGCGGCGTGCGCTTTATCCAGGTGCCGACCACGTTGCTTTCGCAGGTCGACTCCTCCGTTGGCGGCAAAACCGCCGTAAACCATCCGCTTGGCAAAAACATGATAGGCGCCTTCTGGCAGCCCGCCTCCGTGGTGGTCGATCTCGACTGTCTGCAAACCCTGCCTGCGCGTGAGCTCGCCTCCGGGCTCGCGGAAGTCATTAAATATGGCATCATCCTCGACCGCGATTTCTTCCACTGGCTGGAAGAGAACATCGACGCGCTGCTCACACTCGACGGCGCGGCGATGGCGTACTGCATTCGCCGCTGTTGCGAAATCAAAGCCGATGTCGTCGCAGCGGACGAGCGCGAAAGCGGCATGCGCGCGTTGCTGAACCTGGGCCATACTTTTGGTCACGCGATCGAAGCGGAAATGGGTTACGGCAACTGGCTGCATGGCGAAGCGGTCGCCGCGGGCATGGTCATGGCGGCTCGCGCCGCGGAGCGTCTTGGGCAGTTTGAGACGCAGGATGTCGAGCGCATTATCGCGCTGCTTAAGCGCGCAGGCCTGCCGGTTAACGGTCCTGCGTCTATGGCGCCGCACGCGTATCTGCCGCATATGATGCGCGATAAAAAAGTTCTGGCTGGCGAGCTGCGCTTAGTGCTGCCGCTGGCTATCGGGAAGAGTGAAGTGCGCGGCGGAGTGCCGCACGATCTGGTTTTAAGCGCGATTGCTGATTGTCAGCAGGCGTGAATGAAAAGTACTGTTCGCCAGTAATGGCGTTTTTACTATCGGGCAATAGCGTGGCCCAGGCCGCAATGAGCCTTCGAGTGGGGTGTTAAATGGATGAATTCAAACCAGAAGACGAGCTGAAACCCGATCCCAGCGATCGTCGTCCTGGTCGTTCTCGTAAATCTGCTGAGTTCGATAACGAACCGCAAATCAACATTGATGACGTTGATCTGGATGCAGACGATCGTCGTCCGGCGCGCGCGCGTCGCGAGCAGACGCAAGAGACTTACGAAGCGGATGAATCGCTGGCGGATGATGAAGAAGTACAGGAACGTCGTCCGCGCAAGCGTAAAAAAGCGCCTCCGAAAGGGCCCATTTCCCGCCAGCATCTGATGATGGCGCTCGGTATTTTTGTGCTGGTGCTGCTGATTATCGGCATCGGTTCGGCGCTGAAGGGCCCGGACGCTACGAAAACCGACGACGCGCAGGCGCAAAACGCCGAGAAGAATATCGATCTTTCCGGTAACGGCGGCAACCCGTCAGACCAGGCCAACGGCGCGCAGCCGCAGCCGGGCAATACCTCTGCCGCGAACCAGAACAGCGGCAACGCGCCGCAGGATATCTCTCTGCCGCCGGTTTCTTCGACCCCGACTCAGGCTGAGGCGCCGTCTGCGCCGGAAGGCCAGCAGCGTGTCGAAGTCCCGGGCGATCTGAACAATGCGCTGACGCAGCAGCAGGGCCAGATTGATAACGCCGTGGCAGGTTCTACGCTCCCGACCGAGCCCGCGACCGTCGCGCCGGTCAACGGCAACGCCGCGGCCTCCCAGCCGTCGCGCGACACCGCGCAAAGCGAGAAGCCTGCGCGCCATAACGCTGCGACCACCACGCGCCCTGAGCGTAAGCAGATGGTGATTGAGTCTGAGCCGCGTAAAACTCAGACCACCCAGAGCAAACCGCAGCAGGCGCCGGCGAAAACCGCCACCGCGGAACAGAAACCGGCCAGCACGCCGAAACGCAGCGAGCCTGCGACCGGCACCGCTTCTGCGCCGGTGAAAGCGCCTGCGACTGCCGCCACGCAAGCGCCGAAAAGCGCGCCTGCGGCGAGCCAGCCTTCCGCCCCTGCGGGCGGCGCGAGCGCCGGCAACGTCGGCGCGCTCAAATCCGCGCCTGGCAGCCACTACACGCTTCAGTTGAGCAGTTCGTCGAACTACAACAACCTGAACGCGTGGGCGAAGAAAGAGAATCTGAAAAACTTCGTGGTGTACCAGACGACCCGTAACGGTCAGCCGTGGTATGTGCTGGTAAGCGGCGTGTATGGCTCGAAAGAGGAAGCGAAACGCGCTGTTTCTTCGCTGCCAGCCGACGTGCAGGCGAAAAATCCGTGGGCGAAGCCGATCCACCAGGTTCAGGCCGATCTGAAGTAATGAGTAAAGCGCAGTATGCTGTCGGAGCCTTCTCCACAGCGTGGGAAGGTATGAATTAATCAGGCAGCATGAAAAAACATCGCGCTTTTCTTAAATGGGCAGGGGGGAAATACCCCCTGCTCGACGATATCAAACGTCATCTCCCTGAAAGGGAGTGTCTTATCGAGCCCTTCGTCGGCGCGGGGTCGGTTTTTCTCAACACCGACTATTCGCGCTATGTGTTGTCAGACATCAACAGCGATCTGATAAGCCTCTACACCAC
This sequence comes from Cronobacter universalis NCTC 9529, assembly GCF_001277175.1. NCBI lineage: Bacteria > Pseudomonadati > Pseudomonadota > Gammaproteobacteria > Enterobacterales > Enterobacteriaceae > Cronobacter > Cronobacter universalis. The sequence continues at coordinate 3,934,681 of NZ_CP012257.1, read as the reverse complement.
GGTGAAAGATAAAACTGACGATTACGTCAGTGAAGCGCGCCTGCTGTTTACCGCCGAGCATAATCAGGCTGAGGTGTACTATCAGCTGCGCGAAGAGTTTAACCAGAGCCGGGACGAATTCCGCCGCGCATTGCTCTTTTTGTATCTCAATCGCCACGGTTACAACGGGCTGTGCCGCTACAATCTGCGCGGCGAGTTCAACGTGCCGTTTGGTCGCTATAAAAAGCCCTATTTCCCGGAGACGGAGCTGTACCATTTTGCGGAGCGCGCCCAGAACGCGCTGTTTATCTGCGAATCCTACGACGCCAGCATGGCGCGGGCGCACCAGGAAAACAGCGCGGTAGTCTATTGCGATCCGCCTTACGCGCCGCTTTCCGCCACCGCGAACTTTACGGCTTATCATACGAACAGCTTTAATCTGGAACAGCAGCGGCATCTGGCGCAGCTTGCGGAAGGGCTGCAAAGCCAGCGCATTCCGGTGCTCATTTCCAACCACGATACCGAGCTGACCCGCCAGTGGTATCAGCAGGCGAAGCTGCATAAGGTGCGGGTACGACGCAGCATCAGCAGCAATGGCGGCACGCGCAGAAAGGTGGACGAACTGCTGGCGCTCTACGAAGCCTGAGCCGGTTCCGTCCGCCATACACACAAGACTTAATGGAGAAGCGGATGAAACAGTTTTTGATTGCCCCCTCGATTCTGTCGGCCGACTTTGCCCGGCTGGGTGAAGACACCGCACGGGTGCTGGCCGCCGGTGCCGACGTCGTCCATTTCGATGTTATGGATAACCATTATGTGCCCAACCTCACCATCGGGCCGATGGTCCTGAAGGCGCTGCGCGATTACGGCATTACCGCGCCCATCGACGTGCATCTGATGGTGAAACCCGTGGATCGCCTGATCCCCGATTTCGCCGGGGCGGGCGCCAGCATCATTACGTTCCACCCGGAAGCCTCCGAGCATATCGATCGTTCGCTGCAACTGATCAAAGAACACGGCTGCAAAGCGGGCCTGGTCTTTAATCCGGCGACGCCGCTGAGCTATCTCGATTACGTGATGGATAAACTGGACGTCATTCTGCTGATGTCGGTCAACCCCGGCTTCGGCGGTCAGTCGTTTATCCCGCAGACGCTTGAGAAGCTTAAAGAAGTGCGCCAGCGCATCGACGCGTCCGGGCGCGACATTCGTCTGGAAGTGGACGGCGGCGTGAAGGTCAGCAATATCGGCGCTATCGCCGCGGCGGGTGCCGATATGTTTGTCGCGGGCTCGGCCATTTTCAACGAGCCGGATTATCAGAAAGTCATTAACGATATGCGTAGCGAGCTGGCGAAGGTTTCTCATGGATAAGCTGCAAAAAATCCGCGCTGTCGCCTTCGATCTCGACGGTACGCTGGTAGACAGCGCGCCGGGTCTGACCTGGGCCGTGGATAACGCGCTCTATGCGCTGGAGCTGCCGACCGCGGGCGACGCGCGCGTTATCACCTGGATTGGCAACGGCGCCGATGTGCTGGTTGAGCGCGCGCTGAACTGGGCGCGTCAGGAGAAAGCTACGCTTCGCGCCGCCGCGGGCAAGCCGGCGGAAACTGACGCTATCCCGGAAGAAGAACAGCGCCGCATGATGCGCCGTCTGTTTGACCGCTATTATGGCGAGGCCGTCGAGGGGGGCAGCGCGCTGTTCCCGGATGTGGCCGGGACGCTTGACGCGCTGCGCCGTCATGGCCTTGCGCTCGGGCTGGTCACCAATAAGCCGACGCCGTTTGTGGCCCCGATGCTGGAATCGCTCGGTATCGCAGACTATTTCAGCATTATTATCGGCGGCGATGATGTGCAGAATAAAAAACCGCACCCGGAACCGCTGCACAAAGTCATGGACGCGTTGCGGGTCACGGCGCAGGAGTTGCTCTTTGTCGGCGATTCACGCAATGATATTCAGGCGGCGCAGGCCGCTGGCTGCGCAAGCGTCGGTCTGAGCTATGGCTATAACTACGGCGAAGCGATAACGTTAAGCCACCCGGATTTCGTCTTTGACCATTTCCGCGACTTACTGCCCGCGTTCGGGCTCCCCCACAGTGACAATCAGGAATTGAAAAATGAGTAAGCCCATCGTTTTTAGTGGCGCACAGCCATCCGGAGAACTGACCATCGGTAACTACATGGGTGCGCTGCGTCAGTGGGTTAACATGCAGGATGATTACCACTGCATCTACTGCATCGTGGATCAGCATGCCATCACTGTGCGTCAGGACCCAGCCGCGCTGCGCAAAGCCACGCTGGATACGCTGGCGCTCTATCTCGCCTGCGGCATCGATCCGAAAAAGAGCACCATCTTCGTGCAGTCTCATGTGCCGGAGCACGCGCAGCTGGGCTGGGCGCTGAACTGCTACACCTATTTCGGCGAACTGAGCCGCATGACGCAGTTCAAAGACAAATCCGCGCGCTACGCGGAAAACATCAACGCCGGTCTGTTTGATTACCCGGTGCTGATGGCGGCGGATATCCTGCTGTACCAGACCAATCTGGTGCCGGTGGGCGAAGATCAGAAGCAGCACCTGGAGCTGAGCCGCGATATCGCGCAGCGCTTCAACGCCATCTACGGCGACATTTTCCGCGTGCCGGAGCCGTTCATCCCGAAATCGGGCGCGCGCGTGATGTCGCTGCTGGAGCCGACCAAAAAGATGTCCAAGTCGGATGACAACCGCAATAACGTCATCGGCCTGCTGGAAGATCCGAAATCCGTTGTGAAGAAAATCAAACGCGCGGTGACCGATTCCGACGAGCCGCCGGTAGTGCGCTACGACGTGGCGAACAAAGCGGGCGTCTCTAACCTGCTGGATATCCTCTCCGCCGTGACCGGCCAGAGCATCCCGGAACTGGAGCAGCATTTCGAAGGCAAAATGTATGGTCACCTGAAAGGCGAAGTGGCGGATGCCGTTTCCGGCATGCTCACCGAGCTTCAGGAACGCTATCACCGCTACCGCAACGACGAAGCCTTCCTGCAAAGCGTGATGAAAGAAGGGGCCGAGAAAGCCCGCGCGCACGCTGGCGAAACGCTGAAGAACGTGTACGAAGCCATCGGGTTTGTGGCGCAGCCGTAATAAAAAACCGGGTCAGCCCGGTTTTATCCGTCACCGTGAAACCACCTCTCAGGAGGTGGTTTTTTATTGCTTAGCGCAGGCGCATTACTGCTCCGCCGCCGGGCCGCAGCCGCCGATCATTTTCGAAATCGATATCGCGGGGTGAAGCAGATAGTCGTAGCTACAGGTTTTATTTTTGTTTTCGATATGGCCGGTGCAGGCGGTCAGTGAGGTGAGTACGGCGGCCAGCATCGCGAGTTTTATAACGTGTTTCATTGTGCATCCCTTTAATAAAGTGTCCTGAGTAATTGATATGAATGTCTTTTTCGACCATCCATAACGGGACGACTTTATGCGGTTTCAGGCAGGGGAAGTCAACGTCAGTAACAGGACTTGCACAGCAGGAAAAACCTCGCGGGCGCGGGTGTTCAGCGCCGCTGGTTGTCGATGGTCAGCGTGACGCGGTTAGCGCGGCAGAACAACTCGGAATAGTGCACGGGTTTCTGATGCTGGTCGTAGGCGATTTTACTGATGCGAAACAGCGGCTCGCCCAGTTCGCATTTCAGCCACTGCGCCTCGGCTTTGGTGGCGGTGAAAATGTCGATGGTCTTTTTATCGCTCACCACCTGCGTACCGAAGCGCTCCTGAAACAGCTGATAGGTTGACGCGCCCGCGCTGTAGATCTCGTCAAACTGCGGGTAGCGGGAGAGCGGGATCCACGAGGCGTCGATAAACAGCGGTTCGCCATCGAGATACATCACCCGGCGCAGCAGGAACATCTCGCCGCCGCCCGGAATATTCAGCCGTTCGCAGAACGGATCGGCGCTGACGCGCGCCTGCTCAATCACTTCTTCTTTGGTGGGCTTGCCCTGCGATACGCCGAAATCGGTAAAGCCGCTCACGGTCAGCAGGGCGTTTTCGACTTTCTTGCTCTGCACAAACGTGCCTTTGCCCTGCCAGCGGATCAGGACGCCATCCTTCACCAGATCGCTAATCGCCTTGCGAATGGTGATGCGGCTGACGTTGTAGAGCGTACACAACTCGCTTTCCGTAGGGATCTGCTGCCCGGCCTGGTAAACGCCTTGCCCGATGTCATCAAGCAGACGCTGGCGGACGGTGGCATAAAGGAGTTGATGAGAGTAGCGCTCCGTAGCTGGCATGTATCGACCCTGAAGTTGTAGAAAACGTGGGGATGATTATAAGAGCGTTTATTGAGGAGTGACAGGGCGTTGGCGTGAGTTGCGTCACGCCAACGCAGACCTTACCAGGCGCCGTGATAGCCAAGCGTTCGCGCCGCGCACTGCGTACCCTGCTTCATGGCGTCGACGAGCGGCAGCCCGGCGGCGACAGCGCAGAGGAAACCGGCGATGTAAGAATCTCCGGCGCCCATCGTATCCACCACCTCGACCTGCTCCGGCGGCATGCGCCAGAACCGCGCGCCATCCCACGCCAGGCTGCCGTTCTCGCCGAGCGTGGCGATGGCGACGCCCGCGCCGCACTCCACCACCGTTTGCAGGCGGTCGCGCAGCCAGGGCGTCTCGTCGCGCGCGGAGGCAAACGCATAATCCAGATGTTCCGGCAGCGTGCGCCACAGCGGGCTTTCCCATTTGTCGGCAAAATCAAACGACAGCGTCTTCCCGGCGGCGTGAAGCGCCGGGAAGGCGGCGTCGGCATGGCCCCAGATGGCGGAGTGAATGATATCGAACCCTGTCAGCCAGCGCAGATCCTCGTCGCTGACCATAAAGTCCGCCATTACGCCTTCGGTATAGTCGCCAAGAATGCGGTCATTGTTGCGAAGCTCCACCTGAGTCTGCGCCGTCACGCCTGGTCTGGTATGCAGATGCGAGATATCGACGCCGTGGCACGTCAGATCCTGCTTCAGCATGTCGCCATAGTCGTCATCGCCGACCCAGCTGACGCAGGCGGGCCGCATTCCGTAGCGGGTGCTGTACACCGCCACGTTAACCGCGTTGCCGCCGGAAAACGCTTTGCCAAGCTGCGGGTAGATATCCACGCAGTTATCGCCGACCGTCGCCAGTGTTTTCATAGCGCCTCCTGTGGCAGCAGATCGCGAAAGCGCGCCAGCGCCTGGCGGGCGTAAAGCCGCGGTTCATTCATATACATGGTGACCAGCTCGATAGTGCAATAGCCGTCGTAGCCGCGCTCAATAATGTCGCGCATCAGCTCGCGCAGCGGCATTTTGCCTTCGCCGGGGATGTAATGGCTGTCGCTCGCGCCATCGCTGTCGACGATATGCAGATGGCGCAGCTTATCGCCCAGTTTGTCGAAGTAACTCATCACCGGCTCGCCCTGCACAAACGGCGCGCAGATATCGACCATGCTGTAGAGGCGCGGCGACGGTACCAGCGAGAGCGCCCGCAGCACGTCGTTCGCGTTGCACACGACGTTGGATTCATAAGGCGTCAGCGGCTCCAGCAGCAGATCGATGCCGATCTCTTCGGCGGATTCGCACAGCTCGCGCAGGTTATCGGCAAGGCGTTGCCAGATGGCGTCAGGCCCGGTGAGGTAGCCCGCGTGGGCGGCGGAGATCAGCGTAAAGCCCGCGTCCATCTCTTTGGCCATCTCCATCGCGAGCTTGATCATGTCGAGGCTTTCGCGGCGCATCCGCTCGTCGCCCAGCATCATGTTATAGGGATAGCCGTTAGTTTCCGGCGTGTAGCCGATGATCGGCATCTGATAAACGCGGGAAAGCTCTTTTACCTGGCGAATGCCGCCTGCGTTGAGATCCGGCGCAAACGCGTGCGGCCTGCCGCCCCACAGCTCCAGCCCGTCATAGCCGAGTTCGTGCGCGTCGCGAAAGGCGTGCTCCAGCGGCAGCCGCTGATGCCCGCAGGTAAACATACCCGTTTTCATAACCCTTCTCCTTGCAGCCATGCCCGACCCCCGCAAGGGCCGGGCGGGGGATTAATATTCAACAATGCCGCCGTAGTAGCGACGGTCGTCCGGGTTGTGGTCTTTGTAGATGGAGAGGTAGTAGCAGAGCCACTCCATCGGCACGAACATCAGGAACGGCGCGAGCCACGGGTGCAGCCCCTGGGAAATCTCCGCGTAGTCGATAACGATGACGTTATCGGTACGCTCGCGCACAAAGCGGATCGCGCGCTCGGTCGTGTGGCGGCTTTCGTCGTTGCCAAGCAGGAACAGGAACGGCACGCCCGGCTCGACGATCTCGAGCGGCCCGTGGCGGAATTCGCCGCTCTCAATCACCGAACCGTGCGTCCAGGTGAACTCCATCAGCGTCACGATCCCTTCTTTGTAACCAAGCGGACGCAGCGGGCCCGCGGAAACGGTGTAGATCATCGGCCACTGCGACGCCTGCTCGCCGAGCTGGCGGCCTTTGTCTTCCCAGGTGCGCACCAGGTGGCCCAGCGCCTGCGGCAGCTTGCGCAGATCGTTTTTGATTTTGCCGATCTCGGCGTGCGGCGCCTGGCGGGTGATCATCTCCAGCACCACGCTGTAGCAGAGCAGCAGGTGGATTTCCCAGATGCAGTCGGCTTCATACGCCACCACATGTTCGGCGGCCTGCACGATCGGGCTGTCCGGGCGTTTGGTGAACGCGGCGGTCAGCGCGCCGCAGGCCCCCCCCAGCTCCAGCGCCCTGATCACTTCTTCGGTTTTGCCGTAGTCGGAGACGCCAATCACCGCGCACTTCGCATCCAGGCGGTGCGGCGTGTTGTCGCAGAACTCCCAGCCGGAAAGCGCGTAAACCTGAAGGCTTGAGTAACGGTCCGCCAGGTGCTTCGCCGTCTGCGCCGCGTTAAGCGGCGAGCCGCAGGCGACGAAATAGATGCGGTCGATGCCGCGGTTGATCATCTCGTCCACGATGGCGTGCACGCGCGGCACATCCTTCGCAAGAATCTTCTCCACTTCCTGAACCATGTTTTCGGTGACCAGGAAATCCACGGTGCTTTTATCGATATTCAGCATGAAACAACTCTCCAGACAGGGTTAAGAAACATGAGCCAGACGGCGGTTGCGCTTTTCCCAGAAGGCGTAAGCGGGCAGGCCGGTGGCGATAACAATCAGGGCGCAGATAAGGCCGGGAACCGGCGCCCACGCAAAGGTGGACGCGACCAGAATCAGGCTTGAGGCGATGGCGGCGAAGGTCATGAGGCCGAAGGCCGGGGTGCGCCACAGCGGTTTGTAATCCTCACGCTTGCGACACCAGATGATGGAGCCGAAGGTGAGCGTGTTTTTAAAGCACATCACCAGGGTGAAATAGCCGAGCAGGCTGGTGAGGTCTGACACGAAGATGAAGAAGATGCCCAGCGCGCACTGCAAAATGATGGAGACATCCGGCGTGTTGTATTTCGGATGCACATGGCCGAAGCATTTGAAAAACAGGTTGTCTTTCGCCATCGCGTATTCGAGACGCGGCTGGTACATCACGCAGCTGGAGAGCGAACCTAAAATAACGATCATGGCGGTAATGGCGACAAATACGCCCGCCACGCTGCCAAGCGCCGGAATGTAAGTCAGCGCGTCGGAAATCGGCGTTTCGGAGGCGGCGAGCTTGTCGAACGGCATCAGCCCGGAGATAACCAGCGCCAGCAGCGAGTAGAGCACCAGCACCAGCAGGCAGGAGCCAATCAGCGCCCGCGGCATGGTTTTGCCGGGGTTTTTGATTTCGCCGGTCATGTAGCAGATGGACGCCATACCGGTGTAGGACCAGCTGGTGGCCGAGATCCCCGCCAGCAGCGCCATGATACCCGCCGCCGCGCTGGTGGTGGCGCTGGTGGCAGGCGCCGTGAAGTTATCACCCTTCAGCCAGAAAACGCCGATGCCAATCACAATCGCGAAGGGAATGATTTTGGCGATGGTAATCAGCGTCTGGAATGTGGCCCCGCCCTCCACCGAGCGCAGGTGCAGCAGCATAAACGCGAGGATCAGCCCGGTGGCGACAAGCTTGCCGGTGAGCGGATCGAGCGGCACCAGAAAGCCGAAATTGCTGACGATGGCGAGCGCCATAATGGAGAGCGACGGCGCGTCGTTGGCCCAGAAGCTGGCCCAGCCGGAGAGAAACGCCAGCGGGCGGCTGCCGGCGTTTTTGAGATAAACATAATCAGCGCCGTTCTCGGGGTAAGCGGTAGAGAGCTCCGCGTAAACGCACATCTGCGGGATCACAATCAAACCGCCAATCACAAAAGCGAGCACCGTGAGCCACGGCGTGCCTGCCGCTTTCGCCACTTCACCAACCGAAACGAAAATACCGGAACCGACGGTCGTTCCGACGGAAATGGCCAGCACGGCCCAGAAGCCGAGCTTGCGTTGGAGTTCCTGGCCTTCCATATCGTTACCTTTTTAGTATTGAACAGGGTTGTAGGATTCAGAGCGCGTCGCCCGGATGAAGGCAGCAGGAGGCCGCACGACCCGTCAGGTGGGGTCGCGGAATGCCGTCAGGCTGTTTTCATGATGAGATGACGCATAACGAATATAACAACACATGATGAATGGCGTGGGCGAGGTAGATCACAAAATCGCCGCATGTTAGCGATATGTAATATATTTTCCGGTTATCTGTTTGAAATATAACGAAAGAAATTTTCAGGCCAGCGGCGCTGGCCCGAGAGGGGTTATTTAGACGAGAACCAGTTGAGTTTATCGCGCAGCGCCACGACGCGGCCGACGATAATCAGGCTTGGGCTTTCCACGCGCTGCGCCAGCGCGCCAAGTTCGGCCAGAACGCCGGTAACGACGCGTTGTTTTACGCTGGTCCCGTTTTCAACCAGCGCCACCGGCATCTGCGGATCCATACCGTGTTCGATGAGTTTTTCCTGAATAGCCGCCGCCTGGTTCAACCCCATGTAAAACACCAGCGTCTGTTTTTCCGCGGCGAGGTTACGCCAGTCAAACTTACCGCCGTTTTTCAGATGCCCGGTGACGAGGCGCACGCTCTGCGCGTAGTCGCGGTGGGTCAGCGGCAGCCCGGCGTAGGCTGAACAGCCTGACGCCGCGGTGATGCCGGGTACCACGGAGAAAGGAATGCCCGCGTCGCAGAGCGTTTCCAGCTCCTCGCCGCCGCGCCCGAAGATAAACGGATCGCCGCCTTTCAGGCGCACGACGCGTTTGCCGCGCTGGGCTTCACGCAGCAGGATCTGGTTGATCTCCTCCTGCGGCACGCAGTGATAGCCCGCGCGTTTGCCGACGAACACGCGATCGGCGTCGCGGCGCACCAGATTCATAATCTCATCGGAGACCAGACGGTCGTAGACCACGATATCCGCCTGCTGGATCTGCTGAAGCCCCTTGAGCGTCAGCAAACCCGGATCGCCGGGGCCTGCGCCCACCAGCACGACTTCGCCGCGGTCATCAAGCGGTTCGCCAAGCAGCGTTTCGGTAATACGGGCGACGGCCTGTTCATCGTCATTGGCCAGCGACTGCGCGAGGCGGTCGTTCACGAAGAATTTTTCCCAGAAGCGGCGGCGCTCGCTCATCGAGGCGAAGGTTTGCTTCACGCGGCGACGGAGCTGCCCGGCATAGCCTGCGACTTTCCCGAGGTGTTGAGGCAGCAGCGCTTCGAGCTTTTCGCGCAGCAGACGCGCCAGCACGGGCGACGTGCCGCCGGAAGAGACGGCCACCATCAGCGGCGAGCGGTCGATAATCGACGGCATGATGAAGCTCGCCTGTTTCGGCGCATCCACCACGTTGCAGAAAATACGCCGCGCTTCGGCAGCCTCGCTGACCTGATTATTCACCGCGTCGTCATCCGTGGCGGCGATCACCAGCCAGCACTCATCCAGAAGCGTGGCGTCAAACTCGCCCTGCGCCAGGCGCAGCATGCCCTGCTCAGCCCAGGCTTCAAACTGCGGCGCGAAGGCAAGCGCGTTGACCGTAAGCGCAGCGCCTGCCTCCAGCAGCAGACGCGCCTTACGTTCTGCGACATCGCCGCCGCCGACCAGCAGGCAGGCGCGATGACGTAACTGACAAAATATCGGCAGGTGATCCACGGCGTATCCTTCTTATCGGGCTTAACGGGCGGTTTCTGGTGCGGTGTGGGCGGCGGGCTGCGGGCGCTCCGCTTTCGGGGTAGCATACCAGTAACCCAAACCCATGAACACGGCGCCAGAGAGCGTATTGCCGAGGGTTACCCACAAGAGGTTATGACCAATACCACTGAGTGTGAAGGCCTCGTTGTGATGACCAAACCAGGAGAGCGCGAACAGCGTCATGTTGGCGACGGAGTGCTCATAGCCCGAAGCGATAAAGGCCAGCAGACACCACCAGATGGCGATAAATTTCGCCGCCCCTTCGGTGCGGATCGCCATCCATATAGCGAGACACACCAGCCAGTTGCACAGCGCGCCTTTAAAGAACAGCGCCATCGCCGGCGCGCTGGTTTTTGCGAGTGCAACGGTATGTACGAGGCTGGTGTCGACCGGCAGCAGGCTGCCGCCGCCCCAGCTGTAAAGCAGCGCGACAAACACCGAGCCGACCAGATTGCCAAGCCAGGTCTGCGGCAGGATTGCCCACATCTGGCCGTGGCTGATGGCGCCCGCTTTGACGCCGAGCGTCAGAAACATCGTGTGCCCGGTGAAAAGCTCGGAACCGGCGATAATAACCAGCGTCAGCGCGATGCCGAACGTGGCGCCCATCACCAGCGGGCGAACCGAAGGGTCAAGCAGATTGCCGAGGGTGAAAATCAAAATAATGCCGAGCCCGACGTAGGCGCCCGCCATCGCGGAGCTGACCCAGAAGCCCAGAGGATTATTTGCCGAGAGGCGAGCGATGCGGGCCGCATTGGCCGCGCACTTGTTGATCGTGTCGGTAAACATAGTGGTTATCCTGAAAAGTGAGTGAAATTAAAAAGTTAAGAAACTTAAAAAGGTGATTCAGAATGGCGCGCTGTTTGTTGCGCGCGTAATTGTCGTTGTCCGTAACGGGCGTTCCCGTAATGCGAACGCCGGTGGCGCTTTTCATGCGCGGAGGCTTTAGCCTCTCTGCTTTACAACGCCCTTTGCGAAGGGCGGTTGTTGCTATTTGAAAACCGGGGTGGATGCGCTGCGCTTATCCACCCTGTGGTTTTTCACCCTCTCCCCGAAGGAAGAGGGGCGGGCGAGGGGGTTTACGCCTTCACCTGTACCTGACCGTCCTTCACGCGCGCCTCAAAGTGCGCCACAGAACGGCTTTCATCTTCCATACACAGCCCATCTCGCAGGCGGAAGCGCTGTTTTTTCAGCGGGCTCGCCACCCATAACTCGCCCTGATGTTCGGCGATAATGCCGCGCGACAATACGCTTGCCTCAAAGAACGGGTCGATATTGCTGATAGCGTAAACCTCGTCGTTCGCGCGCGGGCGGAAAATCGCCACCTGGTTTTCGCCGATCAGCGCGCAGACGCCGGTCGCCGGGATAATCTCATCGAGCGAACAAATCGTGTTCCACTGGCTCATACGGTTTCCTCCACGAAGGTGACAGGGATGCGCTCATACGGCGTGGCCGGACGGTGTTGCTGGCGCTCCGGCACCACCTGCACGTTCGGGTCGCGGCGATCGCTGTTCACGAAGTGTTTAAAGCGGCCCTGCGCCTGCGGATCGTTGACCGTTTCGGTCCACTCGCAAATCACCGCCTCGCGCAGACGGGTCATTTCGGCTTCCAGCTGGCTGTTCAGGCCCAGCTTGTCGTCGATGATGACGCGTTTCAGGTAGTCGATGCCGCCTTCCATGTTGTCCAGCCACGGCGCGGTACGGGTCAGTTTGTCGGCGGTGCGGATGTAGAACATCATGAAGCGGTCGAGATAGCGCACCAGGGTCTCTTTATCGAGATCCGCCGCCAGCAAGTCCGCATGACGCGGTTTCATGCCGCCGTTGCCGCAGACATAGAGGTTCCAGCCTTTTTCGGTGGCGATAATACCGACGTCTTTACCCTGCGCTTCGGCGCATTCACGCGTACAGCCGGAGACGCCGAATTTCATTTTGTGCGGCGTGCGGATGCCTTTATAGCGGTTTTCCAGCTCGACGCCGAAGCCCACGCTGTCGCCGACGCCGTAACGGCACCAGGTGCTGCCGACGCAGGTTTTCGCCATGCGCAGCGCTTTAGCGTAGGCGTGGCCGGTTTCGAAGCCCGCGGCAATCAGCTGACGCCAGATTTCCGGCAGATCGTCTTTCTGCGCGCCGAAAAGACCAATGCGCTGAGAGCCGGTGATTTTGGTGTAGAGGTTAAATTCGCGGGCGATACGGCCCACTTCCATCAGCCCTTCCGGCGTGATCTCGCCGCCGGCGGAGCGCGGGATCACGGAGTAGGTGCCGTCTTTCTGGATGTTCGCCAGGAAGTTGTCGTTGGTATCCTGCAGCGGCGTGTGCTGCGGTTTGAGAATGTACTCATTCCAGCAGGACGCCAGCAGCGAGCCGACGGTCGGCTTACAGACTTCGCAGCCGTAGCCTTTGCCATATTTCGCCAGCAGTTCCTCGAACGATTTAATGCCTTCGACACGAATGAGGTGATACAGCTCCTGGCGGGAGAACGCGAAGTGCTCGCACAGGTTGTTGTTCACTTCGATACCCTGTTTCGCCAGTTCGGCGTTCAGCACCTGAGTGACCAGCGGGATACAGCCGCCGCAGCCGGTACCGGCTTTGGTTTCAGCTTTCAGCGCCGCGACGGTATGACAACCTTTGTTGATGGCGGCGATCAGCGCCCCTTTGGTCACGTCGAAGCAGGAGCAAATCTGCGCGCTGTCCGGCAGTTTATCGACGCCGATAGACGGTTTGCCCTGGCCTGCGTGCGCCGGGAGGATCAGCGAATCCGGGTTTTCCGGCAGCTCAATACCGTTCAGCACCAGTTGCAGCAGGTTGCCGTAATCGCTGGTGTCGCCCACCAGTACCGCGCCGAGCAGCGTTTTGTTGTCTTCGCTGACGATAAGGCGTTTGTAGATCTCTTTGCTTTCGTCGAGGAACACATAGCTGCGTGATTTCGGCGTGCGGCCATGCGCGTCGCCGATGCCGCCGACGTCAACGCCCAGCAGTTTCAGCTTGGCGCTGAGATCCGCGCCTTCAAACTGGTTGCCCGCGTTGCCGAGAATGTGGTCAACCGCCACCTGCGCCATTTTGTAGCCAGGCGCGACGAGGCCATAGACGCGGCTGTTCCAGCTGGCGCATTCGCCGATGGCGTAGATATCCGGGTCGGAGGTCTGGCACTGGTCGTTAATCATGATGCCGCCGCGCGGCGCAATCTCGAGATCGCACTGTTTCGCCAGTTTGTCGCGCGGGCGGATACCGGTGGAGAAGACGATGAAGTCGACTTCCAGCTCGCTGCCGTCGGCAAAGCGCATGGTTTTACGCGCTTCAGTGCCCAGCTGGACAATCTCCTGGGTGTTTTTGCTGGTGTGAACTCGCACGCCCATGCTTTCAATTTTACGGCGCAGCTGCTCGCCGCCCATCTGGTCGAGCTGTTCCGCCATCAGCATCGGCGCGAATTCGATGACGTGGGTTTCGACGCCTAAGTTTTTCAGCGCGCCCGCGGCTTCCAGACCGAGCAGACCGCCGCCGACGACCGCGCCGCGTTTGCTGCGACGCGCGCAGGCTTCAATCGCGTTCAGATCTTCGATGGTGCGGTAAACGAAGCAGTCCTGGGTTTCGGAGCCTTTAATCGGCGGGATCCACGGGTAGGAGCCCGTCGCCATGATCAGTTTGTCATAGAAGACCGTGCGCCCGGCGCTGGAGTGAATCACTTTCTCCTGGCGGTTAATGGTGATCGCACGCTCGCCCACCAGCACTTTCACGCCGTGCTTGTCGTAGTAGCCTTCGCGGACCAGCGACAGCTCTTCAGCCGTGTGGTGGGAGAAGTAAGAGGAGAGGTGCACGCGGTCATAGGCGATGCGCGGCTCCTCACAGAAAACGGTGATGTCGAACTGGCCTGGATCGGCTTTATCGAGAAGGTCTTCGATAAAGCGGTGACCAACCATGCCGTTACCGATAATTGCGAGTCTGACTTTGCTCATTTTTGCCTCGATTTCTTTTCTATTACCGCCTACCTTAACGATTCAGCACCCCCGCTTATTGATGTAAATCAATTACATCTTTATATACCCCTTAATGGGTATTTCCTTGATTTTTGTAGGATTTTCTAAGTGCAGGAATTGATTAGGGTTTCGCAGGCGTCTGTTTTTTGAACCACGGTGGAGTGAATCTTCACCAGAACCGTTTACGGTGTGAACGCGGTAACGCGCGGCAATAAAGGGCAATTATGAGGGGAAAACGGCGGGGAAAAGATAAGAGAAAATGTCCCTTCCCGGCCGGGAAGGGACAGGCAAAACTTAGTGCGCTGCCGCGGCTTTCGCGTGCTGGCGATGACGGCTGACAAAGCCCAGCGCGAAGCACATCACGAATACGACGGCGTAGAGGCCGTTGGCGGTAAACAGCGCCGCCTGCGGGCCGTGATTCGCCACAATCGGGCCGGTCACGATAAAGGTCAGCATGGTGCCGACGGTGCCGCAGGTCAGGATGAAGTTAACCAGTTTCGGCGAGGAGACTTTGGTCTGCTGCGAGCCGAGCGTAATAATGGTGGTGTAAATCGCGCTGGAGAAGAAGCCCAGCGCCAGAATGAACCACGCCATATGTTCCGGCTTGCTGGTGATGAAGAAGTACATCAGCACCGTCGCGAGACCTGCCAGCACGGTCAGGATGCGCTGCAAATCAAAGAAGCGCAGCACGAAGCTGAAGACCCACATGCCGACCATGTAAGACATCCAGAAGTTGCTCACCAGCGTACCGGCGTCGTTCAGGTTCATGCCGAGGCCTTTGGTGGCGTATTCCGGCACCCAGCCGATAAAGCCGAGCTGGCCCAGAATGTAGCAAAGCGCGGCGATGGAGAGAAACAGCACGCCCACGCCCCATTTCTCTTTCGCGACCGGCTGGTTCTCCTGCGGGGCATGTTTGCCGAGCACCGGGAAATCGCAGCCGAACGTCAGGATGAAAATCGCGACATAGACCAGACCGATGCAGGCGTAGACCCAGTACCACTCAATGCTGCGCGCCAGCAGGAAGGCGGCGACCATCGGGAAGATCATCCCGGCCATGCTGAAGAAGGAGTCGGTAAACAGCAGGCGCGAGCCGCGCTGACGGCCTTCATACATATGGGTAATGAGGAATGTCCCGATCGACATCGTGATCCCGCTCACCAGGCCAAGCACAAACATCGCGGCGGAGAAGAGCGTCAGGCTCTGGCTGAACATCAGCGCCACCACGGCGAGCACCATCAACACAAAACCAAAGCGCAGCTGGGTTTTCAGCGGCACGATTTCCATCAGCCAGGCGTTTAAAAAGATAGAGATCAAAATCCCGGCGTTCAGGAATGTGAAGGTGTTGCTCATGCTGGATACGGGCAGTTTGAAATACTCTGCGATATTACCCATCACCATCCCGGTGACGATCACCAACGCGCCGGTAAGGGCGTAGGAAAAAAAGCTGATCCATGTGAGCTTAATACGATTGCTGTTAGTCATGACTGGCCTGTGAATAGAAGTGTAAAGCGCGTTGACGGCGCCGGGAACCCAGGCATTCTAGGTGGTATTGTGATCCAATAAAACATTCATTGATCACATGCTGTGTAAAACGACATGGTTTATATGACGGGGCTCACATAATTTTCCACATCAGATCCGATGAGCGCCTTTTCGCTGCGCGCTGGTACGTAAAACCAGGTAAATCTCTGGCACGTCTTGCGATCGCTATTTAGAATCGACCCACTCGCTTTTTTCTGCTTCGTAAGGAATTCTTCATGCTCAAATCCACTCTGGCGGCTGTTGCGGCTGTATTTGCTCTTTCTGCCCTTTCTCCTGCCGCGCTGGCGGCAAAAGGCGACCCGCATGTTCTGCTGACGACCTCTGCGGGAAATATTGAGCTGGAGCTGAACAGCCAGAAAGCGCCGGCATCGGTGAAAAACTTCGTTGATTACGTCAACAGCGGTTTTTACAACAACACGATTTTCCACCGCGTGATCCCGGGCTTTATGGTGCAGGGCGGCGGCTTCACGGCGGATATGCAGCAGAAACCGACCAACGCGCCGGTGAAAAACGAGGCGGATAACGGCCTGCCTAACGCGCGCGGCACCATTGCGATGGCGCGCACCGCCGATAAAGACAGCGCCACCAGCCAGTTCTTTATCAACGTGGCGGATAACGCCTTCCTGAACCACGGCCAGCGCGACTTCGGCTACGCCGTTTTCGGTAAAGTGGTTAAAGGCATGGACGTGGCGGATAAAATCGCCCAAGTGCAGACCCACGACGTCGGCCCGTACCAGAATGTGCCGTCCAAACCGGTTGTGATCCTCTCCGCGAAAGTCCTGCCGTAATCTTCTTGCGCACGCGGGCTGTATGGCCCGCGTCGCGTCTCCTCCCGGCAAACCGGCCCATTGCTGCTTATACTTGTGGCACACGGGGTTACGTTCAGGGAGGCAAAATGTCCAGAAAACTCACCGATAAACAAAAGTCCCGGCTGTGGGACGCGCAGAAGAATCAAAACTTCCAGGCCAGCAACCGGCTGGAAGGCATTGAGGTGCCTCTGGTGACCTTATCCCGCGAAGAAGCGCTGGCGCGCATTGAA
Source organism: Cronobacter universalis NCTC 9529 (assembly GCF_001277175.1). Lineage (NCBI taxonomy): Bacteria > Pseudomonadati > Pseudomonadota > Gammaproteobacteria > Enterobacterales > Enterobacteriaceae > Cronobacter > Cronobacter universalis. Next base: position 3,918,052 of record NZ_CP012257.1, on the reverse strand, counting down.
GAGCTGAGGGGGCACTATGAGCGATAAATTCGGCGACGGGCGCGACCCTTACTTCTGGTCCGGCAGCGATGTGCTGCGCAACCGGCTGAACATTCATGCCGCGCAGGATCTGCAACATGCCGAGCGCGAACTCACCTCGCTGCGCGCGGCGACGCTGGAACTCGGCCCGGTACAGCGCGGGCTGCCGCACCTGTGCGCCATTCACCGCCAGCTTTTCCAGGATCTCTACGACTGGGCGGGCGAACTGCGTGAGGTGGATATCTATCAGGGCGAAACCCGCTTCGCGCATTTCGAATATCTGGAGAAAGAGGGCAACGCGCTGATGCAGGCGCTGGAAGATGAGGACTATCTCATCGGTCTGGAGCCCGAGGCGTTTGTCGCGCGCCTCTCGCACTACTACTGCGAAATCAATGTGCTGCATCCGTTCCGTATCGGCACGGGCCGCGCGCAGCGCGTCTTCTTCGAACAGCTGGCGCTGCATGCGGGGTACAGCCTCGACTGGCGCGGTGTGGATGTTGAGGCGTGGCGCGCCGCCAACCAGGCGGGCGCGATGGGCGATCTGTCGCCGCTTGAGAAAATCTTCGCAAGCGTAGTGAGCGACGCGCGGGAAAACGAGTAAACTGTCGCGGTTCTTTTTTCCGGAGCCGCCATGTTACTGCTTATCGACAACTACGATTCTTTCACCTGGAACCTGTTTCAGTATTTCAGCGAGCTGGGCGCGGAGGTGGTGGTCAGGCGCAACGATGAACTGACGTGCGACGATATCGAGGCGCTCGCCCCGGCGCGCCTCGTGATCTCTCCCGGCCCCTGCACGCCGAATGAAGCCGGCATTTCACTGGCGGCGATCCGGCGTTTTGCCGGTCGCCTGCCGATCCTCGGCGTTTGCCTCGGGCACCAGGCCATTGGGCAGGCCTTCGGCGCGTCTGTCGTGCGGGCTGAAAAGGTCATGCACGGCAAAACCTCGGTCATTTCACATAACAATCAGGGTGTTTTTTCCGGGCTTAATAACCCGCTGACCGTGACCCGCTATCACTCGTTGATTATCGACCGCGCCACATTGCCGGCGGAGTTTGACATCACCGCCTGGACGGACGCGGGCGAGATCATGGGCATCCGCCATCGCCGCCTTGCGCTGGAAGGCGTGCAGTTTCACCCGGAAAGCATTCTCAGCGAACAGGGCCATCAGTTGCTGGCGAACTTCCTTTCGCGCTGAATTTTTATTGCCTTTTAGTGATTTTTTATTCATATTTTGTGCTTATCTTTTCATGTGCGATGGCACATTTACTGGATGGGCATGAAATGGCAACTGAAAAAACAGCAATTACGCGCGCCACCTTCGATGACGTGATCCTGCCGATTTATGCACCGGCTGAATTTATTCCGGTGAAAGGCAAGGGTAGCCGTGTGTGGGATCAGCAGGGCAAAGAGTATGTCGATTTCGCGGGCGGTATCGCGGTAACGGCGCTCGGCCACTGCCACCCGCGGCTGGTGGAGGCGCTGAAAGCGCAGGGCGAAACGCTCTGGCACACCAGCAACGTCTTCACCAACGAGCCTGCGCTGCGCCTGGGCCAGAAGCTGGTGGACGCCACCTTCGCCGAACGCGTGGTGTTCATGAACTCCGGCACCGAAGCTAACGAAACCGCGTTTAAGCTCGCCCGCCACTACGCCATCACCCGCCACAGCCCGTATAAAACTAAAATCATCGCGTTTTATAACGCCTTTCACGGACGTTCGCTGTTTACCGTCTCCGTGGGCGGCCAGGCGAAATACTCCGACGGTTTCGGCCCGAAACCGGCTGATATCATTCATGTGCCGTTTAACGATCTTGATGCGGTCAAAGCGGTGATGGATGACCACACCTGCGCGGTGGTGGTCGAGCCGGTACAGGGCGAGGGCGGTGTGACCGCCGCGACGCCGGCATTCCTGCGCGGCCTGCGCGAGCTGTGCGATGAGCATCAGGCGCTGCTGGTGTTCGACGAAGTACAGTGCGGCATGGGCCGCAGCGGCAAGCTGTTCGCCTATATGCACTATGGCGTGACGCCGGACATCCTGACCAGCGCCAAAGCGCTCGGCGGCGGCTTCCCGGTCAGCGCGATGCTCACCACCCATGATATCGCCTCGGCGTTTCACGTCGGCTCGCACGGCTCCACATACGGCGGCAACCCGCTCGCCTGCGCGGTGGCGGGCGAAGCGTTTGATATTATCAACACCCCGGAGGTGCTGGGCGGCGTAGCGCATAAACGCGAGCAGTTCGTACAGCATCTGGCGCAGATTGGCGAGCAATACGGCTTATTCAGCGATATACGCGGTATGGGCCTGTTGATCGGTGCCGAGCTGACGCCCGCCTTCCACGGACGCGCGCGCGATCTCCTGTACGCCGCCGCGGCGGAAGGGGTGATGGTGCTGAACGCCGGGCCGGACGTGCTGCGTCTCGCGCCGTCGTTGCTGGTGGAGCGCGCGGATATCGACGAAGGTATGGCCCGCTTCGCGCGCGCCGTCGCGCGCGTGGTCAACGGTTAATCAGCGTGGCTGGCTCAGGCGTCGTCTGAGCCAGATACCGTGATGCGGGCGCTGACGCCACGCCACGGAAGAGATGGTATGCATGGTGCGCAGATGATCGAGAATGCGCAGCAGATGATGCTCCATTACGCCCGGCGCCCCTTCCGGCAAGACCTCTTCGCCCTCCAGTACCGCCTCGTTTTGCGTATCGCCCGGCGCGTCATGCTCCAGCCGCTGCTGGCAGCGCTGCAGCGCAATCTCACAGGCCTGTAAGTAGCGCGCCGCCGTCTCCGGCGGCAGCGTGGTTTGCTCGCGCGCCATCGTCGTTATCGCGTTAATGTGCTCGACGATAAACTGGCTGTGCGTCACCCACAGGCGCATATCCTCCAGATAACGGCTGTTAAAGCCTGGCTCCTGCATGGCCTGGTTGAGCGAGTTATAGAGCGCGTTGTGCGCCTGGTTGACCTGCATCCGCTGCCACGCCAGCGGGCCGGGTTGCGGATCGTCGCTCAGGATCAGGCGCAGCGCCTCCTGGTCTGCTTCCAGCGCGTCATGCGCGTTCTGGCGCAGGAGACCGCTCTGCCACTGGGGCCAGAGCCAGACCATGCCGCCGAATGCGATAAGGCAGCCGGACAGCGTGTCTATCAGGCGCGCCACGATGTACTGCTCGCCGTTGAGCGTCAGGATTTGCAGCGAATAGACCGCCGTGACGGTAAAGCCAATCATCGCCCAGCCGTAGTGCCGCCGGATTATCAGATAACTGATTAACGTCACCAGCAGCATGCCGAGCAGGGTATAGCCCTGCGGCACATTCAGGTGCAGCGTAATGCCCGCGATAATCAGCCCGGCCAGCGTGCCGCCGGCACGGTGCAGGATGCGCACCCGCGTCGCGCCATAGCCGTTTTGCGTGACGAACAGCACCGTCATCAGGATCCAGTACGGCTTCGGCAACTGGAACGCGCTGCCTAACAGGCCCGCCGCCGCCAGCATTACGCCCAGACGCGCGGCGGTACGCAGCGCCGCGGATTTCAGCGACAGATAGCTTTTCAGCGCCGGCAGCAGCGGCAGGCGACGCTGGCCGCTCTCCATCAGGTCACGGGCGTAGAGCGGTCGCTGGGTGCGCAGTACGCGCGCGATGCGGCTGAAATGGTATTCGCAGAACTGGCCGACCGGGTTGTCCGGGTGCTGGCGGGCGATTTTCGCCAGCGCCTCAATCTGCTTATCCATTGAGAAGCGGCGTGAATAACGGTGATAGAGAATATCGTCAGAAAGCGTGCGCAGCCGCGTGGCGACGGTTTGCGCCGTCCAGCGCAGCACTTCTTCGGCGTGGCTGCGCTCCACCAGTTTTTGCACTTCGGCGGGCTGATGCAGGGAGACTGAAATGTGCTCCTGGAGATCCAGCGCCACCTGAAACGTGCGCAGCAGGCGCTTGTAGCCGTTCTGTTTGGTCGCCGACAGCATCTGTAGCTGCTGATAGCACTGGCTTATCTGATCCACCACTTTTTGCTGATGCACGAGCAGCGGCGGCAGCGCCTGTTCCGGCTCGGTGTGGCGCGTCAGCAGGCTGTATTTCGCTTCGCAGTAGTCGGCGAGACTTTTATAAATCAGGCTTAACGATTCACGCAGCGGCTGCTCGCGCCACAGCCAGAACCAGAACCCGTTAAACGCGCCATACCAGAGCGTGCCGAGGACATAGAGCAGCATGGGCTCCCAGATGGGCATATTTCCGGCGAGGCTTAGCGTGAAGATGGCCGCGATAAGCGACGCGGGCAGGAGACGCGCATGCAGCGGGCTGATCTCCGCCGTTACGCCGAGCAGCAGCGCCAGCATCAGCAGAATGAGCGGCAGCGGCACAGACTGTAACAGCAGAAGCTGCACCGCCAGGCTGCTCAGCGCGAACAGCGAGGCGCCGATGATCAGTCGTTTAAAAAAGCGTTTGTGCGGGGTATCAAGACCGGCAATGTTGCAGCAGGCGGGGACGAGTGAAAACAGCAACCCTTGTTGAAGATGGCCCAGCATCAACCCGACCGCCACCGGCAGGCTTAAGATCAGCGTTTGCCGTAAAGCGTAATTGATTTCAGGATGATAGATAAGACGACGCCACATAGGGGAGAAGTATAGATACAAAAACGGCGTGTTACCGAAGCGACACGCCGTTTTTTGATTTTTTAGCGGGTACCGTAAACCACGATGGTTTTACCGTGGGCGGAGATCAGGTTCTGATCTTCGAGCATTTTCAGAATGCGGCCAACGGTTTCGCGAGAACAGCCGACGATCTGGCCGATTTCCTGACGCGTGATTTTGATCTGCATCCCGTCAGGATGGGTCATCGCGTCCGGCTGTTTGGCCAGGTTCAGCAGGGTCTGCGCGATACGGCCGGTCACGTCGAGGAAGGCGAGGTTACCCACTTTCTCGGAGGTGACTTGCAGGCGGCGAGCCATCTGCGAGGAGAGACGCATCAGAATATCCGGGTTAACCTGGATCAGCTGACGGAATTTTTTGTAAGAGATTTCAGCCACTTCACAGGCAGTTTTAGCGCGAACCCAGGCGCTGCGTTCCTGACCTTCCTCGAACAAACCCAGTTCGCCGATGAAGTCTCCCTGATTCAGGTACGAGAGGATCATCTCCTTACCCTCTTCATCTTTGATCAGCACTGCCACTGAGCCTTTAACGATGTAATACAGCGTCTCCGCTTTTTCACCCTGGTGAATCAGCGTGCTCTTAGATGGATACTTATGAATGTGGCAATGTGACAAGAACCATTCAAGAGTCGGGTCTGTTTGCGGTTTGCCAAGCACCATGCGCGGTTATCCTCTGTTTTAAACTGGCTCCAAAGACAGGGCGCGTAACCCCTGTCTGGCTTTGCAATCATCATCTTCCCGCTTCCAGGGAAGTTGGCTGTCCGTGGACATCGCAGCCGATAAATTGTCTTCTCCTCTGCACCCATGCGTAACATCAATGTATCGCCGCTGCATCCAGACTGTTTTAGCATAGCTTTTCTCAGGTGTCTCCTGTTGTCTCGTTTCAGCTTGACGCAGGTCGCGCTTCCATTGCCTCCGGGAACGCGCGCGCGTAATCTGTCAGAAAAATGAATAGCCTGGAGCGATTAACATGCATGCACGAGTGAAATGGGTAGAAGGGTTAACCTTCCTTGGCGAGTCCGCTTCGGGGCATCAGATCCTGATGGACGGCAACTCCGGCGACAAAGCGCCGAGCCCGATGGAAATGGTCCTGATAGCCGCAGGCGGCTGTAGCGCGATTGATGTGGTCTCTATCCTGCAAAAAGGCCGTCACGACGTGATCGACTGCGAAGTGAAACTGACGTCAGAGCGCCGCGAAGAGGCCCCGCGTCTGTTCACGCATATCAATCTGCACTTTGTGGTGACGGGTAAAGACCTTAAGGACGCGGCAGTGTCGCGCGCGGTGGATCTGTCGGCGGAGAAGTACTGTTCGGTGGCGCTGATGCTCGGCAAAGGGGTCAACATCACCCATTCGTATGAAGTGATTGAGGCGTAATCTGACGACGGGCGGCCCGGCAGGCGAAGCGCCGCCAGGCCACTCTGTCACGCTATCTGCTTGCCTTCCATCAGCCGCTGCACCAGCGGCAGCATGATAAGCTCCATCGCCAGCCCCATCTTGCCGCCCGGCACCACCAGCGTATTGATATGTGAAATAAACGAGCCCTGTAGCATCGCCAGCAGCCACGGGTAATCGATATTGTCCAGATTGCGGAAGTGAATGACCACGAAACTCTCATCAAGCGACGGAATGCTTTTCGCGGCGAACGGGTTGGAGGTGTCCACCGTCGGCACGCGCTGGAAGTTAATATGGGTGCGTGAGAACTGCGGCGTGATGTAGTTGATGTAATCTTCCATTGAGCGCACCACGGAATCCATCACCGCCTCGCGTGAATGGCCGCGCTCGCTGGTATCGCGGATAAGCTTCTGTATCCACTCCAGGTTGACGATAGGCACCACGCCCACCAGCAGATCGACATGTTTCGCCACGTCGTTTTGCGGCGTCACCACGCCGCCGTGCAGCCCTTCGTAAAACAGCACGTCCGTCGGCTCCGGCAGCGGCTGCCACGGCGTGAAAGTGCCGGGCACCTGGTTCCACGGCACCGCTTCGTCATAGGTGTGCAGATATTTGCGCGACTGCCCTTTGCCGGTCAGGCCATACTCCACAAAGGTTTGCTCCAGCAGGCCGAAATCGTTCGCCTCCGGGCCGAAGTAACTGATATGGCGGCCAAGATCGCGCGCTTTGCGGATGGCCATGTCCATTTCCGGGCGCGTGTAGCGGTGGAAGCTGTCGCCTTCCACTTCGGCGGCACGAAGATTCAGCTGGGCGAAAATTTTACGAAACGCGAGGCTGGTGGTGGTGGTTCCCGCGCCGCTGGAGCCTGTGACGGCGATAACCGGATGTTTGGCAGACATAGCGAGACAACTCCCTGAAGCGGCGGGGCAGGGCTCCGCCTGGCGACATTAACCGCGAAACTGCGAACGCGGCATGATATTGACCGTTTCGTGCAGTTCAGACCACACCAGAACGGCTTCGCCGCTTTGCAACTGACGCCGCACGTCGGCGACCTTTTGCTCAAGCGAGCGTTCATGTTCACCATAATCGGTGCCTTCGCGCAAGACGAAGGCTTCAATCAGGCGCTCCAGGGTGTCGGGCGCGATCTCTTGCCAGGGAATGATCATTTATCGGTCCAGATAAGGGGTTAACCAGTCAGGAATGCGCTGTTCCAGCCACATTTTAGGCTGGCGCAGCGTGCCGCCGACAAAGCCCACATGACCGCCATGCTCTGTCAGCTGATATTCAATATTAGCAGGCAACGTGGCGGTATCGGGGATGACGTGATGATCCATAAACGGGTCGTCTTTAGCGTGAATAATCAGCGTCGGACGGGTGATGCTGGCGAGACGCGGCATCGCGCTGCACTGGCGATAATAATCGACGGCATCGCTGAAGCCGTGGATTTTCGACGTAATCAAATCATCGAAATCGCGGATGCGGCGCAGGCGTTTAAGCTGGGCGAGCTCAATCGGCAGCGTGCCGGGCCAGGCTTTCAGCTTGCGGGTGGCGTTGGCTTTCAGCAGGTTTAACAGATAGAACTGATAAAAGCGCGAAAAGCCTTTTTCCATATGGTTGCAGCAGTGTTCGAGCATAAACGGCGCGGACACAATCACGCCTGCCGTCAGCGGGAAGCGGCCGTCGATCTCCGCCATCAGGCAGCCGAGCATATTGCCGCCGAGCGAATAGCCGACCGCCGCCGTCGGCACGGTGCCGTAGCGTTCATCCAGCCAGCGCAGGAAAAAGGTGCCGTCTTCGGTTTCGCCCGAATGATAAATGCGCCCCAGTTTGTTCGGCACGCCGCTACAGCCGCGAAAATGCATCACCACGCCGAGCCAGCCGCGCGCTTTCGCCGCATGGATAAGCCCGTGGACGTAAGGGCTGTGCAGGCTGCCTTCGAGCCCGTGAAAAACCACCAGACGCGGCTTATGACGCGCCTGATCGGGGTTTTCGCTAAACGCCAGGTCGACAAAATCGCCATCCGGCAGATCCAGACGCTGCCAGTGCGGCTCAAACTGCACCCGGCGGCGCAGCACGCGCGGCAGCATGGTTTGCAGGTGTGGATTGCTGACTCCCGGCATTGGCTGAAAGTGTGAAGAATCGGTGTTCAGTGCAGGAAGTTCTGCGGGAGTAATGTCGGCCATGGCTGATGTCTTTTATTAGTTCGCTAACTACTATACCGGTTGTTATCCGTTTTGTTGATGCTTTGGTGCGGATCACTCGGCCAGTAAATTGCGCGAGAAAAGGTGAATATCGGCATCCGGCTTGCGTCGCCAGAGCCTGGCTTTACGCGCGCCGGTGGCGACGCTCTCGCCGGTTTCTTCAAACATGCCGGACGCTTCAAAGCGGCGGATGAGGCTCTTACGCTGGATGGGCTGGCCGAGAATAATTTCCGTCGCCTCCTGAAGCTGGCTTAGCGTAAAGCACTCCGGCAGGCAGTAGACCGGCAGGAGCGAATACATCGTCTTCTGGCGCAGGCGGCGCAGGGCGGCCTCGATAATCGTCTGGTGATCGAACGCCAGCTCGATAGCGCCAAGCTCCGCCACCGGCACCCACTGCGCATCGCTGACGGAGGCGATATGCGGCTGGCAGTCGACCCAGGCGATCAGCGCAAACCAGGCCGTGGTGAGGCTCCAGCCGCGCGGATCGCGATCCGGGCCGGAAAACGTCTCCAGTTGCTCCAGCCATGACGGGCGCACGCCGGTTTTTTCGGTCAGCTTACGCAGCGCCGTCGCGTGGGTGGAATCATCTTTCTGCATATCGATAAACCCGCCCGGCAGCGCCCAGCGCCCCTGCTGCGGCTGGCGGGCGCGCTGTACCAGCAGCACGCAAAGCGCCTGGTCATGCAGGGTGAACAGCACGCTGTCGACGGTCACCAGCGGAGAAGGGAATCGCGCAGGGTCGTAGTTTTCCAGATATTCCGCTTCAGTGGTCATGCGCCGCTCCGTTTAATTGTCTCAGAGACAAGTTTACCAGCCCGGAGCACCGGAACAAAGCAAACCTGTAATGTTTTAATTTTCAGCGACATGCTATTTTTTAGCCAGCGCGGCGAAAATTTCGCTTGCTTATTAGTGTCTCTTGGACAATATTAAATGTGTCGCAAGGACATAAACTGATTAACCGGGGGCGAAAATGATGCAGCCGCAACTGATGGTAGACGGACAAGAGATTGCAACACAGACCGGGCGTTTTCCTGACGGCGCCGTGTGGGCGAAAGTGACCGGCGAACTGCCGCGCGTCGCCTCGCTGATGCGTATTCGCGCCGCCGCCATGAAAACGATGGACGATTTCATGCTGCTGGCGCAACTGACCGACGCGGTGCGCCAGCACTGTGATGTGCGCTTCAGCCATCTGGAACTGCCGTGGCTGCCGTATGCCCGCCAGGACAGGCACATGCAGCCGGGCGACAGCTTCGCGCTGAAGGTCTTCGCCCGCCAGCTGAACACCCTCGGTTTCGACAAAGTGATCGTACTCGACCCGCACAGCGAAGCCGCCGCCGCCGCGATTGAAAATCTGGTGGCTATCCCGCAGGAGCGTTGCCTGCTACAAAGCAAGACGCTGGAGCGCGCCCTGAAGGCCGGCGAGTTAATGCTGGTGGCGCCGGATGCCGGGGCGCTTAAAAAAATCCATGCCGTCGCGCAGGCCGCGGGCGTTCATGAGTTCGCCATTCTGACCAAACAGCGCAACGTCGCGACCGGCGAGCTGACCGGTTTTCGCCTGGTGGACGGCGACGTGAAAGGCAAAGCGGTGCTGATTGTGGACGATCTCTGCGACGCGGGCGGCACGTTTATCGGCTCAGCCCAGGTACTGCGTGACGCCGGGGCAAGCAGCGTGAGCCTCTACGTGACCCACGGCGTGTTTTCCAAAGGCGTCGAAAACCTGCTGAATAACGGCATTGATAAGCTTTATACAACCACCTCCTTCGCGCCCGCTGAACTGGCGCAGGAACGGGTAGAAATGATTGATATCAATACAATTTATAACGCGTAAGGAGAAGGGCGATGAACATGAATCCGATTCTGGCTATTGATGGCTACAAAGTGTCGCACCGCGAGCAGTACCCGGCAGGCACCACTAAAGTCTATTCCAACTTTACGCCGCGCAGCGACCGTCATTTCCACTCTCCTGTCGCGGACGGCAAGCTGGTGTTCTTCGGCCTGCAGGGGTTCCTGCAATGGTTCCTGGTCGATCTGTTTAACGCGCAGTTCTTCGCGCGCCCTGAGGCGGAAGTGGTAGACGAATATCAGGCGGTGATGGACAGCTACATCGGCAAAGGCGCTGTCAGCGCGGATCACATTTGCGCGCTGCATCAGCTTGGTTACCTGCCGCTGCATATCAAAGCGCTGGATGAAGGCAGCAAAGTGGCGATGAAAGTGCCGGTGCTGACCATTACCAATACCCTTCCGGAATTCTTCTGGCTGGTGAACTACCTGGAAACGGTGCTCTCGGCGGAGCTGTGGAAATCCTCCACCAACGCCACTATCGCGCACCACTACCGGACTATCTGCGAGCGCTGGGCTGAGAAAACCTGCTCTGACGTAAGCCACCTCGATTTTCAGTGCCACGATTTCTCGTTTCGCGGCATGTCTGGCCTTCAGGATACCGCGCAGGCGGGCTGCGGCCACCTGCTGAGCTTTAAAGGCACCGATAATATTCCGTCGATGCTCTACGCGCGGGATTACTACACCCAGGGCCAGGAGTGCTTCATTGCCGCGTCCATCCCGGCGACCGAGCACAGCGTGATGTGCATGGGCGAGAAAGAGAGCGAAATCGAGACGTTCCGCCGCCTGATTTGCGATCTCTACCCGAACGGCTTTGTCTCGATTGTCTCGGATACCTGGGACTACTGGCGCGTCATCACGGAATATACCCGTGAGCTGAAAACGCAGATCATGGCGCGTGAAGGCCACGTGGTGTTCCGCCCGGACAGCGGCGACCCGGTGGAGATCCTCTGCGGCACCGGTGCCGATGACGACACGCGCGCCGACCGCACGCCGGAAGAGAAAGGCTCGGTTGAGGTGCTGTGGGAAATTTTCGGCGGCACCGTCAATGACAAAGGCTTCAAAGTGCTCGACCCGCATGTGGGCCTGATTTACGGCGATTCTATTACGCTTGAACGCGCCGAAGAGATCCTGCGCCGTCTGGCGGCGAAAGGCTTCGCCAGCTCAAACGTGGTGTTCGGCGTCGGTTCGTTTACGTATCAGTACAACACCCGCGACACGTTCGGCTTTGCGATGAAAGCGACGTACGGCGAAGTGAACGGCGTGGGGCGCATGATTTTCAAAGAGCCGAAAACCGACAGCGGACTGAAACGCTCAGCGCGCGGGCTGCTGCGCGTCGAGCGTGACGATAACGGCGATTATCAATTGTTTGACGAACAGACCCTGGAGCAGGAGCAGCAGGGTGAACTGAAAACCCGTTTCCTGGATGGCAAACTTCACGGCGTGGAGCATCTGGAAACCCTGCGCCAGCGCCTGGCGGCGCAGCGTTAATCCCGCCTGCCGGGCGTTCGCGCCCGGCTACTCGCTTTGTAGCATCGCTTCCAGTTGTTCCTGCGCGTCCAGCCACGCCATTTCGCACTCTTCCAGCGCCGCTTTGGTCTTCGCCTGCGTTTGCAGACACTCATTCATCTCCGCTTTGCGAGCCGGATCGTAAATGGCGCTGTCGGCGAGCTTCTCTTCGACGCCCGCAAGCGTGGCGTTGAGCTTTTCCATCTCTTTTTCCAGACGGGTTATCTCTTTACGCAGCGGCTGCGTTTGGGTGCGCAGCTCCGCCTCGCGGCGCTTCTGATCTTTGCGCGCCTGCGCGCTATTGCCGTTGTCTTTCTCGCGGCTGGCGTCGTCGCCCTGGCTCTCCTGCTTCTGCACGTCGCTCAGCCACTGCTGGTAATCGTCCAGATCGCCGTCGAACGGTTCGACTTTGCCGTCGTGCACCAGATAGAGATCGTCGGTGGTGGAGCGGATCAGGTGACGGTCGTGCGAGACCACCACCAGCGCGCCTTCGAATTCGATCAGCGCGTCAGTCAGCGCCTGGCGCATGTCGAGATCCAGGTGGTTGGTCGGCTCATCGAGCAGCAGCAGGTTAGGGCGCTGCCAGACGATCAGCGCCAGCACCAGCCGCGCTTTCTCGCCGCCGGAGAACCGCTCGGTGGCTTCGGTGACTTTATCGCCCTGGAAGCCGAAGCCGCCGAGATAGTCGCGCAGCTGCTGTTCGGTTTCACGCGGGGCGATGCGCGCCAGATGCTGCAACGGCGATTCGTCGGCGCGTAAAAACTCCAGCTGATGCTGGGCGAAGTATCCGAGCTTAATGCCTTTGGCGAGCCCGATATCGCCGCTGACTGGCGCAAGTTCGCCCGCCAGCAGTTTAATCAGCGTTGATTTGCCTGCGCCGTTGCGCCCCAGCAGACCGATGCGCGAGCCGGGCACCAGGTTGAGCTTGATGGAGTTCAGAATGATGCGCTCGCCGTAACCGGCGCTGACTTTTTCCATTTTAAGCAGCGGGTTGGGCAGGCTTTCCGGCGCGCGAAAGCTGAAGTGGAACGGGTTGTCCACATGGGCAGGCGCAATCAGCTCCATGCGCTCCAGCATTTTGATGCGGCTCTGCGCCTGCTTCGCTTTGGACGCTTTCGCTTTAAAGCGATCGATAAAGCTTTGCAGGTGCGCGACGCGCTGCTGCTGGCTTTCGTATGTCGCCTGCTGCTGGGCGAGACGCGTGGCGCGCTGGCGCTCGAACGAGCTGTAGTTGCCGGTGTACTCGAACATATTTTGCTGTTCGATATGAATGATTTTGTCCACCACCGGATCCAGGAAATCGCGGTCGTGCGAGATAAGGATCAGCGTGCCGTTATAGCTTTTCAGCCATTTCTCCAGCCAGATGACCGCATCGAGATCGAGGTGGTTGGTCGGTTCGTCGAGCAGCAGCAGATCGGAGCGGCAAATCAGCGCCTGCGCGAGGTTAAGACGCATACGCCAGCCGCCGGAGAAATCGCTCACCGGACGCGTCAGCTGTTCGTTGCTGAAGCCCAGCCCGTGCAGGAGGCTCGCGGCGCGTGAGCGAATGGTCCAGGCGTCGATGGCGTCCAGCTTGCCATGCGCCGTGGCGATGGCGTGACCGTCGTTGCGCTCGGTGGCGTCGTTCAGTTCGCGCTCAAAGGCGCGGTATTCGCGATCGCCGTCAATTACATATTCCAGCGCGGGCTGCGCGAGCGCGGGCGTTTCCTGATTCACCCAGGCGAGCTGCCAGGTGCCGGGGTAGGTGAAACTCCCGCCGTCGGCGCTAATCTCGTTTTTCAGAAGCGACAGGAGCGTGGATTTGCCGCAGCCGTTTTTGCCCACCAGGCCCACTTTCTGACCCGGATTGATCGTGGCGGTGGCGTTGTCCAGCAGCACGCGAGTGCCGCGACGAATTTGTAACGAGGAGAAAACAATCATAAGGCGCCGTAGATTCAGACTATGTTAAATTGTCATTATATTCATGTAACGTGATGCTTTGGGCACCGCGTGGGGCCGCCATGGTAGCCCAAAATAGTAACAATGACGACGCCCTGGAGGGGAATGATGTCACAGACAGCGAAAGTTTTGCTGCTGTATGCCCATCCGGAATCTCAGGACTCGGTGGCCAACCGGGTTTTGCTTAAGCCGGCTCTGCAATTACCAAATGTCACGGTGCATGACCTCTATGCCCACTATCCCGATTTCTTTATTGATATCAGCCATGAGCAGGCGTTGCTGCGCGATCATGATGTGATTGTTTTTCAGTTCCCGCTTTACACCTATAGCTGTCCGGCGCTGCTGAAAGAGTGGTTCGACCGCGTGTTGAGCCGCGGTTTCGCGAGCGGCGTGGGCGGCAATGCGCTTGCCGGCAAATACTGGCGCTGCGTTATTACCACCGGCGAGCCGGAGACGGCTTATCGCCCGGACGGGTTTAACCGCTATGCCCTGACCGACATCCTGCGGCCTTTCGAGCTAACCGCCGCCATGTGCCGTATGTACTGGATGACGCCGCTGATTATTTACTGGGCGCGGCGTCAGTCGCTTTCCGAACTGGCGTCTCACGGCCACGCGTATGAGCGCTGGCTGGCGGACCCTTTAACGCCGGGAGGCTTTTGATGGAAGGTTCGGACCTGCTGCTGGCAGGCATTCTGTTTCTTTTCGCCGCGGTAGTGGCGGTGCCAATCGCGGCGCGCCTGGGCATCGGCGCGGTGCTGGGCTATTTGCTGGCGGGGATCGCCATCGGCCCGTGGGGGCTTGGCTTTATCAGCGACGTCGACGAGATCCTGCACTTTTCAGAGCTGGGCGTCGTGTTTCTGATGTTCCTGATAGGGCTTGAGCTGAATCCGTCAAAACTCTGGAAGCTGCGGCGTTCTATTTTCGGCATTGGCGCAGCCCAGGTGCTGTTAAGCGCCGTGGTGCTGGCGGGCCTCCTGATGCTGACCGATTTCGCGTGGCAGGCGGCCGTGGTGGGCGGCATCGGCCTTGCGATGTCGTCGACCGCGATGGCGTTGCAGCTGATGCGCGATAAAGGCATGAACCGCACCGAAGGCGGCCAGCTAGGGTTCTCTGTGCTGCTGTTTCAGGATCTCGCGGTGATCCCGGCGCTGGCGATGGTGCCTCTGCTGGCGGGCAATGGCGATGAGCATCCTGACTGGCTGAAAATCGGCATGAAGGTGCTGGCGTTCGCCGTGATGCTGGTGGGTGGGCGTTATCTCCTGCGCCCGGTGTTTAGGTTTATTGCCGGTTCCGGCGTGCGCGAGGTGTTTACCGCCGCCGCGCTGCTGCTGGTGCTCGGCTCCGCGCTGTTTATGGATTTGCTGGGGCTTTCTATGGCGCTCGGCACGTTTATCGCCGGCATTCTGCTGGCTGAAAGCGAATATCGCCACGAGCTGGAAATCGCTATTGAGCCCTTTAAAGGCCTGCTGCTGGGGCTCTTTTTTATCTCTGTCGGCATGGCGCTGAACCTGGGCGTCCTCTATACCCATATTCTGTGGGTCGTGATGAGCGTGGTCGTGCTGGTGAGCGTCAAGATGGCGGTGCTGTATGGCCTCGGGCGTTTTCAGGGCCTGCGGCGCACCGAACGGTTGCCGTTCGCGGGCGTGTTGAGCCAGGGCGGGGAGTTCGCCTTTGTGCTCTTCTCCAGCGCCTCGTCGCAGAAGCTTTTCCATAATGACCAGATGGCGCTGCTGCTGGTGACGGTGACGCTTTCGATGATGACCACGCCGCTGGTGATGAAAGGCATCAACCGGCTGCTGGCGCGTCACTTCAACGCTCAGGACGAGCACGATGAAACGCCTTATGTGGAAGATGATAAGCCGCAGGTGATTATTGTCGGCTTCGGACGTTTCGGGCAGGTGATTGGCCGCCTGCTGATGGCCAACAAAATGCGAATTACGGTGCTGGAGCGCGATATCAGCGCGGTGAACCTGATGCGTAAATATGGCTACAAGGTTTACTATGGCGACGCCACCGAGCTTGAACTGCTGCGCGCCGCCGGGGCCGAATCCGCAGAGTCTATCGTCGTGACCTGCAACGACCCGGAAGACACGATGCGCATCGTGCATCTCTGCCAGCAGCACTTTCCGCAACTGGAAATCCTGGCGCGGGCGCGCGGGCGCGTTGAAGCGCATGAGCTTCTTCAGGCGGGCGTAAAGCAGTTTTCACGCGAGACGTTCTCCAGCGCCCTGGAGCTTGGGCGCAAGACGCTGATTTCGCTTGGGATGCATCCGCATCAGGCGCAGCGCGCGCAGCTTCATTTCCGGCGCCTTGATATGCGCATGCTGCGCGAACTGATGCCGGTGCATACCGATAACGCGCAAATCTCCCGTGTACGCGAGGCGCGGCGCGAGCTGGAGGAGATTTTCCATCGCGAGATGCAGCAGGAACGACGCCAGCTGGACGGCTGGGACGAATTTGAATAGAAGGTGAACCTATGGCTGTGCGTAAACGTTTTATTGCCGGGGCCGTCTGCCCGAAATGCCAGGCGCAGGATTCTCTCGCCATGTGGCGTGAAAATCAGGTCGATATCGTCGAGTGCGTAAAGTGCGGGCATCAGATGCGCGAGGCGGATAAAGGAGTTCGCGAGAAGGTTCGCAAAGATGAGCAAGTCATAGGGATTTTTTATCCCGACTAGCGAGATGCCCCAGGTTTCTTTAAGCTAAAGGGTACACAGGCGCCGAATTGGGCTACAATCGGCGCCAGTCTTTTTTCCTCACTCAGGAGATATCATGAAAGTAGCAAAAGACCTGGTGGTCAGCCTGGCCTATCAGGTACGTACAGAAGACGGTGTATTGGTTGATGAGTCTCCGGTGAGTGCGCCGCTGGACTACCTGCATGGTCACGGCTCCCTGATTTCCGGCCTGGAATCTGCGCTGGAAGGTCACGATGTTGGCGATAAATTCGACGTGAACGTAGGCGCCAACGACGCTTACGGCCAGTACGATGAAAACCTGGTGCAGCGCGTACCGAAAGACGTCTTCATGGGCGTTGATGAGCTGCAGGTCGGCATGCGTTTCCTGGCGGAAACCGATCAGGGCCCGGTACCGGTAGAAATTACCGAAGTGGGCGACGACCATGTCGTGGTTGACGGCAACCACATGCTGGCGGGCCAGAACCTGAACTTCAACGTAGAAGTTGTTGCTATCCGCGAAGCGACCGAAGAAGAACTGGCCCATGGCCACGTTCACGGCGCGAACGGTCATCATCACGACCACGATCATGACCACGATCACGACGGTTGCTGCGGCGGTCACGGCCATAGCCACGACCACGAGCACGGTAAAGGCGGTTGCGGTAACGGCGGCTGCGGTTGCCACTAAGCCTGATAAAAAAGGGGCGCTCCGGCGCCCCTTTTTACTGCCCGCGGTTTACCTGTCAGTAATGCGGCGGCGGCGTTTCTTCCGCCTGCGATGCGATCATTGACGGCTGCGAGGCTTTGATTTTCTCCACCATAATTTTGAGCTGTTCGCGCATCTTCGCCAGCTCCAGCTCATGCTTTGTGATGGCGGCGTTTAAGTCCTCAATGGTGGTTTCCTGGAACGCCAGCCGGCTTTCCAGCTCAGCGATGCGGTGTTCAGTCGATTCGTTTTGCATGATGTTTCCCCCTTTGCGTCGCGATTCTACGCAACTTTTCCGGATTCTGCCGGGTTGCTTCATCAGAAAGAAACTTATTTAAACAAATTAAGTCTGAAATAACGCCCGAAACGGAAAAGTGGTTATGTTGATTTCCGCTGTGACGTTTTATAGTACGACTTTCGTTTTTAAGATAACCCTGGGGTGAGAGGCCCCAACCCTGGAGATAATGGATGAAATCACTGTTTAAAGTAACGTTGCTGGCGACCACGATGGCTGTGGCGTTCAACGCGCCCCTGACTTTTGCTGCGCCAGCCGCGCAGCAGCAGAATAATACTGCTGCCGCTGACAGCAAAGCCGCATTCCAGAACGACGATCAGAAATCGGCTTACGCGCTGGGTGCTTCGCTGGGCCGTTACATGGAAAACTCCCTGAAAGAGCAAGAGAAACTGGGCATCAAACTGGATAAAAACCAGCTGATCGCTGGTGTCCAGGACGCGTTTGCCGATAAGAGCAAACTCTCTGACCAGGAAATCGAGCAGACTCTGCAGGCTTTCGAAACTCGCGTGAAAGGCGCCGCTCAGGCGAAAGTCGAGAAAGACGCGACTGAAAACGAAACGAAAGGCAAAGCCTTCCGTGACAAGTTCGCCAAAGAGAAAGGCGTGAAGACCTCTTCTACCGGCCTGCTGTATAAAGTAGAGAAAGAAGGCACCGGCGCTGCGCCGAAAGAGAGCGACACCGTTGTGGTTAACTACAAAGGCACGCTTATCGACGGTCAGGAGTTCGACAACTCTTACAAACGCGGCGAGCCGCTCTCTTTCCGTCTTGACGGTGTGATCCCGGGCTGGACCGAAGGCCTGAAAAACATCAAGAAAGGCGGCAAAATCAAGCTGGTCATCCCGCCTGAGCTGGCTTACGGCAAAAACGGCGTTCCGGGTATTCCGGCTAACTCCACTCTGGTGTTTGACGTAGAGCTGCTGGATATCAATCCGGCGGCGAAAGCAGACGCCGCGCCGAAGGCCGCCGCAGGCGATAAAGCGGACGACGCCGCCAAAGCGAAGTAACGCTTCGCAGACCGCCGCCTCCGGGCGGCGGTTTTTTTTATCCAGGCCACGTATAATAAAAGCTGGCTAGTGTTGCGCCCGCTGTATTACTTTAGCGAGTTACGTAACAACTGAATGATGAGTCTGCCCAGACCTTGAGAGACGACAGGCTCGCTGTAAAGGGTGGTATGTTTTCATGTCCAATTCGCTATTAACCAATGAGGCCAGCGAACTCGATCTGCTGGATCAGCGTCCTTTCGAACAGACCGACTTTGATATTTTACGCTCCTATGAAGCGGTCGTGGACGGGTTAGCGATGCTCATCGGCTCCCACTGTGAAATTGTGCTGCATTCCCTGCAGGATCTGAAATGCTCGGCCATCCGCATCGCCAACGGCGAACATACGGGGCGTAAAATCGGCTCGCCGATTACCGACCTGGCGCTGCGTATGCTGCACGATATGACTGGCGCTGACAGTAGCGTGTCGAAGTGTTATTTCACCCGCGCGAAAAGCGGCGTGCTGATGAAATCGGTGACTATCGCCATCCGTAACCGGGAGCACCGCGTGATAGGCCTCCTGTGCATCAATATGAACCTCGATGTGCCATTCTCCCAGATTATGAGCACCTTTGTGCCGCCGGAAACGCAGGAAGTGCCGTCTTCCGTAAACTTTGCGTCGTCCGTTGAAGACCTGGTGACCCAGACGCTGGAGTTCACCATTGAAGAGGTTAACGCGGACCGCAACGTCTCGAATAACGCCAAGAACCGTCAGATCGTCCTCAACCTCTACGAGAAAGGCATTTTTGATATTAAAGACGCGATTAATCAGGTGGCTGACCGGCTGAATATCTCCAAGCACACGGTGTACCTGTACATCCGCCAGTTTAAAAACGGCGATTTCCAGGGGCATGAACGTTAATGCGCTTTGCCCTGATGGTTACCGGCCCGGCCTATGGCACGCAACAGGCGAGCAGCGCCTTACAATTTGCGAAAGCGTTACTGGCGGAAGGCCATAGCCTTGAGAGCGTCTTTTTTTATCGGGAAGGGGTCTATAACGCTAATCAGCTCACATCGCCCGCGAGCGATGAGTTCGATCTGGTGCGCGCCTGGAAACAGTTGCACGATGAAAACGGCGTCGCGCTGCACATTTGTGTGGCGGCCGCGCTGCGACGCGGCGTAACGGATGAAAATGAAGCGCGAACGCAGGGGCTCCCTGGCGCGAACCTTCAGCCGGGGTTTCAGCTGAGCGGTCTGGGCGCGCTGGCCGAAGCCGCGCTGACCTGTGACAGAATGGTAGAGTTTTAATGAAACAGGTGGCTTTTGTCTTTACCCAGGCGCCCCATGGCACCGCGGCGGGCCGTGAGGGACTCGATGCGCTGCTGGCGATGTCCGCGTTAACGGAAGAGATTGGCGTCTTTTTTCTCAGCGACGGCGTTTTTCAGATTCTGACAGGCCAGAATCCTCAGGCAATCCTCAGCCGCGACTATATCGCTACGTTTAAAGTGCTGCCGTTATACGATATTGAGCGCTGTTATATCTGTCGGGAATCGCTGCGGGAGCGCGGGCTTAGCGAAGAACACGCGTTTGTGATTGATGTCGAGGCGCTGGACGCCGGCGCGCTGCGCGAACGCCTCAACGATTACGACGTCGTGCTGACTTTTTAAGGAACGCCATGCTGTATACGCTTTCTCGCTCGCCCTGGCAGTCCGACATCCACGCGCTGCTGCGCCTTGTATCTCCTGGCGACGATCTTCTTCTGATGCAGGACGGCGTGGTCGCTGCGCTTAACGACAGCCGCTATCTCGCCGCGCTGCTGGCGTCGCCCGCCCGGGTTGCCGCCTTACACAACGATGTGGAGGCCAGAGGTCTTTCCGCTCAAATTTCGAGCAGCATCGACACGATTAGCTATAATGAGTTCGTCAAACTTACCGTCAAGCACGCAAGCCAGATGGCCTGGTAACGTGCAAACGCTGTATATTTCTTGACACCCTTAAAGCACAGCCCTAAAATTCCGCGTCCTCATATTATATGAGGGCGATTTATTACGTGTTTACGAAGCAAAAGCTATAAAACCAGGAGCTATTTAATGGCAACAGTTAACCAGCTGGTTCGCAAACCTCGCGCTCGCAAAGTTGCTAAGAGCAACGTGCCGGCGCTGGAAGCTTGCCCGCAAAAACGTGGTGTATGTACCCGTGTATATACCACCACTCCGAAAAAACCGAACTCCGCACTGCGTAAAGTATGCCGTGTTCGTCTGACTAACGGTTTTGAAGTGACTTCCTACATTGGTGGTGAAGGTCACAACCTGCAGGAGCACTCCGTGATCCTGATCCGTGGCGGTCGTGTTAAAGACCTTCCGGGTGTTCGTTACCACACCGTGCGTGGCGCGCTTGACTGCTCCGGCGTTAAAGACCGTAAGCAGGCTCGCTCCAAGTATGGCGTGAAGCGTCCTAAGGCTTAATGGTTCTCCGTTAAGTAAGGCCAAACGTTTTAACTTTAATGTCAAACTAAACTCGTAGAGTTTTGGACAATCCTGAATTAACAACGGAGTATTTCCATGCCACGTCGTCGCGTCATTGGTCAGCGTAAAATTCTGCCGGATCCGAAGTTTGGATCAGAACTGCTGGCTAAATTTGTCAATATCCTGATGGTAGATGGTAAAAAATCTACTGCAGAATCAATCGTATACAGCGCGCTGGAGACCCTGGCTCAGCGTTCTGGTAAATCTGAACTGGAAGCTTTCGAAGTCGCTCTCGAAAACGTGCGCCCGACTGTAGAAGTTAAGTCTCGCCGCGTTGGTGGTTCTACCTACCAGGTTCCGGTTGAAGTCCGTCCGGTTCGCCGCAATGCTCTGGCAATGCGTTGGATCGTTGAAGCTGCTCGTAAACGCGGTGATAAATCCATGGCTCTGCGCCTGGCGAACGAACTTTCTGATGCTGCAGACAACAAAGGTACTGCAGTTAAGAAACGTGAAGACGTTCACCGTATGGCAGAAGCCAACAAGGCGTTCGCACACTACCGCTGGTAATCCCTGCGGCATGTTAGTCACCAGACGGGCGCTTCAGGTAAGCCGCCCGCTCTGGGTAACTTATCCTGAACGCCTAAGGCAATAGAGGAATCAAATGGCTCGTACAACACCTATTGCACGCTACCGTAACATCGGTATCAGTGCGCACATCGACGCCGGTAAAACCACTACTACCGAACGTATTCTGTTCTACACCGGTGTAAACCACAAAATCGGTGAAGTTCATGACGGCGCCGCAACTATGGACTGGATGGAGCAGGAGCAGGAGCGTGGTATTACCATTACCTCCGCTGCGACTACCGCATTCTGGTCTGGTATGGCTAAGCAGTATGAACCGCACCGTATCAACATCATCGACACCCCGGGGCACGTTGACTTCACCATCGAAGTAGAACGTTCCATGCGTGTCCTTGACGGTGCGGTAATGGTTTACTGCGCAGTTGGTGGTGTTCAGCCGCAGTCTGAAACCGTATGGCGTCAGGCAAACAAATACAAAGTTCCGCGTATTGCGTTCGTTAACAAAATGGACCGCATGGGCGCGAACTTCCTGAAAGTTGTTGGTCAGATCAAATCCCGTCTGGGCGCGAACCCGGTTCCGCTGCAGCTGGCGATTGGCGCTGAAGAAGGTTTCACCGGTGTTGTTGACCTGGTGAAAATGAAAGCCATCAACTGGAACGATGCAGACCAGGGCGTAACCTTCGAATACGAAGATATCCCGGCTGACATGCAGGACCTGGCTGACGAATGGCACCAGAACCTGATCGAATCCGCTGCTGAAGCTTCTGAAGAGCTGATGGAGAAATACCTGGGCGGTGAAGAACTGACTGAAGAAGAGATCAAAAAAGCTCTGCGTCAGCGCGTTCTGAACAACGAAATCATCCTGGTAACCTGCGGTTCTGCGTTCAAAAACAAAGGCGTACAGGCGATGCTGGATGCGGTAATTGATTACCTGCCATCCCCGGTTGACGTACCTGCGATCAACGGTATCCTGGACGACGGTAAAGATACTCCGGCTGAGCGTCACGCTAGCGATGAAGAGCCGTTCTCCGCACTGGCGTTCAAAATCGCTACCGACCCGTTTGTTGGTAACCTGACGTTCTTCCGCGTGTACTCTGGCGTGGTTAACTCTGGCGATACCATCCTGAACTCCGTGAAATCCGCACGTGAGCGTTTCGGCCGTATCGTACAGATGCACGCTAACAAACGTGAAGAGATCAAAGAAGTTCGCGCAGGCGACATCGCTGCGGCTATCGGTCTGAAAGACGTGACCACCGGTGACACGCTGTGTAACCCGGATCACCCGATTATTCTGGAGCGCATGGAGTTCCCTGAGCCGGTAATCTCTATCGCGGTTGAACCGAAAACCAAAGCTGACCAGGAAAAAATGGGTCTGGCTCTGGGCCGTCTGGCTAAAGAAGACCCGTCATTCCGCGTATGGACTGACGAAGAATCTAACCAGACCATCATCGCGGGTATGGGTGAACTGCACCTCGACATCATCGTTGACCGTATGAAACGTGAATTCAACGTTGAAGCGAACGTCGGTAAACCTCAGGTTGCTTACCGCGAAGCGATTCGCGCGAAAGTTACCGATGTTGAAGGTAAACACGCCAAGCAGTCTGGTGGTCGCGGTCAGTACGGTCATGTTGTTATCGACATGTACCCGCTGGAGCCGGGCTCAAACCCGAAAGGCTACGAGTTCATCAACGACATCAAAGGCGGTGTAATTCCTGGCGAATACATCCCGGCCGTTGATAAAGGCATCCAGGAGCAGCTGAAGTCTGGTCCGCTGGCTGGTTACCCGGTTGTTGACATGGGTGTTCGTCTGCATTTCGGTTCTTACCACGACGTTGACTCCTCTGAACTGGCGTTTAAACTGGCAGCTTCTATCGCCTTTAAAGAAGGCTTTAAGAAAGCAAAACCAGTTCTGCTTGAGCCGATCATGAAGGTTGAAGTAGAAACTCCGGAAGAGAACACTGGTGACGTTATCGGTGACTTGAGCCGTCGTCGCGGTATGCTGCGTGGTCAGGAATCCGAAGTAACTGGCGTTAAGATCCACGCTGAAGTTCCGCTGTCTGAAATGTTCGGATATGCAACTCAGCTGCGTTCTCTGACCAAAGGTCGTGCATCATACACTATGGAATTCCTGAAGTATGATGATGCGCCGAACAACGTTGCTCAGGCCGTTATCGAAGCCCGTGGCAAATAAGCCGCAGGGTTAAAACCAAAGTCCCGTGCCCTCTCGGCGAGGGGGCACTATAGTAAGGAATATAGCCGTGTCTAAAGAAAAATTTGAACGTACAAAACCGCACGTCAACGTCGGTACTATCGGCCACGTTGACCATGGTAAAACTACCCTGACTGCTGCCATCACTACCGTTCTGGCGAAAACCTACGGTGGTTCTGCTCGTGCATTCGACCAGATTGATAACGCGCCGGAAGAAAAAGCTCGTGGTATCACCATCAACACCTCTCACGTTGAATACGACACCCCGACTCGCCACTACGCGCACGTTGACTGCCCGGGCCACGCCGACTATGTGAAAAACATGATCACCGGTGCTGCTCAGATGGACGGCGCTATCCTGGTTGTTGCTGCGACTGACGGCCCGATGCCGCAGACCCGTGAGCACATCCTGCTGGGTCGTCAGGTAGGCGTTCCGTACATCATCGTGTTCCTGAACAAATGTGACATGGTTGATGACGAAGAGCTGCTGGAACTGGTTGAGATGGAAGTGCGTGAGCTGCTGTCTCAGTACGACTTCCCGGGCGACGACACCCCGATCGTTCGTGGCTCTGCTCTGAAAGCGCTGGAAGGCGACGCAGAGTGGGAAGCGAAAATCATCGAGCTGGCTGGTCACCTGGATTCCTACATCCCGGAACCGGAGCGCGCGATTGACAAGCCGTTCCTGCTGCCGATCGAAGACGTATTCTCCATCTCCGGTCGTGGTACCGTTGTTACCGGTCGTGTAGAGCGCGGTATCATCAAGGTGGGTGAAGAAGTTGAAATCGTGGGTATCAAAGACACCGCGAAATCCACCTGTACCGGCGTTGAAATGTTCCGCAAACTGCTGGACGAAGGCCGTGCGGGCGAGAACGTAGGTGTTCTGCTGCGTGGTATCAAACGTGAAGAAATCGAACGTGGTCAGGTACTGGCCAAGCCGGGCTCCATCAAGCCGCACACCAAGTTCGAATCTGAAGTGTACATTCTGTCCAAAGACGAAGGCGGCCGTCACACTCCGTTCTTCAAAGGCTACCGTCCGCAGTTCTACTTCCGTACGACTGACGTGACTGGCACCATCGAACTGCCGGAAGGCGTAGAGATGGTAATGCCGGGCGACAACATCAAAATGGTTGTTACCCTGATCCACCCGATCGCGATGGACGACGGTCTGCGTTTCGCAATCCGCGAAGGCGGCCGTACCGTTGGCGCGGGCGTGGTTGCTAAAGTTCTGGGCTAATTGCTTAAGAGCTGAAAAGGGCGCTTCGGCGCCCTTTTTGTTTTATAAGGGAAAGTAGCCTGGCTGCTATTTTTCCACGCATTAAATGCTTCTTACCAGATAAAAGTCCGTTCAGGCCTCGTTGTAATCATAACCATTCTCATTTACACTCTGTGCATAAACTGAACGGGAGTTATCATGTACGTTTGTTTGTGTAATGGCATCAGCGATAAAAAAATACGGCAGGCGGTACGCCAGCACCATCCTCAGTCCTTCCAGCAGTTGCGTAAATTTATGCCGATCGGGAATCAGTGCGGTAAATGTGTCCGTGCGGCGCGTGAAATTATGCAAGACGAGCTCATGCAAATACCGGAATACCAGGAAATTGCATAACCTGAGATTTTGACTTCCTCGCCAGCCCATCTACGCTTCATGTAGTGGAAGCGGAGGGAAACAAAATGAAAGGTGATATCAAGATAATAAATTATCTCAATAAATTATTGGGAAACGAGCTTGTCGCAATCAATCAATACTTTCTCCATGCGAGAATGTTCAAAAACTGGGGCCTGATGCGCCTCAACGATGTTGAGTATCACGAGTCCATTGATGAGATGAAGCACGCCGATATTTATATCGAGCGTATCTTATTCCTTGAAGGTATCCCCAACTTGCAGGATCTGGGCAAGTTACACATAGGCGAAGATGTAGAAGAAATGCTGCGCTCCGATCTCACGCTTGAGATGGAAGGGGCAAAAGATCTGCGTGAAGCGATCGCCTATGCAGACTCGATTCATGACTACGTCAGCCGGGATATCATGATCAAAATCCTGGAAGATGAAGAGCACCATATCGACTGGCTGGAAACCGAGCTGGATCTTATCGGTAAAATTGGTCTGCAGAATTACATTCAGTCCCAGATTAAAGAGCAAAGCTAACGTTCACAGATTCTCTATCTGGAACATGGCGCCACCGCACACCAATCCCGCTATCGCCAGGAACGGCCCAAAAGGTAGCGGGGTTTTACGTAAAAGAACCTTTCCGTTTGTATGGTGAAGCAGCACGGCGGCAATAAGCCCAAGTACAGACGCGATAACGAGCAGCAGGCCAAGCATTTGCCACCCGTGCCAGGCGCCCAACGCCCCCAGAAATTTTAGATCGCCATATCCCAGCCCTTCATGCCCGCGCAGCCAGCGGTAGGCCCAGTAGAACAACCATAATGAAACGTATCCGGCCAGCGCACCAGTAACAGCATCCGCCAGACGTTGCGGGTGAAAAATAAGATGATAAGAAAGGCCTAGCCAGAGGAGGGGACAGGTGAGGCTGTCAGGTAACAGACCATCACGCATATCCCTTACCATGAGCACGGCGTTAAGCAGCACATATCCCAATATCCATATCGTTAACATTTTTCTCCCCTGCAGTAGTACCCTCACTTAAGAACTCGCAAAATACGCTTTGCACAACGCAGTACAACCGTCTTCTTTCATCAATGCGTATGGTTTTCCAGTAAAACAATTCAGGGCATACAGGCGTTACATAAGAATGCGAGGCAGCGCGGAAGAATGTTTAATTTCTAATCAGCGCTTGCGTCGGCGTCAGATTTACGTATAATGCGCGGGCTGTCGTTAATGACGGCTGGTTCGATATGAACCCTGATAGCTGCCGTTTGGCTATCAAACAATGCTCCCAATCGGGGAGCTACGTAAGAACGATTACACTCTCCCATCAATCGTAATGGGTACGAGGAGTAATCATTTTCGTCTATAAAATAATTGGAGCTCTGGTCTCATGCAGAACCAAAGAATCCGTATCCGCCTGAAAGCGTTTGATCATCGTCTGATCGATCAATCAACCGCGGAAATCGTCGAGACTGCTAAGCGCACTGGTGCGCAAGTCCGTGGTCCGATCCCGCTGCCGACCCGCAAAGAGCGCTTTACTGTTCTGATCTCCCCGCACGTTAACAAAGACGCGCGCGATCAGTACGAAATCCGCACTCACAAGCGTCTGGTTGACATCGTTGAGCCAACCGAGAAAACCGTTGATGCTCTGATGCGTCTGGATCTGGCTGCCGGTGTAGACGTGCAGATCAGCCTGGGTTAATCAGGTCATTGAGCGATTGAGAGGTTGAAACAATGATTGGTTTAGTCGGTAAAAAAGTGGGTATGACCCGCATCTTCACTGAAGAAGGCGTTTCTATCCCAGTAACCGTAATCGAAGTTGAAGCAAACCGCGTTACTCAGGTTAAAGACCTGGCTAACGACGGCTACCGCGCTGTGCAGGTTACCACCGGTGCTAAAAAAGCTAACCGCGTAACTAAGCCGGAAGCGGGTCACTTCGCTAAAGCTGGCGTAGAAGCTGGCCGTGGTCTGTGGGAATTCCGTCTCGCTGATGGCGAAGAATTCACTGTAGGTCAGAGCATTAGCGTTGAGCTGTTTGCTGAAGTTAAAAAAGTCGACGTAACTGGCACCTCTAAAGGTAAAGGTTTCGCCGGTACCGTTAAGCGCTGGAACTTCCGTACCCAGGACGCTACCCACGGTAACTCCTTGTCTCACCGCGTTCCGGGTTCTATCGGTCAGAACCAGACTCCGGGCAAAGTGTTCAAAGGCAAGAAAATGGCAGGTCAGCTGGGTAACGAACGTGTAACTGTTCAGAGCCTGGACGTAGTACGTGTTGACGCTGAGCGCAACCTGCTGCTGGTTAAAGGTGCTGTCCCGGGTGCAACCGGTAGCGACCTGATCGTTAAACCAGCTGTGAAGGCGTGAGGAGATAGCAATGGAATTAGTACTGAAAGACGCGCAGAGCGCGCTGACTGTTTCCGAAACTACCTTCGGTCGTGATTTCAACGAAGCGCTGGTACACCAGGTTGTAGTTGCTTACGCAGCTGGTGCTCGTCAGGGTACTCGTGCTCAGAAGACCCGTGCTGAAGTAACTGGCTCCGGTAAAAAACCGTGGCGCCAGAAAGGCACCGGCCGTGCGCGTTCTGGTTCTATCAAGAGCCCGATCTGGCGCTCTGGTGGCGTGACCTTCGCTGCGCGTCCGCAGGACCACAGTCAAAAAGTTAACAAAAAGATGTACCGCGGCGCGCTGAAAAGCATTCTGTCCGAACTGGTACGTCAGGATCGTCTGATCGTTGTCGAGAAGTTCTCTGTAGAAGCGCCGAAAACCAAGCTGCTGGCACAGAAACTGAAAGACATGGCTCTGGAAGATGTGCTGATCATCACCGGTGAGCTGGACGAAAACCTGTTCCTGGCCGCACGTAACCTGCACAAGGTTGACGTACGCGATGCTACAGGTATCGACCCGGTTAGCCTGATCGCCTTCGACAAAGTCGTAATGACTGCTGATGCTGTTAAGCAAGTTGAGGAGATGCTGGCATGATTCGTGAAGAACGTCTGCTGAAGGTGCTGCGCGCACCGCACGTTTCTGAAAAAGCGTCTACTGCGATGGAAAAAACCAACACCATCGTTCTCAAAGTTGCTAAAGACGCGACTAAAGCAGAAATCAAAGCTGCTGTGCAGAAACTGTTTGAAGTCGAAGTCGAAGTCGTTAACACCCTGGTTGTTAAAGGGAAAGTTAAACGTCACGGACAGCGTATCGGTCGTCGTAGCGACTGGAAAAAAGCTTACGTCACCCTGAAAGAAGGCCAGAATCTGGACTTCATCGGCGGCGCTGAGTAAGTCGGAGGAGTAATACAATGGCAGTTGTTAAATGTAAACCGACATCTCCGGGTCGTCGCCACGTTGTTAAAGTGGTTAACCCTGAGCTGCACAAGGGCAAACCTTTTGCTCCGTTGCTGGAAAAAAACAGCAAATCCGGTGGTCGTAACAACAATGGCCGTATCACCACTCGTCACATCGGTGGTGGTCACAAACAGGCCTACCGTATTGTTGACTTCAAACGCAACAAAGACGGTATCCCGGCAGTTGTTGAACGTCTTGAGTACGATCCGAACCGCTCCGCGAACATCGCGCTGGTTCTGTACAAAGACGGCGAACGCCGTTACATCCTGGCCCCGAAAGGCCTGAAAGCTGGCGACCAGATTCAGTCTGGCGTTGATGCTGCAATCAAACCAGGTAACACCCTGCCGATGCGCAACATCCCGGTTGGTTCTACTGTTCACAACGTAGAAATGAAACCAGGTAAAGGCGGTCAGCTGGCACGTTCAGCTGGTACCTATGTTCAGATCGTTGCTCGTGACGGTGCTTATGTCACCCTGCGTCTGCGTTCTGGCGAAATGCGTAAAGTGGAAGCTGACTGCCGCGCGACTCTGGGCGAAGTTGGTAACGCTGAGCATATGCTGCGCGTTCTGGGTAAAGCAGGTGCTGCACGCTGGCGTGGTGTTCGTCCGACCGTTCGCGGTACGGCGATGAACCCGGTAGATCACCCACATGGTGGTGGTGAAGGTCGTAACTTTGGTAAGCACCCGGTAACTCCGTGGGGCGTTCAGACCAAAGGTAAGAAGACCCGCAGCAACAAGCGTACTGATAAATTCATCGTACGTCGCCGTAGCAAATAATTTTAGAGGATAAGCCATGCCACGTTCTCTCAAGAAAGGTCCTTTTATTGACCTGCACTTGCTGAAGAAGGTAGAGAAAGCGGTGGAAAGCGGTGACAAGAAGCCCCTGCGCACTTGGTCCCGTCGTTCAACGATCTTTCCAAACATGATCGGTTTGACCATCGCTGTCCATAATGGTCGTCAGCACGTTCCAGTCTTTGTTTCCGACGAAATGGTCGGTCACAAACTGGGTGAATTCGCACCGACCCGTACTTATCGCGGTCACGCGGCTGATAAAAAAGCCAAGAAGAAATAAGTAGGAGGAAGAGATGGAAACTATCGCTAAACATCGCCATGCTCGTTCTTCTGCTCAGAAGGTTCGCCTCGTGGCTGACCTGATTCGCGGTAAGAAAGTGTCGCAGGCTCTGGATATTCTGACCTACACCAATAAGAAAGCGGCTGTATTGGTTAAGAAAGTCCTGGAATCTGCCATTGCTAACGCTGAACACAACGATGGCGCTGACATTGACGATCTGAAAGTCACGAAAATTTTCGTAGACGAAGGCCCGAGCATGAAACGCATTATGCCGCGTGCGAAAGGTCGTGCAGATCGCATTCTGAAGCGCACCAGCCACATCACTGTGGTTGTGTCCGATCGCTGAGACTCTGGAGACTAGCAATGGGTCAGAAAGTACATCCTAATGGTATTCGCCTGGGTATTGTCAAACCATGGAACTCTACCTGGTTCGCGAACACCAAAGAATTCGCTGACAACCTGGACAGCGACTTTAAAGTTCGTCAGTACCTGAACAAGGAACTGGCTAAAGCGTCTGTATCTCGTATCGTTATCGAGCGTCCGGCTAAGAGCATTCGTGTGACTATTCACACTGCTCGCCCGGGTATCGTTATCGGTAAGAAAGGTGAAGACGTTGAAAAACTGCGTAAGGGCGTAGCGGACATCGCTGGCGTGCCTGCACAGATCAATATCGCCGAAGTTCGTAAACCTGAACTGGACGCAAAACTGGTTGCTGACAGCATCACTTCTCAGCTGGAACGTCGTGTTATGTTCCGTCGTGCTATGAAGCGTGCTGTACAGAACGCCATGCGTCTGGGCGCTAAAGGTATCAAAGTTGAAGTTAGCGGCCGTCTGGGCGGCGCTGAGATCGCACGTACCGAATGGTACCGTGAAGGTCGCGTTCCGCTGCACACTCTGCGCGCTGACATCGACTACAACACCTCCGAAGCGCACACCACTTACGGTGTAATCGGCGTTAAAGTGTGGATCTTCAAAGGTGAGATCCTTGGTGGTATGGCTGCTGTTGAACAACCGGAAAAACCGGCTGCTCAACCGAAAAAGCAGCAGCGTAAAGGCCGTAAATAAGGAGCGTCGCTGATGTTACAACCAAAGCGTACAAAATTCCGTAAAGTGCACAAAGGCCGCAACCGTGGTCTGGCGCAGGGTACGGATGTTAGCTTCGGCACTTACGGTCTTAAAGCTGTTGGCCGTGGTCGTCTGACTGCCCGTCAGATCGAAGCAGCACGTCGTGCAATGACCCGTGCAGTTAAGCGTCAGGGTAAGATCTGGATCCGTGTATTCCCGGACAAACCGATCACCGAAAAGCCGCTGGAAGTGCGTATGGGTAAAGGTAAAGGTAACGTGGAGTATTGGGTTGCCTTGATTCAGCCGGGTAAAGTCCTGTACGAAATGGACGGTGTGCCGGAAGAGCTGGCCCGTGAAGCATTCAAGCTGGCAGCAGCGAAACTGCCGATTAAAACCACCTTTGTAACTAAGACGGTGATGTAATGAAAGCAAAAGAGCTGCGTGAGAAGAGTGTTGAAGAGCTGAACACCGAGCTGCTTAACCTGCTGCGCGAGCAGTTCAACCTGCGTATGCAGGCTGCAAGTGGCCAGCTGCAACAGACTCACCTGTTGAAGCAAGTGCGTCGTGATGTCGCACGCGTTAAGACTTTACTGACTGAGAAGGCGGGTGCGTAATGACCGATAAAATCCGTACTCTGCAAGGTCGCGTTGTTAGCGACAAAATGGAGAAATCCATTGTTGTTGCCATCGAGCGTTTTGTGAAACACCCGATCTACGGTAAATTCATTAAGCGTACGACCAAACTGCACGTACATGACGAGAACAACGAATGCGGTATCGGTGACGTGGTTGAAATCCGCGAATGCCGTCCGCTGTCCAAGACTAAGTCCTGGACGCTGGTTCGCGTTGTAGAGAAAGCGGTTCTGTAATAGAGTAGCGCTCTCTAACAGAATAAACGGCTCAGCGATGAGCCGTTTATTTTTTCTACCCATATCCTGTGAGCGGTGTTATAATGCCGCGCCCTCGATTATGGGGATTTTTAACGACCTGAAAGTTAGGTCCCGAAGTAGTAGTTGACATTAGCGGAGCACTGAAATGATCCAAGAACAGACTATGCTGAACGTCGCCGACAACTCCGGCGCGCGTCGCGTAATGTGTATCAAGGTTCTGGGTGGCTCGCACCGTCGCTACGCAGGCGTCGGCGACATCATCAAAATTACCATCAAGGAAGCAATTCCGCGCGGTAAAGTTAAGAAAGGTGATGTGCTGAAGGCGGTAGTGGTGCGCACCAAGAAGGGTGTTCGTCGCCCTGACGGTTCTGTCGTTCGCTTCGATGGCAATGCTTGTGTTCTTCTGAACAACAACAGCGAGCAGCCTATCGGTACGCGTATTTTTGGGCCGGTAACTCGTGAACTTCGTTCTGAGAAGTTTATGAAAATCATCTCTCTGGCACCAGAAGTACTCTAAGGAGCGAATCATGGCAGCGAAAATCCGTCGTGATGACGAAGTTATCGTGTTAACCGGTAAAGATAAAGGTAAGCGCGGTAAAGTTAAGAATGTCCTGTCTTCCGGCAAGATCATTGTTGAAGGTATCAACCTGGTTAAGAAACATCAGAAGCCGGTTCCGGCCCTGAACCAACCGGGTGGCATCGTTGAAAAAGAAGCTGCTATTCAGGTTTCTAACGTTGCAATCTTCAATGCGGCAACCGGCAAGGCTGACCGTGTAGGCTTTAGATTCGAAGACGGCAAAAAAGTCCGTTTCTTCAAGTCTAACAGCGAAACTATCAAGTAATTTGGAGTAGTACGATGGCGAAACTGCATGATTACTACAAAGACGAAGTAGTTAACAAACTCATGACTGAGTTTAACTACAATTCTGTCATGCAAGTCCCTCGGGTCGAGAAGATCACCCTGAACATGGGTGTTGGTGAAGCGATCGCTGACAAGAAACTGCTGGATAACGCAGCAGCTGACCTGGCAGCAATCTCCGGTCAAAAACCGCTGATCACCAAAGCACGCAAATCTGTTGCAGGCTTCAAAATCCGTCAGGGCTATCCGATCGGCTGTAAAGTAACTCTGCGTGGCGAACGCATGTGGGAGTTCTTTGAGCGTCTGATCACTATTGCTGTACCGCGTATTCGTGACTTCCGCGGCCTGTCCGCTAAGTCTTTCGACGGTCGTGGCAATTACAGCATGGGTGTCCGTGAGCAGATCATCTTCCCGGAAATCGACTATGACAAAGTCGATCGCGTTCGTGGTTTGGATATTACCATTACCACTACTGCGAAATCTGATGAAGAAGGCCGTGCTCTGCTGGCTGCCTTTGACTTCCCGTTCCGCAAGTAAGGTAGGGTTACTTCATGGCTAAGCAATCAATGAAAGCACGCGAAGTAAAGCGCGTAGCTTTAGCTGAAAAATACTTCGCTAAACGCGCTGAACTGAAAGCGATCATTTCTGATGTGAACGCTTCCGACGAAGATCGTTGGAACGCTGTTCTGAAGCTGCAGACTCTGCCGCGTGATTCCAGCCCGTCTCGTCAGCGTAACCGCTGCCGTCAAACTGGTCGTCCGCACGCTTTCCTGCGGAAGTTCGGGTTGAGCCGTATCAAGGTCCGTGAAGCCGCTATGCGCGGTGAAATCCCGGGTCTGAAAAAGGCTAGCTGGTAATTGTCACCAATTGAATCACGGGAGTAAAGACAGATGAGCATGCAAGATCCGATCGCGGATATGCTGACCCGTATCCGTAACGGTCAGGCCGCGAACAAAGCTGCGGTCACCATGCCTTCCTCCAAGCTGAAAGTGGCAATCGCCAACGTGCTGAAGGAAGAAGGTTTTATTGAAGATTTTAAAGTTGAAGGCGACACCAAGCCGGAACTGGAAGTAACTCTTAAATACTTCCAGGGTAAAGCTGTTGTAGAAAGCATTCAGCGTGTCAGCCGCCCAGGTCTGCGCATCTATAAGAAAAAAGATGAGCTGCCAAAAGTTATGGCTGGCCTGGGTATCGCGGTTATTTCTACCTCTAAAGGTGTTATGACTGATCGTGCAGCGCGCCAGGCTGGTCTTGGTGGCGAAATTATCTGCTACGTAGCCTAATCGGAGGAAACAATGTCTCGTGTTGCTAAAGCACCGGTCGTTATTCCTGCCGGCGTTGATGTAAAACTCAACGGTCAGGTTATCACGATCAAAGGTAAAAACGGCGAGCTGACTCGTACTCTCAACGATGCTGTTGAAGTTAAACATGCAGATAATGCTCTGACTTTCGGTCCGCGTGATGGTTACGCAGACGGTTGGGCTCAGGCTGGTACCGCGCGTGCCCTGCTGAATTCAATGGTTATCGGTGTTACCGAAGGCTTCACTAAGAAGCTGCAGCTGGTTGGTGTAGGTTATCGTGCAGCGATCAAAGGGAACGTAGTAAACCTGGCTCTGGGTTTC
Source organism: Cronobacter universalis NCTC 9529 (assembly GCF_001277175.1). Classification (NCBI taxonomy): domain Bacteria; kingdom Pseudomonadati; phylum Pseudomonadota; class Gammaproteobacteria; order Enterobacterales; family Enterobacteriaceae; genus Cronobacter; species Cronobacter universalis. The sequence continues at coordinate 3,884,160 of NZ_CP012257.1, read as the reverse complement.
TCTCATCCTGTTGATCATCAGCTGCCTGCGGGTATCACTGCAGAATGTCCGTCTCAGACTGAAATCGTGCTGAAAGGCGCTGATAAACAGCTGATCGGCCAGGTTGCTGCTGACCTGCGCGCCTACCGTCGTCCTGAGCCTTACAAAGGCAAGGGTGTTCGTTACGCCGACGAAGTCGTGCGTACCAAAGAGGCTAAGAAGAAGTAAGGTAACACTATGGATAAGAAATCTGCTCGTATCCGTCGTGCGACCCGCGCACGTCGCAAGCTCAAAGAGCTTGGTGCGACCCGCCTGGTGGTACATCGTACCCCGCGTCATATTTACGCACAGGTAATCGCCCCGAACGGTTCTGAAGTTCTGGTAGCTGCTTCTACTGTAGAAAAAGCTATCGCTGAGCAACTGAAGTACACTGGAAACAAAGACGCCGCTGCTGCAGTTGGTAAAGCTGTTGCTGAGCGCGCTCTGGAAAAAGGCATCAAAGATGTTTCCTTTGACCGCTCTGGTTTCCAATATCATGGTCGTGTCCAGGCACTGGCAGATGCTGCCCGTGAAGCTGGCCTTCAGTTCTAAGGTAGAGGTGTAAGATGGCTCACATCGAAAAACAAGCTGGCGAACTGCAGGAAAAGCTGATCGCGGTAAACCGCGTATCTAAAACCGTAAAAGGTGGTCGTATTTTTAGCTTCACCGCTCTGACTGTAGTTGGTGATGGCAACGGCCGCGTTGGTTTTGGTTACGGTAAAGCACGCGAAGTTCCGGCAGCGATCCAGAAAGCGATGGAAAAAGCTCGTCGCAATATGATTAACGTCGCGCTGAACCACGGCACCCTGCAGCACCCGGTTAAAGGTGCTCACACGGGTTCTCGTGTATTCATGCAGCCGGCTTCCGAAGGTACCGGTATCATCGCCGGTGGTGCAATGCGCGCCGTTCTGGAAGTCGCTGGGGTTCATAACGTTCTGGCTAAAGCCTATGGTTCCACCAACCCGATCAACGTGGTTCGTGCGACTATTGATGGCCTGGCCAACATGAAATCCCCGGAAATGGTCGCTGCCAAGCGTGGTAAATCCGTTGAAGAAATTCTGGGGTAATTGACCATGGCAAAGACTATTAAAATCACTCAAACCCGCAGTGCAATCGGTCGTCTGCCGAAACACAAGGCAACGCTGCTTGGCCTGGGTCTGCGTCGTATTGGTCACACCGTTGAGCGCGAGGATACTCCTGCTGTTCGCGGTATGGTCAACGCGGTTTCCTTCATGGTTAAAGTTGAGGAGTAAGAGATGCGTTTAAATACTCTGTCTCCGGCCGAAGGCTCCAAAAAGGCGGGTAAACGCCTGGGTCGTGGTATCGGTTCTGGCCTCGGTAAAACCGGTGGTCGTGGTCACAAAGGTCAGAAGTCTCGTTCTGGCGGTGGCGTACGTCGCGGTTTCGAGGGTGGTCAGATGCCTCTGTACCGTCGTCTGCCGAAATTCGGTTTTACTTCTCGTAAAGCAATGATCACTGCAGAAGTTCGTCTGTCTGATCTGGCTAAAGTAGAAGGCGACGTTGTAGACCTGAACACGCTGAAAGCGGCAAACATTATCGGCATCCAGATTGAATTCGCGAAAGTGATTCTTGCTGGTGAAGTTACTCGTCCGGTAACTGTTCGTGGCCTGCGTGTGACTAAAGGCGCTCGTGCTGCTATCGAAGCTGCTGGCGGTAAAATCGAGGAATAAGTAGCAGATGGCTAAACAACCGGGATTAGATTTTCAAAGTGCCAAAGGTGGCCTTGGCGAACTGAAACGCAGACTGCTGTTTGTTATCGGTGCGCTGATTGTGTTCCGAATTGGCTCTTTTATTCCGATCCCTGGTATTGATGCCGCTGTACTTGCCAAACTGCTTGAGCAACAGCGTGGCACCATCATTGAAATGTTCAACATGTTCTCTGGTGGTGCTCTTAGCCGTGCTTCGATCTTCGCCTTGGGTATTATGCCGTATATTTCGGCTTCTATTATTATCCAGCTGCTGACCGTCGTTCATCCGACGCTGGCGGAAATGAAGAAAGAAGGGGAGTCTGGTCGTCGTAAGATCAGCCAGTACACCCGCTACGGTACTCTGGTGCTGGCAATATTTCAGTCGATCGGTATTGCTACCGGTTTGCCGAATATGCCTGGTATGCAAGGCCTGGTAATTAATCCGGGCTTTGCATTCTATTTCACCGCTGTTGTGAGTCTGGTTACCGGGACAATGTTCCTGATGTGGCTGGGCGAACAGATTACTGAACGTGGTATCGGCAACGGTATCTCAATCATAATCTTCGCTGGTATCGTTGCGGGACTTCCGCCGGCCATTGGCCATACCATCGAGCAAGCGCGGCAAGGCGACCTGCACTTCCTCCTGTTGCTGTTGGTTGCAGTATTAGTATTCGCAGTGACTTTCTTTGTTGTCTTTGTTGAGCGTGGTCAGCGCCGTATCGTCGTGAACTATGCAAAACGTCAGCAAGGTCGTCGTGTCTATGCTGCACAGAGCACACATTTACCGCTGAAAGTGAACATGGCTGGGGTTATTCCGGCAATTTTCGCTTCCAGTATTATTCTGTTCCCGGCGACCATCGCGTCATGGTTCGGGGGCGGTACTGGTTGGAACTGGCTGACAACAATTTCGCTGTATTTGCAGCCTGGGCAACCGCTTTATGTGTTACTCTATGCGTCTGCAATCATCTTCTTCTGTTTCTTCTACACGGCGTTGGTTTTCAACCCGCGTGAGACAGCAGATAACCTGAAGAAGTCCGGTGCATTTGTACCAGGAATTCGTCCGGGAGAACAAACGGCGAAGTATATCGATAAAGTAATGACACGCCTGACTCTGGTTGGCGCGCTGTATATTACTTTCATTTGCCTGATCCCGGAGTTCATGCGTGACGCAATGAAAGTCCCGTTCTATTTCGGTGGAACGTCGTTACTTATCGTTGTTGTTGTGATCATGGACTTTATGGCTCAAGTGCAAACTCTGATGATGTCTAGTCAGTATGAGTCTGCATTGAAGAAAGCGAACCTCAAAGGCTATGGCCGTTAATGGTCGCTTGAGAAGTTACGGAGAGTAAAAATGAAAGTTCGTGCTTCCGTCAAGAAATTATGCCGTAACTGCAAAATCGTTAAGCGTGATGGCGTCATCCGTGTGATTTGCAGTGCCGAGCCGAAGCATAAACAGCGTCAAGGCTGATTATCTCGCATATTTTTCTTGCAAAGTTGGGTTGAGCTGGCTAGATTAGCCAGCCAATCTTTTGTATGTCTGTGCGTTTCCATTTGAGTATCCTGAAAACGGGCTTTTCAGCATGGGGCGCATAATCAATATAGTAGGAGTGCATAGTGGCCCGTATAGCAGGCATTAACATTCCTGATCATAAGCATGCCGTAATCGCATTAACCTCGATCTACGGTATCGGCAAAACCCGTTCTAAAGCTATCCTGGCTGCAGTGGGTTTCGCTGAAGATGTTAAGATCAGTGAGCTGTCTGAAGAACAGATCGACACGCTGCGTGACGAAGTTGCCAAATTTGTCGTTGAAGGTGATCTGCGCCGTGAAGTGAGTATGAGCATCAAGCGCCTGATGGATCTTGGTTGCTATCGCGGTTTGCGTCATCGTCGTGGTCTCCCGGTTCGCGGTCAGCGTACCAAGACCAACGCACGTACCCGTAAGGGTCCGCGCAAACCGATCAAGAAATAATCGGGGTGATTGAATAATGGCAAAGGCACCAGTTCGTGCACGTAAGCGTGTAAGAAAACAAGTCTCTGACGGCGTGGCTCATATCCATGCTTCTTTCAACAACACCATCGTTACTATTACTGATCGTCAAGGTAACGCTTTGGGTTGGGCAACTGCCGGTGGTTCCGGTTTCCGTGGTTCTCGCAAATCCACTCCGTTCGCAGCTCAGGTTGCAGCAGAGCGTTGCGCAGAAGCCGTGAAAGAATACGGTATCAAGAACCTGGAAGTTATGGTTAAGGGACCGGGTCCGGGCCGCGAATCTACTATTCGTGCTCTGAACGCCGCTGGTTTCCGCATCACTAATATTACTGATGTGACTCCGATCCCTCACAACGGTTGTCGTCCGCCGAAAAAACGTCGCGTATAACGCCCGTTTTTAGGAATGTTGGAGAAAGAAAATGGCAAGATATTTGGGTCCTAAGCTCAAGCTGAGCCGTCGCGAGGGCACAGACCTGTTCCTTAAGTCTGGCGTTCGCGCGATCGATACCAAGTGTAAAATTGAACAAGCTCCTGGCCAGCACGGTGCGCGTAAACCGCGTCTGTCTGACTATGGTGTGCAGTTGCGTGAAAAGCAAAAAGTTCGCCGTATCTACGGTGTGCTGGAGCGTCAGTTCCGTAACTACTATAAAGAAGCCGCGCGTCTGAAAGGCAACACCGGTGAAAACCTGTTGGCTCTGCTGGAAGGTCGTCTGGACAACGTTGTATACCGTATGGGCTTCGGCGCCACTCGTGCAGAAGCACGTCAGCTGGTTAGCCACAAAGCGATTATGGTAAACGGTCGTGTTGTTAACATCGCTTCTTACCAGGTTAGTCCGAACGACGTAGTCAGCGTTCGTGAGAAAGCGAAAAAGCAGTCTCGCGTGAAAGCCGCTCTGGAGCTGGCTGAGCAGCGTGAAAAGCCAACCTGGCTGGAAGTTGATGCTGGCAAGATGGAAGGTACCTTCAAGCGTAAGCCTGAGCGCACCGATCTGTCTGCGGACATTAACGAACACCTGATCGTCGAGCTTTACTCCAAGTAAAGCTTAGTACCAAAGAGAGGACACAATGCAGGGTTCTGTGACAGAGTTTCTAAAACCGCGCCTGGTAGATATCGAGCAAGTGAGTTCGACGCACGCCAAGGTGACCCTTGAGCCTTTAGAGCGTGGCTTTGGCCATACTCTGGGTAACGCACTGCGCCGTATTCTGCTTTCGTCGATGCCGGGTTGCGCGGTGACCGAGGTTGAGATTGATGGTGTACTGCACGAGTACAGCACCAAAGAAGGCGTTCAGGAAGATATCCTGGAAATCCTGCTCAACCTGAAAGGGCTGGCGGTGAGAGTTCAGGGTAAAGATGAAGTCGTACTTACTCTGAATAAATCTGGCATTGGCCCTGTAACCGCAGCCGACATCAACCATGACGGTGATGTCGAAATCGTCAAGCCGCAGCACGTGATCTGCCACCTGACCGATGAAAACGCATCTATTAGCATGCGTATCAAAGTTCAGCGCGGTCGTGGTTATGTGCCGGCGTCTGCCCGAATTCATTCGGAAGAAGATGAGCGCCCAATCGGCCGTCTGCTGGTCGACGCTTGCTACAGCCCTGTAGAACGTATTGCCTACAATGTTGAAGCAGCGCGTGTAGAACAGCGTACCGACCTGGACAAGCTGGTCATCGAAATGGAAACCAACGGCACAATCGATCCTGAAGAGGCGATTCGTCGTGCGGCGACCATTCTGGCAGAACAACTTGAAGCTTTCGTTGACTTACGTGATGTTCGTCAGCCGGAAGTTAAAGAAGAGAAACCAGAATTCGATCCGATCCTGCTGCGCCCTGTTGACGATCTGGAATTGACTGTCCGCTCTGCTAACTGCCTCAAGGCAGAAGCTATCCACTATATCGGTGATCTGGTACAGCGTACCGAGGTTGAGCTGCTCAAAACGCCTAACCTTGGTAAAAAATCTCTTACTGAGATTAAAGACGTGCTGGCCTCCCGTGGTCTTTCTCTGGGCATGCGCCTGGAAAACTGGCCACCTGCAAGCATTGCTGACGAGTAACCGGATCACAGGTTAAGGTTTTACTGAGAAGGATAAGGTCATGCGCCATCGTAAGAGTGGTCGTCAACTGAACCGCAACAGCAGCCATCGCCAGGCTATGTTCCGCAACATGGCAGGTTCTCTGGTTCGTCATGAGATCATCAAGACGACCCTGCCGAAAGCGAAAGAGCTGCGTCGCGTAGTTGAGCCGCTGATTACTCTTGCCAAGACTGACAGCGTTGCTAATCGTCGTCTGGCATTCGCCCGTACTCGTGATAACGAGATCGTGGCAAAACTGTTTAACGAGCTGGGCCCGCGTTTCGCGAGCCGTGCCGGTGGTTACACTCGTATTCTGAAGTGTGGCTTCCGTGCTGGTGACAACGCTCCGATGGCATACATCGAGCTGGTTGATCGCGCCGAGCCGCAAGCAGAAGCAGCTGCAGAGTAATTTGCAGTGAAGTGAAAAAACCCGCCTCGGCGGGTTTTTTTATATCTGTCGTTCTTTGTCCCCATCGCCTATGCTTCATTTCTGTTATTTTTTCTTATTCCCTTCCAGGAGGCCGAGATGTGGTTAATGGATCAGTGGGCTGAGCGTCATATCCTCGAAGCCCAGCAAAAAGGCGAATTCGACAATCTGCCTGGTTCCGGGGAACCACTAATGCTGGATGATGATTCTCATCTGGATCCTGAGCTGCGGGTGGGTTACCGGTTATTGAAAAATGCGGGCTTTCTTCCGCCTGAACTGGAAGCCCGGAAAGAAGCGCTGATGCTCAATGACCTGCTCCAGGGCATCAATCAGCAGCACCCTGATTATCAGCATGTCTGTAAGAGACTGACCCTACTGGAGCTCAAATTAAAGCAGGCTGGTCTTAGCACAGACTTTCTACATGGCAGCTATGCCCGCGCCGTCGCCAGTAAACTGGAGGAGTAAGTATGTACCGTATCGGAGAGCTTGCCCGTCTGGCTGATGTCACACCTGACACCGTGCGTTACTATGAGAAACAGAAGATGATGGAGCATGAAATCCGTACAGAAGGCGGTTTCCGGCTCTATACAGAAAACGATTTGCGGCGCCTGCGCTTCATTCGCCATGCGCGGCAACTGGGGTTCACGCTTGAAGCGATAAGAGAGCTATTATCAATTCGTATCGATCCTGAGCATCACACCTGTCAGGAGTCCAAGAGTATTGTTCAGGCGCGGCTGCATGAAGTGGACAGCCGTATACAGGAGCTACAGAACATGCGTGTTTCGCTGCAAAAGCTAAATGATGCGTGCTGCGGGACGGCGCACAGCAGCGTGTATTGCTCGATTCTTGAGACGCTGGAGCAGGGCGCTAACGGAGAAAACGGACAACATTGATCTTTTGCTTTTGCAGGCCTAAACTTGCCGCGAATTCACCACAGGAGCATTTATGAACCGGTATAAACATACGAAGGGGCAAATTCAGGATAACGCGATTGAGGCCTTGTTACATGATCCACTGTTTCGTCAGCGCGTCGAAAAGAATCTGAAAGGGAAAGGTAGCTATCAGCGCAAAGCAAAACACGGCAAGAGAGGTAACTGGGAGGCCAGTGGCAAACAAGCAGACCGCTTTTTTACCACTGGCCTTCTGCTTTTAAGGGCAGTTAAGGACGCTGATTGTTTTGCTCTTTCAGCAAATCACGGATTTCGGTAAGCAGTACCTGTTCTTTGCTTGGGCCCGGCGCTTCCTTGGGTTTTTTCTGGTGTAATTTATTAATCACCTTAATGGCCAGGAAAATAGCGAAAGCCACGATAACAAAATCAAACACGTTCTGAATGAACACGCCATAATGCATGATAACGGCTGGCGTATCGCCAACCGCAGGGCGTAACGTCAGAGCGAACTGTTTAAAGTCGATTCCACCAATCAATAAACCCAGCGGCGGCATAATGATATCGGCAACGAGTGACGAGACAATCTTACCGAAAGCCGCACCGATAATCACACCCACTGCCAAATCCACTACATTTCCGCGCATTGCGAATTCACGAAACTCTTTAAAAAAGCTCATTTTCTGCTCCCTGGATTTCAAAGCCTACCTAAGTCTAACAAAAGAAATATGATTTTCCATTTTCGAGGCATAATGCAAATTACTTTTTAGCCTTGTAAACCATGCGGATAATATGACGCAGAAATAATAATGGCGGCCGTAGCCGCCAGATATTTATAAAAAGAACGGGCTTGGCTGGAATAGCCGCTCGACGTCGGTGACGAATTTTTTATCGGTCAGGAACATAATGACGTGATCGCCCTGCTCAATACGTAAATTGTCATTGGCGATCATGACATCATTGCCGCGCACAACGGCACCAATAATGGTGCCCGGCGGCAGTTTAATATCATCAATGACCCGCCCCACTACTCTGGATGTCGTTTCATCGCCGTGCGCAACGGCTTCGATGGCTTCAGCCACACCACGACGTAAAGAGGAAACACTCACGATGTCGGCCTTGCGCACATGCCCAAGTAGCGCAGAAATGGTGGCTTGTTGCGGAGAGATAGCGATATCGATCACGCTTCCCTGCACCAGATCCACATAAGCGCGGCGCTGGATCAACACCATGACTTTCTTGGCGCCCATCCGTTTGGCGAGCATCGCGGACATAATATTCGCTTCGTCATCGTTGGTGACGGCGATAAACAGATCCACCTGATCGATATGCTCTTCCGCGAGCAGTTCCTGATCCGAGGCATCGCCATAAAAAACGATCGTGTGCTGGAGCTTTTCGGCAAGCTCCGCCGCGCGCTGTTGATCGCGCTCGATAAGCTTCACGCTGTAATCTTTTTCCAGCCGATGCGCGAGGCCTGCGCCAATATTACCGCCGCCAACCAGCATAATGCGTTTATAGGGCTTTTCGAGACGCTGAAGTTCGCTCATCACGGCGCGGATATGCTGCGACGCCGCGATAAAGAAGACTTCATCGCCCGCTTCCACAATAGTGGATCCTTGCGGGCGGATAGGTCTGTCATGGCGGAAAATGGCGGCCACGCGCGTGTCGATATGCGGCATATGTTCGCGCATGGTCGACAGCGCATTACCCACCAGCGGTCCGCCATAATAGGCTTTCACGACCGCGAGGCTGACTTTACCTTCGGCGAAGTTCACCACCTGCAATGCGCCCGGATATTCAATCAGGCGGTAGATGTTATCAATGACCAGCTGTTCCGGCGCGATTAGGTGATCGATCGGCACCGCTTCAGGGGTGAACAGGCGCTCGGCATCCCGCACATAATCCGGTGCGCGAATACGCGCAATGCGGTTAGGCGTATTAAACAGCGAATACGCCACCTGGCAGGCAATCATGTTTGTTTCATCGGAGCTGGTCACCGCAACCAGCATATCCGCATCATCGGCACCCGCTTCGCGCAGAACACGCGGATGGGAGCCGTGTCCCTGCACAACGCGCAGATCAAACTTATCCTGAAGTACGCGAAGGCGATCGCTGTTGGTATCGACAACCGTAATGTCGTTGTTTTCACCCACCAGGTTTTCCGCCAGCGTGCCGCCCACCTGACCGGCACCCAGAATGATTATCTTCATGGTTATGCTTCACCCATCCAGGGCCGCCTGCGGGGCCCGATCACTTTTTGATTAGCTTAGCGTAAAAGAAGCCATCGCCTTCGGCCGCGCCGGGAAGATTCTGTATACCTGGCGTTTGCGCCGAACCCGTACCGTCCAGCTGCGCATTCGGCGTTCGGGTTAAAAACGCCCGAATCTGTTCGCTGTTTTCTTCCGGCAAAATGGAACAGGTCGCATACAGCAATGTACCGCCCGGTTTGAGGTGCGGCCAGATAGCGTCGAGAATATCAGACTGCAACTGCGCCAGCTCACTGATATCAGAATCACGACGCAGCCATTTAATATCCGGGTGACGACGAATCACGCCGGTCGCGGAGCAGGGCGCATCAAGAAGGATCCGGTCAAATTGCGTATCGCCGCACCAGGTTGCCGGGAAGCGGCCATCGCCCACTTTAACGTCGGCCTTCATCTTCAAACGCTTGAGATTTTCATAGACTCGGGAAATACGCTGCGCGTCCACATCGACGGCCATTACGCTGGCCTGCGGCGCGGCTTCCAGAATATGCGTAGTTTTTCCGCCAGGTGCGGCGCACAGATCGAGAATCGTCTCGCCGTTTTGCGGCGCTAATAGTTCGACGCAGCCCTGTGCCGAGGCGTCCTGCACAGTAACCCAACCCTGATCAAAGCCTGGCAGCGTGCTAACCGGCGCCGGCGCCTCAAGGCGTATGGCGTCCGGGTAGCGCGGGTGGATATGGCCCGCCATCCCTTGTTCTTCCAGCAGCTTAAGCCACTCGTCGCGGGAATGGTGCTGACGATTGACGCGCAGCCACATCGGCGGCCGTTCGTTATTGGCTTCCACAACCGCTTGCCACTCCTGGGGCCAGGCGGTTTGAAGCCTGTTCAGTAACCACATCGGGTGTAACCAGCGCGCATCCTGACCGGCGAATTCAGCCAGCAGTTCGTCCTGCTGGCGCTGAAACTGGCGCAACACGCCGTTAATTAGCCCCTTAAACTGCATGCGTTTAATAGCCACCGCGCCTTCTACCGTTTCAGCCAGCGCCGCGTGTGGCGGGATACGGGTATAAAGAAGCTGATACAAGCCCACCATGATCAAATAATGGATGGTACGTTGTTTACCCGTCATCGGGCGCGACATCAGTTTATTGATAAGCCATTCCTGCTGCGAGAGCGTACGCAGAACGCCGAAACAGAGTTCCTGTAACAGCGCTTTGTCTTTATCAGAGACTTTATGCTGAAGCGGCGGCAGAACGGTACTGAGGGACTGGCCTTTTTCGACTACCTGTTCGATAGCCTGCGCCGCCAGGCTGCGGAGATTAATGGATTTTTTCATAGCCACGGGCAGGTTGACCTGCATCTGAAATAAAAAGGCCCGGAAAACCGGGCTGTTAATGCCGTCGCTCAGGCAAGAATAGCGCCTGGCGTAAACCACTCCCGGCGGGAGTTTAAAAGATCCTGCGCTGACATCGGTTTTTTACCCGCAGGCTGGAGCTCTTCCAGATTAAGGATGCCATCCGCTGTCGCTATCTGGATCCCCTGTCTACCTGCATCGAGGATAGCGCCAGGAGTCGCGTTACTCTGCTGACGGATAACCGATGCTTTCCAGACTTTCACTGGCTGATCCTCAACCATGAAAAAGCTAACAGGCCAGGGGTTAAACGCACGGATACAGCGTTCAAGCTGCGCGGCGGAAAGCGTCCAGTCGAGGCGGGCCTCTTCTTTACTGAGCTTCTCAGCATATGTTGCCTGCGCGTCATCCTGTTTTTCAGGAACCGCGCGGCCCGTTGCAAGATCCTCAAGCGTGGCGAGCAGCCCTTGCGGGCCCAGCTGCGCCAGCTTGTCATACAGCGAGGCGCTGGTGTCGTCGGCAGTAATCGGGCAGGAGAGCTTATGCAGCATGTCCCCGGTGTCGAGCCCTTTGTCCATCTGCATGATAGTCACGCCGGTTTCTGAATCGCCCGCCCACAGCGAACGCTGAATAGGCGCCGCGCCGCGCCAGCGCGGCAGCAGCGAGCCGTGTACGTTAATACAGCCGAGGCGGGGCATGGCGAGCACCGCTTCCGGAAGAATCAAACCGTAAGCGACGACCACCATCACATCAGCATTGAGCGCGGACACCAGTTCCTGGTTCTCCGCAGGACGCAGCGATTTTGGCTGAAAGACCGGGATGTCATTTTCTTGCGCCAGCACTTTTACCGGCCCTGGCAGCAGCTTTTTGCCGCGGCCCGCCGGGCGATCTGGCTGAGTGAAAACGCCAACTACCTGATGCGAAGAGGACAACAGCGCGTCAAGGTGACGCGCTGCGAAATCCGGCGTACCGGCGAAAATAATGCGAAGTGACTCGGACACGTTATTCCCTGTCTTTATTTAACCTGCGGCTTTCGCCTTCATGCGATCCAGTTTTTCAACTTTCTGGCGAATACGCTGACGCTTCATCGGCGACAGATAATCAATAAACAGTTTACCGACCAGATGATCCATTTCATGCTGGATACAAATGGCCAGCAGGCCGTCAGCTTCCAGTTCAAACGATTTGCCGTTGCGGTCAAGCGCGCGGATTTTCACTTTCTCGGCGCGCGGCACAAAAGCGCGTTGCTCCGGGATAGACAGGCAGCCTTCTTCAATGCCGGTTTCGCCGGACTGTTCCAGCAGCTCAGGGTTAATAAGCACCAGGCGCTCATCGCGGTTTTCGGAAACATCAATCACGATAATACGCTGATGAATATCCACCTGGGTTGCGGCAAGCCCAATGCCTTCTTCGGCGTACATCGTGTCGAACATATCATCAACGATACGCTGAATATCTGCATTAACTTCTTTAACCGGTTCAGCGACGATGCGAAGCCGCTCGTCCGGAATATGTAATACCTGCAAAACTGACATAAATTTCCAGAGCTGTATTCAAGAGTTGAAAGGATCTTAACCTCTATTCTAGACAAATCCCCCTTTGATTGACAGCATCAGCAACGAATCACAGGGATTAGAGAACGGCGGCTGGCGGGGGATAGCGCGATGTCACCAACAGAGATTTGGTTACGCCTGATGGCGGTGTATAGCCTGAGCGGTGAGACAATGGTTCGGGCTTTCCAGTGCCTGCAAAATATGCCCGACGATACCGCGGATGCTTTACGGCTGGCGGGGCTCAATATAAAGCAACGAACGCTCTTTTTTGGCTATCCGCAGGCGAGGCTTGAGGCGGCTCTGCGCTGGCTTGAAATGCCGGGGCATCATTTACTTACCGCGCTCTCCCCGCATTATCCCGTTTCTCTGCGTGTGATTGAATGGTTCCCGGGCGCGTTGCTGGTGGCAGGCGATCCCAGGGCATTGACCCGACAGCAGCTGGCTGTCGTCGGTAGCCGCCATCATTCGTGGTATGGCGAGCAGTGGGGCAGCAAACTCTGTTATGCGCTTGCGGAGAGCGGCCTTACCTTAACCAGCGGGCTTGCGCTGGGGATAGACGCTATCGCGCACCGCAGCGCGCTCAAGGCGCAGGGGAAAACTATCGCCGTGCTGGGCAACGGCCTGATGCAGGTGTACCCGGCGCGTCACCGCAAACTGGCGGAGGAGATCATTGAGCAAGGCGGAGCGCTGGTGTCAGAGTTCCCTTTTGAGGCGCAGCCCCGGCCTGCGCATTTCCCAAGGCGTAATCGTATCATCAGCGGATTAAGCGTCGGCGTGCTGGTGGTCGAAGCGGCCTTACGCAGCGGCTCACTGGTTACCGCCCGGTGCGCGCTGGAGCAGGGGCGCGAAGTTTTCGCACTGCCGGGCCCTCTCGGTAACCCCGGCTGTGAAGGGCCGCACTGGTTGATTAAGCAAGGCGCTATCGCCGTTACGCATCCTCAGGACATTATCGATTATTTACAAAACGAGCTGCCCTGGCTCACGACTGTTAATTATTCACCGGATCAAGAGGAAGGTGCATTGCCATTTCCCGAGCTGTTGGCTAACGTAGGAGATGAGGTTACACCTGTTGACGTCGTCGCTGAACGTGCCGGCCAACCTGTGCCATTGACGGTAGCCCAGCTACTCGAACTGGAGTTAGCAGGATGGATCGCAGCTGTACCCGGCGGCTATGTCCGAGTGAGGAGGGCAGGCCATGTTCGACGTACTAATGTATTTGTTTGAAACCTATATCCATAACGAAGCTGAGATGCGCGTTGACCAGGATAAGCTGACGCGGGACCTGACGGATGCGGGTTTTGATCAGGAAGATATCTTTAATGCGCTGTTATGGCTGGAAAAGCTGGCGGATTATCAGGATGGTCTTTCCGCGCCGATGCAACTGGCGTCGGATCCACTCTCAATGCGTATTTATACCGCAGAAGAGTGCCAGCGGCTGGACGCCAGCTGTCGGGGGTTCCTGCTGTTTCTGGAACAAATTCAGGTGCTGAATCTCGAGACTCGTGAGATGGTCATTGAGCGTGTCATGGCGCTGGATACCGCCGAGTTTGATTTAGAAGATCTCAAGTGGGTCATCCTGATGGTGCTTTTCAACATTCCCGGATGCGAAAATGCCTATCAACAAATGGAAGAACTGCTCTTTGAAGTGAATGACGGTATGCTGCACTGAATTTTCAGCGCGGTGGTGAATTATGGCAAGGTCAGCACTCTTTTCAGTGCCCAAACACGAGCCCTGCCCAAAATGCGGGGCTGAACTTCTTATCCGTTCCGGGAAGCATGGTCCTTTCCTGGGATGTTCACAGTATCCTGAGTGTGATTACGTCCGCCCGCTGAAAGGCCAGGCGGACGGTCACATCGTCAAAGTGCTCGAAGGCCAGCAATGCCTGGCATGTGACGCGACGCTTGTGCTACGGCAGGGGCGTTTTGGCATGTTTATCGGGTGCAGCCGTTACCCTGAGTGCGAGCACACCGAGCAGATCGACAAACCGGACGAAACCGCATTACGCTGTCCACAGTGCAGCGACGGTCATCTGGTTCAGCGTCGGTCGCGCTTTGGCAAAACCTTCTATTCATGCGATCGCTATCCGGAATGCCAGTTTGTGATTAATACCAGACCGGTGGCTGGCGAGTGCCCGGAATGCCATTATCCCCTCCTTACAGAAAAGAAAACCGCGCAGGGCATGAAACGCTTTTGCGCCAGTAAACAATGTGGAAAGCCGGTAACGGCGGAAAAAGACAGTGAAGAATAATCAGCCTGCGGACGCGATATCGTCTATTGTCGACGTCCTTAAAAAAGAACAAGTCATCGCTTATCCAACTGAAGCAGTCTTTGGCGTCGGGTGCGATCCCGACAGCGAAACCGCCGTAAAACGTCTGCTTGAGTTAAAACAGCGTCCAATGGAAAAAGGGCTTATCCTGATTGCGGCGAATTTTGAGCAACTTAAGCCTTATATTGACGACGCGGCATTAACGTCAGAACAGCGTGAAGCGGTATTTGCCTGCTGGCCTGGGCCTGTCACGTTTGTATTTCCGGCAAAGCCGTCAACGCCACGCTGGCTGACCGGTCGTTTCGACTCGCTTGCGGTTCGTGTCACGAATCATCCGCAGGTAATTACGCTGTGCGAAGCCTTTGGCAAGCCGCTGGTGTCGACCAGCGCCAATCTTTCCGGGCTTGAACCATGCCGTACGGCGCAGGAAGTACTGGCACAGTTTGGCGATGATTTCCCTGTGCTGCATGGCGCAACGGGTGGTCGACAAAATCCTTCCGAGATCCGTGATGCGCTGACGGGTGAACTTTTCCGACAAGGGTAACGCATGAAAACCTACGCTGTTTTTGGTAACCCGGTCTCGCACAGTAAATCGCCGTTTATTCACCAGCAATTTGCGCAGCAGTTACAGATTACGCATCCGTATGGCCGCGTGCTGGCGCCGCTTGATAACTTTGTAAAGACGCTGGAAGACTTCTTCAGCACAGGTGGAAAGGGCGCAAACGTGACGGTGCCTTTTAAAGAACAGGCGTTTGCCCGCGCCGATGAGCTGACGGAAAGAGCGGCGCTTGCCGGTGCGGTCAATACGCTGAAGCGGCTCGAGGACGGGCGTTTACTGGGCGACAACACGGATGGTATTGGTCTTTTAAGCGATCTTGAGCGCCTCGGCATGATCCAGCCACGTTACCGGATCCTTCTGGTGGGTGCTGGCGGCGCGGCGCGGGGCGTCTTGTTGCCTCTGCTGTCGCTGGATTGCGCTGTAAGCATTACTAACCGCACCTTTGCCCGCGCGCAGGAACTGGCGACGCTCTTCAGTCACACTGGCAGCGTGAGCGCCGTCGCGCTTGAAGATCTGGCTGGTCATGAGTTCGATCTTATTATTAATGCCACTTCCAGCGGGATTCATGGCGAAATCCCGGCGCTCCCGTCTTCGCTGCCAGGTAAAACAACGAAATGCTATGACATGTTTTACCAGAAAGGGTTGACGCCTTTTCTTGCATGGTGTCATGCGCAGGGCGCAACGCAACTGGCGGATGGGCTGGGGATGCTGGTGGGCCAGGCGGCGCATGCGGTTTTGCTCTGGCATGGCGTCCTGCCGGAAGTTGTGCCGGTGATTGAAAAGCTCAGGCAGGAGCTGGCGCAATGAACCAGGCGATTCAGTTCCCGGATCGTGAGCAGTGGGATGAACAGCGACAGGCCGTGTGTTTTCCGGCGCTGGTCAATGGACTGGTTCTTACCTGTGCGATTCCACAGTCTGTGCTGGTGGCTCGCTTCTCAGGAAAATCGCCAGAAGATTGGATAGCCGCTTTTCGCCAGCACCGTTGGGATCTTGAGGAAGAAGCTGAGCAGCTTATCGCTGCTCAGGAAGAGGATAATCAGGGGTGGGTCTGGCTCTCCTGAGCCAGATACTCATCTTTCCACTTCACATAGTTATTCGCCGAATAGCGCAGCCCTTCGCGCTCCGCGTCTTTTAAAGGGCGAATCTGTTTTACCGGGCTGCCGAGATACAGGTAGCCGCTTTCCAGACGCTTATTCTGCGGCACCAGGCTTCCGGCGCCTATCATCACGTCATCTTCTATAATGGCGCCGTCAAGCACGATCGATCCCATGCCGACCAGCACGCGATTGCCAATGGTGCAGCCATGCAGCATGACCTTATGCCCGACCGTAACGTCTTCGCCAATGACGAGCGGATTACCGTCAGGGTTATAAGAAGACTTGTGCGTGACATGTAAGACGCTGCCATCCTGAATATTGGTGCGCGCGCCAACGGCAACGTAATTGACATCGCCCCGAATGACCACCAGAGGCCAGACGCCGACATCGTCAGCCAGCCTGACATCGCCAATCACTACGCTCGAACTATCAACCATCACGCGCTGCCCTGTGGCGGGAAAGGTATTT
The DNA here is from genome assembly GCF_001277175.1 of Cronobacter universalis NCTC 9529. NCBI lineage: Bacteria > Pseudomonadati > Pseudomonadota > Gammaproteobacteria > Enterobacterales > Enterobacteriaceae > Cronobacter > Cronobacter universalis. The sequence continues at coordinate 3,867,558 of NZ_CP012257.1, read as the reverse complement.
TTATAAGGACGTAATACAGAAGAAGACATAGTCGCCTCGGTTTCTTATCAATCGTAAGAAGACTTTGGTTGGATTTAGAGCGGTGTGCAAGCGTAAATGCGCCTGTTCGTTGAGCAGATCGCGCGGGATCGCAGCAATAAGCATGAAAAAACAGCAGTTGAAAGAAAATATCGAAAAAAGGGTTGTGCTGAAAACTGAGATCCCTATAATGCGCCTCCATCGAGACGGCAATGTGAAGCACTTCACGAAATTGCTAAAGCGATGAGAGAAAAATCCTGAAATTAAGGGTTGACTCTGAAAGAGGAAAGCGTAATATACGCCACCTCGCGACAGCAGGCTGAACGCCGCGTCGCACCGCTCTTTAACAATTTATCAGACAATCTGTGTGGGCACTCGGGGCACTGATATCTTAACGTCTACGGACGATAAACGAATATCAAGTCTCAAGTGAACAACAGTTAATTCATTACGAACTAACAGTTTAATTCTTTGAGCATCAGACTTTTAATTGAAGAGTTTGATCATGGCTCAGATTGAACGCTGGCGGCAGGCCTAACACATGCAAGTCGAACGGTAACAGGGAGCAGCTTGCTGCTCTGCTGACGAGTGGCGGACGGGTGAGTAATGTCTGGGAAACTGCCTGATGGAGGGGGATAACTACTGGAAACGGTAGCTAATACCGCATAACGTCTTCGGACCAAAGTGGGGGACCTTCGGGCCTCATGCCATCAGATGTGCCCAGATGGGATTAGCTAGTAGGTGGGGTAACGGCTCACCTAGGCGACGATCCCTAGCTGGTCTGAGAGGATGACCAGCCACACTGGAACTGAGACACGGTCCAGACTCCTACGGGAGGCAGCAGTGGGGAATATTGCACAATGGGCGCAAGCCTGATGCAGCCATGCCGCGTGTATGAAGAAGGCCTTCGGGTTGTAAAGTACTTTCAGCGAGGAGGAAGGGATTGTGGTTAATAACCGCAGTCATTGACGTTACTCGCAGAAGAAGCACCGGCTAACTCCGTGCCAGCAGCCGCGGTAATACGGAGGGTGCAAGCGTTAATCGGAATTACTGGGCGTAAAGCGCACGCAGGCGGTCTGTTAAGTCAGATGTGAAATCCCCGGGCTCAACCTGGGAACTGCATTTGAAACTGGCAGGCTTGAGTCTCGTAGAGGGGGGTAGAATTCCAGGTGTAGCGGTGAAATGCGTAGAGATCTGGAGGAATACCGGTGGCGAAGGCGGCCCCCTAGACGAAGACTGACGCTCAGGTGCGAAAGCGTGGGGAGCAAACAGGATTAGATACCCTGGTAGTCCACGCCGTAAACGATGTCGACTTGGAGGTTGTGCCCTTGAGGCGTGGCTTCCGGAGCTAACGCGTTAAGTCGACCGCCTGGGGAGTACGGCCGCAAGGTTAAAACTCAAATGAATTGACGGGGGCCCGCACAAGCGGTGGAGCATGTGGTTTAATTCGATGCAACGCGAAGAACCTTACCTGGTCTTGACATCCAGAGAATCCTGCAGAGATGCGGGAGTGCCTTCGGGAACTCTGAGACAGGTGCTGCATGGCTGTCGTCAGCTCGTGTTGTGAAATGTTGGGTTAAGTCCCGCAACGAGCGCAACCCTTATCCTTTGTTGCCAGCACGTGATGGTGGGAACTCAAAGGAGACTGCCGGTGATAAACCGGAGGAAGGTGGGGATGACGTCAAGTCATCATGGCCCTTACGACCAGGGCTACACACGTGCTACAATGGCGCATACAAAGAGAAGCGAACTCGCGAGAGCAAGCGGACCTCATAAAGTGCGTCGTAGTCCGGATTGGAGTCTGCAACTCGACTCCATGAAGTCGGAATCGCTAGTAATCGTGGATCAGAATGCCACGGTGAATACGTTCCCGGGCCTTGTACACACCGCCCGTCACACCATGGGAGTGGGTTGCAAAAGAAGTAGGTAGCTTAACCTTCGGGAGGGCGCTTACCACTTTGTGATTCATGACTGGGGTGAAGTCGTAACAAGGTAACCGTAGGGGAACCTGCGGTTGGATCACCTCCTTACCTGAAAGATACAACCTCGTAGTGCTCACACAGATTGTCTGATAGAAAGTAAAGAAGCAGGGTTGTCTGCGAAAGCGAAGTCCCTTTCGTCTAGAGGCCCAGGACACCGCCCTTTCACGGCGGTAACAGGGGTTCGAATCCCCTAAGGGACGCCACCTGCTGGTAATGAGTGAAAGGCGTTACCGATTAATATCTCAAAACTGACTGTAAAGTCACGTTTGAGATATTTGCTCTTTAACAATCCGGAACAAGCTGAAAATTGAAACAGACACGCTGTTGCATTCTTCCGTAAACAAGGAATGCGCGGTGTGTCAGAGTCTCTCAAACTCGCAGCGCGAAGACTTCTTCGGGTTGTGAGGTTAAGCGAACAAGCGTACACGGTGGATGCCCTGGCAGTCAGAGGCGATGAAGGACGTGCTAATCTGCGAAAAGCGCCGGTAAGGTGATATGAACCGTTATAACCGGCGATGTCCGAATGGGGAAACCCGGTGCACTTCGGTGCATCATCGTTTGATGAATACATAGTCAAACGAGGCGAACCGGGGGAACTGAAACATCTAAGTACCCCGAGGAAAAGAAATCAACCGAGATTCCCCCAGTAGCGGCGAGCGAACGGGGAACAGCCCAGAGCCTGAATCAGCGTGTGTGTCAGTGGAACGGTCTGGAAAGGCCGGCGATACAGGGTGACAGCCCCGTACACGAAGGCACACAGGTTGTGAGCTCGATGAGTAGGGCGGGACACGTGATATCCTGTCTGAAGATGGGGGGACCATCCTCCAAGGCTAAATACTCCTGACTGACCGATAGTGAACCAGTACCGTGAGGGAAAGGCGAAAAGAACCCCGGCGAGGGGAGTGAAACAGAACCTGAAACCGTGTACGTACAAGCAGTGGGAGCCTTCGTAAGAGGGTGACTGCGTACCTTTTGTATAATGGGTCAGCGACTTATATTCTGTAGCAAGGTTAACCGCATAGGGGAGCCGAAGGGAAACCGAGTCTTAATTGGGCGTTAAGTTGCAGGGTATAGACCCGAAACCCGGTGATCTAGCCATGGGCAGGTTGAAGGTTGGGTAACACTAACTGGAGGACCGAACCGACTAATGTTGAAAAATTAGCGGATGACCTGTGGCTGGGGGTGAAAGGCCAATCAAACCGGGAGATAGCTGGTTCTCCCCGAAAGCTATTTAGGTAGCGCCTCGTGAACTCATCTCCGGGGGTAGAGCACTGTTTCGGCTAGGGGGCCATCCCGGCTTACCAACCCGATGCAAACTGCGAATACCGGAGAATGTTATCACGGGAGACACACGGCGGGTGCTAACGTCCGTCGTGAAGAGGGAAACAACCCAGACCGCCAGCTAAGGTCCCAAAGTCATGGTTAAGTGGGAAACGATGTGGGAAGGCCCAGACAGCCAGGATGTTGGCTTAGAAGCAGCCATCATTTAAAGAAAGCGTAATAGCTCACTGGTCGAGTCGGCCTGCGCGGAAGATGTAACGGGGCTAAACCATGCACCGAAGCTGCGGCAGCGACACTATGTGTTGTTGGGTAGGGGAGCGTTCTGTAAGCCTGTGAAGGTGTGCTGTGAGGCATGCTGGAGGTATCAGAAGTGCGAATGCTGACATAAGTAACGATAAAGCGGGTGAAAAGCCCGCTCGCCGGAAGACCAAGGGTTCCTGTCCAACGTTAATCGGGGCAGGGTGAGTCGACCCCTAAGGCGAGGCCGAAAGGCGTAGTCGATGGGAAACAGGTTAATATTCCTGTACTTGGTGTTACTGCGAAGGGGGGACGGAGAAGGCTATGTCGGCCGGGCGACGGTTGTCCCGGTTTAAGCGTGTAGGCTGACTTTCCAGGCAAATCCGGAAAGTTAAGGCTGAGGCGTGATGACGAGGCACCACGGTGCTGAAGTGACAAATGCCCTGCTTCCAGGAAAAGCCTCTAAGCATCAGGTAACATCAAATCGTACCCCAAACCGACACAGGTGGTCAGGTAGAGAATACCAAGGCGCTTGAGAGAACTCGGGTGAAGGAACTAGGCAAAATGGTGCCGTAACTTCGGGAGAAGGCACGCTGACATGTAGGTGAAGCCCCTGCGGGTGGAGCTGAAGTCAGTCGAAGATACCAGCTGGCTGCAACTGTTTATTAAAAACACAGCACTGTGCAAACACGAAAGTGGACGTATACGGTGTGACGCCTGCCCGGTGCCGGAAGGTTAATTGATGGGGTTATCGCAAGAGAAGCTCCTGATCGAAGCCCCGGTAAACGGCGGCCGTAACTATAACGGTCCTAAGGTAGCGAAATTCCTTGTCGGGTAAGTTCCGACCTGCACGAATGGCGTAATGATGGCCAGGCTGTCTCCACCCGAGACTCAGTGAAATTGAACTCGCTGTGAAGATGCAGTGTACCCGCGGCAAGACGGAAAGACCCCGTGAACCTTTACTACAGCTTGACACTGAACATTGAGCCTTGATGTGTAGGATAGGTGGGAGGCTTTGAAGCGTGGACGCCAGTCTGCGTGGAGCCAACCTTGAAATACCACCCTTTAATGTTTGATGTTCTAACCTGGCGCCGTGATCCGGCGTGGGGACAGTGTCTGGTGGGTAGTTTGACTGGGGCGGTCTCCTCCCAAAGTGTAACGGAGGAGCACGAAGGTCAGCTAATCCTGGTCGGACATCAGGAGGTTAGTGCAATGGCATAAGCTGGCTTGACTGCGAGAGTGACGGCTCGAGCAGGTGCGAAAGCAGGTCATAGTGATCCGGTGGTTCTGTATGGAAGGGCCATCGCTCAACGGATAAAAGGTACTCCGGGGATAACAGGCTGATACCGCCCAAGAGTTCATATCGACGGCGGTGTTTGGCACCTCGATGTCGGCTCATCACATCCTGGGGCTGAAGTAGGTCCCAAGGGTATGGCTGTTCGCCATTTAAAGTGGTACGCGAGCTGGGTTTAGAACGTCGTGAGACAGTTCGGTCCCTATCTGCCGTGGGCGCTGGAGAATTGAGGGGGGCTGCTCCCAGTACGAGAGGACCGGAGTGGACGCATCACTGGTGTTCGGGTTGTCATGCCAATGGCACTGCCCGGTAGCTAAATGCGGAAGAGATAAGTGCTGAAAGCATCTAAGCACGAAACTTGCCCCGAGATGAGTTCTCCCTGAGACTATAAGTCTCCTGAAGGAACGTTGAAGACGACGACGTTGATAGGCCGGGTGTGTAAGCGCAGCGATGCGTTGAGCTAACCGGTACTAATGAACCGTGAGGCTTAACCTTACAACGCCAAAGAAGTCTGGCGTGTTGAGAGAGATATTCAGCTTGTGACGGATAAACGTTCATGGCGTAAAGCGGTGGACGAACAGAATTTGCCTGGCGGCTGTAGCGCGGTGGTCCCACCTGACCCCATGCCGAACTCAGAAGTGAAACGCCGTAGCGCCGATGGTAGTGTGGGGCCTCCCCATGCGAGAGTAGGGAACTGCCAGGCATCAAATAAAGAACCCCTCAGCGCCGCTGAGGGGTTTTTGCTTTTATAGCTCAAAAATCCCCATTTCAGCCCTTTTAATGCGGCTGCGCCGTTCGTCGGTTTTACCATCGCTCACGACTTTTTACCTGCTTCTTATACTTAACAACGCAGGTCCGCCCTGTGAAACATTTTCACCTTTCGTACTCCCGCTCGACATTCGCGCCATTCCTGGTTATTGTTGGCTGTCTGGATGTCTAAACGTATAAACGTATGTTGTGAGGAAAAGGTTATGCCGATTCGGGTGCCTGATGAGTTACCAGCCGTCAATTTTCTGCGTCAGGAAAATGTCTTCGTGATGACCACGTCACGCGCCAGCGTTCAGGAGATTCGACCGCTTAAAGTTCTTATCCTGAATCTGATGCCCAAGAAAATCGAAACGGAAAATCAGTTCCTGCGGCTTCTCTCTAACTCCCCTCTGCAGGTGGATATTCGCCTGCTGCGTATCGACAGCCGTGAATCACGCAACACGCCTGCGGAGCATCTCAACAACTTCTACTGTAATTTTGAAGATATCTGCGACGACAACTACGATGGTCTCATCGTGACCGGCGCGCCGCTGGGCCTCGTTGAGTTTAACGATGTCGCCTACTGGCCGCAGATCCAGCAGGTGCTCGAGTGGGCGAAAGAGCACGTGACCTCCACGCTTTTCGTCTGTTGGGCCGTCCAGGCGGCGCTAAATATCCTCTATGGCATCCCCAAGCAGACGCGCCAGGAGAAAATCTCCGGCGTTTACGAGCATCACATTACGCAGCCGCACGCGCTGCTGACTAAAGGGTTTGACGATACTTTCCTGGCGCCGCATTCACGCTATGCCGATTTCCCGGCGGCGCTTATCCGCGACTACACCGATCTCGATATTCTGGCCGAATCGGAAGAGGGCGACGCCTACCTGTTCGCCAGCAAAGACAAACGTATTGCGTTCGTTACCGGCCACCCGGAGTACGACGCCCTGACGCTTGCCGGCGAGTATTTCCGCGACGTTGAGGCTGGTCTGGCGCCGCGCGTGCCGTATAACTATTTCCCGAATGACGACCCGACCAAAACGCCGCGCGCCACCTGGCGCAGCCACGGTAATCTGCTCTTCACCAACTGGCTCAATTACTATGTGTATCAGATCACGCCATACGATCTGCGCCATATGAATCCCACGCTCGAGTAATCTCCCGCGCACGCGATCCTTAAGCGTTTCAGCACTCTTGATCAGGCACCTTCGGGTGCCTTTTTTGTTTTTGAAAACCACTTCAGCCAATCAAGATACTTTATTCTTTTTCTAATCAGCTAATTAGAATGAATATTTTATTAAAATGGAAATTGTTTTTGATTTTAGAAAAAGAATGAGTAGTCTTAATGATGCTGTACGAAATCTGAACGCATGAGATCGCGTACGCCTGCTATGGGGAATCTTTTGGATCAAAACCGAGGAGCGCTGCTATGAATCAACAGGCAATGACCGCAGAACTGGCTTTCAGCCAGCCTTTTGGCGACCAGGAACGGCAGATCCTGACGCCGGAAGCCGTCGACTTTCTTACCGAACTGGTGGCGCGCTTCACGCCGCAACGCAATAGCCTGCTTGCCGCACGTCAGCAAGTGCAGAAAGAAATTGATGGCGGAAAGCTGCCTGACTTTCTTTCGGAAACGGCTTCCATCAGAAATGGCGACTGGAAAATTCGCGGCATTCCTGACGATCTCCTCGACCGCCGGGTCGAGATAACCGGCCCGGTTGAGCGCAAGATGGTCATCAACGCGCTTAATGCTAACGTCAAAGTGTTTATGGCGGATTTCGAGGATTCGCTGGCGCCCGCGTGGAGTAAAGTCATTGAGGGGCAAATCAACCTGCGTGATGCGATAAAAGGCACGATTACCTGGACCAACGAGGCGGGCAAAATTTATCAGCTCAGGCCGAATCCTGCGGTCCTGATCTGCCGCGTGCGCGGCCTGCATCTGCCTGAAAAACATGTCACCTGGCGCGACGAGCCTGTGCCTGGCAGCCTGTTCGATTTCGCGCTCTACTTCTTCCACAACTATAAAAATCTGCTGGCCAAAGGCAGCGGCCCCTATTTCTACCTGCCAAAAACGCAGTCCTGGCAGGAGGCGGCCTGGTGGAGCGAAGTCTTCAGCTATGCCGAAGATCGCTTTAACCTGCCGCGCGGCACCATCAAAGCCACGCTGCTTATTGAAACCCTGCCTGCCGTGTTCCAGATGGACGAGATCCTGCACGCGCTGCGCGATCATATCGTCGGCCTCAACTGCGGCCGCTGGGATTACATCTTCAGCTATATCAAAACCCTTAAAAACCACCCCGACCGCGTTCTGCCGGACAGACAATCCGTCACCATGGATAAGCCCTTCCTGAGCGCTTATTCGCGGCTCCTCATTAAAACCTGCCACCGCCGCGGCGCGTTCGCGATGGGCGGTATGGCCGCGTTCATCCCGAGCAAAGATACCGAGCGCAACAACTGGGTGCTTAACAAAGTGAAGGCGGATAAAGAGCTGGAAGCCGCGAACGGTCACGACGGCACCTGGATTGCTCACCCCGGTCTTGGCGATACGGTCATGGCGGTTTTTGACGCTGCGCTTGGCGAGCATAAAAACCAGCTGCATGTATTGCGTGAAGACGACGCGCCCATCACCGCCGCGCAGCTGCTTGAGCCATGCCCCGGCGAGCGTACGGAAGAAGGGATGCGCGCCAATATTCGCGTGGCGGTGCAATACATCGAAGCGTGGATTTCCGGCAACGGCTGCGTACCGATTTATGGCCTGATGGAAGATGCCGCGACGGCGGAAATTTCACGCACCTCCATCTGGCAGTGGATACACCATCAGAAAACGCTCAGCAACGGCAGCAAAGTCACTAAAGATCTGTTCCGCCAGATGCTGGCCGAAGAGATGCGGGTCATTCAGGAGGAGCTTGGCGAACAGCGCTACAGCCACGGCCGTTTTGACGAGGCCGCGCGTCTGATGGAGCAAATCACCACGTCTGATGAACTCATCGACTTCCTGACGCTGCCGGGCTATCGCCTGCTTGCCTGACCTACACCACCACAACAACACGGAGCATCTGCCATGACAACAACACGTACCCAACAGATTCAGCAGTTAGAGCAGGAATGGACAAACCCGCGCTGGGAAGGCATTCGCCGCCCCTATAGCGCGCAGGACGTGGTGAAATTACGCGGTTCGGTCAATCCGGAATGCACGCTGGCGCAGCTTGGCGCGGCAAGAATGTGGCGTCTGCTGCACGGCGAGTCGAAAAAGGGCTACGTCAACAGCCTGGGCGCGCTGACCGGCGGGCAGGCATTGCAGCAGGCGAAAGCGGGGATCGAGGCGGTCTATCTTTCCGGCTGGCAGGTCGCGGCGGACGCCAACCTTGCCGCCAGCATGTATCCGGACCAGTCGCTCTATCCGGCGAACTCCGTACCTGCGGTGGTTGAGCGGATCAACAACACGTTTCGTCGCGCCGATCAGATCCAGTGGGCCGCGGGCATTGAGCCTGGCGATCCGCGCTATGTCGACTATTTTCTGCCGATCGTGGCCGATGCCGAGGCGGGCTTTGGCGGCGTGTTGAATGCGTTCGAGCTGATGAAAGCGATGATTGAAGCCGGTGCCGCGGCGGTGCACTTTGAAGATCAGCTCGCCTCGGTGAAAAAGTGCGGCCATATGGGCGGCAAAGTGCTGGTACCCACCCAGGAAGCTATCCAGAAGCTTGTCGCCGCACGGCTCGCGGCCGACGTTATGGGCGTTCCGACGCTATTGATTGCGCGCACCGATGCCGATGCGGCGGATCTCATCACCTCCGACTGCGATCCGTATGACAGCGAATTCATTACCGGCGAACGCACCAGCGAAGGCTTCTTCCGCACCCGCGCGGGCGTCGAGCAGGCGATCAGCCGTGGGCTCGCCTATGCGCCGTACGCGGATCTGGTGTGGTGTGAAACCTCCACGCCGGATCTCGACCAGGCGCGACGCTTCGCCGAAGCTATCCATGCCCGTTTCCCCGGCAAGCTGCTGGCCTATAACTGCTCGCCGTCGTTCAACTGGAAGAAAAAGCTTGATGACAAAACCATCGCGTCTTTCCAGGAAGAGCTGTCGGCGATGGGCTACAAATACCAGTTCATCACGCTCGCGGGTATTCACAGCATGTGGTTCAACATGTTCGATCTCGCCCACGCTTATGCCCAGGGCGAAGGGATGCGGCATTACGTCGAGAAAGTGCAGCAGCCGGAATTCGCCGCGGGCAAAGAGGGTTACACCTTCGTGTCGCACCAGCAGGAGGTGGGCACCGGTTACTTTGATAATGTCACGACCATTATCCAGGGCGGCGTGTCATCCGTGACGGCGTTAACCGGCTCGACCGAAGAAGCGCAGTTCTGACGCTGCTTTAAGGTGCGCATCCCCTGGTTGCGATGGCGGGTGCGCGTCGCTTACCCGCCCTACAACCGTTTTGATCCTGTGTAGGGTGGATAAGCGCAGCGCATCCACCGCGTTCTCATGATGGGTGCGCGTGACTTATCTGCCATACCTTTATTTTCACACACGGAGCCTGCCTATGCCGCCGCGTGGACTGGAGCTACTCATCGCCCAAACCATCCTGCAGGGGTTTGACGCGCAATATGGTCGTTTTCTGGAAATTACCGCGGGCGCGCAGCATCGCTTCGAGCAGGCCGACTGGCACGCCGTTCAGCAGGCGATGAAAAGCCGCATCCACCTCTACGATCACCACGTCGGGCTGGTGGTCGAGCAGCTGCGCTGCATTATGGAAGGCAAGGCCACCGATCCCGATTTTCTGCTGCGCGTGAAGCGCCATTACACCGACTTGCTTCCCGATTACCCACGCTTTGAAATTGCTGAAAGCTTTTTTAATTCCGTTTATTGCAGGCTGTACGACCACCGCTCGCTGACGCCGGACAGGCTGTTTATATTCAGCTCCCAGCCCGAGCGACGTTTTCGCACCATGCCGCGGCCGCTCGCGAAAAATTTTTTCCCGGAGCAGGGCTGGCAGCCGCTTCTTACCACCTTGCTCACCGATCTCCCGTTGCGCCTGCCGTGGCAGGATCTGGCGCGCGACGTTCGCTATATCATCACGCACCTGAATGAGACACTCGGCCCGGCGCGCCTCGCGCAGGCGCATCTGGAGGTGGCGAACGAACTCTTCTACCGCAATAAAGCCGCCTGGCTGGTGGGAAAACTGCGCCTGCCTGACGCCACATTGCCTTTTCTGCTGCCTGTCCATCGCAGCGACGACGGCGAACTGTTTGTCGATACCTGCCTCACCGGCAGCGCTGGTGCGAGCATCGTTTTCGGCTTCGCCCGCTCTTATTTCATGGTGTACGCGCCGCTACCCGCCGCGCTTGTCGAATGGCTGCGTGAGATCCTGCCGGGCAAAACCACGGCCGAACTCTATATGGCGATTGGCTGCCAGAAACACGCCAAAACCGAAAGCTACCGCGAATATCTCCACTATCTGCGTCACGCCGACGAGCAGTTTATCGAGGCGCCAGGCATTCGCGGCATGGTGATGCTGGTATTTACGCTGCCGGGGTTTGATCGCGTCTTTAAAGTCATCAAAGACAGCTTCGCCCCGCAAAAAGAGATGAGCGAAGCGCATGTGCGCGCCTGCTACCAGCTGGTGAAAGAGCACGACCGCGTCGGGCGCATGGCGGATACTCAGGAGTTTGAAAACTTCGTCATTGAAAAACGCCGTATCAGCCCGGAACTGATGGCGCTGCTGCAACAGGAAGTCGGGCAGAAGCTCACCGACATGGGCGATAAAATCTCCATCAGCCATCTCTATATTGAACGCCGGATGGTGCCGCTCAATATCTGGCTGGAGCAGGCGACGGGCCAGCAGTTGCGCGACGCCATCGAAGAGTATGGCAACGCCATCCGCCAGCTCGCCGCGGCTAATATCTTCCCCGGCGACATGCTGTTTAAAAACTTCGGCGTCACGCGCCACGGGCGGGTCGTGTTCTACGATTACGACGAGATCTGCTACATGACCGAAGTAAACTTTCGCGATATCCCGCCGCCGCGCTACCCGGAGGACGAGCTCAGCGCCGAGCCCTGGTACAGCGTAGCGCCCGGCGACGTCTTCCCGGAGGAGTTTCGCCACTGGCTCTGCGCCGACCCGAAAATCGGCCCGCTGTTTGAGGAGATGCACAGCGATCTGTTCAGCGCCAGCTACTGGCGCGCGCTACAGACGCGCATTCGGGAAGGGTATGTGGAAGATGTGTACGCGTACCGCCGCCGCCAGCGCTTTTGCGTGCGCTGGAAAAACCACAACGGCCACCCGGAGGCAGCCGTTTCAGCAATTGCGCCCTCTGCGGTGGGCGAGGGCTAAAGCGAAGGCGTCAGGCGGAGAACCTCTGACGCCCGCAAGCCATTTAACGAACGCCGCCGAAAGCCTGCGTCACTTCTTTCGCCGCGCGGATCACCATTGCGCCTAACTCCGTCACGCGATCGTCGGTCATGCGCGAAATCGGGCCGGAGATAGAGATCGCGGCGAACGCCTCGTGGTGCTCGTCGTAAATACAGGCGGCCACGCAGCGCAGGCCAAGCGCGTGCTCTTCATCATCAAACGAATAACCGCGTTTGCGCGTCTGGGCGAGATCGTCTTTCAGGTGCGCGGGCGCCACCAGCGTCGCGTGTGTATAGGCTTTCAGCCCCTGGCGGTGCAGCAACGCGGAAACATCCTCATCGCTTAACTGCGACAGAAACGCTTTGCCGGCGCCGGAGGCGTGCATCGGCAGCTTGCCGCCAATCGGCGCGGACATGCGCATCAGCTGGGTACACTGTACCTGGTCGATAATAATCGCCTGATGGTCGCTCTTATCCAGCACCGCAAGGTTGACGGTTTCGCCGGACTCTTCCATCAGTTTGCGCAGAATCGGGTGCACAATCGCCAGCAGGTTGCGGCTTTGCAGAAAACTGCTGCCGATAATAAAGGCGTGCGCGCCGATGGCCCAGTGGCCTAAATCGCCGACCTGCCGCACAAAGCCCAGCTGCTGCATCGTCGTCAGGAGGCGGTGAGTGGTGGAATTCGGCAATCCGGCCTGCTGCGCCAGCTCCGTCAGCGCCACGCTACCCTGCGATTCAGCTATCCACTCCAGCAGTTTCAGGCCGCGCGTGAGCGACTGCACCTGGCCCGTCGCCTGCGGGGCGGCGGCAGCGGCGGCGTTGCGGGGCTTTTTACCACGTTTGGCGGGTACGGTAGCGACCATAGCGGCCTCCTTTTCTGTATCGTGGAAATCATTTTCGTTTTATTTGGCGATAATGCAACCGCCAGGCAACTCATCGGAGCAGTGAATAATGAACATGTCTCAAGTTGCCGCCGCGCGCCTTTCCCGCCCGATCGCTTTATGCCAGTATGGTTTGCTGGCCTTTCCGGCCTGGGTTTTGTCGAGTATCAGGAGCAAATGTGAGTAGCAAATCTGAACAGCTGCACCGGCAATTAGCGGAACGCATTATGGTGCTGGACGGCGGTATAGGCACCATGATCCAGAGCTATCGTCTGGATGAAGAGGATTTCCGCGGCGAGCGTTTCGCCGACTGGCCGTGCGATCTAAAAGGCAACAACGACCTGCTGGTACTCACTAAGCCAGATATCATCGCCGCTATCCACTACGCCTACTTTGAAGCGGGCGCCGATATCATCGAGACCAACACCTTTAACTCGACGACCATCGCGATGGCCGATTACCAGATGGAATCGCTGTCGGCGGAAATCAACTACGAAGCCGCGAAGCTGGCCCGCGCCTGCGCCGATGAATGGACGGCGCGCACGCCGGAAAAACCGCGTTATGTGGCAGGTGTGTTAGGGCCCACTAACCGTACAGCCTCGATTTCTCCTGATGTGAACGACCCGGCCTTCCGTAATATTACTTTTGATCAGCTGGTGGACGCTTACCGCGAATCCACGCGGGCGCTGATAGAAGGCGGCTCGGATCTGATTCTTATCGAAACGGTCTTCGATACGCTTAACGCCAAGGCCGCGATCTTCGCCGTGAAGGCGGAGTTCGACGCGCTCGGCGTCGAGCTGCCCATCATGATCTCCGGCACGATCACCGACGCTTCCGGCCGCACGCTATCGGGCCAGACCACCGAAGCGTTTTATAACTCGCTGCGCCACGCCGATGCGCTCACTTTCGGCCTTAACTGCGCGCTGGGCCCGGACGAACTGCGTCAGTACGTGGCGGAGCTGTCGCGAATCGCGGAATGCTACGTTACCGCGCATCCCAACGCGGGCCTGCCGAACGCCTTCGGCGAATATGATTTAGACGCCGATGTGATGGCCGCGCAAATCCGCGAATGGGCGGAATCGGGCTTCTTGAATATCGTCGGCGGCTGCTGCGGCACCACGCCGGAACATATCGCCGCCATGAGCCGCGCCGTGGAGGGGTTGCCGCCGCGCAAACTGCCGGATATTCCCGTCGCCTGCCGCCTGGCGGGCCTTGAGCCGCTCAACATCGGCGACGACTCGCTGTTTGTGAACGTCGGCGAGCGCACCAACGTCACCGGCTCGGCCAAATTTAAGCGCTTAATCAAAGAAGAGAAATACAGCGAAGCGCTGGATGTGGCGCGCCAGCAGGTCGAAAACGGCGCGCAGATTATCGATATCAACATGGATGAAGGGATGCTCGACGCCGAAGCGGCGATGGTGCGCTTCCTCAACCTTATCGCGGGCGAACCAGATATCGCCCGCGTGCCGATTATGATCGACTCGTCAAAATGGGACGTTATCGAGAAAGGCCTGAAATGCATTCAGGGCAAAGGCATCGTTAACTCGATCTCCATGAAAGAGGGCGTCGGGGCGTTTGTGCATCACGCGAAACTGGTGCGCCGCTACGGCGCGGCGGTGGTGGTGATGGCGTTTGACGAAGTGGGCCAGGCCGACACCCGCGAGCGCAAAATAGAGATCTGCCGCCGCGCCTATCAAATCCTCACCGAAGAGGTCGGCTTCCCGCCGGAAGATATTATCTTCGACCCGAACATTTTCGCGGTCGCGACCGGCATCGATGAACACAACAACTACGCGCAGGATTTTATCGGCGCATGTGAAGATATTAAACGCGAGCTGCCGCATGCGCTGATCTCCGGCGGCGTCTCCAACGTTTCCTTCTCGTTTCGCGGCAACGACCCGGTGCGCGAGGCGATCCACGCCGTGTTCCTCTACTACGCCATCCGCAACGGCATGGACATGGGCATCGTTAACGCCGGACAGCTGGCGATTTACGACGATCTGCCCACCGAGCTGCGCGACGCGGTAGAAGACGTCATCCTTAATCGCCGCGCCGATGGTACCGAGCGGCTGCTGGCGCTTGCCGAAAAGTACCGCGGCAGCAAAGCGGACAGCGCCGCTGACGCTCAGCAGGCCGAGTGGCGCTCGTGGGATGTCAAAAAGCGCCTCGAATATTCGCTGGTCAAAGGCATTACCGAGTTTATCGAGCAGGATACCGAAGAGGCGCGCCAGCAGGCGGAACGTCCTATTCAGGTGATTGAAGGCCCGCTGATGGACGGCATGAACGTGGTCGGCGATCTGTTCGGCGAGGGGAAAATGTTCCTGCCGCAGGTGGTGAAATCCGCTCGCGTCATGAAGCAGGCGGTGGCGTACCTGGAACCATACATTCAGGCCAGTAAGGAAGTGGGCAAGAGCAACGGCAAAATCGTGCTCGCGACCGTGAAAGGCGACGTGCACGACATCGGCAAAAATATCGTCGGCGTGGTGTTGCAGTGTAATAACTACGAGATTATCGATCTCGGCGTGATGGTGCCGACGGATAAAATCCTCAAAACCGCGCGTGAAGTAAACGCCGATATCATCGGGCTCTCCGGGCTTATCACGCCGTCGCTCGATGAGATGGTGAACGTGGCGAAAGAGATGGAGCGTCAGGGCTTTACCCTGCCGCTGCTGATCGGCGGCGCGACCACCTCGAAAGCCCATACGGCGGTGAAAATCGAGCAGAACTACAGCGGGCCGACGGTCTATGTTCAGAACGCGTCGCGCACCGTGGGCGTGGTCTCTTCGCTGCTCTCCGACACGCTGCGTGACGATTTCGTCGCGCGCACCCGCAAAGAGTATGAAACCGTGCGTATCCAGCACGGGCGAAAAAAACCGCGCACGCCGCCGGTGACGCTCGCCGCCGCGCGTGAAAACGATCTGGCGTTCGACTGGGAAAGCTACACGCCGCCCGTCGCGCACCGTCCGGGCGTCGAAGAGGTGGTGGCGAGCATCGAGACGCTGCGTAATTACATCGACTGGACGCCGTTCTTTATGACCTGGTCGCTCGCCGGGAAATATCCGCGCATTCTGGAAGATGAGATTGTGGGCGAGGAGGCGCAGCGGCTATTTAAAGACGCCAACGAGATGCTCGACAAACTGAGCGCCGAAAAATCCCTGACGCCGCGCGGCGTGGTGGGACTTTTCCCGGCGAACCGCGTCGGCGACGATATCGAAATTTACCGTGACGAGACGCGTACGCATGTGTTGTCAGTAAGTCATCACTTACGTCAGCAGACCGAGAAAGTGGGCTTTGCGAACTATTGTCTGGCGGATTTTGTGGCCCCGAAACACAGCGGCAAAGCCGATTACCTCGGCGCGTTCGCCGTGACCGGCGGGCTGGAGGAGGACGCGCTGGCGGAGGCCTTCGACGCGCGGCACGATGATTATAATAAAATCATGGTGAAAGCGGTGGCTGACCGTCTGGCGGAAGCGTTCGCCGAGTATCTGCATGAGCGCGTGCGTAAAGTGCTGTGGGGCTACGCGCCTTATGAAAACCTCAGCAATGAGGAGCTCATCCGCGAAAATTATCAGGGCATCCGCCCGGCGCCCGGCTATCCGGCCTGCCCGGAGCACACCGAGAAATCAGTTATCTGGGATCTGCTGGACGTGGAAAACCGCATCGGCATGAAGCTCACGGAGTCCTACGCGATGTGGCCAGGGGCCTCGGTTTCCGGCTGGTATTTCAGTCACCCGGAAAGTAAATATTTCGCCGTGGCGCAGATCCAGCGCGACCAGGTGGAAGATTACGCGCAGCGCAAAGGGATGAGCGTGAGCGAGGTGGAGCGGTGGCTTGCGGCGAACCTCGGTTACGACGCGGATTAGTTTCGCACCAGACCCGTAAGACGAACACGCTGGTGGGCGCGCGTTGCTTACCCACCCTACAACGGATTAGACCCGTAAGATGAACACGCTGGTGGGTGCGCGTTGCTTACCCACCCTACAATGGATTAGACCCGTAAGATGAACACGCTGGTGGGTGCGCGTTGCTTACCCACCCTACAATGGATTAGACTCGTAAGATGAACACGCTGGTGGGTGCGCGTTGCTTACCCACCCTACAACACATTAGACCTCTAAGATGAAACGTAGGGCGGGTAAGCGTAGCGCACCCGCCTTTCCGTCATCACCCAACACCCGCCTTTTCCTCATCACCCGCCATCTCCGGCATCATCCCGCGCCTGACTGTCTCTGATATCCCCACCGTCCAATACTTCCTCCGGTTAATTACTTATACTCATCAAAGGAGCGGAGACGTATCTGCTTCTTAGGAAAACACAACGATAAGGAGAAGCCGTGTTAACGCTGTTACACCTGCTTTCTGCTGTGGCGCTGCTGGTCTGGGGCACTCACATCGTGCGTACCGGCGTCATGCGCGTCTTCGGCGCGCGCTTAAGAAGCGTGCTCAGCCGCAGCGTTGAGAAAAAACCGCTCGCCTTCTGCGCGGGCATCGGCGTGACGGCGCTGGTGCAGAGCAGCAACGCCACCACGCTGCTTGTCACTTCGTTCGTCGCGCAGGATCTGGTGGCGCTCACGCCCGCGCTGGTCATTGTGCTCGGCGCGGATGTCGGTACGGCGCTCATGGCGCGCGTGCTCACCTTCGATCTCTCGTGGCTCTCGCCGCTGCTGATTTTTATCGGCGTCATCTTCTTTCTGGGCCGTAAACAGAGCCGCGCCGGCCAGATGGGGCGCGTCGCTATCGGCCTTGGGCTGATTTTGCAGGCGCTGGAGCTTATCGTGCAGGCGGTCACGCCCATCACCCAGGCCTCCGGCGTGCAGGTGATTTTCGCCTCGCTCACCGGCGATATCATGCTCGACGCGCTAATCGGCGCCATGTTCGCGGTCATCAGCTACTCAAGCCTGGCGGCGGTTCTGCTGACCGCCACGCTCAACGCCACGGACGTCATCTCATTTCAGGTGGCGCTCTGCCTGGTGATTGGCGCGAACCTCGGCTCCGGCCTGCTGGCGATGCTCAATAACGGCGCCGCCAGCCCGGCGGCGCGGCGCGTGGCGCTCGGCAGTCTGCTGTTTAAGCTGGTGGGCAGCCTGCTGGTGCTGCCTTTCGTGCCGCTGCTGGCGCAAACCCTCCATAAGCTGCCGCTGGAGGAGTCGGAACTGGTTATCTATTTCCACGTTTTCTACAACCTCATTCGCTGCCTCGTGATGGTGCCCTTCGCGGGCATGATGGCGCGCCTCTGCCAGCGCATCATTCCCGACGCCCCGGAAACCGATCTGCGCATGAAGCCGCGGCATCTTGACCCGAGCGCGCTCGACACGCCGGCGCTGGGGCTCGCCAACGCCGCGCGCGAAACGCTGCGCATCGGCGACGTGCTGGAGCAGATGCTGGAGGTCTACGGCAAAGTGATGCACGGCGAACCGCGCCAGGAGAAAACGCTGCGGCGGCTCGCCGACGACGTGGATGTGCTCTACACCGCCATCAAGCTCTATATGGCGCGCATGCCGAAAGAGGATCTGGCTGAAGAGGAGGCGAAACGCTGGGCGGAAATTATTGAAATGTCGCTGAACCTCGAACAGGCGGCGGATATTCTGGAGCGTATGGGCAGCGAAGTGGCGAACAAATCGCTGGCCGCGCGCCGCGCGTTTTCACCGGAAGGCGTGAAAGAGCTGGATACCCTGCTGGAGAAACTGACCGCCAACCTGAAGCTCAGCCTGTCGGTCTTTTTCGCGGGAGACGTGCAAAGCGCTCGCCGTCTGCGGCGCCATAAACACCGTTTTCGCATCCTCAACCGCCGCTACGCCCATGCGCATGTGGACCGACTGCATCAGCAAAATGTGCAGAGTATTGAAACCAGCTCGCTGCATCTGGGGCTGCTTGGCGATATGAAGCGCCTGAACTCACTGTTCTGCGCCGTGGCTTACAGCATTCTCGAACAGCCGGATGACGATGAGGAGCGGCTGGAAGAGTAGCCTTACAAGGCCGCTTTTATGATTTAATCGTTAAACCGAGACCCAGCGCTTTCATCACTGCCAGCGTGGTTTTAAGCGTTGGGTTGCCTTTATCACTGAAAGAACGGTACAGCTGTTCACGCGACAACCCTGTCTGAGAGGCGATATGCGACATGCCTTTAGCGCGCGCGACGATGCCCAGCGCCTTTGCAATATGTCCGGCGTCGCCAGTTTCGAGCGCGTCCGCCATAAAGAAGGCGATCTCCTCATCATCAATCAGCGCCGCAGCGGGATCGTATTCGGTCAGCTTCATCACATTATCTCCACTGGTTCTCTGGCAGGTCAGCCAGCATTTTCGCAAGAAGAATGTCTTTATCCTGCGTGTGCTTATCACCACCACAAAGCAAAATGACAATCACGTCGCCGTGTTGTTTGAAATAAATCCGGTATCCCGCGCCGTAGTGAATACGCAGCTCGCTGATGCCTGCGCCGACGGGCTTAACATCACCAGGCAAACCATTAGCCAGCCGAAAAAGCCGCGCGGCAATCATCGTTTTTACCCGCTGGTCTTTCAGACTGGCTTGCCAACGGCGGAATACTTCAGTTTGAAAAATATGCTTCATAACGCTCCCTGTATTTTAAAAACTACATGCGAATTCTACAAGTCTGCTCAGGGAGAATAAGTGTCATAAAAAAGGTAACAAAGGCGTCTGTAATGAATCTGGAAGATATGCCGAAAGATGACAAAAAACCTCGCTGACGGCGGGGTTTTTTATTTTATCGTGAAAGCCGGACGCTGTTTTTTATACCCATAAAGGTATAATCAGAGGGAACGCTACATGATAAAACCGTTGTTTTGGGTCGGGCAGGCCAGAAAAGATCTTCAGGCGCTGCCGGAGGATGTTCAGGATCTTTTTGGTTATGCGCTTTACCTGGCGCAGCAGGGCAGACGCCATCCGCAGGCTAAACCCCTCAAAGGATTCGGCGGCGCGGGTGTGCTTGAGGTGGTGGAGGATAACCAGGGAAATACCTTTAGGGCGGTCTATACCGTGCGCCTGAGAGAGGCGATTTATGTCCTGCACGTTTTCCAGAAGAAATCCTCTTCCTGTATTGCCACGCCCCGACCGGAAATGGACAAAATTGAACAGCGACTGAAAGCCGCGCAATGCCACGCCGGAGGGCTGAAATGACAGCAGACATTGAACGCAGTAACGGAAATGTGTATGACGATCTCGGGCTTATCGATGCCGAAGAGATGCAGCTAAAAGCGCAGCTCGCGATGGCCATTACCGACCTTCTTAAAGCGCGCGGCTTAACCCAGCAGGAGGCGGCACGTCTTCTGGGCATGACCCAGCCAAAACTCTCTTTGTTACTTCGCGGCCAGTTTCGCGGGATCAGCGAAACGAAAATGATGGCCTGCCTGATGCTCCTCGGGCGAGATATCAGCATCGTCGTGGGCGAGGCACAACAGGCGCGCGGAAAAATGCGCCTGATCTATCAGCCCGCCTGAAAAGGGGCGGGCATAGGCGATCGCTGCGCGTTAACGCCGTCCCCGCACGGGCGTGCTGGCCGACCACGAAAAGGTCGCGTCGCTGTCCGGTTTATACGCCTGCGCTTTTTTCTGTTTGCGCGTCTGCTTCGCCGCCTGTTCGCGCTGCGCCATCAGCTTGTCGATATACTCTTTTTTGACGTGGTTGGCTTCGGAATTCGTGAGCGGGCGGCCATGGGCGATGCGGGCGCGGTCGAGCAGGGTTTTTAATTCGCGCTGTTCGCTTTCCGTCATCTCTTTCTGGGTCAGTCGGGGCAGGGACATAGTGGCGACTCCTCAGGGGGTGAGCCGCCAGTGTAACGCAACGCCGCCGCTAACTCAGTAAATAAGCCCGGTTTCGCCGGGCTTATTTGATCAGCGCGCTTTTTTTGCGTTTCCGTCCCCCGGTTTACCGGACCAGTAGCCCGCGAGCAGCGAGCCGGAAAGGTTATGCCACACCGAGAACAGCGCGCCAGGCAGGGCCGCGAGCGGCGAGAAATAGAGTTTTCCAAGCGCGGCGGCGAGCCCGGAGTTTTGCATCCCCACTTCAATCGCCAGCGTCCGGCAGGTGGATTCGTCAAAGCCGAAGAGGCGCCCGCCCCAGTAACCGCCGAGCAGGCCGATACTGTTATGCAGAATAACCGCCACAATCACCATCAGCCCGACCGACGCGATATGCGAGGCGGAGCCCGCTACCACGGCGCTGATAATCGCCAGAATACACACCATGGAAAACGCGGGCAGGTAAGGCTCTACCGCTTTCACCACGCGCGGGAACAGGTGATGCACAATAAGCCCGAGCGCAATCGGGATCACCACGATTTGCAGAATGCTCAGCAGCATTCCCATTACATCCACCTGGATATGCGCGTCAACATAAAGGCGCGTCAGCAGCGGCGTGGCCACTACGCCCACCAGCGTTGAAACCGACGAGATGGTCACCGACAGCGCCACATCGCCTTTCGCCAGATAGATCATGACATTAGACGCCGTGCCGCTCGCCACGCTTCCCACCAGCACCATACCGGCGGAGAGATCCGGAGGCATATGGAACAGCATCGCCAGCAGCCAGGCGGCTAGCGGCATCACCAGGTAATGCAGGAAAATCCCGGCGGCCACCGGCGCGGGGCGCGACAGCACGCGTTTAAAATCGTCGAGTTTCAGGTGCACGCCCATGCCAAACATAATCAGCATCAATAACGTGCTGACCCACGGGCCGATGGGCGTAAACGTGGAGGGCGTGTAATAAGCAATAACCGAGAGCAGCAGCGCCCAGAGCGGGAACAGCCGGGTGAGTGTCGCGAGCATCGTGTTTTCCTTGCGCCCCGTGGCGAACCGTCGTCGTAACGCGGCATCGCCGGGGAGAATGTTGTGTTGTGTAATTATAAAAAAGGCCGGGATCGAGCCCGGCCATTGATATTGTTTATCGTGCGAAGGAAAGTTATTCAAACAAATTATGATGAAAAGCCCTCATTCAGGGGCTTTAACCTGCTCCCAGCTCAGCCCAAAGCGCGCCAGATATTTACGCAGCCGGTCGGCATCGTTCGGGTTGGCTTTCTTCTGGCGTGAAACGGCAAACAGCGTGCGTCCGGCTTCGGAGAGCGAGGCGCTGCGCCGGCACACGGCAACAACCGCCGTCAGCTGGTCGCGGTCGAAGAGATCGAGCGTCGCGGTGTCGACGGGCAGCGCGACGGCAGGGTCTGCGAGCGGCTGCCAGCTCGCGGTAAGGCGGGCGATCTCTTCCTCGACTAAGGCGTCGGTAATACGTCCCTGTTCGGCAAGCGTCGCCATGCGCGCCACCGAGCTGCCCAGTTCGCGAAAGTTGCCCGGCCAGCGCGCCTGTGGCGAACAGGCAAAAGCGAGATAGCGCTCGCGCGCGGTTTTATCAAAGCGGATCTGCGTCTGCTGCTGCGCCGAGAAGCGCTGTAGCTCATACTCCACGTTCGGCGCGATATCCTCGCGGCGCTCGGCGAGGCCCGGCAGCGCGAAGGCCCACATATTAATGCGCGCGTAGAGATCTTCACGAAAGCGACCTTCGGCGACCCATCGCGCCATGTCGCGGTGCGTACCGGCGATAAGCTGGAAATCGCTCCGCACTTCTTTATCCGAGCCGAACGGGAAAAAGGTCTTTTCCTCAATAGCTTTCAGCAACATCGCCTGCTCATCGAGCCCCAGCTCGGCGATTTCATCCAGAAACAGCACGCCGCCGTCGGCCTCGCGCAAAAGCCCATGCCGCGCCTGCTGCGCGCCGGTAAACGCGCCCTTCACATGACCAAAAAGCGTCGACATCGCGTTATCGCCGCGAAGCGTCGCGCAGTTCACGGAGACCAGCTTTCCCTGCACCAGATGCCGCGCCTGGCGCAGCTGGAAAATGCGCTTTGCGAGAAATGATTTCCCGGCGCCGGTCGGCCCCGTCAGCAGAATCGGCGCGGTGGATCGCAGCGCCACGCGCTCGATCTGGTCGATCAGGCGGTTAAACGTGGCGTTACGGGTGTCGATGCCGGATTTGAGAAACGACACCGACTGCTGCTGCTCGCGCTGGAAGCGGCTGGTCAGCGTCGCATAGCGGCTTAAATCGAGATCGATGACCGACGCCGTGCCGGTGGCTTTCTGATCTTCCTCATCGCCCCGGCGATCGGGGCTGGTCTGTAACAGCGCCGCCGGGAGATACCGCGCTTCGGTCAGCAGGAACCAGCAGATCTGCGCTACGTGCGTGCCGGTGGTGATATGCACCAGATACTCTTCATTGTCGGTATCAAAGGGATAGCGCGTGGCGAAATCCAGCAGCGCCGCGTACACCTCCTCGAAATCCCACGGATCGTCCATCACCACGGTGTGCGGGCGCACTTCGGTATGCGGCGAGACGGCGGCGATATCTTCCATGACCCGCTCTGCGAGCGACGCGTCGCGCGCCTGATGCAGCAATTCAAAGCGGTCGACAGGCAAACCGGGCTGCTGACACAGCGCGATGGAGGGGCGCCATTTATTCCAGCGGTTGGCGCGCTTACCGCGCCGGTCCAGTACGGTGCCCAGCATGCCAATCACCACGCGACGCTTTTGCATGTTTTATCCTTAAAGATAAATAACGATATTGAAAGATAAATCATATCCCTTTCTGTTATAGCCGTCGCGCATCGCATCAAAAATTTAACTATTAATAATCAATAACTTAAAAATTTATTTTCACCTTAACTGAAACTGGCACGCTTCTGGCAATTACTACGTTGTCAGCACGCTGGGTATGCAGGGGCTAATGACCCCGCCGGCGCACCGGGAACGGTAACACGTTATCCAGGGGGCGTTCCGCCAGTGCAATGACGCGGAAAACTGTCGGTTTATCAGGTTCGACTCCTGAATTTTCTTTCTCCTTCCAGAGAAACCTTTGAAGCAGTACCCCGGCGGTTGAGTCGTTAGCGACCGCCACGCACTGACGCCGGTAACGGCGCCGGGCGGCAGGCAGAAAAGACCGGAACAGAGGTGGCTTCCCCCTCCCGCTTCGCGCCGTTATTCGCGTCAGCCACAACAGTAAGGGAAAAAAATGAATAACAAAGTGACGATTCGTAAGGGCCAGCTGGGTTTACTGGCAAAACAGGGCGACTTTTATCAGGTGCTGGAAGCAGGCGAGCATCGCCTGCCTTGGTTTAACAAACCGGACGTGACGCTGGTGGAGATGAACAGCGGCGACGTCGCGCCGGAACTGGCCGACTATCTGCGCCGTTTTCAGCCAGAATGGGTAGAGAAATATTGCCTGGCGGTCGATACCGCCGATAACGAAACCGCGGCGCTGTGGCGCAACAACGTGCTGGTGGAAATTATCCCGCCGGGCGCGCGGCGTCTCTTTTGGCGCGACGGCGACAGCCTGCGCGCCGTGCATATGGATACCCGCGACGTGCAGGTACCGACGGAGATAATGACCGCCGTGCTGCAACCGCGCGGCCGCGATGCCGTAGTGAAAGGGCGCGACGCGATCCTGACCGTTAACGTGCCCGCCTGGCATGCGGGCGTGCTGAAAATCGACGGCGTCACCCAGCCGCTGCTGCCGCCAGGCTTAAGCGCGTACTGGAAAATCAACCATCTGGTGGAGGCGGAAGTGGTGGATACGCGCCTTCAGGCGATGGAAGTGTCCGGTCAGGAGATCCTGACTAAAGATAAAGTGAACCTGCGCATTAATCTGGGGGCCAACTGGCGCTATCAGGACGTGTTGCAGGCGTACAGCCAGCTTGCCAAACCGCTGGAGCATTTATACCGCGAATTGCAGTTTGGGCTGCGCGAGGCGGTCGGCACCCGCACGCTCGATGAGCTGCTGGAAAATAAACAGGTTATCGACGATGTGGTGAGCGCGCAGGTTATCGCACGTATGGCGCCGTTTGGTATCGACGTGGCGTCGACCGGCGTGAAAGACATCGTGCTGCCGGGCGACATGAAAACGATTTTGTCGCGGCTGGTGGAAGCGGAGAAATCCGCGCAGGCGAACGTGATTCGTCGTCGTGAAGAGACCGCCGCGACCCGTTCGCTGCTGAACACCGCGAAAGTGATGGAAAACAACCCGGTCGCGCTGCGACTGAAAGAGCTCGAAACCCTGGAAAAAGTGGCGGAGCGTATCGATAAGATCTCCGTATTCGGCGGCCTGGATCAGGTGCTGCAGGGGCTGGTACAGATTAAAGGGGTATGACAATGCAAGAGAATCACTATCAGACGCTGGCGCAGGCTAACGGCGCGCCGGTAAAAATGTGGACCCACGGCGTGCCGGTAGAGCCGGAAGCGCGTGAGCAACTGCTGAAAACGGCGAAAATGCCGTTTATTTTTAAACATCTGGCGGTGATGCCGGATGTGCATCTGGGTAAAGGATCGACCATCGGCAGCGTGATCCCGACCAAAGGGGCGATTATCCCGGCGGCGGTGGGGGTGGATATCGGCTGCGGAATGATCGCGGTGCGCACGTCGCTCGTGGCGCGCGATCTGCCGGATAACCTGAGCGGGCTGCGCAGCGCCATCGAACAGGCCGTTCCGCACGGGCGCACCACAGGGCGCGGCCAGCGTGATAAAGGCGCGTGGTCGAACACGCCGCAGGATGTGGATCACCACTGGGCGCCGCTTGCGTCGCGCTTTAAGCGCCTGACGGATAAATATCCCAACCTGTTGAAGACTAATAATCATCAGCATCTGGGAACGCTCGGTACGGGTAACCACTTTATCGAGATCTGCCTTGATGAGCAGGAGCGCGTGTGGGTGATGCTGCACAGCGGGTCGCGCGGCGTGGGTAACGCCATCGGCACCCATTTCATCGGGCTTGCGCAGAAAGATATGCAGCGCCATATGGCGAATCTGCCGGACCGCGATCTCGCCTATTTTGAAGAAGGCAGCAAACACTACGCCGATTACATTGAGGCGGTCGAATGGGCCCAGGATTTCGCGCGCCAGAACCGCGAAGTGATGATGAACCGCGTGCTGGCGGCGCTTTCCGCGATTATCACGAAGCCGTTTATGACGCAGCAGGAGGCCGTGAACTGCCACCATAACTACGTGCAGAAAGAGACGCACTTTGGTGAAGAGATCCTGGTGACGCGCAAAGGGGCGGTGTCGGCGCAAAAAGGCCAGATGGGGATCATTCCGGGGTCCATGGGCGCGAAAAGCTTTATCGTGCGCGGGCTGGGAAACGAAGAGAGCTTTTGTTCATGCAGCCACGGCGCAGGGCGCGCGATGAGCCGTACCGCGGCGAAAAAACGCTTCACGGTGGAAGATCAAATTCGCGCCACGGCGCACGTTGAGTGCCGTAAAGACAGCGACGTGCTCGATGAGATCCCGATGGCGTATAAAGACATCGACGCCGTGATGGCCGCGCAGTCGTCGCTGGTGGAGATTGTGCATACGCTGCGTCAGGTCGTGTGCGTGAAAGGATAATTTTTAAGGAAAAATGATGGAACTGAACGGGGTGGACGCCGCCATGCGCGAGCGCGTGCGGCAGGTGTTAAACGAGGTGGAAACAAAGTATGGCGTGAAGGTGCTTTACGCCTGCGAATCGGGGAGCCGGGGCTGGGGCTTTGCCTCGCCGGACAGCGACTACGACGTGCGCTTTCTCTATGTGCATCCGCCTGAGTGGTATTTACGGGTCGATGCGCCGCGCGATGTTATCGAACTGCCCATCGACGACACGCTCGACGTCTGCGGCTGGGAGTGGCGCAAAGCGCTCGGGCTGCTCAAGCGGGCGAACCCGACGCTTATCGAGTGGCTCGACTCGCCGATAGTCTACCGGCAGGATGAGACCGCCATCGGCGCGCTGCGTGACCAGGTGCCGCTCTGGTTCTCCGCTGAGCGTGCGCGCTGGCACTACTACTCGATGGCCCGCAAAAACTTTCACAGTTATTTGCAGGGCGAGACGGTGCGGCTGAAGAAATATTTCTACGTGCTGCGCCCGCTGCTGGCGGTGCGCTGGGTGGAAGCGGGTAAGGGCGCGCCGCCGATGCGATTCTGCACGCTGCTGGAGGGCACGGTGAACGATCCGCTGCTGCGGGAAGAAATCGACACGCTGCTGGCGAGAAAACAGCGGGCGGGCGAGGCTGAGTATGGCGCATCGATGCCGCGGATACATGCGTTTATCGCCGCAGAGCTGGCGCGCGGCGAAACCCCGCCCGAGCTGCCGCACAGCGAAAAGGCGCAGGCGAGTCAGTTAGATAAGCTGCTTTATGAAACGGTGATGGCCTGACAATGTCAGGCCATTTTTTTACTTATTCAAAAAGATTCTGGTGCAGCTTCTGGACGACCTGTTCCGCGTCGTTGCCCGGCACCAGGAAGCAGAGGTTATAGCTCGACGCGCCGTAGCAAATCATGCGGATGTTAAACGGCTCCAGCACGCCAAACACCTCTTTGCCGACGCCGCAGGCTTTAGAAAGGTTATTGCCAATCAGCGCCACCAGCGCCAGGTTTTCCTCCACTTCCACGCGGCAGAGCGAGGAGAGCTCGGTCAGCAATGCCTGGGTCAGCAGCGTGTCGCCGGTTGAGGTGGAGCCGGTGGTGTCGAGCGTCAGCGCCACGCTCACTTCCGAGGTGGTAATGAGATCGACCGAAATATTATGTCGCGCCAGGATGCTGAACACTTCCGCGAGGAAACCGCGCGAGTGCAGCATGTTCAGGCTGTGGAGCGTCAGCAGCGTCTGCTTGCGGCGCAGCGCCAGCGCGCGGAACAGCGGCGGGTTGGTGGTTTTGTTGCATACCAGCGTGCCGCCCGCTTTCGGATCTTTGCTGGAGCCGACAAACACCGGAATGTCGCTGCGCACGGCGGGCAGCAGCGTCGCCGGGTGCAGCACTTTGGCGCCGAACGTCGCCATTTCGGCGGCTTCTTCAAACGCGATTTCATCAATGCGTTTCGCGGCGGGCACCACGCGCGGATCGGTGGTGTAGATGCCCGGCACGTCCGTCCAGATATCCACGCGGCGCGCTTTCAGCGCCTCGGCGAGCAGGGCGGCGGTATAGTCGCTGCCGCCGCGGCCAAGCGTGGTGGTGCGTCCTTTGGCTTCGCTGCCGATAAACCCCTGGGTGATCACCAACCCTTCCGTCAGGCGCGGCGCGAGCTGCTGCGTACAGAGCTCCGCGAGCGCCGCGACATCCGGCTCGGCGCGGCCGAAGCGGTCGCTGGTGCGCATCACTTTACGCACGTCAAACCACAGCGCGTCCACGCCGCGCTCGCGCAGGATCTCGACAAACAGCAGGGTGGACATCAGCTCGCCGTGGCTAACCAGTTCGTCGGTGAGCGCGGTAGAGGTCGCCAGCGACGCGGCTTCCGAAAGCGTGGCGATATTTTCCAGCAGGCGATCAATCTCTTCGCGGATAACCGCCGGGTTTTGCAGGCGCTCCAGAATGTCGTACTGGATCTTGCGAATGGCGTCGAGCTTCACAAAGCGCTCGGTCGCTTCGGGACCTTCCGCCAGCGCCACCAGCAGATTAGTGATCCCGGCGGAGGCGGAAAGCACCACCAGACGGACGTGACCGTCGTCCAGAACGACATCGGCGCTGCGGTTCATGGCGTCGAAATCCGCCACGCTGGTGCCGCCAAATTTAGCGACCACTAAAGAATCTCTCATAACAACCTCGTGTCAGGGCGCCATTCATCATGTATGGCGGAATCTGTTCAGCCTGGGCACAAGGAAAGCGCAGTAAAGGGGCGGACGCAGGAGGATAAAACCTACGTTACGATACACCCAGAAGCGCTCCACCTTGCGAAACGTTCGACTGCCGTCGTTTCGGGTGACAGCCCAGGGGATTCAGCCCCTGCAGCCGATGACGCGCCTTACCAGACAGCGCGCCATCTCGGCGTCGTTCCCCCTCGCGTGTGGTCGTGGGACGGGTTCCTCGCACACGTTACCTGGCCGACGCGCCTCTTCCGGTTTTCCTTCATATTTCAGGCTGTGGCGGCGTTGGTTGCGCTTGCTCACCCCGGTCACATACTTTTGTATGCTCCCGGGGATTCGCTCGCTTACCGCCTTGCCACACCCCGAACTATTTTGGAAAACAATGATTTTCGTCCTGTTTGTGGCTACGCGTGTGTTGGCTTTCCTCGCTCACCCCAGTCACATACTTTTGTATGCTCCTGGGGATTCGCTGCGTCGCCGCCTTCGCGTAACCCCAAACCGTTTGAAAATCGTGTTCTCTTTCTTTACTCAGGCTATGGCGGCATTGGTTGCGCTTGCCATACCCGAACTCATCTGAAAAACGCTGACGCTGTGCTGCTGCTTTATTGCCGTAATGCGCAAAACCCTAAGCGGGCGTCAGAGGCAGCTTCAGGTTGCGTAAGCAATTGGCTAAAGCCGCAGAAAAAAGACCGGCCAGGCGTGCGCAGGGCGCGTCGGGCCGGTACTTATTCATAAATAAAGGGTTGGGCGGGGGATTGTCAACGATACGGTCATGGGGATTTTTCATATTACGCAGGCTGCCAGGAAAATAACTTATAACGGCTATACTTTTCTCTTGTCGCCGGGGAGGCTGGCGTCCGGCCTTATGATAAAAATCATCACAATTTCAGCGACTGGCGCTACAATCGACCGCAGTCACAATTCTCAAATCACAAGAGTATTGCTATGAAAAACATCAACCCAACGCAGACTTCTGCCTGGCAGGCACTACAAAATCACTTCGACGCGATGAAGGATGTCACCCTCGCGGAACTCTTCGCCAAAGACGCTGACCGCTTCGGTAAATTCTCCGCCACCTTCAACGATCAGATGCTGGTGGACTACTCTAAAAACCGCATCACGGAAGAAACGCTCAGCAAACTGCTGGATCTGGCAAAAGAGACCGATCTGGCGGGCGCCATTAAATCCATGTTCTCCGGCGAGAAGATCAACCGCACCGAAGACCGCGCCGTGCTGCACGTCGCGCTGCGCAACCGCAGCAATACGCCGATCCTGGTGGACGGCAAAGATGTGATGCCGGAAGTGAACGCCGTGCTGGAGAAGATGAAAAAATTCTCCGAAGCCATTATCTCCGGCGAATGGAAAGGCTATACCGGCAAGCCTATCACTGACGTGGTGAACATCGGTATCGGCGGCTCTGACCTCGGCCCGTTCATGGTGACCGAAGCCCTGCGCCCGTACAAAAATCACCTCAACATGCACTTTGTCTCCAACGTCGATGGCACCCACATCGCCGAAGTGCTGAAAAAGGTGAACCCGGAAAGCACCCTGTTCCTGGTGGCGTCCAAAACCTTCACCACTCAGGAAACCATGACCAACGCCCACAGCGCGCGCGACTGGTTCCTGAAAACCGCCGGTGACGAAAAGCATGTGGCGAAGCACTTCGCGGCGCTCTCCACCAACGCGAAAGCGGTCGGCGATTTCGGCATCGATACCGCGAACATGTTTGAGTTCTGGGACTGGGTCGGCGGCCGTTACTCCCTCTGGTCGGCGATTGGTCTCTCTATCATTCTGTCCGTGGGCTACGACAACTTTGTCGAGCTGCTCTCCGGCGCGCACGAGATGGACAAACACTTCTCCACCACGCCGTTTGAGAAAAACCTGCCGGTGCTGCTGGCGCTGATTGGCATCTGGTACAACAACTTCTTTGGTGCCGAAACCGAAGCGATTCTGCCGTACGACCAGTACATGCACCGCTTCGCGGCGTACTTCCAGCAGGGCAATATGGAATCCAACGGTAAATACGTTGACCGTGACGGCAACGCCGTGGATTACCAGACCGGCCCGATTATCTGGGGCGAGCCGGGCACTAATGGCCAGCACGCGTTCTATCAGCTGATCCACCAGGGCACCAAACTGGTCCCGTGCGATTTCATCGCGCCGGCGATTACGCATAACCCGCTGTCTGATCATCATCCGAAACTGCTCTCAAACTTCTTCGCCCAGACCGAAGCGCTGGCGTTCGGTAAATCCCGCGACGTGGTGGAACAAGAGTTCCGCGACCAGGGCAAAGATCCGGCACAGCTGGAAAACGTGGTGCCGTTTAAAGTGTTTGAAGGCAACCGCCCGACCAACTCCATCCTGCTGCGTGAAATCACCCCGTTCAGCCTGGGCGCGCTGATTGCGCTCTATGAGCACAAAATCTTCACCCAGGGCGCCATCCTGAACATCTTTACCTTCGACCAGTGGGGCGTGGAGCTGGGCAAACAGCTCGCTAACCGCATCCTGCCGGAGCTGGGCGATGATAAATCGGTCGACAGCCATGACAGCTCCACCAACGGCTTAATTAACCGTTATAAAGCCTGGCGCGGCTGATTTTAAATAAGCGTTAAAAATAAGCGTAATGTAATGATGCCGGCAATATGCCGGCATTTTTTTATCGGATAAATCTTGTTGTTCGCCCGCGTCCCGCTACTCTTTAATCTTGAGGTTAATCCGAAAATCGCCGCGCTGGCTCTCTGCACGCCTGAAGCCTTTCAGATAAACCGGATTTCCGTTTTTCAGGAATATATTATAAGCGCATGAAAAACAGGCGATTTATATAAAATTTATTACGCCATCCTGCGCGGTTTGTCTAATTATCCTAAAACCCTGTGCCTATTTCCCTGTGTCGTAAACCGACAGGGGTTGTTGTGTATACTCGGAAGCGCCTGAAAAGCTTTTCAGGTAAATCTCCATTCATTCAATGAAGGGAAATTGATATGAAGAAAATCCTTAGTGGCGTTTTCGCCATTGCAGCGCTTGGCGCTGTCTCAGCCCAGGCGGCACCGGTTAGCGTCGGTGAAGCGGCAGGCTCAGCAGCGACCTCCGTGTCGGTTGGCAGCTCCAGCGCCAGCGCGTCAAGCACTGTAGGGTCGGTTGTCGGTGTGGCGCTTGCCGCCACCGGCGGCGGCGATGGTTCCAATACCGGGACCACCACCACCACCACCACCAGCACGACCACCCAGTAAACCCTTCGGGGGCTTTAACCATAACCACACTACGGTGTGGTTATTTTGACTTTTTTTGGGGAAATATCGTGAAGCGACTCGCGATTGTGTTGATGTGCCTGATGATTCAGGCCTGCTCCACCACGACCAAGGGACTCGGCAATTCACTCAGGCAAAGTATTTTCGGCCCGGATGGCGTGCAGCTCACGGATGACGATATCCAGAACATGCCCTACGCCAGCCAGTACATGACGCTGAATAACGGCCCGCAACTCTTTGTGGTCCTCGCCTTTTCTGAAAACGGCCAGCAAAAATGGGTGACGCAGGACCGCGCGACCATCGTGACGCAGCGCGGGCGCGTCGTGAAAACCTTAAGCCTCGCCGACAACCTGATAGACATCAATAATCTGGCGGCCGATCCGCTGGTTCATGCCAACCAGATTATCGACGGCGCAAGCTGGACGCGCACGATGGGCTGGACCGAGCGTCATCAGGTGCGTTACGCCACCGCCCGCTCCACCTTTACCTGGGACGGCACCGATACCCTGAAAGTGGGCAGCGACATCACGCCGGTGCGCGTGCTGGATGAAGAAGTGACCACGGAAGCCGCCACCTGGCACAACCGCTTCTGGGTGGACAGCGATGGACAGATTCGTCAGTCAAAACAATATCTGGGAGCGGGGTATTTTCCGGTCACCACCATTCTGTTGAAGGCAGCGAAATAATGAAAACCACACTTATCGCTTCGCTGATTTTTAGCCTCGGCAGCTTTTGCGCTTTCGCCGACGGCACTATTACCGTTTATCGGGACCACGCACAGCCGCTAAAAGTCTCCGGCGCGAAACATCTCGCCGATCTGGTTTCTCAACCGCAGTTAGCCGGCAGCTGGTGGCTGGGCGCGGTTATCAGCGAACGTCAGGCAAGCGTTGAGGCGCAGGCGCAGCATCAGGTGCTGCTCAACCGCCTGGCGTCGCTTGCCGCCGAAGAGGGCGGCGATGACGGCGCGGCGATTAACCGCGTGCGCCAGCAGTTACAGGCCATCAAAGTGACAGGCCGTCAGAGAGTGATCCTCGACCCGGATCGCGTGCGGGTGCGTCCGCACAACAACCCGCCGCTGGAAGGCGACTATGAGTTATGGGTGGGCCCGCAGCCGTCCACCATTACGCTTGTCGGGCTTGTCAGCGCGCCGGGCAAAAAAACGTTTACCCCCGGCAAACCCGTGACCGATTACCTGGATGAGGTCAGCCGTCTGAGCGGCGCCGAGCGTAGCTACGCCTGGCTGATTCAGCCGACCGGGCGCGTGGAAAAGGTGCCGGTGGCGTACTGGAATAAGCGCCACGTTGAGCCGATGCCCGGCAGCATTCTGTATGTCGGCTTCGCTGACCATACGTTTACCTCAGCGTATGACGGGCTGAACGAGCAAATCATCTCTTCTCTGACGCATCGGGTACCGGATTAATGAAAAAACATTACTATTTCAGCCTGCTGGCGCTGGCGGTCGCTTCCGCCTGTCATGCCGAAACGTATCCGGCGCCGGTGGGCCCTTCGCAGACAGATTTCGGCGGCGTCGGCCTGATGCAGACGCCGACGGCGCGCATGGCGCGCGAGGGTGAGCTGAGTCTTAACTATCACGATAACGATCAGTATCGCTACTACTCCGCCTCCATTCAGCTCTTCCCGTGGCTGGAAACCACGCTGCGCTACACCGACGTGCGTACCCGTGAATACTCTAACGTGGATGCGTTCTCCGGCGATCAGACCTACAAAGATAAGGCGTTCGATCTCAAGCTGCGCCTGTGGGAAGAGGGGTACTGGCTGCCGCAGGTGGCGGTGGGCGCGCGCGATATCGGCGGTACGGGGCTGTTTGACGCCGAATACCTTGTCGCCAGCAAAGCCTGGGGCCCGTTTGATTTCTCGCTCGGCCTGGGCTGGGGTTATCTGGGAACGAACGGCAACGTGAAAAACCCGTTCTGCCAGTACGACGATAAATTCTGCTACCGCGATCCGAGCTACCAGCGCGCGGGCTCGATTGACGGCAGCACCATGTTCCACGGCCCGGCGGCGATTTTCGGCGGTATCGAATACCAGACGCCGTGGCAGCCGCTGCGCCTGAAGCTGGAGTATGAAGGCAACAACTACACCCAGGACTTCGCGGGCAAAATCGATCAGAAAAGCAAATTCAACGTGGGCGCGATTTATCGCGTCGCCGACTGGGCGGACGTTAACCTGAGCTACGAGCGCGGCAACACGGTGATGTTCGGCTTTACGCTGCGCACCAACTTTAACGATCTGCGCCCGTCCTATAACGATAACCGCCGCCCTGAGTATGATCCGCAGCCGCAGGACGCGATGTTGCAGCACAGCGTGGTGGCGAACCAGCTTACTTCGCTGAAATACAACGCCGGTCTTAACGACCCGCAGATTCAGGTGAAGGGCGACACGCTCTACGTGACGGGCGAGCAGTATAAATACCGTGATTCGCGCGAAGGGATCGAGCGCGCCAACCGCATTATCATGAATGACCTGCCGGAAGGCGTGAACCGCATCCGCGTGACCGAAACGCGGCTCAATATGCCGCAGGTCACCACGGAAACCGACGTGGCGAGCCTGAAGCGTCATCTGGAAGGCGAACCGCTCGGCCATGAGACGCCGCTGGCGCAGCAGCGCATGACGCCGGTCGAGGCGGAGAACCCGGAGCAGGGCTGGTATATCGAGAAATCGCGCTTTAATGTCGCGATCAACCCGGTGCTGAACCAGTCCATCGGCGGCCCGGAAAACTTCTACATGTATCAGCTGGGCCTGATGGGCACCGCCGACTGGTGGATGACCGACCACCTGCTAACCTCCGGCAGCGTGTTTGTGAACCTAGCGAACAATTACGACAAGTTCAGCTACACCGACCCGAAAGATCGTTCGCCGCTGCCGCGCGTGCGTACCCGCGTGCGCGAATATGTTGAGAACAACTATTACGTTAACAACCTGCAGGCGAACTACTTCCAACATCTGGGCGGCGATTTCTACGGACAGGTCTACGCGGGCTATCTGGAAACCATGTATGCCGGTGCCGGCGCGGAAGTGCTGTGGCGTCCGGTGGACAGCAACTGGGCGTTTGGGGTCAATGGCAACTACGTGAAACAGCGTGACTGGACCAGCCCGCAGAACATGATGAAATTCACCGACTACAGCGTGAAAACCGGTCACCTGACCGCGTACTGGACGCCGCCGTTTGCGCAGGATGTGCTGATTAAAGCGAGCGTCGGCCAGTATCTGGCAGGCGATAAGGGCGGCACGCTGGAAGTCTCGAAACACTTCGACAGCGGGATTGTGGTGGGCGCGTACGCGACTATCACGAACGTCTCGCCGGAAGAGTATGGCGAGGGCGATTTCACCAAAGGCGTCTATGTGTCGGTGCCGTTTGATCTCTTCACCACCAGCCCGACCCGCAGCCGGGCCGCGATCGGCTGGACGCCGCTCACCCGTGACGGCGGTCAGATGCTGGGCCGTAAGTTTGATCTCTACAGCATGACCAGCGATAAGAGCCTGAACTTCCGGTAATAGGGCGGTGGTTCAGGTTTACGAAGCGGTGGGTGGCTTATGTGGGATGGTGGGTGCGCTGCGCTTACCCACCCTACGGACGGCCCATGTTCAACGGTGGGTGCGCTGCGCTTACCCACCCTACGGACGGCCCATGTTCAACGGTGGGTGCGCTTCGCTTACCCACCCTACGGATGGTCCATGTGGGACGGTGAGATGTTGTAGGGCGGGTAAGCGTAGCGCACCCGCCACGCAATATGACTACAATCGCCGCAACAACCGCACCGGGTTACCGGCGTACACCCCTTTTTCAGTAATCGACTTTGTCACCACGCTGCCTGCGCCAATCACCGCGCCATCGCAAATCGACACCGCGAGAATGGTCGCGTTGCTGCCAATCGACACGCCATTACCAATCACAATCCGCCCCCAATTCTCGCTGTTCGGGTCCGGCTTGCCGTCGCGAAACATATCGTTGGCGAACATCACCCCGTGGCCGATAAAACAATCTTCGCCGATGGTCACGTACTCGCAAATAAACGTATGCGACTGCACGCGCGTGCCGCGCCCGATGCGGGAATGGCGCTGGATCTCCACAAACGGGCCGATAAACACCTCATCGCCCAGCTCGCAGCCATACACGTTGGCGGGCTGATAAATCACCACGTCGCGCCCGACGGTCACATCGCGCACGGCCACTTCACGCAGTTCAGGCACGGGTGTCGTCATTATGCGCGCTCCCGCTCAATGCGCGCCGCAATCTGCGCCAGCGCGGCGCGTGGGCTGGTGAGCAGTTTGGGATGGCTGAAATAACGCTCCGCGCCCGCCATAGAGGCCTGCGCCAGCGCCACGCAGCCTGCGCTGCGCGCGAACGCCTGCTCAGCGGCCTGGGCGATGCGCTGGTGAAAGGCGTCGTGCTGACCGCTCTGAAACAGCGCCCAGGCATCGGGGACAATCTCAACCCCAAGCGGCGTGATGGGGGCGAGCGTGGCGCGAAACAGCGCGGCGGTGGGGTGCAGCGTGGTCGGCGCGGCGCAGAGCACCACAACGGGCTGCCCGGCGGTCGCTGCCGCCTGCGCCAGCGCGCGGTCGACACGCATAATGCCCGGATCCTGCGCCAGGAAATCGGCGGCGGAGCCCAGCGTCGAGCAGGTAAGCAGCACCACGTCGGCATCAGTGCGCAGATCCGCGAGCGCCGCTATCGTCTCTTTTTCAATCTCGGGCGTGACGCCGCCTGCGGCTTGCGCCTGTTCAAGCAGGTGCGGCATCACTTTATGGGTTAAGGCGTCTTGCGGAAGATTCAGCGCGCGGGCTGCCTCATCAAAAACCGCCACGTTGCTTTGCGCCGTATGCAGGCAGGCTATTTTCATTTTCTTTCCCTGTTATCAGTAAACTTTACAGTGCACAGCCTCTCGCGGGCCGGGCAAAACCTGAACCTTTAACTATAGACGCTCGCCATGTTTTTAACCGCCGCGCAGGGGAAACACGCATAAAAAAAGGCGGCACGGGGCCGCCAAAACAGACTTACAGTCAGGGATACAATGGGACTACAGTGGCAAAATAACGATGAAGAGACTTAACCTTTGACGCCCCCCGCCGTGAGGCCGCTCACCAGCCAGCGCTGTGCCAGCAGGAAGACCACGGTGATTGGGATGGCTGACAACACGGCCGCCGCCGCGAAATCGCCCCACAGGTAGTTTTGCGGGTTGAGATATTGCTGCATGCCCACCGCCAGGGTGTAGCTGTCGACATCGCGCAGCAGCAGCGAGGCGACCGGCACTTCGGTAATCGCGCCGATAAACGAAAGAATAAAGACCACCGCCAGGATCGGCACCGACAGCGGCAGCAGCACCAGCCGGAACGCCTGCCACGGCGTCGCGCCATCCAGCGCCGCCGCTTCTTCAAGCGACCCGTCGATGGTTTCGAAATAGCCTTTGATGGTCCAGACATGCAGCGCGATACCGCCCAGATACGCGAAGATCACGCCGCCGTGGGTATTAAGCCCGATAAACGGAATGTACTGACCGAGCCTGTCAAACAGGGC
Source organism: Cronobacter universalis NCTC 9529 (assembly GCF_001277175.1). NCBI lineage: Bacteria > Pseudomonadati > Pseudomonadota > Gammaproteobacteria > Enterobacterales > Enterobacteriaceae > Cronobacter > Cronobacter universalis. The sequence continues at coordinate 3,830,383 of NZ_CP012257.1, read as the reverse complement.
GTAGAGCGCCACCAGCGACAGCACCGCCGGGAACATCTGGAAAATCAGCATGCCTTTCAGCAGCGCGCCTTTACCCGGGAAACGCATGCGGGCGAAGGCATAGGCGCAGGTGGTGGAGAGCGCCACAATGCCTGCCGCGGTAATGCCCGCGATTTTCACTGAGTTCCACAGCCACAGCAGCACCGGGAACGGCGGCGGCGTGACGCGGCCATCGGCATGCTCCACGCTGAAACCGAGCGCCAGCCGCCAGTGCTCCCAGGAGATTTGATCCGGGATGAGGCTACCGGTCGCGAAGTTGCCGGGGCGCAGCGAAATCGCCACGACCATCAACAGCGGGAACATAATGGCGGCGATAAACGCCAGCAGCAGCAGGTGAGTCGCCAGCAGACGCAGCTTTTGCGATTTGGGTTGCACCATAGCCATGTGGGATCTCCTTAGTCAAACTTAATGCGCGTGGCTTTGAGGTTCACGACCGCCAGCGCGCCCACCAGCAGGAAGATAAGCGTGGCGATAGCCGCCGCGAGGCCAAAGTCCTGACCGCCGCCGCCTTCAAAGGCGATACGCCAGGTGTAGCTCACGAGCAAGTCGGTATAGCCCGCAGGCGTCGTGGTGCCGATGCGATCCGGGCCGCCGTTGGTTAACAGCAGGATCAGCACGAAGTTATTAAAGTTAAACGCGAAGCTTGCGATCATCAGCGGCGTCAGCGGCTTTATCAGCAGCGGGAACGTGATTTTAAAGAAGTTCTGGAACGGGCCTGCGCCGTCCATCGCGGAAGCCTCATACAGATCGTCCGGGATAGCCTTCAGCAGCCCCATGCAGAGGATCATCATGTACGGGTAGCCAAGCCAGGTGTTGACGATAATGATCATGGTGCGCGCCGTGGTCGGGTCGGTAAACCACGCCGGTTTGATGCCAAACAGCGCGCTCAGCATCATGTTGATCTCACCAAAGCTCTGGTTGAACAACCCTTTGAAAATCAGAATGGAAATAAACGACGGCACCGCATACGGCAGAATGAGCAGCACGCGGTAGATAGCTTTGCCCCTCAGCGATTCCCACTGCACCAGGCACGCCAGCACCATGCCGACCGCCACGGTCAGCACGACGGTCAGCGCCGCGAAGACGACCGTCCAGACGAAGATCGCCATAAACGGTTTCTGAATGCCTTCATCGACGAAGACGCGCAGGAAGTTATCCCAGCCGATCGTCACGGTATAACCGGGGCTCAGCTTCTCATCGCCCCACTGGCCGTCAGCGCTCACCGCCTGATAAAAGCCGATATCGTTATTCGGGCGGTATTTCACGCCGCTCTGGTTGTTGGTGAGCGTGCCGTCATTGGCGAGCGCATAGAGCGGACGGGTGCCGGAGAACTGGCGCAGCGAGCTCATCACCAGCTGGCTTTCGTCCGGCAGTTCGGCGGTGATCTGGTTCAGCGCCTGGCGATTTTGCGTGATGACGCGCAGGCTGGCGCGTTCGCCTTCCGGCAGGGCTGGCGCGGCGGAAAGCTTCAGTTTCTGCTCGCCGCCAAATTTAAACGGTTCAGAAACATAATATTTGCCGCTGGCGCCGTCCGTGAGGGCCAGGCGCCACCGCTCGCCTGAGGGATACAGGCCAAAGGCATAGCTTTCGCCCGCCTGGTATTTACGGTCCATCAGCACCTGACGCGCGCGCTCCTGCGTGAGCTGGTTGGTGCTGCTGTAGTTGGTAAAGGCGATAGCGATGGTACAGGCCAGCGGAAAGAGCACGAACAGCCCCATACCTGCCAGCCCCGGGTAAACATAGCGCCACGCGTAGGCGCGGCGGTTCGCGAAAATATAGAGGCCAGCCGAGCTTAAAATCAGCGTCATGATGGCGAACAGGTATTCCCCCTGTGCGTACATTAAAACAACAAGGTAACCCACCAGTATGCCCAGCAGACCTATCGCCGACCATTTCAGCGCGTCGCTTTGCCACCAGTGTTTCTTTTTAATGACATCCATGGGGATAATCCTCAACAACGATGAAAACGTGGGTGTGGCCGCGCCACGGTGCAACTCTTTACAGGGTGTGGCGGGTGCGCGTCGCTTACCCACCCTACAGGGTGTTCGCGGGTGCGCGTCGCTTACCCACCGTAAATCTCTGAGAATGGTTTTGTAGGGCGGGTAAGCAAAGCGCACCCGCCATTTTCCACGACCGTTACTTCGCGATACGGCCCTGCGCGTCTTTCAGCGCGGCGTCCACGGTCTGACGACCGGTGACGGCGTTGACCACGGCGGTACGTACGGCATACCAGAACGCGGACATTTGCGGCACGTTAGGCATGATTTCGCCAGTTTTCGCGTTCGCCATGGTGGCGGCGATGCGCGGATCTTTCTCCAGCTTCTCCTGATAAGATTTCAGCGCGACGGCACCCAGCGGCTTGTCTTTGTTTACCGCTTCCAGACCCTGATCGGTCAGCAGGTAGTTTTCCAGGAACTCTTTGGCCAGCTCTTTGTTCGGACTGGCGGCGTTGATACCCGCGCTCAGCACGCCGACGAACGGTTTAGACGGTTTGCCTTTAAAGGTCGGCAGCTGCGCCACGCCGTAATTGACTTTGCTCTTATCGATGTTGGCCCACGCCCACGGACCGTTAATGGTCATGGCGGTTTCGCCTTTGTTAAACGCCGCTTCCGCGATGGAATAGTCGGTGTCGGCGTTCATGTGTTTATCTTTGATAAGCTGGACCAGGAAATTCAGGCCCGCTTTGGCGCCTGCGGTATCGACGCCGACGTTTTTCACGTCATATTTGCCGTTTTCAAACTTAAAGGCGTAACCGCCGTCAGCGGCAATAATCGGCCACGTGAAGTACGGCTCCTGCAGGTTGAACATCAGCGCGCTCTTGCCTTTCGCCTTCAGTTCTTTATCGAGTTTCGGGATCTCTTCCCAGGTTTTCGGCGGATTCGGCACGAGATCTTTGTTGTAAATCAGCGACAGGGATTCCACGGCAACCGGATAAGCAATGATTTTGCCGTTATAGCGCACCGCGTCCCAGGTGAACGGGTAAATCTTGTCCTGGAGGGCTTTCTCCGGCGTGATTTCCGCCAGCAGGCCAGACTGCGCGTAGCCGCCAAAACGGTCGTGCGCCCAGAAGATAATGTCCGGGCCGTCGCCGGTTGCGGCAACCTGCGGATATTTCTCTTCCAGTTTGTCCGGATGTTCAACGGTGACTTTAATGCCGGTGTCCTGTTCAAACTTCTTACCCACTTCGGCCAGGCCGTTATAGCCTTTGTCGCCGTTGATCCAGATAACCAGCTTACCTTCTTCAATCTTGGCCAGAGCAGAGGCAGAAAAGAGCGCCGTCGTCAGCGCTGAGAGAGCGAGGAGGCGTACGCCGCTTTTAATTTTCATAACTCCTATCCTTTTAGTGGTTTGCGCGTGGATACACGTATTGGCTTTACGTGTAACAGTCTGGGCATCTGGCAAGCGCTTCTCATCCTCCTTTCCTCTACGCCCCACCGCTTCGTAGTGTGATCTGCATAACATAAGTGGATTTTCTGTGGCCCTGCGCACAGAAAACCGCTGCGTTTTTTGCCGCTTACATCACGAAAATCGCCGCGGGCCGCCCGGCCGCAGGACAGCCGCCACCCCCTCATCCTCCCGTCTCCTCCCCCATAAAAAAGGCAAGGGTGGAGGATGGCTCGCCCTCGCCTGAGGGGCATAGTGCCGTCAACGTGTTTTTCCCGTGAAATCGGGTGAAGTAAACAAGGGAGAAGGGAATGGCAGGCGTTCAGCTTCGCAACGTAACAAAAGCCTGGGGCGACGTTGTGGTGTCGAAAGATATCAACCTCGACATTACCGAAGGCGAGTTTGTCGTATTTGTCGGGCCGTCGGGCTGCGGGAAATCAACGCTGCTGCGTATGATTGCCGGGCTTGAGACCATCACCAGCGGCGATTTGCATATCGGCGGCAAGCGTATGAACGACGTGCCGCCCGCCGAGCGCGGCGTGGGGATGGTGTTTCAGTCTTACGCGCTCTATCCGCACCTGTCCGTGGCTGAAAACATGTCTTTCGGCCTGAAGCTGGCGGGCGCCCGTAAAGAGACCATCACGCAGCGCGTCACTCAGGTGGCGGAAGTGCTGCAGCTGGCGCACCTGCTGGATCGTCGCCCGAAGGCGCTCTCCGGCGGTCAGCGTCAGCGCGTGGCGATTGGCCGTACGCTGGTCGCCGAGCCTTCCGTATTCCTGCTCGATGAGCCGCTCTCAAACCTGGACGCCGCGCTGCGCGTACAGATGCGTATTGAGATCTCCCGTCTTCATAAGCGCCTGCAACGCACCATGATTTACGTCACCCACGATCAGGTCGAAGCGATGACGCTCGCCGACAAAATCGTGGTGCTGGACGCAGGCCGCGTCGCCCAGGTGGGCAAGCCGCTTGAGCTCTATCACTACCCGGCCGATCGCTTCGTCGCGGGTTTTATCGGCTCGCCGAAAATGAACTTCCTGCCGGTGAAAGTTACCGCCACCGCTATCGATCAGGTGCAGGTGGAGCTGCCGAACCGCCAGCTGGTCTGGCTGCCGGTGGAAAGTACCCATGTTCAGGTGGGGGCCAACATGTCCCTTGGCATCCGCCCCGAACACCTCCTGCCAAGCGATATCGCCGATGTGACGCTCGAAGGCGAAGTGCAGGTGGTCGAACAGTTAGGTCATGAGACTCAGATTCATATCCAAATCCCTGCGCTGCGTCAGAACCTGGTTTACCGCCAGAACGACGTCGTGCTGGTAGAAGAGGGCGCCACATTCGCTATCGGCTTGCCGCCGGAGCGTTGTCATCTTTTTCGGGAAGATGGCACCGCCTGTCGTCGGTTGCATAAAGAGCCGGGCGTTTAAGCGCCCCCGCTTACAAAGAAAAGCAATGATCTCAGGAGATAGAATGATGATAACTCTGCGTAAACTCCCTCTGGCTGTGGCCGTGATGGCGGGCATCTTCGCCGCTCAGGCCTCTGCGGTGGACTTCAAAGGTTATGCCCGTTCCGGCATCGGCTGGACCGGTAGTGGTGGCGAACAGCAGTGCTTCACGGCGACCGGTGCCGGCGCTAAATACCGTCTGGGTAACGAATGTGAAACCTATGCGGAAATTAAATTAGGGCAGGAAGTGTGGAAGGAAAGCGACAAGAGCTTCTACTTTGACTCAAATATTGGTTACAGAACTAATCAGTTAAATGACTTTGAAAACACTGATACGCCAGCTGTCCGCGAATTTAACGTTGTCGGTAAAAACCTGATCGACTCTCTGCCTGGCGCCAATATCTGGGCTGGTAAGCGCTTCTATCAGCGTCATGACGTCCATATGATCGACTTCTACTACTGGGACATCTCCGGCCCTGGCGCTGGTATTGAAAATATTGATGTCGGCGTAGGTAAACTTGCCCTTGCGGCAACCCGCTCCAGCGAACAGGGCGGTTCGTCAGGCTTTGCAGACCGCGATGCTAATGGGGTGCGTACTTACAACAACGATGTACCAAACGATGTGTTTGATGTTCGCTGGTCTGGTATTGAAACTAACCAGAACGGCGTACTGGAGTTAGGGGTTGATTACGGCCATACCAATATTCCGGACGACTATTATCTGCAGCCAGGCGCGTCCAAAGATGGCTGGATGTTCACTGCGGAACATACCCAGACTATCGGCACCGGCTTTAACAAATTTGTCGTGCAGTACGCGACCGACTCTATGACTTCTCAGGGTAAGGGCCAGGCTCGCGGCGGTGAGGTGGATAACGATGGCAGCCTGATCCGTATTCTGGATCACGGCTCAATTTCCATGGGCGATCGTTGGGACATGATGTATGTGGCGATGTACCAGGACACCGATCGCGACAATAATCGCGGCAACACCTGGTGGACTGTGGGTGTTCGCCCGATGTACAAATGGACGCCGATCATGAGCACCTTGCTGGAAGTGGGCTACGACAACGTGAAATCGCAGCAGGTTGATGAAACCAACAACCAGTACAAAATTACCCTCGCGCAACAGTGGCAGGCTGGCGACAGCATCTGGTCTCGTCCGGCAATCCGCGTCTTCGCAACCTATGCGAAGTGGGATGAAAACTGGGGTTATGTGAAAACCTCCAACGGTGCCACCACCTCTGAAGCGGTTAGCACTGGTACTTTCACCCAGTACGGTAACAGCAGCCGCGGCGACAACGATGAGTGGACCTTCGGCGCCCAGATGGAAATCTGGTGGTAATCACGCGTTATTGCAGTAACAAGAGGGGCGAAAGCCCCTCTTAACCCTCATTGAAAAGTACCGATTTTCGGGAAGCGCGCTATTGCCTGGCTACCGTTTCCCTTTCCATCCGAGGTAATAAAAAATGAAAAAACGTCTCGTCGCATTATGCTTAAGCGCAGGGCTGCTCGCAGGCCTGCCCGCCGTCAGCTTCGCTGATGTGAATATCGTGCCGCAGAACACCGCCGCGGCGCCATCCATCCCGGCCGGTGAGTTACAGCGCCTGACCTGGACGCCTGTCGCGCAGTCGCAAACCCAGACGACCGATCTGGCCGCCGTGGGGCAGACCCTCAACGTACCGGGCATTACCGGTAAAGTCGCCGCCTATAGCGTGCCGGCGAATATTGGCGAATTGACCATTACGCTTACCAGCCTTGCGAACAAACAGACCGGCATTTACGCCCCGAACGTACTGGTGCTGGATCAGAACTTAACGCCTGCCGCCTACTTCCCGAGCAGCTACTTTACCTATCAGGAGCCGGGCGTGGTCTCTGAAGACCGCCTCGAAGGCGTCATCAAGCTGACGCCAGCGCTGGGGCAGCAGAAACTGTACCTGCTGGTCTTTACCACGCCGCAGGATCTGCAAAAGACCACCACGATGACCAACCCGGCGAAGGCTTACGCCAAAGGGGTGGGTAACGCCGTACCGGATATCGCCGATCCGGTGGCGCGCCACACGCCTGACGGCAAGCTTAAATTGAAAGTAAGCACTAACTCCGCATCCAGCGTTCTGGTCGGCCCGCTGTTCGGTTCTTCCGGCCCGTCGTCTGTGACGGTCGGCAATACCGCAGCGCCTGCCGCTGCTTATTCCGCGCCAGCCCCTGCCGCACCGGCGGCTGCGCCAGCGCCCGCCGCGAAACGCGAGCCGGTACTTAATGACACCGAGGCCTATTTCAATCGCGCCATTAAGGAAGCCGTTGCGAAGGGCGATGTCGATAAAGCGCTGAAACTGCTGGATGAAGCGGAGCGTCTCGGCTCCACCACGGCACGTCAGACTTTTATCAGCAGCGTAAAAGGCAAGGGGTGACAGTCTCCCCACGCTGCTGATGTTTGCAACACCTGGTGCGCTTGCGCGCACCTTTTTTCCTGGCGCAGCATGACGTACTGTTGCACCCATGTTGCGCTTTTGTTCGTACTCCTTGTTTCCCCGCCCCCGTTTTGCCGGTTCTGCGTTACAATACGTCCACTTTTGGCCCCGGAGAGTCACGCATGTCCCATCCCGCGCTGAGACAACTGCGCGCGTTGTCCTTTTTTGACGATATCAGCACGCTGGATAGCGCGCTGCTCGACTGGCTGATGCTGGAAGATTCCATGACCCGCCGTTTCGAGGGGTTTTGCGAGCGCGTGACGGTTGAGATGCTGTTTGAAGGCTTCGTCGGCCCTGAGGCGCTGGAGGAGGAAGGGGAGTTTTTACCCCCAGAGCCGCGCTACTGGCTGCGCGAAATCCTGCTGTGCGGCGACGGCGTGCCGTGGCTGGTCGGGCGGACACTGGTGCCGGAGTCTACACTGTGTGGGCCGGAACTGGCGTTGCAGCAGCTCGGCACCACGCCGCTGGGCCGTTATCTGTTTACCTCATCCACCCTCACGCGTGATTTTATCCAGCCGGGCCGCAGCGACGAACTCTGGGGGCGCCGCTCTCTGCTGAGGCTCTCCGGCAAGCCGCTGCTGTTGACCGAACTGTTTTTACCCGCATCACCCTTGTACGGAGAGGAAAAATAATGGAGTGGAGCCTGACGCAGAATAAGCTGCTCGCCTATCACCGCCTGATGCGCACCGATAAGCCGATTGGCGCGTTACTGCTGCTCTGGCCGACGCTGTGGGCGCTCTGGGTGGCGTCGCCCGGCGTGCCGCCGCTGTGGATACTCGCGGTGTTTGTGGCGGGCGTCTGGCTGATGCGCGCCGCAGGCTGCGTGGTGAATGATTATGCCGACCGTAAATTCGACGGGCATGTGAAGCGCACGGCGCACCGGCCGCTGCCGAGCGGCGATGTGACCGAAAAAGAGGCGCGCAATCTGTTCGTCATTCTGGTGCTGCTGTCGTTTTTGCTGGTGCTGACGCTGAATGTGAAAACCATTTTGCTCTCGGTGGCGGCGCTGGCGCTGGCCTGGATGTATCCGTTTATGAAGCGCTATACCCATCTGCCGCAGGTGGTGCTGGGCGCGGCGTTTGGCTGGTCAATTCCGATGGCGTTTTGCGCGGTGAGCGAGTCGCTGCCGTTAAGCTGCTGGCTGATGTTTTTCGCCAATATCTGCTGGGCGGTGGCGTACGATACGGAATATGCGATGGTCGATCGCGACGATGACGTGAAAATCGGCGTTAAGTCGACGGCTATTCTTTTCGGGCGCCACGATAAGCTGATTATCGGGCTACTGCAGATTGCCGTGCTGGCGCTGCTGGGCGCAGTGGGCTGGCTGAACGGCCTGGGCGCGTTTTATTATGCAGGCCTTGCATGCGCAGGCGCGCTGTTTATCTGGCAGCAGAAAATTATTGCCGGGCGCGATCGCGACGCCTGTTTCCGGGCATTTTTAAATAATAACTATGTGGGGCTGTTGGTATTTATCGGCCTGGCGCTAAGTTATTTAAAATTCTGACAGAGAAGCGGGGAAACCCGCTTTTTTGTTATTAGCGGCGGTGCTGTGACGGCGGGACCCGCCCTACAAGAGGCCGCAGCATTGATAAAACGTAGGGTGGGTAAGCGAAGCGCACCCACCATCCACATCGTTATCAGCTATTACCACTGTTTTCCGCCAATAAAAAAGGCGGGTTTCCCCGCCTTTTACTGTCACTGATCAGACCCGATCACGCGCCCGCTTGCGCCGCCGCGCTCTCGATAGTCAGCCTCACATCCGACGTCATTAGCTCTGCCAGCATCTGGTAAACTTTCATGGTTTCCGCCGGTTCGGCATCGCCGGTATCGCTGATATAGCCTTCATCGCGCAGCGTCAGCACCAGCGTCGAGAACACCGCTTTATCGAAGAACTCCGGCGCGTTAATGCCGTGCAGCACGGAAAGGCGCTGCGCCACGGTGCGGCTCTCTTTCTCAAGCGTTCCGCGGTTGATGGACGGGTTAGCGCTCAGCAGCCAGAAGGTGATCGCGTAGCGTTGCAGTGTTTCGCGCACGCCAGCGGCCAGCAGTTGCAGCGTACGGGAGCGCGCCGGGTTCACCTGCAGCCAGACGTCGTCGGCAAGGATCAGCCCCTGCTGCGCCAGTTCGTTAACCAGCGCATCGACGACCGCCGGCACCTCTTCTTTTTCCCAGCGCAGGAACAGCTCCGTCTTCAGCATCGGGAACAGCTGTTCAACCTGCTGCTGCACCGCTTCACGGCTGATGCGGCGATGTTGCGTCACGATAGCGGCGATAAGCGATGGCAGCACCAGCATATGCATGATGTTGTTGCGGTAGTAGGTCATCAGCACCGCCTGCTCGCGCGGCAGCACGATGATATCGCCGATCGTATCTTTCTCGACATCGAACTTGTTCATCTGCAACGCGTGCTCGATGAGCTGCGTCGCCGTGGCGTCCGGCACCGTGGCGTCGGAGGCGTATGGCACGTTACGCAGCAGGCTCAGGTAGCAATCCAGCTGTTCGGTCAACTGCTCGCGCGTTAACGAACGCTGACGCGAGGCCAGCAACGCGGTGCAACACAGGTTCATGGCGTTAGCCGCGCCCGCATTGTTGATACGCACCATCAGCTGTGAAGCAATTTCATTCACCGTCGGGGTCAGCCACGCCGGACGTACCGCTTCGATCGGGTCGATGGAATCGCGCCACTCCGGCACATGCTGGTTCAGGAAGGTCATCAGCGGCAGCGGTTCGCCGAAGTTCACATAACCCTGACCCAGGTTACGCAGCTTGCTTAAGCCGCGCAGCATCTGCAGCAGGCTCTCTTTCTCTTTGGTGGCGCCGCGCAGCTCTTTCGCGTAAGTGCCCACTTCCATCACATGCTCATAGCCAATGTAAATCGGCACCAGCGTAATCGGACGCGTACCGCCGCGCAGCATGGCCTGGATGGTCATGGAGAGCGTGCCGGTTTTCGGATCGAGCAGACGACCGGTGCGCGAGCGCCCGCCTTCCACGAAGTACTCCACCGAATAGCCGCGGCTGAACAGTTCGCCGAGATATTCGCGGAAGACCGTGGAGTAAAGCTTGTTGCCTTTAAAGGTGCGGCGGATAAAAAACGCGCCCAGACGGCGGAAAATCGGCCCGGCGGGCCAGAAGTTCAGGTTGATGCCAGCGGCGATATGCGGCGGCACCAGCCCCTGGTGATAAAGCACGTAAGAGAGCAGCAGATAGTCCATGTGGCTGCGATGGCAGGGCACATAGACAATTTCGTGGCCGTCGTGGGCGAGCTGACGCACCCGCTCGGCGTTATGGACGTTAATGCCCTGGTAGAGACGGTTCCAGGTAAACCCAAGCACGCGGTCGGTAAGGCGAATCGCCTCGTAAGAGAAGTTTGCGGCGATCTCTTCCATCAACGCGACGGCGTTTTGCTGGGCTTTCTCGTGCGAGATTTTTTTGGTGCGCGCTTCGTCTTCAACGGCGCGAGCGATAGCTTTTGACGAGAGCAGCTTGTTAAAGAGATCCTGGCGCGCAGGGAGGCGCGGGCCGACAGCGGCGAGGCGCTGGCGGGCGAAATGCATACGCGCCACGCGGGCCAGTTTCTGGGCGATGCGCTTGTCCGTACCGTGTTCGGTCGCCATGCGGCGCAGCGACACCGGCGGCGAGAAACGCACAAAGCTGTCGCGACCAAGCCAGGAGACCGCGAAGAATTTCTGAATGCCGTTCAGCATGCGCAGCGGCGGGTTTTCCTCGCCCTTTTCGCGCCCCGGCGAGCGGCCGAACATGACCGACACCGGCACCATCTGGACGTCGAGATCCGGGTTGCTGCGGTGCAGGTCGAGATAGTTGTGGAACAGCTTGATCGACTCTTCCTTCGGCGTGTAGTAAGTAAACACGCGGGGGCCGCCATGGATAAACACATAGCGCGGCAGTTCGGTGCCGTCGATAACCAGTGGTTCCAGCGGGTCCGGCAGATCGTGCTCCAGGCACTGGGCGCGCAGCGTCAGGAGATCCGCCTTCGAGTTATACGGCAACACATACATGATGGGGCGTGACGTATCGAGCCCAAGTTCGGGGCAGGGCGCCGCCGGGATGGACTTGCTTTTTACCAGCACGCTTAATGGTAAATTAAGTAATTTGTAGTAAATTCGTGGCCAACCGGACATAAACGATGTAAAGCCTCTGGTTAATAATGCAATTGCGGCGCAAGAATATCAGAAACTCCGTAGAATTTCTGTGGTGCTTCTTTATCGAAGCGCATTAGCATTGACGCCTGAATTTAAAAAAGGTTTCTTGTCATGGCCAACAACACCACGGGGTTAACTCGAATTATTAACGCTGCCGGCTATTCCTGGAAGGGATTACGCGCCGCCTGGAAAAATGAAGCCGCATTTCGCCAGGAAGGGGTTGCCGTAATAGCCGCCATTCTTATCGCCTGCTGGCTGGATGTCGACCCGATCACCCGCGTCCTGCTGATTGGCTCCGTGACGCTGGTTATGATCGTTGAGATCCTCAACAGCGCCATCGAAGCGGTCGTTGATCGCATCGGCCCTGAATTTCATGAACTTTCCGGGCGCGCCAAGGATATGGGCTCCGCCGCGGTCCTGCTGTCGATTATCCTCGCGCTGGTCGTGTGGGTCACGCTGCTCTGGCAGCATTTGCGATAAGTTTTCCAGAAATCGCGAAAGAAGCGCTTTTTTAACCGGTTATGGTTTTAAAATCACCTTTAGCTGTATATACTCACAGCATAACTGTATATGCACCCAGGGGGCGGAATGAAAGCATTAACTACCAGGCAACAAGAGGTGTTTGATCTCATTCGGGATCACATCAGCCAGACCGGCATGCCGCCTACGCGTGCGGAAATCGCGCAGCGTCTGGGTTTCCGTTCGCCAAACGCGGCGGAAGAGCACCTCAAAGCGCTGGCGCGCAAAGGGGTTCTTGAGATTGTCTCCGGCGCGTCGCGCGGTATTCGTCTGCTGCAGGAAGAAGAAACCGGCCTGCCGCTTGTAGGGCGCGTCGCGGCAGGTGAGCCGCTGCTGGCCCAGCAACATATCGAAGGCCACTATCAGGTCGATCCTGGCCTGTTTAAGCCGAACGCCGATTTCCTGCTGCGCGTTAGTGGGATGTCGATGAAAGATATCGGGATTATGGACGGCGACCTGTTAGCGGTTCATAAAACGCAGGATGTGCGCAACGGCCAGGTTGTGGTCGCGCGTATTGACGATGAAGTGACGGTAAAACGCCTTAAAAAACAGGGCAATGTCGTTGAGCTGCTGCCAGAGAACAACGAGTTCAAACCGATCGTTGTCGATCTGCGCGAGCATAACTTCTCTATCGAAGGTCTGGCGGTCGGCGTGATCCGTAACGGCGAATGGCTCTGAGGCCTTTCCCGGCTGCCTGACGCCGCATTACCGTAACTGGCCCGCCCCGGTTACGGTAATGACCTCTCCCGTCTGCTAAAGTCTGCATATTTTTTCATCATCGCGTAACGGCATCGGAACGCCATATGCCCTTTCTCACTTCTACCGATAAAGCTCTCTGGCGCCTCGCGCTGCCAATGATTTTCTCCAATATCACCGTGCCGCTGCTGGGCCTGGTGGATACCGCCGTGATTGGCCATCTCGACAGCCCCGTGTATCTGGGAGGCGTCGCGGTTGGCGCAACCGCCACCAGCTTCCTGTTTATGCTGCTGCTGTTCTTACGTATGAGCACCACCGGGTTAACCGCCCAGGCGTTCGGCGCGCGCGATCCGGCGGCGCTGGCCCGCGCGCTGGTGCAGCCCATGGCGCTGGCGCTTATCGCCGGTGTGCTGATTATCGCGCTGCGCGAACCGCTGATTCATCTGGCGCTGCATATTACCGGCGGCAGCGACGCTGTGCTGACGCAGGCCCGGCGGTTTCTGGAGATTCGCTGGCTCAGCGCGCCCGCGTCGCTTGCTAATCTGGTGCTGCTGGGCTGGCTGCTGGGCGTTCAGTACGCCCGCGCGCCGGTTATCCTGCTGGTGGTCGGTAATCTGCTTAATATCGCGCTTGATCTCTGGTTCGTCATGGGGCTTGGCCTTAACGTCCAGGGCGCAGCGCTGGCGACGGCGATAGCGGAATACGCGACGCTTGGCATTGGTCTTATGATGGCGGCCCGCGTGCTGCGCCTGCGCGGCATTACCCCGGCGATGCTGAAAACCGCCTGGCGCGGCGGCGTCGGCAGGCTGCTTAAGCTTAACCGCGACATCATGCTGCGCTCGCTGCTGTTGCAGATCTGCTTTGCCTCCGTCACCGTGTTTGGCGCCCGGCTTGGCAGCGATATTGTCGCCGTTAACGCCATTCTGATGACGCTGTTAACCTTCACGGCTTATGCGCTCGACGGCTTCGCCTACGCGGTGGAAGCGCATGCCGGGCAGGCCTTTGGCGCGCGGGATAAATCGCAACTGCGCAGCGTCTGGCGCGCGGCGTGCCGACAGGCAGGCATGGTCGCGCTGGCGTTCGCGCTGCTGTATGCCGTGGCGGGGCAGTATATTGTGTCGCTGTTAACATCTTTGCCGTCGTTGCAGGCGCTGGCGCAGCCCTATCTCTTCTGGCAGGCGATCCTGCCGGTAGTCGGCGTCTGGTGTTATCTGCTGGACGGCATGTTTATCGGCGCGACGCGCGGGGCGGAGATGCGCAACAGTATGGCTGTCGCGGCGCTCGGTTTTGGCCTGACGCTGCTCACGCTGCCGCGGCTTGGCAACCACGGTCTGTGGCTGGCGCTCACCGTTTTCCTGGCGCTGCGCGGATTGTCGCTCGGTTACTTATGGCGTCGCGGGCGTCTTTTGCACTAAGTTTTCCTGATGTATCACATCGCCGATAAAAGAAAATTTGTCGGCTCCAGCGCTTCGTTATGGTTAAAGATTCTGAATATCCCGCCGGGGGTAAAATTGACGTCTAAAATGAGTAGTACGTTCAGCAAATGATGAAGATGACCCGGGCTGAACCCCCACAGGAGAACCTGTGAGACTGATTCACTACCGAATGTTAAGGAGACGTCTATGAACAGAGATGAAGCTGGCGGTAACTGGAAACAGTTTAAAGGTAAAGTGAAAGAGCAATGGGGTAAATTAACCGACGATGATATGACTATCATCGAAGGGAAACGTGACCAACTGGTGGGTAAAATCCAGGAACGTTACGGTTATGCGAAAGATGAAGCCGACAAGGAAGTGACTGACTGGGAAAGCCGCCACGATTACCGCTGGTAATCCGGCCACCACCTCAAACGGTATTTTCCCTCTGAGGCTGCCCTGCCCAACGGTACAAGGATGTACCACCCATCCTGACTGATTAACGCCCTTTCTTTTTCACCGTGATACTGTGGTCGTGACCACACTGTCCCTGATGGCGACACGCCTCAACTTCCGCGCAGGCCGCGCACAACCCATGCGCTTCAATGACGTTATGACGCAACGCAAAGCCCATTCTGGCCGCCAGCGCATGCATGATATCTTCCACGCCTTCCGCTGCCTCCTCTTTTACCACGCCACACCTGTCGCAGATAAACATCGCGGAGGTATGCGCCGGGTTATCGAACAGATGACAAAGCACATAGCTGTTCGTGGACTCGACCTTATGCACAAATCCCTGCTCCAGCAGAAAATCGAGCGCGCGATAAACGGTGGGCGGCTTCGCCTGCGGCTCGGTTTCGCGCAATAAATCGAGCAGATCGTAAGCGCTGATAGCGCCCGGCTGTATGGTCATCAGGCGCAGCACTTCGAGGCGCTGCGGAGTCAGGCGCACATTACGTTGCTGGCAGAGCTTTTCAGCTTGCGCCAGAACTTCCTGCGAAATCGTCGTATCCATCGGCATCCTCTATGAATCGTGTCTGAGCCATCACTTTATCATGAACCAGCCAAAACGCCGACATTCCGGCTATGTTATACCTTTTGAGGAGATGTTCTCTGGAGGTTTATATGCAAAAGCGACCTGAATGTATTTGTCACTGGCAGGAAGTAGAAGGTAATGACGACGCGGGTTACCCGGACAGTAACGAGTTGATGTCAATCGGCGCGCCACTGGCGAAGCGCACAGGACTCACGCGGCTTGGCATTCACCATGAGCGGCTGCCGTCTGGGCGTCGCACCTCTTATCCGCATGCGGAAAGCAGTGAAGAAGAGTTTGTCTATGTGCTCGAAGGATTTCCGGATGTCTGGCTCAATGGTGAGCTGTGGCCGCTAAAACCGGGCGACAGCGTCGGCTTTCCGGCAGGCACCGGGCTTTGCCACACGTTCATTAATAATACCGACAGCGAAGTCCGGCTGCTGGTGGTGGGCGAGGCGAACAAACCGGAAAACCGTATTTACTATCCCCTGAACGGCCCTTACGCCGCCACCCGGCCAGATCGCTGGATAGACCACCCGCCACAATTTTTTGGCCCACACGACGGCTTACCTACACGAATTAAGAACCCTAATCTATAAATAATGAGGGCGGTCACGAAACGAGCCCGGCAATGCCGTTGAGCTTTTAGCCTCAACCTCTGGCGTAGTGCGTACTTCACAACAGAAATCGTCTCTGTCATGGGCTGACAGAGGATGTCATTCATGTTGCTTATAAGCAGGGTAAACAGTGAAAAATATAATCAAACCTTCAGTGGCAGCCGTCGCCCTTTCTCTGGTGATGGTCAATCAGGCGAGTGCAGCGAATACCTGGGCGCAGGCGCGTAACGATGCGATGGGCGGCACCGGCGTGGCGTCAGCCGATTACGGCAGCGGCGCGTTAATTAACCCGGCTTTACTGGCGCGTTCACAACCGGAAGATGACATTACGGTGATTTTGCCGGCGTTACAGGCGCAAATTTCCGATGAAGATAATCTTCAGGATGAGATCGACCATATCAGCGATCGCGTTGATTATTATCGCGATGTAGTAAACAGCCTGACGCCTGGCGACATCGCCGCCGATCCGATCGGCACGCTGCGTCAGTTCCAGGGGGCGGCGGGCGAGCTTGGCGACGAGCTGGAATACCTGCGCGGCAAAACGGCAAGCGCGCGTGCGGCGGGCGGTATCGCCGTAAGTATCCCCAACGACGTGCTGGCGGTGGCGTTTGTGGCGAAAGCCTACGCGCATGCGCGCGTCAGCACCCGTGTGGATCAGAGCGATATCGACTATCTGCGCCGCATCCAGAACGACGATCTTTATGCCGGCGGTCAGATTATTAACGCCGCGATCAACGGTTCTGACACGATCACCGATCGCCTGACCTCTACGGCGTTTGGCCGTGCGGCGATCGTTTCTGATTACGGCGTGGCGTTTGCGCACCGGTTCCAGGTCGGCGACGTGCCGGTTTCCGTCGGCGTTACGCCGAAGCTGCAAAAAACCTGGCTCTATAACTACACCGCCTCGATTTATAACTACGACAGCGGCGATCTGAACAGCACGCGCTATCGCAACGACGATAACGGTTTTAACGTCGACGCCGGCGTGGCGGCGGATTTCGGCCCGAACTGGACCGTGGGCGTGAGCGGGCAGAACCTGGTATCGCGCGATATCGATACCAAAGAGGTCAATGGGTATAAAGATACCTATCAGATCTCGCCGCTGGTGACCGCTGGCGTGGCCTGGCATAACGATATGGTGACGCTGAGCGCCGATGGCGACCTGACGGAAACCAAAGGCTTTAAGAGCGAAGAGAACTCCCAGTTCGTCGGCGTCGGTGCCGAGGTGCGTCCGCTTAACTGGCTGGCGGTGCGCGCCGGTTATCGCGCTGACGTGAAAGATAACGAGAGCAATGTGTTTACCGCGGGCGTTGGCTTCGCGCCATTTAACCGCGTGCATCTCGACCTGACCGGCATCGTCGGTGAAAACGAAACCTGGGGCGCGGGCGCGCAACTGAGCCTGACCTTCTGACCATGTGCAGGGGCGCAGTGCGCCCCTGTCTGAAGTTTGTGCTATAGTAACGCCCCTTTTTCAGCCCGAACTTCGACTCGCTTAGCTATTATGACGTCCACATCCCGTAACGCTTTCCCCGCCCATCGTTTTTCCATCGCGCCGATGCTCGACTGGACCGATCGCCATTGCCGCTATTTCCTGCGTCAGCTTTCGTCGCAGGTGTTGCTGTATACCGAAATGGTCACCACGGGCGCGATCATTCATGGCAAGGGCGATTATCTTGCTTATAGCGATGAGGAGCATCCGGTGGCGTTGCAGCTGGGCGGAAGCGATCCGGCGGCGCTGGCGCACTGCGCGAAGCTCGCCGAGGCGCGCGGCTATGATGAAGTTAACCTCAACGTCGGTTGCCCGTCCGACCGCGTCCAGAATGGCCGCTTCGGCGCCTGCCTGATGGGCGAGGCGCAACTGGTTGCCGATTGCGTCAAGGCGATGCGCGACGTGGTCTCCATTCCGGTGACGGTGAAAACCCGTATCGGCATTGACGACCAGGACAGCTACGAATTCCTGTGCGATTTTGTCGGCACCGTGGCGGAGCAGGGCGGCTGCGACACCTTTATTATTCACGCGCGCAAGGCGTGGCTCTCTGGCCTGAGCCCGAAAGAGAACCGCGAAATCCCGCCGCTGGATTATCCGCGCGTTTACCAGCTTAAGCGCGATTTCCCAAAGCTTACGATGTCGATTAACGGCGGCATCAAAACGCTGGACGATGTGAAAGCGCACCTGGAGCATATGGATGGCGTAATGGTGGGCCGCGAGGCGTATCAGAATCCGGGCCTGCTGGCGTCGGTCGATCGCGAAATCTTCGGGCTTGATGTGCAGGATGCCGATCCGGTGGCGGTCGTGCGCGCCATGTATCCCTACATTGAGGACGAGCTGGCGAAAGGCGCGTACCTTGGGCATATCACCCGCCATATGCTCGGACTGTTTCAGGGGATCCCTGGCGCGCGCCAGTGGCGTCGCTACCTCAGCGAAAACGCCCACAAGCCAGGCGCGGATATTAACGTGCTGGAGCAGGCGCTTAAGCTGGTGGCCGACAAACGTTAAGTTCGCCAGAATCTCGTCAATTTCGCTAACGCCCTGGATAACATTCCGGGGCGTTTCTTTTCAATTCAATGCGTTAATTCTGGCACGAAACTTGTAATAGCAGAGCATAACGTTTTTAAGGAGAACGAGAATGTTTGAACTGCTGTTTGTGGTCGCCTTCTTCCTGATGCTACTGGCGACCGGCGTGTCGCTTATAGGCATTATCGCCGCGCTGATGGTGGCGACGCTGGTGATGTTTTTCGGCGGCGTACTGGCGCTGATGATTAAAGTGCTGCCGTGGCTGCTGCTGGCGGTGGCGGTGGTGTGGGTGATCCGCGCCGTGAAGGCCCCGAAAGTGCCGGAGTATCGTCGTACCTCACGTTACAGCCGGACGAATCGCTGGCGTTACTGATAAGTTGCGGGGTTGATCACAACCTCGCAACTTTCCGGCCTGCTTTGGGCGGCAAAGCATGTTCTTTGCGGAGTCTATCTGTCACTATGTCAGCCGTGTTACCGAATTCATCAGCGCTGTACCCTACATGCGGCGCGAACAATAAAAAAGAAAGGGCTTCCTGCGGGAAGCCCTAATTCTTTCAGGGAATCAATAAGCTGGAACCTTGCGTACTGCGGCTCTCCAGTGTCTTATGGGCGCGCGCGGCGTCTTCGAGCGCGAACTTCTGGCTCTCCGCCACTTCCACTTTAATCACTCCGCTGGCGATCAGCGAAAAGAGTTCGTTACTGGCTTCTTCCAGCTCGGCGCGATTGGTCAGATAGCCGTTTAGCGACGGCCGGGTCACGTAAAGCGAGCCTTTCTGGTTAAGAATGCCGAGATTCACGCCAGTGACCGGGCCGGAAGAGTTACCGAAGCTCACCATTAAGCCGCGGCGTTGCAGGCAGTCGAGCGACGACTCCCAGGTCTCTTTGCCCACCGAGTCATATACCACGCGCACTTTTTTGCCGCCGGTCAGCTCACGCACTCTTTCAGGCACGCTCTCTTCGCGGTAGTTGATGGTCTGCCACGCGCCCGCCTGCTTCGCCCGCTGGGCTTTTTCCGCGGAACCAACAGTACCGATAAGCCGCGCGCCCAGCGCTTTCGCCCACTGGCAGGCGATAAGCCCGACGCCGCCCGCCGCGGCATGGAACAGAAACATCTCGTCGGGTTTGATTTCATAGGTTTTGCGCAGGAGATAAAAGACCGTCAGCCCCTTTAAAAAACAGGCCGCCGCCTGTTCAAACGAGATGACGTCCGGAAGCACGACGGCTTTTTCCGCCGGCACGTTATGCACCGAGCTGTAGGCGCCGAGCGCCGACTGTGCGTAGACGACGCGATCGCCAGGTTTGAGGTGCGTCACGCCGCTGCCGACTTTCGTCACAACGCCCGCGGCTTCGGTGCCGAGGCCCGCCGGGAGCGCTGGCGGCGGGTAGAGACCGCTGCGAATATAGGTGTCGATATAGTTGATGCCGATGGCTTTGTTTTCCACCTGCACTTCCAGCTCGTCCGGGTCGGCCGGGGTAAACGTCACCGCTTTTAACACTTCTGGTCCGCCATGCTGGCTGAACTCAATACGCGTCGCCATAGGAACTCCTTGTTAAGTGTCGGGCATGAAAGCAGGAGCGCGCAAACTGAGTACAAAACGACTCAGATCAGATACACTCCTCATTCTCTCTGATGATGATTTTTGGTAACTCCATTCACTATGGCAGGAAATAAACCCTTCAACAAACCTACTGAACCTCGTGACCCGCAGGTCGCCGGGCTGAAAATGCCGCCGCATTCCATGGAGGCGGAACAGTCGGTGTTGGGCGGTTTAATGCTGGATAACGAGCGCTGGGACGATGTGGCCGAGCGCGTCGTGGCCGAGGATTTTTACACCCGCCAGCACCGCATGATCTTCACCGAAATGCATCGGCTGCAGGAGATGGGCAAACCCATCGATCTGATTACGCTTTCCGAATCGCTGGAACTCCAGGGACAGCTGGAAAGCGTCGGCGGTTTTGCGTATCTCGCGGAGCTCTCTAAAAACACGCCAAGCGCCGCGAACATCAGCGCCTATGCCGATATCGTGCGCGAACGCGCGGTCGTGCGCGACATGATTTCCGTCGCCAATGAGATTGCCGACGCCGGTTACGATCCGCAGGGCCGCAGCAGCGAAGATCTGCTCGACCTCGCGGAATCGCGCGTGTTTCAGATAGCCGAAAACCGCGCCAATAAAGACGAGGGCCCGAAGAGTATCGATCAGATCCTTGAGGCCACCGTCGCGCGTATCGAAACGCTCTATCAGCAGCCGCACGACGGCGTGACGGGCGTGGATACCGGCTATCAGGATCTCAATAAAAAGACCGCGGGCTTGCAGCGCTCGGATCTCATCATCGTGGCGGCGCGTCCGTCGATGGGTAAAACCACGTTCGCGATGAACCTGTGTGAAAACGCCGCGATGCTCCAGGATAAACCGGTGCTGATCTTCTCCCTTGAGATGCCCGGCGAGCAGATCATGATGCGTATGCTGGCGTCGCTCTCCCGCGTGGATCAGACGCGTATTCGTACCGGCCAGCTGGATGACGAGGACTGGGCGCGTATCTCCGGCACCATGGGCATCCTGCTTGAGAAGCGCAATATGTATATTGACGACTCCTCGGGTCTGACGCCGACGGAAGTGCGCTCCCGCGCGCGCCGTATTTTCCGCGAGCACGGCGGCTTAAGCCTGATTATGATCGACTATTTACAGTTGATGCGCGTGCCGTCGCTCTCCGATAACCGTACGCTGGAAATCGCCGAGATTTCCCGCTCGCTGAAAGCGCTGGCGAAAGAGCTTCAGGTGCCGGTAGTGGCGCTCTCGCAGCTTAACCGCTCGCTGGAGCAGCGCGCCGACAAGCGCCCGGTGAACTCGGATCTGCGTGAATCCGGCTCTATCGAGCAGGACGCCGACCTGATTATGTTTATCTATCGTGACGAGGTGTATCACGAAAACAGCGACTTAAAAGGCATCGCGGAGATTATTATCGGTAAGCAGCGTAACGGCCCGATAGGTACGGTGCGCCTGACGTTTAACGGGCAGTGGTCGCGGTTTGATAACTACGCGGGTCCCCAGTACGACGACGAATAAAATCCCCGTCATCCTTCACGCCGCAGGTGCGTTGACCGCGCTCGCTCACCCCGGTCACTTAGTTTACTAAGCTCCCGGGGATTCCCGAGCTTGTCGCCTTCCTGCAACGCGAATGATTTAGGGGATTGACGGTAACTTTTTAAATAAGCAAGGAAAGTCAATGCAAGCGGCAACTGTGGTAGTAAACCGCCGCGCTCTGCGTCACAACCTGCAACGCCTGCGTGAACTGGCGCCCGCCAGTAAACTGGTTGCGGTGGTGAAGGCAAACGCCTATGGACACGGTCTTCTTGAGACCGCCCGCACTCTCCCTGATGCCGATGCGTTCGGCGTGGCGCGCCTTGAAGAGGCGCTGCGCCTGCGTGAAGGCGGCATTACCCAACCCATTCTTTTGCTCGAAGGCTTTTTTAACGCAGGCGATTTGCCGGCGATTGCCGCGCAACGGCTACACACCGCGGTACACAGCGAAGAGCAACTGGCGGCGCTGGAGCAGGCGACGCTCTCAGAGCCCGTCACCGTCTGGATGAAGCTCGACACCGGCATGCATCGCTTAGGCGTGCGCCCGGAAGCGGCGCAGGCGTTTTACGACAGGCTCGCGGCCTGCAAAAACGTGCGCCAGCCAGTGAACGTGGTAAGCCATTTCGCCCGCGCCGATGAGCCAGACTGCGGCGCCACCGAGCGCCAGCTCGATATCTTCAACAGCTTTACCCACGGCAAACCGGGCAAGCGCTCGATTGCCGCCTCCGGCGGCATCCTGTTCTGGCCGCAGTCGCATTTCGACTGGGTGCGCCCCGGCATTATTCTCTACGGCGTGTCGCCGCTTGATACCCACCCGTGGGGCGCGGAGCTTGGTTTTCAGCCCGCGATGTCGCTGACTTCAAGCCTTATCGCCGTGCGCGATCACAAAGCTGGCGAGCCCGTCGGCTACGGCGGCACCTGGGTGAGCGAGCGCGACACGCGGCTTGGCGTCGTGGCGATGGGCTACGGCGACGGGTATCCGCGCTGCGCGCCGACAGGCACGCCGGTGTTAGTCAATGACCGCGAAGTGCCGATTGTCGGGCGCGTGGCGATGGATATGATCTGCGTCGATTTAGGCCCTGACGCGACAGAAAAAGCGGGCGATACGGTAGTCATGTGGGGTGAAGGATTGCCGGTCGAGCGTATCGCCGAAGTAACAGGAGTGAGTGCTTACGAACTTGTTACGCGATTGACCTCCAGAGTGGCGATGCGCTACCTGGATTAAAGGCACATATTCGCGTCAGTGACTGGTGGTGGGTGCGCTACGCTTACCCACCCTACAAACATGACGGTCATACTTGTCTAAATGGCTGACGGTGGGTGCGCTGCGCTTACCCACCCTACAAACATGACGGTCATACCTGTCTAAATGGCTGGCGATGGGTGCGCTACGCTTGCCCACCCTACAAACACCGGCGCGTCTTCTGTAGGGCGGGTAAGCGAAGCGCACCCGCCATGTTCCTGAACGCAGCGCACCCGCCACATCCCTCTCGATCTGCTGCGCTATCCGGTTTATTGTGAAGACACATTACACCGTAAATCTGGAGAACCAAGCGTGTTTCAGAATGTTGACGCCTACGCCGGCGACCCCATCCTTTCGCTGATGGAACGCTTTAAAGAAGATCCCCGCAGCGACAAAGTTAACCTGAGTATCGGCCTCTATTACAACGAGCAGGGCATTATCCCGCAGCTACAGGCCGTGGCTCAGGCAGAAGCGCGCCTTAACGCGCAGCCGCACGGCGCCTCGCTTTATCTCCCGATGGAAGGGCTCAACAACTACCGCAGCGCGATAGCGCCGCTGCTGTTCGGGGCCGATCACCCGGCGCTGACCGCAGGCCGTATCGCCAGCATCCAGACGGTGGGCGGCTCGGGCGCGCTGAAAGTCGGCGCGGATTTCCTTAAACGTTATTTTCCGCATTCCCGCGTCTGGGTCAGCGATCCGACCTGGGAAAACCACGTAGCCATCTTCAGCGGCGCCGGGTTTGAAGTAAGCACTTACCCCTGGTTTGACGAGGCTACCAACGGCGTGCGTTTCGAGGCGCTGCTGGAAAAACTTAACACCCTCTCTGCGCGCGATATCGTACTGCTGCACCCGTGCTGCCATAACCCGACCGGCGCGGATCTCACAAACGAGCAGTGGGATGCCGTCGTCGGGGTGCTGAAAGTGCGCGAGCTAATCCCGTTCCTGGATATCGCCTATCAGGGTTTTGGGGCAGGAATGGAAGAAGACGCCTACGCGATCCGCGCTATCGCCAGCGCGGGCCTGCCGGCGCTGGTCAGCAACTCGTTCTCAAAAATCTTCTCGCTCTATGGCGAGCGGGTGGGCGGGCTGTCCGTGGTCTGTGACGAGGCAGAAACCGCCGCCCGCGTACTGGGCCAGCTGAAAGCCACCGTGCGCCGCAACTACTCGAGCCCGCCGAATTTCGGCGCGCAGGTCGTTGCGACGGTCCTCAATGATGCCGCGCTGAAAGCGCAGTGGCTCGCCGAGGTGGAAGCGATGCGCAGCCGCATTCTGGAGATGCGCCAGGCGCTGGTGGAGGTTCTCAAAACGGAAGTACCCGGGCGTAATTTCGATTATTTGCTCAAGCAGCGCGGGATGTTCAGCTATACCGGCCTGAGTGCTGCGCAGGTTGACCGCCTGCGTGACGAGTTCGGTGTTTATCTGATAAGCAGTGGACGCATGTGCGTGGCGGGCCTTAACAGCCGTAACGTGAAACAGGTGGCGCAGGCGTTTGCCGCCGTCATGTAATACGCGTTAAAAGCGCTGTATGACAGCGCTTTTTTCTTATGCTATCTTCCCGGCCTTCATTTTGCGGCTTTTCTTAAGTATTAATCAAAAAATTGTAATAGATTTTATTATGCTGTTTCTGGCAGACGTTAATATGTTTTATGGATCTTGTTTATACTGCCGATACTAAACCGGCCGCTGTTTATTTTGTTCGCTTAATAATGCATTGGCTGTTTATTAGTGGATGTTTTAACGGCTTATCTCGTTCTTGAATATTCATTGTGAAAATGATTTCTGCAAGAACATCACTTTTTTTACTCGCCTTCATTTACACGTTTTTTTTGTAGGAAAAGAGACGTCGGTATATACCTGTTCGCTATTTTTCAGCTGGCCATGTTATGAACGCTGCTGGTATATCGCACATTAACTCGCAGCCAGTAAACAGGGATGGTTAAGGAATTAAAGTGATTGTTTGTCGTTCCAACGTATATATAGCGATCCTGTCGGTACTGGCTGGCGTTCACTCTCCCGCTTATGGTGAAGTTACCGCGAATCAACAGGCGTTAAACCAGCAGCAGCAAGATGAAGCCCGGCGAGAAACTCTTACTACGGAAAGTAAATCCTTACTTTCAACCGTGGAAGGTAAGCCCAGTGAAGGGCTGAATTTGCCCGAAGAGCAGCCTTGCTATCCGATTAACGCGATTCAGCTTGAGAATAAAAACGCGGTAGCGCACTGGATGACCTTTCAGGATGTAACGCGCAGCGTGAAGGGAAAATGTGTTGGCATCAATGGTCTGAGAATGATCCATAAAGTCGTGCAAAATCGTCTGATTGAGCACGGCTATATTACGACGCGCGTTTTGCTCCCTGAACAGAATCTCAGGAGCGGCACGCTCACGTTCAGAGTCCTTCCCGGAACGATTAGCGATATTGTTTTTAAAGGTGACAGCGGCAAGTATATTCACGCAATGAATAATTTCCCTGAGCATCCGGGCGATGTACTTGATTTGCGCGGTCTTGAACAGGGGCTGGAGAACCTGCAACGCACGCCAGGCTCCGAAGCCAATATTCGTTTATTGCCGGGAACGAAGCCTGGCGAAACGCAGGTTGAAGTAGCACGTACCCAGCCTAAACACTGGCGGCTGGGCGCGTGGGCCGATGACTCCGGCAGTAAGTACACGGGGCGTTACCAGAGCGGGCTTGCCTTCTATCTGGACAATCTGACTTCGCTTAACGATTTGTTCTACGCCGCTTATGGCGGAGGGCTTAAAAATGAAGATGGCCGCCGCAGCGATAACGTCTCGGCGTTTTACTCGGTTCCGTGGGGGTACTGGAAACTCGAATTTTATGGCAGCAAATACCGCTATACGCAAACCATCCACGACAGCGCTTCCAGCTATCTCTACAGCGGCATCGAAAAGTACCTCAGCGCGCAGCTCAGCCGGGTGATTTACCGCAGCGCCAGCCAGAAGACGACGCTGGCATTAAAAGCTTTCCGTCGGGATTCCACCTATCAGCTTAATGATGTGGAGATTGAAGTGCAGCGGCGCAAAACCAGCAACTGGAGGCTATCGCTCGAGCATCTCGCGTATCTGCCATTTGGCCAGATCAGAAGCAGCCTCGGCTACCAGAAAGCGGCGCGCTGGTTTAATGAACTGGAAGATGCTGAAGAAGATGTTGGCAGCGCAGACCCACAGGCGCGCATCATTACGATGGGTGTCGACGGCGCGTTCCCGTTTAAAATCGGCAAACTGTCTATGAGCTATGAACCGCACTTTATGTCGCAAACGTCGCCGGATCGCCTCACGCAGCCGGATAAATTCACCATCGGCAACCGCTGGACAGTGCGCGGTTTTGATGGCGAAACGACGATCTACGCTGATAAGGGCTGGTACCTGCGCAACGACATTAATCTCAACCTGCCGCAGTGGGGAATGCAACCGTACCTTGGACTCGACTATGGCGAAGTGAAAGGTTCGAAAAACGATTACTGGAGCGGCAAGCAACTTGCCGGCGCAGCGCTGGGCGTGCGCGGCGCGAAAGGCAAATTTGGCTACGATCTGTTTGCCGGCGTGCCGCTGATGAAACCACAGGAACTGCATACCAGCCCCTTTACGCTCGGCTTCGCCCTGCAGTGGCAATACTGATCCCTTGATATTTTTCCGGCCTGTTCGCTGGCGCGCTGTGTAAAATTACAACAGAATGCCAGCGAAATTTTGCCTTTTGCCGCTCAGCCTGCACACTTAGAAAATCACTATTTTTAAGGGGCAGCGTATGTGGTTTCAACAAACCCTGACATTAAAAGCCAGACCGCGGGGTTTTCACCTCATCACTGATGACATTGTCAGCCAGCTTCCCGTGCTATCGCAGGTGCATACGGGGCTATTGCATCTTTTACTTCAGCACACCTCGGCCTCTTTGACGCTCAATGAAAATTGCGATCCTTCGGTGCGTCGCGATATGGAGCGTTATTTTCTAAGCGCCGTACCGGATAACGGCGAGTATGAGCATGATGACGAGGGGCCTGACGATATGCCTGCGCATATCAAATCCTCTACGTTGGGCGTTTCTCTGATGTTGCCGGTTACGCAGGGGCGTCTGCTGCTCGGCACCTGGCAGGGGATTTGGCTTGGCGAACATCGCAACCATGGCGGCTCGCGCCGGATAGTCGCGACGCTACAAGGAGAATCTTTATGACGAATTCTGATTTGCTGGATTATTGTATGAACAAACCGGGCGCGGAACAGAGTGAGCGCCAGGAGTGGAAAGCGGCGCAAATTAAAGTCGGCGATGTGATGTTCGCGATGGTGCACGACGTTAAAAACCGTCCCGCCGTCTCGTTAAAAACCAGCCCGGAGCTGGCAGAACTGTTGCGCCAGGAGCATAAAGACGTATTTCCCAGCGCACAGTTGAACAAAGCGCACTGGAGCACGCTGTATCTGGATGGAGAATTGCCGGATTCGCAAATCTATTATCTGGTCGACGCGTCATACCAGCAGGTTGTGGGGCTATTGCCGGAGCAAGTCCGACAACAGCTGTCAGTGTAACAGCTGCTAATACGACGGAAAGTGCAGCAGGTAAGACTGCTGCACGGTCGGATCTTTTTTCCTTTGAAATTCGCAAATTATTCGTTAAGTATTTTCCTTTTCTGTTTTTTTGATTAATAAAAATAAGGTGTGTCTATTTTTGGATGGCTTTTAAAAAGAACAGGTCTATTTCAGTGGCGATACACAGACTAATTTTTCGTAAAAGTCAGAAAACCATTCTTAATAATAGCGATCACATATCTTAAATTAATTCATATCCCTTATTTAAATCCCCCAGTGGCTTATAATTGCGAAGCCCATCCATTGAGGGAACAACTCATCGGCAAGGCATAAATACCAATTATAAATTATTGTGAAATCATAAGGACGAAAAATGAAAACCAGCAGAGGAGCAACCTTTCGCGCCCCGAAAGAGTTGCGTGCTAAAATGGGCCCTGTCTGTTTTGCCACGCTTCTGGCTTTAGGCATGGTGCAAAACGCCAGCGCGGCCATTACGGCTGATACCAGCGCAGCCAATCAACCGGGTATTCATACCAGCGCTGGCGGCGCAACCGTTGTTGATATCAATAAAGCCAGCAGCCAGGGTGTTTCACACAATATTTATTCTGAATTTAACGTTGATAAAAATGGCGTGGTGCTGAACAACAGCACCACGAATACGTCTACGCAACAGGCCGGTAATATTAACGGTAACGCGAACCTGGCAGGGCAGAGCGCGACGGTGATCCTCAACGAAGTGCGCTCTTCCGATCCAAGTCAGTTAAACGGCATGGTGGAAGTCGCTGGGCAGTCTGCTCAGGTCATTATTGCGAACCCTTCCGGTATTACCTGTGACGGCTGCGGTTTTATTAACACCAATCATGCCACTCTGACCACAGGAACGGCGAACTTCGATGATAAGGGCAATCTGACCGGTTATGACGTTCAGAAAGGCCAGGTCGTCATCACCGGCGCTGGCATGGACGTTAACAATAACGGCAAACCGCAGATGACGGATATTTATGCGCGCTCCGTAAAAGTGAATGCCGAGCTGCAGGCTAATACCCTTAATATTGTGACAGGCGCGAACCGCGTCAGAACGATCGGTACCGTAGAAAAAACCCTGGATGGTGTCGGCCAGGCGCCTGGGGTAGCGCTGGATGTCTCTTCGCTCGGCTCTATGTATGCCGGTAAAATCTCGATGTTGGGTACCGAAGAGGGCGTTGGCGTGCGTCTTGATAATGCAGATATCACTGCGCAGGACGGGCTTACAATTACCACTGCAGGTAAGCTTGAAAACCATAACAGCGTGATCGCGTCCGGCAATACCCTCAGCATTAACAGCGAGTCACTGGATAACAGCAACGGTGAAATTCGTTCTGACGCGGGCGGCCTTGTGATTAACTCCCGTGGTGATCTGAACAACCACAACGGTAAAATCACTGGCGATAACGTTTCTGTTAGTGGTGGCGACACCAATAATACCGATGGCGTGATTGAGTCTAAAGGCAACATGACTCTGCGAGGCTTTACGCTCGATAACCGCAGCGGTGTTATTAGCAGCGGCGGCGATCTCGGTGCCAGCTACGAATACAGCAATCATAACGATCCTTCCGTTTATGCCATTAAAAACGAGAATGGTGTGATAGCTTCCGCTGGCAATATGTATATCGAAACGGTAAACATTGATAACAACAGCGGTCTGATCAATGCCGACAAATCGTTGTCAATCACTGCCACTAAGCTGATTAATACAAACAGTGACGATTTCGTCGCCAGTGAAAACTGGAAAGGCGCTAACCAGGCGGGAGGTATTTACGCTGGCGAAAGTGACGGGCCTAACACGCACTCTCACTATCTGACTGGCGAAAACGTGCTTACCGTTGCGTCGCTGGATAACGAATCCGGCCGTATCGTTTCTACAGGCAAAAATACTGACCTGCGGATTAGCAGCAGCCAGGAGATTAACAACAATAACGGCGTTATCGATTCTGCAAAATCGTTGACCATTAACCAGTACAGCCAGTTTAACAATGGCAATGGTAAAGTGACCGCCGCTCAGGATCTTAACCTCAATGCCTATGATTTCACCTCTGATAGTCAGGGTGAAATTAAAGGTAACAACGTGAATATTCGTACCAGCGGCACGTTCAATAATAGCGGCAAGATTTCAGCCACGCGCGATCTGTTGCTCAATGTAGGCGATGGCCATAATTATCTGGCTGATACCAGCTATAACAAAGGCCAGATTACTGCTGGCGGCGCGATGACGCTGCAAACAGATATGACCAACTTTGTTAACGAAGGGACTATCAAAGCAGGCGACGCGCTGAGCTGGCATGGCACTAATGTCACGAACAAAGGGGTTATCGACAGCAACAGCGATATTCGCTTTAGCGTTCAGTCGCTGAAAAATGCAAAAGGCGCAACGATTGACGGTAAGAGCGTTACCATCAGCGGTACCGTGGATAACCAGGGCACGATTACTCCCGATTACATTCCGGATGACGTCCCGACGCCGCACCCGGATGATAACGGTGGCCATACACCGGTACCGAATCCATCTCCGGCTCCAGCCCCGGCTCCGACACCTGAATATCACCATCACTAATCTTTCCCGCCCCGCTCCGGCGGGGCTTTTATTTCAGTCCGGGAGCGATAGTGCCGGTCGCAAGTTCCAGCAACCGCATCGCCACCGACTGGATCCGCGTCCGCAACGCTATCTCGCTGCTGTTGGCATGGATCTGCGCGATCGCTGTCTGTTTATTTAACACCGCCGCCAGATCGTCCTCATCGATCATCCCCTGCGCCCGATCTAACAGCGCCTGCGCGGTTATCTCCGCGCTGGTTTTGATAAACGCGTCTCGATCGTCAAGCCCCTGTTTTAACAGGCTAAGAAATTCATTCGCGACGATCTTTGCTGCGCTTTTCTGAAACGTCGGGGAAGCCAGCAACTGGCTTACGGCGTTAAGCAGTGCGCTCATAATTCATCTCCTTTACTGACATGGGGAAGCGGGCCGGCTGCATTCGCCCCGGACGGCTTCGAGATAAGCCAGCCGTGCCTGGTCACGCCAGAGCGCGGCCTGCGCCGGGGTAAAAGGGCGCTGTTGCCTGAGCAAACGGGCATGGTCTTCCTGGTAAATCATCAGTAACAGACGCAGATTATCGGTACGTAACGGGTCGCGAAGGCTCTCCGAATAGGCAATGGCTTCGGCAAAACGCAGCCGTAGAAGGCGATTTTCATCAGCCAGCGCGGCGGCGTCGAGGGGGCCGGATAACGCGGTAAAATCGTCGATCAGTTGTAAATGCGCCGCCATCAGGTCAGTTAATTGCGCGTGCGCGCGTGGTTGATAGTTGCCGATAAGACTACAGGCAGAAAGCAGAACGGCCAGCCACAGCAGCCAGGCTCGCCCGGAAAGCGTTAGCGTCGATACGTGGTTCATGATGTCCTCGTGCGTTTGCCCGATCTGTGTGAAATTCAGCATCAGAAAGGGACGTGCGCAAATCATCGCTGCTCACGCGCGTGACAGGAAACATCATCAGAAAGCATTGAGGAAAAACGAGAGGTGCGTCGGGCCGGACGACCCGACGCGTAAGGGTTATTTCAGAAGCGGTTTCAGGAAGCGAGCGGTATGCGAGGCTTCGCACTCCGCCACGGTTTCCGGCGTACCGGAGACGAGGATCTCGCCGCCGCCGCTGCCGCCTTCCGGGCCCAGATCGACGATCCAGTCGGCGGTTTTGATCACATCGAGGTTATGCTCAATCACCACGATTGTGTTGCCCTGATCCCGCAGCTGATGCAGAACCGCCAGCAACTGCTGGATATCCGCGAAGTGCAGACCGGTGGTCGGCTCATCGAGGATATAGAGCGTCTGCCCGGTGCCGCGTTTCGAGAGTTCACGCGCGAGCTTCACGCGCTGCGCTTCACCGCCGGAAAGCGTGGTGGCGGACTGGCCGAGACGAATATAAGTCAGGCCAACGTCCATCAGCGTTTGCAGCTTGCGCGCCAGCGCCGGCACCGCGTCGAAGAACTCACGCGCTTCTTCGATGGTCATATCCAGCACTTCATGGATAGTCTTGCCTTTGTATTTGATCTCCAGCGTTTCGCGGTTATAGCGCTTGCCTTTGCACTGATCGCACGGCACGTAGATATCCGGCAGGAAGTGCATCTCAACTTTGATAACGCCGTCGCCCTGGCAGGCTTCACAACGCCCGCCGCGCACGTTAAAGCTAAAGCGGCCCGGCGTGTAGCCGCGCGAACGCGCTTCCGGCACGCCTGCGAACAGCTCGCGCACCGGCGTAAAGACGCCCGTGTAGGTCGCCGGGTTCGAACGTGGCGTGCGGCCAATCGGGCTCTGGTCGATATCGATAACTTTATCGAAATGCTCCATGCCCTGAACGTCGCGATACGGCGCCGGTTCGGCGATCGTCGCGCCGTTGAGCTGGCGCTGGGCAATCGGGAACAGCGTATCGTTGATAAGGGTCGATTTACCTGAACCGGAAACGCCCGTTACGCAGGTAAAGAGCCCTACCGGCAGCGTCAGGGTAACGTCTTTGAGGTTGTTGCCGCGCGCGCCTGTCAGCTTCAGCACTTTTTCCGGATCGGCTTTTACGCGCTCTTTCGGCACTTCAATCTTGCGCTTACCGCTCATAAACTGCCCGGTGAGCGATTCCGGCACCGCCATAATCGCGTCCAGCGGGCCTTCCGCGACCACCTGGCCGCCGTGCACGCCAGCGCCAGGGCCGATGTCGATCACATGGTCGGCGGCGCGGATGGCGTCTTCATCGTGCTCTACAACAATTACGGTGTTGCCGAGGTTACGCAGGTGAATCAGCGTGCCCAGCAGGCGTTCGTTATCGCGCTGATGCAGGCCGATGGACGGCTCGTCCAGCACGTACATCACGCCGACCAGGCCCGCGCCAATCTGGCTTGCCAGACGGATGCGCTGCGCCTCGCCGCCTGAGAGCGTTTCCGCTGAACGGGAGAGCGTCAGGTAGTTCAGACCGACATTCACCAGGAATTTCAGGCGATCGCCAATCTCTTTCAGCACCTTTTCCGCGATTTTGGCGCGCTGGCCGGAGAGCTTCATATTATTGAAGAACTCCATCGCGTGACCGATGCTCATATCGGAAATGGTCGGCAGCGCCGTGTTTTCGACAAACACATGGCGCGCTTCGCGACGCAGGCGCGTACCTTCACAGGTGGCGCAGGGGCGGTTGCTGATAAATTTCGCCAGCTCCTCGCGCACCGCGTTGGATTCGGTCTCTTTGTAGCGGCGCTCCATATTATGCAGCACGCCTTCGAACGGATGACGACGCACGGAGGTGTCGCCGCGATCGTTCATGTATTTGAATTCGATAGTTTCTTTACCGGAGCCGAACAGCACCGCGTGCTGCACTTTTTCGCTGAGCGTATTCCAGGGCGCTTCGACGTCGAACTTATAGTGGTCGGCCAGCGAGCGCAGCATCTGGAAATAGTAGAAGTTGCGGCGATCCCAGCCGCGAATGGCGCCGCCCGCGAGCGACAGCTCGCCGTTCTGCACCACGCGATCCGGATCGAAATATTGCTGCACGCCAAGGCCGTCACAGGTCGGGCAGGCGCCGGCCGGGTTGTTGAACGAAAACAGGCGCGGCTCAAGCTCGCGCATGCTGTAGCCGCAAATCGGGCAGGCGAAGTTGGCGGAGAACAGCAGCTCTTCCGCTTTTTCGTCGTCCATATCCGCCACGACCGCCGTACCGCCGGAAAGCTCAAGGGCGGTTTCAAACGACTCGGCCAGGCGCTGCGCTAAATCTTCACGCACCTTGAAGCGGTCCACGACCACTTCGATGGTATGTTTCTTCTGCAATTCCAGCTTCGGCGGATCGGAGAGATCGCACACTTCGCCATCGATACGCGCGCGGATATAGCCCTGGCTTGCCAGGTTTTCCAGCGTCTTGGTGTGCTCGCCTTTACGCTCTTTGATCACAGGCGCCAGCAGCATCAGGCGCTTGCCTTCCGGCAGCGCCAGCACGTTATCCACCATCTGGCTGACGGTTTGCGCCGCAAGCGTAACGTCGTGATCCGGGCAGCGGGGTTCGCCGACGCGGGCGTAGAGCAGACGCAGATAGTCGTGGATTTCAGTGATGGTCCCCACGGTAGAACGCGGGTTATGGGACGTCGATTTCTGCTCAATGGAAATAGCAGGCGACAGCCCTTCAATATGATCGACATCCGGCTTTTCCATCAGCGACAGGAACTGACGCGCGTAGGCGGAAAGCGACTCGACATAACGGCGCTGCCCTTCGGCGTAGAGCGTGTCGAAAGCCAGTGAAGACTTGCCGGAACCCGACAGCCCGGTCACGACGATCAGTTTGTCGCGCGGAATGACGAGGTTGATATTTTTGAGATTGTGGGTGCGGGCGCCCCGAACTTCTATCTTATCCATTCACCTTTCCTGGATTTGAACGCTAATGCCTGGGTGTTTGAAGGACAACCGGTGGCCAGAAACGGTTAATTATGACACAATTTAACCTGAATGGATATCCAGTATTTATTTGCAACCGTGTATACTGTGTGAACATTTCCTGAAGCCGTCTCGCATCTATCAACATTGAAGGCTGACGTGGTAGAATGGAATGTTTACACTATTAAGAAATGTTTTCAGGAGACACGATCATGGCCAGCAGAGGCGTAAACAAGGTGATTCTCGTCGGTAATCTGGGGCAGGACCCGGAAGTACGCTACATGCCGAACGGCGGGGCCGTGGCGAACCTGCGCCTGGCGACTTCCGAATCCTGGCGCGATAAGCAGACCGGTGAGATGAAAGAAGTGACCGAATGGCACAGCGTCGTGCTGTACGGGAAACTGGCGGAAGTGGCGGGCGAATACCTGCGCAAAGGCTCGCAGATCTACATCGAAGGTCAGCTGCGCACGCGTAAATGGCAGGATCAGAGCGGTCAGGATCGCTACTCTACCGAAGTCGTGGTGAACGTCGGCGGCACCATGCAGATGCTGGGCGGCCGTCAGGGCGGCGGCGCACCGGCAGGCGGCAACATGGGCGGCGGCCAGCAGCAGGGCGGCTGGGGTCAGCCTCAGCAGCCGCAGCAGCAGGGTGGCGGCGCGCAGTTCAGCGGCGGCGCACAGTCCCGTCCGCAGCAGCAGGCGCCAGCGCCTTCTAACGAACCGCCGATGGATTTCGACGACGATATCCCGTTCTGATAACGCGGCGTTCCGCCTGGAATGCCTCACTTCAGAAAGCGTTGAAAAGCTCTGCTCCGGCAGGGCTTTTTCTTTACCCTTTTTCTGCTGTGGCTGTGCGACGTTTTCTGCCTGCCTACACGCGGCAGACGTTTCAGCCAGCACGCGTTTACCGCCACGGGGCCTTTCATCATGCCTGTCCGCGCACGGTATAGCCCTCTGCTGGCACGATTAAACTGTCGTCAAATGAAGGGGATGGCGCTTTTACGCGGCGCGGCGCTAAATCTCATCCGATGACTGCCGATATAGGTTTCATGAAGTATTCATACGTTCCGTACGTTTTCGGCAGGGATGCCCCAAGTTCAGGTTAGCCCATGTCAGAAAGAGATCGCGACCAACTCCTTAGCCAGGCGACCGACCAGTACTGGCAACACATTATTCCGATCGTCTGGCTGGCGTTGATGATTCACGTCGGGCTGATTTTTCTGTTTCTGTCGATGAGCATTCCGACGCTCGCCATTTTTAACATTTTCAGCGTGATGGTTTATATCCACTGCCTGAATGAGATAGAGCACTACCGGTATCTGTATGTCGGTACCCTGATGAGCGTGGAGATCCTGGCGCATGCCATTGTCACTACAGTATTGCTGGGCTGGGAGAGCAATTTTTATCTGTTTGTCTTTTCGCTGATCCCGATTGTCTCGTTCAGTTTTCAGCAGGTGCCGGTGCGGCGCGCGCTGTTTCTGGCGGCGATTGCGGTGCTGGGCACGGCAGGTTACGCCCTGCGGCATCATACCGGTACGGCGTCCGGGTTAAGCCCGTCGGTGCTGAACAGCATCGGTATCGCCAATGCGGTGATGGCGATTAGTTTTCTAATGTATACCACGCTGCGTTCGGTCGAATTCACACACACGATGAAACTCGATCTTTTTAATACCGCCAGCCGTGACAGCCTGACGAACCTGTATACCCGACGCCACTTTATGCATCAGGTGGCTCTGCTCGAAAAAGAGTCCGGCAACCCAAACGTGGCGCTGCTGCTGCTGGATATCGACCATTTCAAAGCGATCAACGACAGTTGCGGCCACAGCTACGGGGATATGATTTTGCAGCGGATCGCTCGCGCCATTACCGATAACGTGCGCGAGAGCGATATCGTGGCGCGCTGGGGCGGGGAGGAGTTTCTGGTATTGATGCCGGATACCTCGCTGTCGGATGCCAGGCGGGTGGCGGAGCGGCTGATGGGGCGTATTCAGGAGTGGGTCGGCCAGACAGAGAAAAATCCGCGTGAAGTGACCGCGACGCTGGCGCTCAGCGCGCTCGGCAAAGACGAGGCGTTTGAAAAAGCGCTTAATCGCGCTGATAAAATGTTGTATGCCGGTAAGCAGCAGGGGCGGAACCGGCTGGTGATGGCGGACTAACTTTCTGATTTAAAAATTGAAATGGGTAAAAAGTAACCCCCGGGTACTCCTTAGTTAGCATTTTCCCGGTGATGGCGAAGTGCCATGCTTTGCGACTCCTTCCTGTGCGACGGCGTTTATTGACGTGCGCGCCAGCTGCCGCCCGCAGGTGAATTTCACACAGGAAATGCAAGCGATGTCACAGGAACCTAACCCGTTTACCGCCGCCTGGAGCCGTAACGGCAATCTGCTCTGCCACGGTCACTGGATCATTACGTTTGAAACGCGCCCGGTGACGCTGCCGCAACACTGGCAGGATAAGGCGATGAACACCCGGGGGATCTACTCGATTATCGATCCTGAGGATGAAACGTTCGCCGACGGGCTCGAAGAAGATGAGTGGATTGTCGAGAACGTCGAATGGCTGACCGACTGGTTTTTCGATAATGGCATTCCGCTGGAGGAGCGCTATTACCGCGCCTTCTGGCGGGCGGTGAACAAAGCGGACTGGCGCTGCACCAGCTGCGCGGGCTGTATGTAAGCGGCGTTGCAGAAAGCAAAAAGCCCCTGATGCAGGGGCTTAAATGAAAGGCGACAGGGGTATCAGGTCACGACCATCGGCCATTCCGGCGGCGTGTGGCTCATTACTTCCACCATGACGTCTTTCATATTGTGCCAGATGGCGTGAAAGTCGATGCTGACGCCGAGCAGCCCTGTCGCGAATACGCAGGAAGCGGCGATACCCAGCCCGCTGCTGATCACCGCCAGCGCCTGGTAGTCGGATTTGCGAAACTGAATATTAAGCGTGCTGGCAAGAAACATTAAAACCGCACCCAGAAGTTGCCAGCGCATCAGTACCATGCTGGCGGTAAGCGTAGCCATGAAACCTGTCCTCAAAAAACGATCTGCCGCGCGAGCGGCCGGGGAGAGGCAGGCCAGGCGCGGCGCTAAAATTTAACGTGACGGCAAGCATGTAAACTTGCACACTAAGTGTGAACTGTATCACATTTGTTGTTTTATTCGCCAGTCTGGCGACCGCGCGTTGACGAAAAAAAACGCAAAATTAATGCGCTTACCGGCAACCGTCCGGAATAAAAAACGTGCGAAAAGAAAGCGTCTCAAAAAATTCTTGCCGGGTTTTCCCGATGCATAAATTTTCATTTCGACACAAAAAAACGCGGCCCGTACATTTTTTCGACAACCGTGATTAATTTAACTTAAAACACTTTCTGAAGTGGCTGATGACTTTTTAGTATGGGTATCAACGCAAATATTTCACTTAAGAAAAATTAAATAGCCATTCCCTATTTTCCTTACGGCAAATTTTAATGTTTCGCGCGAAATAGTGGACGGATAACTGGAAATGGCTATTGCCAATGCGTGCTGATTGATGCAACGTAAACACCTGTTTGCGATGTGTCCCATCAGGCGATAAATGTGACACAGAAAGCAGGGATATGAGGCCATAATGAATTTCAGGGCACGACGTCAGGCGTTGCGAATCTCAGGCATAATCATGGTGGTCTTACTGCCTGTGATGCTTGCGCTTTGGGTCGCCCATCACCGGGCGGTCAGCGAGACGCGCGCGCATCTGGACGCCTTCGCGCAACTGGTGCTCAACCGTACCGAACTGGTGTTAAGTCACGTTGAAGCCGCCCGTAACGAAGCCGAAAAATATCAGGGCGAAATATGTTCACCTGCGCATCAACGAAATATGCTGGATATTTCTCGCGGACAAATCTATATCGAAGATTTAATTTACGCGCAGGGAGATGAATTATTATGTTCGACCCTGTTCGATCAGCCTTTTATTCTGTCACCCGCCAATTATACCCGCACGCCGGATATCGCTTTTTACTATTACCGCGATACACCGTTCTTCTCCGGCCACAAAATGGTTTATTTGCGTAAAGGCAATTATGTCGCGGTCGTAAACCCCCTTTCTTTTAGCGAAATATTATCCAGCGACACTACGCTTATTTATGGCGTTTATGACACCGCCACCCACAGCTTTTTTTCATTAAGCGAAAAGGCCGACGCGCGAACGCTTGCGTCTTTCACGCGTGCCGGAAATACCGATTTCCAGAAAGAGGGCCGTTTCTGGTCGATAGTACAATCCGGCAAGCGTCCGATTGCCGTCGTCGTTTCTACCAGCGATGCCTGGTTCTGGCAGGCGTGGCGGCGTCAGATGTCCGTTATGCTGCCGCTCGGGCTTGTCATGGGCGGTTTTCTGGTTTTTCTCGGCACCCGTACGCGTAACCGCTTTAATTCGCCGAGCCGCCAGCTACAGCGCGCGTTGCAGAAGCGGGCGCTGTGCCTGCATTACCAGCCGATTATGGATATTAAGCATGGCATGTGCGTCGGCGCGGAGGCGCTGCTGCGCTGGCCTGGTTATAACGGTCAGGTGATGAGCCCGGCGGAGTTTATTCCGCTCGCGGAAAAAACCGGGATGATCGCGCAGGTGACTGATTATGTGGTAGAAGAGTTATTTAACGATCTGGGCCATTTCCTGGCGACCCACCCGCAAATTTATATTTCCATTAACCTTTCCGCTTCGGATTTCCATTCGTCGCGTCTGATTGCGTTGATCGAAGGAAAAAATAGCCAGCACGGCGTGCGGGCGCAGCAAATCAAGATTGAAGTGACCGAGCGGGGCTTTATTGACGTGCCGCGCACTACGCCGGTTATTCAGGCGTTTCGTCAGTCAGGCTTTGAGATTGCCATCGATGATTTCGGCACCG
Source organism: Cronobacter universalis NCTC 9529 (assembly GCF_001277175.1). Taxonomy (NCBI): domain Bacteria; kingdom Pseudomonadati; phylum Pseudomonadota; class Gammaproteobacteria; order Enterobacterales; family Enterobacteriaceae; genus Cronobacter; species Cronobacter universalis. The sequence continues at coordinate 3,791,946 of NZ_CP012257.1, read as the reverse complement.
GATATTCCAACCTGCATAATCTCTATTCGCTGAATGTCGATATTCTGAAAATTGATAAATCGTTTATTGATACGTTAACCACCAACAGCACCAGCCATTTGATTGCGGAGCATATTATCGATATGGCCCAGAGCCTGCGGCTAAAGATTATCGCCGAGGGCGTGGAAACCGCCGAACAGGTGGGCTGGCTGTTAAAGCGTGGGGTGCAGTATTGCCAGGGCTGGCATTTCTCAAAAGCGCTGTCGCGTCAGGAGTTTGTCGCCTGGCTGCAACAGGATGACGCCCGGGGTGTGCCGGGCTGGCAGAACTGCACCATTAATCGTCAGGCGCTTTGACGGTAATCGCTCGGCGTGCGGTCGAACTGACGGCGGAAAATGCGCGAAAACGTCTGTTGCGACACATAACCATAATCCATCGCGATATCAAAAATCGGCCGCCGGGTCGTTCGTAGCTCCTGCGCCGCCAGTTGCAAACGCCGCTTGCGAATATACTCACCCAGCGTCTGATGCATCACGGTGCGAAACATCCGCTGTAAATACCATTTCGAATAGCCCGACTTCTTTGCCACCACATCGATATTCAGTGGCTGGTCAATATGCTCATCAATCCATTGCGTCAGTGCGTGGATAATTTCCTGATGTGACATAAGCCGTCCTCTTCCTCTGTTTTGGGTTAGCCGTTCTTCTGGTCGGCGAGTATAATTCCTCAAGTTAACTTGAGGTAAAGCCCCTGATGGAAAAGAAAGCACCCAGAATCAAATCGCTGCTTACGCCAGGCGAAGTCGCGAAGCGCAGCGGCGTGGCGGTCTCCGCGCTGCACTTCTATGAAAGCAAAGGGCTGATTAAAAGCACCCGTAACAGTGGCAATCAGCGGCGTTACCGGCGCGACGTGCTGCGTCAGGTGGCGATCATTAAAATCGCCCAGCGCATCGGTATTCCGCTGGCAACGATTGGCGAGGCTATCGGCGTGTTGCCGGAAGGGCATAACCTGAGCCCGAAGGCCTGGAAGCAGCTCTCCACGCAGTGGCGCGAGGAACTGGACAGGCGCATTAAAACGCTCACCGCGCTGCGCGACGATCTCGACGGCTGCATCGGTTGCGGCTGTCTGTCGCACCGCGATTGCCCGCTGCGCAACCCCGAGGACCGTCTGGGCGCGCAGGGCAGCGGGGCGCGTTTACTGGAAGACGAATAAGCGGCGCGCAAACAAATTCGGTGCGCCGGCGGCGGATTCTCTATAGTTAATACAATGAAAAGCGAAAGGAAAACGCCATGCTGACGGTCCACCATCTGAATAATTCCCGCTCGCAGCGCATTCTCTTCGCGCTGGAAGAGCTCGGCCTGCCTTATGAACTGGTGCGCTACCAGCGTGAACCCACCATGCTGGCGCCGCCTGCGCTAAAGAAGGTGCATCCGCTCGGCAAGTCGCCGGTGCTGGAGGATAACGGCCAGAAAATTATCGAGTCCGGCGCGATTCTGGAGTACCTCCAGGAGACGTATGACACTGAACAGCGCCTGAAGCCACAAAGCGCTGAAGAGAAAATCCAGTACCGCATCTGGCTCCATTACGCCGAAGGGTCTTTAATGCCGCTGCTGTTGATGAAGCTGGTGTTTGGCAGCCTTGGCAAAAAGCCTGTTCCGCTCGGGTTTCGCACCCTCGGCAAGGCGCTCGGGCAGGGCGTGCAGAAAGCCTGGCTTAATAAGCAGCTCGCCACCCACACGCGCTTTATGGAAGATCACCTGACGCTGCATCCGTGGTTTGCCGGGCAGACCTTCAGCATGGCGGATATCCAGATGAGCTTTCCGGTTATCGCCCTGCTGGCGCGCAGCGACTCCGGCGAGTTCCGCCAGCTACGCGCCTGGCTTACCAATCTTCAGGCCCGCCCGGCCTGGCGGCGCGCGATTGAAAAAGGCGGCCCGCTGGAGATCCCCGGCAGTTAATAACGCAGGCCTTCACCCGAAGGCCTGTTTTTTGCGCATCAACGATATCGTTTGCGCAGCCTGCGCTGAATTATTCATCAGCCAGCACAACTTTTTGCCAAAAGCCATAAAGTTCAGTTGAAAATCCCCGTCCTAAGGCTGGATAATCGTTTGCCTATAAATTTTGCCGTTTTTTGCGCGTGGAGTTAAACGTTTGCTTTTTGTGGACCCTCCAAAACCACAAACAGAACGCAGGGAGTTAACGTTTGATCCGCAGCGGGTTGTTTGCCACGCGCAGGCTTTAAAAAACTATCACTTTCAGGGGATGTCTCATTATGTCTACGCCTTCTGCGCGTAACGGCGGTTCACTCGACGCCTTTTTTAAAATTTCCGCGCGCGGCAGTAACGTGCGCCAGGAGATTGTTGCCGGTCTCACCACGTTCCTCGCGATGGTCTATTCCGTGATCGTCGTGCCGGGGATGCTCGGCAAAGCCGGTTTCTCGCCTGCCGCCGTGTTTGTCGCCACTTGTCTGGTGGCTGGCGTTGGCTCCATCGTGATGGGGCTGTGGGCGAATCTGCCGCTGGCGATTGGCTGCGCCATTTCGCTGACCGCTTTTACGGCGTTTAGCCTGGTGCTCGGGCAGCACATCAGCGTACCGGTCGCGCTCGGCGCGGTCTTCCTGATGGGCGTGCTGTTTACCGTTATCTCCGCGACCGGCATTCGTAGCTGGATCCTTCGCAATCTGCCGCAGGGCGTGGCGCACGGCACCGGCATCGGTATCGGTCTGTTCCTGCTGTTGATCGCCGCCAACGGCGTGGGCCTGGTGATTAAAAACCCGCTCGACGGCCTGCCGGTGGCGCTCGGTCATTTCGCCAGTTTCCCGGTGATCATGTCGCTGATTGGCCTGGCCGTGATTATCGGCCTTGAGAAACTGAAAGTGCCGGGCGGCATTCTGCTGACCATCATCGGCATTTCGATTGTCGGCCTGATCTTCGACCCGACGGTAAAATTCACCGGCCTGTTCGCCATGCCGTCGCTGAGCGATGAGAAGGGCAATTCGCTGATTGGCAGCCTTGATATCATGGGCGCGCTCGATCCTGTGGTGATTCCGAGCGTGCTGGCGCTGGTGATGACCGCCGTGTTCGACGCCACCGGCACCATTCGCGCGGTCGCGGGCCAGGCGAATCTTTTGGATAAAGACGGCCAGATCATCGACGGCGGCAAAGCGCTGACCACCGACTCCCTCTCCAGCGTCTTCTCAGGCCTGGTGGGCGCGGCGCCGGCGGCGGTTTATATCGAATCTGCCGCCGGCACCGCAGCGGGCGGTAAAACGGGCCTGACGGCGATTACCGTCGGCGTACTGTTCCTGCTGATCCTGTTCCTCTCGCCGCTCTCGTATCTGGTACCGGCCTACGCCACCGCGCCTGCGCTGATGTATGTCGGCCTGCTGATGCTGAGCAACGTGGCGAAAATCGACTTCGCCGATTTCGTTGACGCGATGGCGGGGCTGATTACCGCGGTGTTTATCGTGCTGACCTGCAACATCGTGACCGGCATCATGATCGGTTTCGCGTCGCTGGTGATTGGCCGCATCGTCTCGGGCGAGTTCCGCAAGCTCAATATCGGCACCGTGGTTATCGCCATCGCGCTGGTCGCTTTCTACGCGGGCGGCTGGGCAATCTAAACCTTTCTTTAACAAAGCGGGCTGCGGCCCGCTTTTTCCTGCTTTCAGGGCACAACCTGATTCCTTTTCCGGCGCGTCAATGTTCTATTATCAGAGGTGAGTCTTACATCACAGATAATAAGGAGCCGCTCAGACCGCATGGAAATCTTTTTTACCATCCTCATCATGACCCTCATGGTATCGCTCTCCGGGGTCGTCACCCGTATGCTGCCATTCCAGATCCCGCTGCCGCTGATGCAGATAGCCATCGGGGCGCTGCTCGCCTGGCCGACGTTCGGTCTGCACGTCGACTTTAATCCGGAGCTGTTCCTGGTCCTGTTTATTCCGCCGCTACTGTTTGCCGACGGCTGGAAAACCCCGACCCGTGAATTTCTCGATCACGGCCGCGAAATCATCGGTCTCGCGCTGGCGCTGGTGGTGGTCACGGTCGTCGGCATCGGTTTTCTTATCTACTGGATGGTGCCGGGCATTCCGCTGATCCCCGCCTTCGCGCTGGCGGCGGTGCTGTCGCCGACCGATGCGGTGGCGCTCTCCGGCATCGTCGGCGAAGGCCGCATCCCGAAAAAAATCATGGGGATTTTGCAGGGCGAGGCGCTGATGAACGACGCCTCCGGCCTGGTGTCGCTGAAATTCGCCGTGGCGGTTGCGATGGGGACGATGGTCTTCACCGTGGGCGGCGCGTCGCTGGAGTTTTTAAAAGTGGCGATTGGCGGCCTGCTCGCCGGTATCGCGGTAAGCTGGCTGTATGGCCGCTCGCTGCGCCTGCTGAGCCGCTGGGGCGGCGATGAGCCCGCCACGCAGATAGTGCTGCTGTTCCTGCTGCCGTTCGCCTCTTACCTGATTGCCGAGCATATCGGCTTCTCCGGCATTCTGGCCGCGGTGGCCGCCGGGATGACTATTACCCGCTCCGGCGTGATGCGTACCGCGCCGCTGGCGATGCGCCTGCGCGCCAACAGCGTCTGGTCGATGCTGGAGTTTGTGTTTAACGGCATGGTCTTCCTGATGCTCGGCCTCCAGCTGCCGGGGATTATGGAAACGTCGCTGGCCGCCGCCGAACTGGATCCGAACGTTGAAACCTGGATGCTGTTCATGGATGTCGTCCTGATCTACGGGGCGCTGATTGGCGTGCGTTTCCTGTGGCTGTGGATCATGAAGCGCTTTAGCCTGCGTTTCCTGAAGAAAAAGCCGCTCACGTTTGGCGAGTACTCGACGCGCGAACTGCTGGTCGCGTCATTCGCCGGGGTGCGAGGGGCGATTACCCTTGCGGGCGTGCTCTCCATTCCGCTGCTGCTGCCGGATGGCTCGCCGTTCCCGGCGCGCTATGAGCTGGTGTTCCTTGCCGCAGGCGTGATCCTCTTCTCGCTGTTTGTCGGCGTGATCCTGCTGCCGATTTTGCTGCAACAGGTCGAGACGCCGGATCACGGTCTGGCGCACAAAGAAGAACGGATGGCGCGCGCGGTGACGGCGGAAGTGGCGATTACCGCCATCCAGAAAATGGAAGAGCGTCTGGCCGCCAATACCGAAGAGAACATCGACGATCAGTTGCTGAAAGAAGTGTCCGCGCGCGTGACGGGCAATCTGCGCCGCCGCGCCGACGGGCGCAACGATGTGGAAAACAGCGAGCTTGAGGAAAATCTGGAGCGCCGTTTCCGTCTGACCGCGCTGCGTGCGGAGCGCGCCGAGCTGTACCATCTGCGCGCCACGCGGCAGATCAGCAACGAGACGCTACAGAAAATGCTGCACGATATGGACTTGCTCGAAGCGCTGCTGATGGAGCGCAAATAACCCCAACCGCCGGATCGTTCCGGCGGTTTTTCTTTACCGCCCCGCCAGCCTTCGCACCAGTTCAAATTCGCTAAAATTCACCGGCCGCTGCTGCTGCATCGAGATATTCCCGGCGATGCCTGTGAGGATAGACATCGCGCCCGCGCGGTGATCGGCGGCGCGTTGCAGCGGGTCGTCGCCCGGCTCGCCAAACAGATCCGCCAGCATCGCGTTATCGCCGCCGCCGTGTCCTCCTTCGCCCAGCGTGAAATCCGCCTTCCAGGGCGCCGCGAACATCGGGTAAACCGTGATATCGCAACGGTCGAGGCTCCCTTCGGCTTCACGCAGCCCGCCGCCGTTGACGTAAGAGTTTTCCACCAGCTTCATTTCAAGCCGTCCGCGGCTGCCGTTGAACACCACATTGAGCCCTTCCTGTGGCAGATAGGCATTGAGCGAATAGGTGAGCTGCGTCTGGTTCTGGTATTTCACCAGCACCGACAGCGTATCCTCAATGGTGATGCCGTCGCTGAACACGCTCTGATCGCGAAAGTAGCTGTCTTCATGTTCGGCCTCCAGATAGAGCTCTTTGAGCTGCGCGCTCTCCTCCATGTGCAGCGCGAACGGATCGTTCTTCGCCGCCGGATAGCCGTGGGCGCGCGGATAAAACTGCGAGACGCCGCGCTTCTCGGCATTTTCGCGGCCATAAAAACGCAGCGCACCTTCGGCGTAGACGCGCGCCGGGTAGCTGCCGAGCCAGAAATTCATTAAGTCGAAATGGTGGGTCGATTTGTGCACCAGCAGGCCGCCGCTGTTGCGCTTCTCCCGGTGCCAGCGGCGGAAATAGTCCGCGCCATGTTCGGTATTCAGCAGCCATTCGAAATGGACCGAAAACACCTCGCCGATGGTGCCGTTCATCAGTAGTTCGCGCACTTTGCTGTGATGCGGCGCGTAGCGGTAGTTGAAGGTCACACGCACTTCGCGGCCCGTCTCTTCAATGGCGTTAAGAATGCGCAGCGCGCGGACTTCGTCGATGGTCATCGGCTTTTCGGTGATGACATCGCAGCCCGCATAAAGCGCGCGCACGATATAGTCGTCATGGGTCCGATCCATCGTGGTGACGATGACCGTATCGGGCCGGGTATCGCGGATCATCTCTTCAAACTGCGCGGCGACGAAACAGGGCACCGGTTGCGCGCCTGCGTTTCCCAGCAGACGATTAGCGTAACGCATGCGGGTCTGGTTGGTGTCGCAGAACGCGACCATCTGCGCGCTGTCGCGAAATGTCTTGCCGATAGCCTCGATATACATTCCGGCGCGCCCGCCGGTTCCCACCAGGGCGTATTTTTTCATGGTCAGCGTCCTCTCAGGCAACATGATATGTTGTATGGATAAAATAAAAACAACGTTTCATTTTTCTAATGTAGCGCGACCGGAGAGAATGCATACCGCGGAGGGGAAAAAGTGTGATCCCCGGCCGTAATGGCCGGGGAGAAAGATTTAGTGCGCGCGGCCCTGTTCGATGCCAAGACCGGTTTGCGAACGGATAAACTGCGCGCGGAACTGTTCGCGCTCCAGATTGCCCTCCGGGCTGTTGTCAGTCGCCGAGAAGATCCAGATCCCGATAAACGCCACGGCGATAGAGAACAGCGCCGGGTATTCATACGGGAAGACCGGCGCGGCATGGCCCAGCACCTGCACCCAGACGGTCGGGCCGAGGATCATCAGCACCACGGCGGTCAGCAGACCGAGCCAGCCGCCAATCATCGCGCCGCGGGTGGTGAGCTTCGACCAGTACATCGAGAGCAGAATGATCGGGAAGTTACAGCTCGCCGCAATCGAGAACGCCAGGCCTACCATGAACGCGATGTTCTGCTTCTCGAACAGAATCCCGAGCAGGATAGCCACCACACCCAGCACCAGCACGGTGATTTTGGAAACGCGCAGCTCGTCGCGCTCGGTCGCGCCTTTACGGAACACATTGGCATAGAGATCGTGCGACACCGCCGACGCGCCCGCGAGCGTCAGTCCCGCGACGACCGCCAGGATCGTGGCGAAGGCGACCGCCGAGATAAAACCTAAGAACAGGTTGCCGCCCACGGCATCGGCCAGATGTACCGCCGCCATGTTGTTGCCGCCAATCAGCGCGCCGGCGGCGTCTTTAAACGCCGGATTCGCGCCCACCAGCATGATGGCGCCGAAGCCGATGATAAAGGTCAGGATATAGAAATAACCCATAAACCCGGTGGCGTAGAAGACGCTTTTACGCGCCTCGCGGGCGTCGCTCACGGTAAAGAAACGCATCAGAATATGCGGCAGACCGGCGGTACCGAACATCAGGCCGAGGCCGAGCGACAGCGCGGAGACCGGATCTTTCACCAGACCGCCGGGGCTCATGATGGCGCTGCCTTTCGGGTGAACCGCCATCGCTTCCGTAAACAGGTTGTTGAAGCTAAAGCCCACATGCTTCATCACCATAAAGGCCATAAAGCTCGCGCCGAACAGCAGCAGAACGGCTTTGATGATCTGCACCCAGGTGGTGGCCAGCATGCCGCCGAACAGTACATACATCACCATTAGCACGCCCACCAGCACCACGGCGATGTGATAGTTCAGGCCGAACAGCAGCTGGATAAGCTTGCCTGCGCCGACCATCTGCGCAATCAGATAGAGCGCCACCACCACCAGCGAACCACAGGCGGAGAGCAGGCGAATGGGACGCTGCTTCAGGCGGTAAGAGGCGACATCCGCGAAGGTATAACGCCCGAGATTACGCAGCCGCTCGGCGATTAAAAACAGGATAATCGGCCAGCCCACCAGGAAGCCCAGCGAGTAGATAAGCCCATCGTAGCCGGAGGTATAAACCAGCGCGGAGATGCCGAGGAACGATGCGGCGGACATAAAATCGCCCGCGATGGCCAGTCCGTTCTGGAAACCGGTAATGTTGCCGCCCGCGGTGTAGTAATCGCTGCGCGAACGGGTGCGTTTGGAGGCCCAGTACGTGATGCCAAGCGTCAGCGCCACGAAGATCAGGAACATGATGATGGCCTGCCAGTTGGTCGGCTGGCGCTGGACATCACCGGTCAGCGCATCGGCCAGGGCGGCGGGCGACAGCAGAGTCAGCAGCGGGAAAAGGACCTTTTTCATGATGACTGCACCTCTTTCAGCACGGCGTTATTCAGCCGGTCAAATTCCGTGTTGGCGCGCCAGACATACACGCCGGTGAGAATAAACGAAATAAGGATCACGCCGATGCCGATAGGAATGCCGCGCGTCACGCTGCTGCCGGGCGAGAGCGGCGTGCCAAGCCAGCCCGGCGCGAACGCGATAAGCAGGATAAAACCGACATAGATAATCAACATGATGAGGGAAAGGGTGAAGGCAAACCGTTGCCGCTTATGAATTAACTCCCTGTAAGGCGCACTGTTCTCTATCTGCTGACAAATATCGTTATTCATCATCGCAGTCTCCAGAAGTAAAGTAGGGGTTGTTATTGTTCCCTCTCCCTTGTGGGGAGAGGGTTAGGTCGAAAGGTCAGTATGCAAGCGTGGTTATGATGGCATCGCGATGGACTGCTTCTCTTCGAGCAGTTTTTCCACCACGCCCGGATCGGCGAGCGTTGAGGTATCGCCGAGGTTGCTGGTATCGCCCGCCGCGATTTTGCGCAAAATACGACGCATAATTTTGCCGGAGCGGGTTTTCGGCAGCGAATCGGTCCAGTGCAGCACGTCCGGCGTCGCCAGCGGGCCAATCTCTTTACGCACCCAGTTACGCACTTCGCTGTACAGCTCCGCTGACGGCTCCTCGCCGTGGTTCAGCGTCACGTAAGCGTAGATCGCCTGGCCTTTAATGCTGTGCGGAATGCCCACCACCGCGGCTTCGGCGATTTTAGGGTGCGAGACCAGCGCGGATTCAATTTCAGCGGTGCCGAGACGGTGCCCGGAGACGTTCAGTACGTCATCCACGCGCCCGGTAATCCAGTAGTAACCGTCTTCGTCACGGCGCGCGCCGTCGCCGCTGAAGTACATGTTTTTAAACGTCGAGAAATAGGTCTGCTCGAAACGTTCGTGATCGCCAAACAGCGTGCGCGCCTGGCCCGGCCAGGAGTCGGTAATGACCAGGTTGCCTTCGGTGGCACCCTGTTGCGGATTGCCTTCGTTATCCACCAGCGCTGGCTGCACGCCGAAGAACGGACGCGTGGCGGAACCGGCTTTGAGTTCGGTCGCGCCGGGCAGCGGCGTAATCATGAAGCCGCCGGTTTCGGTCTGCCACCAGGTGTCGATGACCGGGCATTTTTCATTGCCGATTTTCTTCCAGTACCACTCCCACGCTTCCGGGTTAATCGGCTCGCCGACGGAACCGAGAATGCGCAGCGACGAACGGTCAGTCCCGTCGATAGCCTTGTCGCCTTCCGCCATCAGCGCGCGAATGGCCGTCGGCGCGGTATAGAGAATATTCACCTTGTGCTTATCCACCACCTGCGCCATACGGTTGGCGGAGGGCCAGTTCGGCACGCCTTCAAACATCAGCGTGGTGGCGCCGCAGGCGAGCGGCCCGTAGAGCAGATAACTGTGCCCGGTCACCCAGCCCACATCCGCGGTGCACCAGTAGATATCGCCCGGATGGTAGTCAAAGGCGTACAGGAACGTGGTGGCCGCGTAGACCAGATAGCCGCCGGTGGTATGCAGTACGCCTTTCGGTTTACCGGTCGAGCCGGAGGTGTAGAGGATAAACAGCGGATCTTCGGCGTTCATCTCCACCGGCTGATGATGCGCGCTGGCTTTCTCCACCAGCTCGTTCCACCAGAGATCGCGTCCTTCATGCCATTCGGTATTCCCGCCGGTGCGTTTAAACACCACCACATGTTCCACGCTGGTGACGCCCGGATTTTTCAGCGCGTCATCGACGTTTTTCTTAAGCGGAATGGTACGGCCGGCGCGCACGCCTTCATCGGCCGTGATAACGAGACGCGCGCTGGAGTCGATAATGCGCCCGGCGACGGCTTCCGGCGAAAAGCCGCCGAAAATAACCGAGTGCACCGCGCCGATACGGGCGCAGGCGAGCATCGCCACGGCGGCTTCCGGCACCATCGGCATATAGATGGCGACCACATCGCCTTTCTTAATGCCGAGATCGGTCAGCGTGTTTGCGAAGCGGCAGACATCGCGGTGGAGTTCGCGATAGCTGATGTGTTTGCTCTGGGTGGCGTCGTCGCCTTCCCAGATGATGGCGGTCTGATCGCCGCGCTCGTTGAGATGCCGGTCAAGACAGTTCGCCGCGAGGTTCAGCGTGCCGTCTTCATACCATTTAATCGAGACATTGCCGGGTGCGAAAGAGGTGTTTTTCACCTTCTGGTAGGGCGTTATCCAGTCAAGGATTTTGCCCTGTTCGCCCCAGAACGCGTCAGGGTCATGCACGGATTGCTGATATTTCGCATCATATTGTTCCGGCGTAATCAGGCAGCGTTCCGCGATAGCCGCGGGAATAGGGTGTTTATGGATTTGGCTCATGGCTTTTTTCTCCTTTTAGATGTTAATGATATGTCACGCAAAAGTTAAGAACAGACTTGCGAATAGCTTTGTTTACTTTTTGGGCGGCAGATCACGCATTGCCGAAACTGCATGAAAATTCATCAAACGAATCTTTTAAGGAAAATAATTGCCATTAAGTATTATTTGCTGACTCGATTTTATAACATCTTAAATAACATAAACTTATGAATGATTAACGCGATAAATTAGGGTTATTAAGGCAATTTTCAGTGAATATGCCTGTTCTTAAAGGGTTGCGCAGGATGCCGTGCAAATGGTACTGATTAAACGCGTTAAAAAACCCCACAATATCACCCAACGTTTGTCATACCCCTTTCAGCTTGCGTCGTTCTCATTCGAGCACGCGTGGGAATGGCGCTGTAATTTAGGAAGTAAAGTCGTTATGAAAAACAGTAAAATCAGCCTGGCCTGGCAGATCCTGCTGGCCCTGGTGCTGGGTATTCTTCTGGGTAGTTTTCTCCATTATCAGACGGATAGCCGCGAATGGCTGGTGACCAATCTCCTTTCACCGGCTGGCGACATTTTTATTCATCTGATTAAAATGATCGTGGTGCCGATTGTTATCTCCACGCTGGTGGTGGGCATCGCCGGTGTCGGCGACGCCAAACAGCTCGGACGCATCGGCGCGAAAACCATCCTCTATTTTGAAGTGATCACGACCGTTGCAATCGTCATCGGCATTACGCTTGCGAACGTGTTCCAGCCAGGCAGCGGCATTGATATGTCCCAGCTCGCGGCGGTGGATATTTCAAAATATCAGCACACGACCGAAGAGGTGCAGAGCCATGCTCACGGTCTGATGGGCACGATTCTGTCGCTGGTGCCGACCAATATTTTCGCCTCGATGGCAAAAGGCGAGATGCTGCCGATTATCTTCTTCTCGGTGCTGTTCGGTTTAGGGCTCTCTTCACTGCCCGCCGCGCACCGTGAACCGCTGGTGACGGTCTTCCGTTCTGTTTCTGAAACCATGTTTAAAGTCACCCATATGGTGATGCGCTATGCACCGGTGGGGGTGTTTGCGCTGATCTCCGTGACGGTGGCGAACTTTGGTTTCGCGTCGCTGTGGCCGCTCGCGAAGCTGGTGATTCTGGTTTACGTGGCGATTCTGTTCTTCGCGCTGATCGTGCTGGGCGCGGTGGCGCGGATGTGCGGGCTGCGCGTCTGGACGCTGATCCGCATCCTTAAAGACGAGCTGATTCTGGCGTACTCCACCGCGAGTTCTGAGAGCGTGCTGCCGCGGATTATCGAGAAGATGGAAGCCTACGGGGCGCCTGCGTCTATCACGAGTTTCGTGGTGCCGACCGGTTACTCCTTTAACCTTGATGGTTCGACGCTTTACCAGAGCATCGCGGCGATTTTTATCGCCCAGCTTTACGGTATTGAGCTGTCGCTGGGTCAGGAGATTATCCTGGTGCTGACGCTGATGGTGACCTCGAAAGGGATCGCGGGCGTGCCTGGCGTGTCGTTCGTGGTATTGCTCGCGACGCTTGGCAGCGTCGGCATTCCGCTGGAAGGCCTGGCGTTTATCGCGGGCGTAGACCGTATCCTCGACATGGCGCGCACCGCGCTGAACGTGGTCGGCAACGCGCTGGCGGTTCTGGTTATCGCCAAGTGGGAACACAAGTTTGACCGCAAAAAAGCGCAGGCTTACGAGCGGGAAGTGCTGGGCCGGTTCGACAGTACCGCCAATAATTGATCCTTCGCGCCTCTGCGTGTTTGCAAGCCCCGCTTCTGGCGGGGTTTTTTATTGCGACGATGTAAGCCATGCGCTGGAAGCGGTAAAAAAACGGGTGCGTTAAGCACTCAACGCCAGCAAGTCGGGCGGAGCGAACCCCGCCCGGAGAGTGTTACCGGTCAGAGCAGGAAAGCCGTGCCGCCACCTCCTTATTTCCTTGCTTTATGGTTAACTCACATAACGTGCCGTGGTTAATTAAAGCGAAAATTAATATCGTGACGCAAAATACAACAAAACATGCGAAAAGATATTTCAGTGGCTTCATGCCTTTTACTCCTTGCCTTTCGGCGAGTAAGCGGCTAATCTCAACTTGTGTGGAGTTGAGGGATAGCCTCGGGTTAATAGGAATATTGCCCGGGGCTTTCTTCTTTCTGTCCCTCGCGTCGGCTTAAGACAGAAAGTCTTAAGCACCCGGCGCTTATCATAATGATCTCTTCTCGAAATGAGAATAAAAATTCAAATGTAATTTATGCCGGGTTTGTTGCATTGGGTTGGTTTATAAATTAAGTAACGTTATTCGGCAATATGAATATTTAAAAAACCAGAAAGAATAAATACCAGAAAGGGTAAAAGGATTGGGTGCGTTAAGACCTCCGCTCCTGGCAAGCCGGGCGAGGAAACCCCGCCCGGGAGAGCCTTACTTGCCCGTACAGGCAAGCTTAGCCGCCACCTCCTGACTGCCGCTTCTGATGGTAAGCTCGCATAACGTACCCTGATTCATTAATGCAAAAATCAAGATAGTTACGCAGACCATGAATAAACAGGCCAGTAAATAATGCAGTGGCTTCATGCCTTTTACTCCTTGCATTCTGAAGAGTAAGAGGCTAATCTCAACTTGCTTGGAGTTGAGGGATAGCCTCGGGTTAATAGAAATATTGGCCGGGGCTTTCTTCTTTCTGTCCCTCACGTTTGCTTAAGACAGAAAGCCTTAAGCACCCGCGCTTATAATAATCCTTTCGCTAAAAAATTAAATAAAAAGCCTGATGTAATTCATTTGTGGCTTTTACATTAATTATGGAGCCTTTCTCGCAAATCTCCGCGTTTGAATAACGAAAGCTGTAACAGGGAAATATAACGCTTTTCATTAATGTGTTATTAAAGGCCGCTTTTTTCTTTCTGCGCGCGCAGCAACGCCCACGTTGTGTATCCTGATACAGAGAGAAAGCGTGACGCCGCGCCGGCTACGCCTGAAAACTATCGGGAATGATAGTATACCCGGCCGCCGTACACCCTTATCATCTCTCCCTTATGCCTGCGCGATAGTGAGCGCCTACATGCGCCATCCGGGCAGGCTACCGACAACCACAGCCGGAATATAAAGAGAGTCACAGTGGATAACCTCATTAGCGCGCCATTAACAGGACAACACGAAACGCCGGTGAACCTGCCGGGGTTGATGCAAGTGCTCAGCAAACACCTTTACTCCACGCCGATGGTCGCCATCCGTGAACTGGTGCAAAACGCGCACGACGCGATTGTCAGACGTCGACTGGAAGAGGGCACCGGGGACCGGCTTGCGGAAATCCGCGTCACGGGCGATGCGCAAAACCGGACTATCGTTATTCACGATACCGGCTCCGGCCTCACGGAGCAGGAGATCCACGATTTCCTGGCGACCGTCGGCGTCGGCTACACCCGCCATCTGCGCCAGCAGGACGACGAAACAGGGCTTATCGGCATGTTTGGTCTGGGCTTTCTTTCCGCCTTTGTGTTGGCGGAGCGGGTGACGGTACACACCACCTCCTGGAAAACGCCGGGGGAAGGCTGGCTTTACGCCTCCGCCAGCGGCGAAACGTATAGCGTTACCCCTGCGAGCCCGCGCGAGCCAGGAGCGACTGTCACGCTGCATCTCAAAGACGAGTTTTTATATCTCGCCAACAACAAGCTGCTGGGCGATGTGCTGGGCCGCTACTGCATATTAATGAAAGAGCCGCTGTTTGTCGGTGAAGAACAGACCGCGGTGAACCACCTTACGCCGCCCTGGCGTGTCGCGTCGCAGGATGGCGTGGCGCTGCATCCGGCGCTGCGTCAGAAGCAGAATATCGAATTCGCCAGCCGCTTCGAACGCGCGTTTACACCGCTCTGTACTTTGCTGGTAGAGCCCTCGGGTGACAGCGACGCGGTAGGCATGCTCTGGCTTCAGGATGGCGCGACGTATGGCACCAGCGATAACCGTAATCTGTCGCTGTTTCTGCGCGGTATGCTGCTCGACGATCAGGCGCGCGAGCTACTGCCGCCGTGGGCGGGTTTTGTCGGCGGCGTTATCGAATCTAATCGCCTTACGCCGACGGCGAGCCGCGAAGATTTACAGCGCGATGTTACCTGGTACGCCACGCAGGCGGCGCTCACCGAGGCGCTGATTAACGGCCTGGCCGATCTCGCGAAGCAGCAACCCGCCGTCTGGCGGCGCGTGCTGGTGCGCCATAACGAAGCGCTGCTCGGCGCGGCCATCTGCGACGATCGTCTCTTCGATCTGCTGAAAGATGAGTTGCTGATCCCGACCTCTCAGGGCGATCTGCCGGTTAAAGCGCTGCGCCAGAACAACACGCTGAACGTGATGCTCAGCGAAGAGGGCGGTTTTGAAGAGATGTTGTTCCGGCTTTCGGGCCGTCCTGTCGCACTGGGTTATCGCTACGCGGTCGTGCCGTTCCTGCGCCGCTGGGCGACGCTCTACGGCGCGCGTCTGGTGGAAGTGGGCACCTCGGCGGGTAACGAACAGCTCTTTGCGCTGCATGACGTCAGCGCCGAAGAAGAAGCGTGGTGGAGCGAACAGCTGCGCGACGACGAAGAGTGCGTAATGTCCTCTTTCGAACCGGCGACGCTGCCGCTGGTGATGGTGGTCAACCGTGACGCCGAGCTTAAAGCGCGTCTTGAGCAGGACGACGCCGATCGCCGCATGAGCACCGCCGCGCTGATGCTGGCGCGCCAGTTTGCCAGCAAAATCGAGCAACAGGCGCCGGTGCGCCTCTACATCAACTTTAACAATCCTGCGGTAAAGGCCTTATCACAGGCCTGGCGTGCCGGGCAACCCATCGCGCCCGGCGCCACGCAATTACTGAAAAGCCTCAAAATTATTCTTGCTCTGGCTACGGGAGATTCCCGTGAGTATGACTTTCGCCAGGCGCTGGACACATTCAGTTGCATCACGGCGCAACTTATTACACCGACAACAGAAGGAAGCAACTAATGGATATCTGGGCATGGTATGAGCAATATGAGCGGGATCTCGCGGAAGCCGGTAAACCCTGGATCACGCAGCATGTCAATAAGCTTATCGAGTCTGTTGTTGAAGTGCAGACCGGTAAAACCGAAGCGCTGCTGCCGGAAGCGCGCGCGCTGAAAAAAACCTCAGGCAACCCGTGGATTGACGTGATGGTTGGCCACTGGGAGATGCGTCATCGCATCGGCAACCTTGGCGAAGGCGAAAAGGCGCTGGGCGATGTCGTGGCGCTGTTTGAGCGCGCTCACCAGGCCGACGCCGCAGAGTGCCCGCAGTCGATTTGCGTGACCCAGGATCTCAGCGCCTGTTACAGCAATGTGGATGGCCCAGGCTGGGCGGATGAGCGTATCGCCGTTTGCCAGGAGACGCTCTCGAAAATCACCCCGCTGCGCAGCTGCTTTCTGTGCCTTTCTGAAGAGCAGTTCTTCGCGATGGTCGACAAAGGCCAGGTTGAAGAGGCGCTGGCCTTTGTGCATCAGCAGATGGAAAAGCGCCGCGCCGCAGGCGAAGAGGATGTCAATGGCCTGAAAGAGAACGAAGCGCAGGCGTTGATGCTGCTCGGCCGTTATGACGAAGCGCTGGCGATCATCAATAAGCTTCATGAAGACGAGCTGGAAAACAGCAGCGAGCAGGTCCGCCAGGTCATGATGATGATGAAAGCGGAAGTGCTGGCGCTGATGGGGCGTGAAGAGGACGCTCGCGAATGGCTGCTGCCGTGGGATCGACTTACCGCCTATAACCGCATGCGCTGGGTGCGCGTGGTGGAGCAACTGGTTCGCCTCAATCCGGCTTACAACAACTGGCAGACCGGCAGCGCGCTGCAACTGATCCTTGAACAGCGCGTGGAAGCGCAGGCGTGGCGCGAAGCGGTTATCGTCGCGAAAACCCATATCCGCCTGGCGCTGGCGCGTGGTGCTACCTGGGTCGCCCGTCGTGCCCTGATGCAGGCGAAACAGTGCGCCGCGAAACTGCGTAACCCGCACGATGAAGACGCCGCGCTGGCGGAGTTCGCAAGCCAGTTAGCGGGCATGGAAACGCAGGTTGAGCTGCCTGTGCCTGCCGAATCGCTGATGGCGTGGCTGGAAGAGCGCGGCCAGCAGGAAGGCGTGACGCGCGATCCGGAGCAGGAAGCCCAGTGGCTGCTGCTCGCTTCCGCGCAGCGCCCTGACGATGAAGAACTGCTGATGCTGGCGGGCGCCGCGCTCGAAGCGTGCCAGGCGCAGGGCGAAGCGACGGATCTCCTGCTTGGCTGGCAGAAACGCCACCCGCAGGAAGAGGCCGCGCCGCTGTTCCATCTGCTCTCCGCACTCCTGAATGCGCGTCGTTACGACGACATCTTAGCGCTGGCCGAAAGCTATCGCGATGCGCTCCCGCATGTGGCGCTGTGGTTTGAAGCTCAGGTGGCGCAGGCGCAGGAAGACTGGGAAAAACTGGAGTCCGTAAGCCAGGCGCTGCGCGCCACGCCGCAGGGCCAGCATAAGATTGCGCCGCTGATGCTGGCGGGCCAGGCGGCGATGCGCCAGAAAGCCTACGATCGCGCCACGGCGTACCTGAAAGACGCGGTGGCGATGATGGACGCGCGCGAAGAGGACGCCAGCAACATTCTGTGGGATCTGCTGACGGCGGCCAGCGCCAGCGAAGACTGGACAACCGTGCGCGAAGCCGGCGCGCGTCTTAATATGCAGTTCAGCACCGATGAAGGCCCGGTTGAGGAGCAGTGGGGCACCGTTCGTCTGCGTTTCTTTGAAAATCACGACGAGCATTACTATTTTGCCCAGCGCACGGGCCCGGTGACCGCGCGCGTCTTCCAGCCGTCCTGGCGTAAAGCGCCGCAGCATATGGGCGAGTCGGTGGTGTTTGACGCCAATCTGCTGAACACACCGCCGGAAGATGAAAAAGAGCGCGAGAATTTCATCCCCGTGCATAACGTGGTGAAAACCCTTGAGCAGAGCGAGTATGCGCCGAGCTGGTTTATCGACGGCGTCGATCCGGGCGAAGAGACGTTCAACGCCTTTGTGAACGGCGTGCGCCAGCGCGGCGGCGCCATCTGGGTGCATTGCGAGTCCGATTATCAGGTGACTGACAGCGAAAGCGGCGAAACGCTGCCTGGCATTTACTTTATGCTGGCGATGCCGCAGTCGGTCTCGCCGCTGGAAGTGGACGCGATGCTGCGTGAATTCACCCAGGGCTGGAAGCACCCAATCCACTGGCTGGATGTCGCGATGTCAGGCGGACTGGATGAAACGCGTCACCGCCAGGTGATGGCGCGCTATCAGCTCTAGTCTTGCACCACGGGCGGCGGCCTTCGCCGCCCGATTTGAGAATCCTCCGCTGTCTGCCTCTCTCCGCCCTCTTTACTTTAAGACCAGTCAAACACAGGGCTGGCATTATGAAATCACATCTTCGCGCTTTGCTTTTCGCCACACTCTCTCTTTCCAGCAGCCACGCGCTGGCGGATGGCCTGGATTCCGTCTTTAACGACACCATTAACTCGGTAACGGAGGCGATCAACGAGGCTTACCATCCTGACGATCGCGATTCGTCGGACGATCGTCGCTATAACGATGAGAGCCGCACGCGTTACGACGAGCGGCGCAGACGTCTGGAAGAGCGCCACCGGCAGCTTGATGAGCGCCAGCGTCGTCTGGATGAAGAGCGCCGTCGCCTGGAGGAAGAAGAGCAACGGCTGGATGACGACGATTATCGCTAACGGCCGCTGTCGGCGATCTCGACATGCGTGGTGCGAGGGATGGCCAGCAGACGATCGCCGCAGGTCAGCAACAGATCGATGCCGAGCGATCCGGCGTGCAGGCGATCGGCCAGTTGTTCAATCAGACACTCCGGCAGCTGCGGCGCGATCATACGCTCTTCCGCAATGCCGGCGCCGGTCAGACGCAGCATTCGCCCGCCGCTCAGGCTATTGACCTGCAACACCAGCGTGGCGCTGTGTTCCGGCGCTATCACGCTGCCGTGGGCCAGGCGATCGGGCAGGAGTGGGTTGAGGTTTTCATCAGCGATGGCGAAAACCGCCTCGTCCGGCGTATCGGCAATCCGCGTACCGGTGTGAAAGCGCAGGTTAGAGCGCACAATATCATTTGCCAGCGCGGGCGAAAGCCAGACAGGGGTATCGCTATCGACAAGCGTGAGCAGCACGCTGGTGGTGGCAACGCCAAGCGGCTGCCAGCCGTGGCGGAGCAACTGTAGCGACACGATGACGCCAGGCTCGCTCATGGCCTTTAGCAGGCGGCGAAAGCACTGCTGTGCATCGTGCACCGGTGAATCAAAGGCGGTATTTAATGTCATCAGGATCTCCATACTGCTGCGCAACGCAGCGGTACGTCGCAGACGCCGCCGGATGCAGGTTGCGGCACATCCTGACGGCCTAATATGACCCTACTGTTAAACAAACATGACAGCCAGATGAATTGTGACGCAATAAAAGGGGAGGGACGATCGCGCTGCCTTTAACGGAATCATCGATGAGAGATGTTAATATTGGGCTTAAGTCAGGTAAGAAAAAAGAAGATTATTTTCTCGTAAATATATTAATTTCGCCTTTAAGGATATTCCGCTAATCCGATATCGACCGGCTTCTATTTTCCTGAGTTATTTTTATAATTATATTTCGCAACGAGAAATTATATTTTTTCGGGCATTTCTTAATAATATTCCTAAAAGAAATTGATGAAAAGTTAAGCGACACTTCATTGAAGTGTAGTTGTTATTTATTTTATTGATTTTAAAGGGTATTTACAGAAAGAATCTTGCTGATTTCTATTTTACGCTGCTTTTCTGTTTTGTCTTATTCTTTTTTTAAAATGCACGCGAAAATAAGCGCGCAATCACGTTAACCAGGCGGGAGGGCAAGGGGGCTGGCTATAAAAAACACAGGGGGAAATCGGGTAAGCACGCTATTTTATTCTGAGCAGAGCTCCGTCCAGTTGAACTGCGGCTGATGTGCCCGGAACTGGCAACGCAGGCTGCCAGCCCAGGCAAAACGCGGTCTGAGGCGCCGTCAGCTTTTTTTGACGAACTCCGATTTCAGCTTCATCGGGCCGAAGCCGTCGATTTTACAGTCGATGTTGTGATCGCCTTCCACCAGACGGATGTTCTTCACTTTGGTGCCAATCTTCAGCATCGACGAGCTGCCTTTGACCTTGAGATCCTTAACAATTGTGACGCTGTCGCCATCAGCCAGCAGATTGCCGTTGGCGTCTTTGACCACCAGCGCGTCGCTGTCGGCGGGGGTCTCGCCTTCGCGCCATTCGTGGGCGCACTCCGGGCAGACGTAAAGATTATTATCCAGATAAGTATATTCAGAACCGCATTGCGGGCAGGCTGGCAGTGACATGGTTTCTCCTTAGAATGAACCGACAGGGCAGCAAAAGAGGGCTGCGCAAGAAGCGGCCGCTTACGCGGCGCGCGTCAAAGGCGGGATTATACCCTAAACCCTTACGTTTTACGGGCCTGTCTGCGGCGCAAACGCGCAGGCGTCAGAAGCGGCCGCACATTTTTACTGGCGGGCATAAAACATATATCGTGATTTATTGCCAGGCGGTGTTATTCTGGAGCGGTTAATGTTGGTTTGAATTATTAAATCCATCCCCTGAAGTCGGAACATTTTTGTCAAATGGCCGATGTGAGGATATATTCTTTCGCTCTGAAAAATCGATCAGCCCTCTGGTCTTACAGAGTGATTATTTGGTTTCCTGACGTAGATGAAGGTTTGAAACCTTTCTCATCGTCTCATGCATATTTTACCACAACGATGGTATGGCATTTTTTACGCCACTTTTCCGTCAGGTCGCGTTGTGACGCGCAGGATATTTTCCACACGTAATTATAAAAGCCGCATTGAGCTAATAAAAAGATAAGGCAAAAGGTCATTTAATTTGTGTTAAGGGAAGATTTTTCATGCACACACAGACTGTATTTGAAATGAATCAGGAAGCGGAACGGCTACTTCAGCTGGCGCTGTATAATCTCAGCGCCCTGAAACAAATGCCGCTGGCGGTGCAGGGTGACGGTGGGAACGTTACCTGTCGACAGGCTGCCGTGCATCCGCTTCATTTTTCCTTACGCGGGCTGGAGGCGCAGCAGGAGGTGCTGCAGGCCGAGCTGCGAAAAACCACCCAACAAGAGATGGTGCTGGCGATTGTCGGCACGATGAAGGCGGGGAAATCGACCACCATCAACGCTATCGTCGGCAAGGAGGTCCTGCCGAACCGCAACCGCCCCATGACGGCGCTGCCGACGCTGATTCGTCACACGCCAGGCCAGAAAGAGCCGGTACTGCATTTCACACACGCCGGGCCGATAGAAACCCTGATGCAGGCGCTACGCGTCCGGTTACAGAACGCTTCGCGCGACAGCCTGGCGCTGCGCCTAGAAATCGACCGCGATATGGACGCCCTGCTGGCGCGCATCCTTAACGGCACTTCGTTTGAAAAAAACTATCTCGGCGCCCAGCCAATTTTCCACTGTCTGAAAAGCTTAAACGATCTGGTGCGGCTCTCGGCCGTGCTCGACGTGCCGTTCCCGTTTCGCGCGTACGCCGCCATTGAACATATTCCGGTGATAGAGGTGGAGTTCACTCACCTTGCCGATATGGATCGCGGGCTCGGGCAGTTGACCCTGCTGGATACCCCCGGCCCGAACGAAGCCGGACAGCCGCACCTGCAAAAGATGCTCCAGGAGCAGATTGCCCGCGCGTCCGCCGTACTGGCGGTGATGGATTATACCCAGCTGAAATCCACCTCCGACGAAGAGGTGCGTATGGCGCTCGCGGCGGTGGGCGAATCGGTGCCGCTCTACGCGCTGGTGAATAAGTTCGATCAACTGGATCGCAACAGCGACGATGAAGATCAGGTTCGGGCGCTGATCGCCGGCACGCTGATGAAAGGCGCCATCGATCCGGCCCATATTTTTCCGGTCTCTTCCATGTGGGGCTACCTGGCCAACCGCGCGCGCCAGGAGCTTGCAGAGCACGGCGCGCTGCCGCCGTATGACGAGCAGCGCTGGGTGCAGGATTTCGCCGAAGCGGCACTGGGCCGCCGCTGGCGAAACGCCGATTTCGCCGACATCGCGCACCTGCGCCACGCCGCCGATCTGCTGTGGGAGGACTCCCTTTTCGAAGCGCCCATTCGGGCGATTCTGCACACGGCGCACGCGCACGCTTCGCTCTACGCGCTGCGTTCGGCCTGCGCAAAATTAATTCACTCTGCGCAATGCACCCGAGACTACCTGGACTTTCGCTGTCAGGGGCTCGATATCGCAAATGACCAACTGGTGGAGAGTATCTCTCAAATGAATAATGACATCGCACAGCTAAAACGTTGCCAGGCAGACGCCAGCAAAGCCATTCAGGAGCAGGTTGTTCAGGCGCTGGGGCGCGCGTCGGAGACAATTGCGGGTCATGAACAGAAGGTACTGGCGGATATCGCCAGCTATTTTGAGACGGGCAAAGTGCCGCCGCTGTCGCTCAGCAGTCCGGTTCGCCGCGCGGTGACCTGGGGGAGCGATTTCGACGCAGGCAGCGAACAGCTGATCCTGGATCAGGAGAGCGACGCGCGGATGCTGCTGCATAAAATTCGCGCCTCCTGCGAGCTGATCCTGCTGTCGGTTCAGGAGAATCTGACCCGCGATCTGGCCGTCCATTTCAGCGATCTGGAGACGGCGCTGGGGGATATCCTGCGCGCCGCCCTGGCGCCGCTGGAGTTGCGCGTCACGGAAGGGCTGCGCCGCACCGGCTTTCGCGCGCATATCACGCTGCCGGTGTTTCAGCGCAGCCAGCTTAATTTCAACGCGCATCAGCTCTTTAACGATGTCATTGAAGAAGAGAGCGTGCCGGTCGCCAGCGCGCCGCGTAATAACGGCGTGCGCGGTACCGTAGCGCGCTGGATCACCAGCAAGGATCTGGGCTGGGATGACTGTACGGCCATGCGCTCGCGTTACGTGATTAACCTGCCGCAGCTTAAGCAGACGTTGAGCCGTTACGTCAGCCGTTTTTGCGCGCAGATCCGCCAGGCGATGAACGCCCAGGTGGATATCTCCGTGACGGCGGGTATGGCGACATTTTTCGCCGAATTTCAGATGGCGATGGCGGCGATTGAAGCGAATCTTCAGCAGAGCCTCGCGGCGCGTCAGCAGAGCGAGACGTCGCGCAACGCCCTGCGTGAGAAGCTGCAACAGTGCGCCCGTACCGCGCGTGACATTAAAGAAGACGCCCGTGCGCTGCGTGATGATATACAGACGCTGTTTTCCGTGGAGCACTGACCGCCATGAACGGGTCACTGGTTGAAGGGCCGGGCCGACATTTACGCGCGCTGCGCGGGCGACTGATGGTGGATCTGGCGAAGGGCGAAGAAGAAGCCCGCGATGGCCGTTCGCATCCGCAGCATCAAAAGGTGCGCGAACGGCTGCAGAAGTCGTTGATCGCCGCCGGGCCTGCGGTGGCGCCGCCGGAGATGGCGGCGCTGCATATGCTGGAGTCGCTTTCGCGCCAGAGTTCGCCCGGGCATCTGGCGTTAAGCCTGACGGCGCAGGCGCTGGCGCGCCGCAGCCAGCGTCTCGGCGAGAAGGGGGCCGCCGCGCCTTTCGCACAGGCGCTTGAGGTGACGGCAGGACACTATCAGCACAGCGCCGCGCGGCTGGAAGCGCAGTTACGCCAGAGCGATTTGGCGATAGCGGCGCAGCGCCACGTCAGCGAGGTTATGGCGCGCTGGAAAAACGGCGAGTTTAACGGCTGGTCGCCCGCCGGGCGCTGTTACGTGGCGCTGGAAGAGCTGCGCTGGGGCGCGTTCGGCGACGCCCTGCGTTTAGGCGAGCCGGGCGACAAAACCGCGCTGTTGCAACCCGTGTATGACGAGACGACCCTCCGACTGGCGCACAGCGTTAATGCCTCGCCCCATACGCGGCATTTCTATCAGCAATGGCTGCATACGCCGCCGCAGCCGGGCCTGCTGGAGCATAAAGATATGCTCTGCTGGCTGGGGGCGGTGCATGACGGGGAGCGCCAGCCGGTCAGCTGGTCGGTGACGCAAACCTGGCAGAGCGTGTCGCTGGGAATGCCGCGGATCTGCTCCGCAAGGCGGCTGGTCAATGCGCTGGTGGAAGAGATTTTTCTGCTCTGAACGCCAAAAAACACCCCGCCGATGCGGGGTGTTTTACGACTGGCGCAGCCTTTATCGGCGAAGCGTGCTCGTAGTGATGCTTTCGGCACCTTGCGTTACAGGCGGCTGTTTCGCCACATGTCGGGCATACAGCGCGGTGATGATGGGCACCAGAATCGCCGTTACGATGACGCTCGCGGCCACCAGCGCCGTGGCTGAGGCTGCGACCGGTTCAAACGCCGGGTTGATTTGCGCGATAATGACCGGGTTCGCGACCGCCGCGCCCGCCGCCGATGAGGCCGCCACGCCTGCCGTACCGTTGCCGCCGCCCAGGAATTTATCGGCCATGATCAACGGAATGCCGGTAATAATGATAACGGCGACACCCAGCACAATCCCCAGCAGGCCCGTTTCCATAATTACGCGCAGATTAATGGTATTGCCCAGCGCGAAGCCGAAGAACGGGATCAGCACCGGCGTGGCTTTACTGAAGAATGCGCGCAGATCGTGATCCAGATTGCCGAGCGCGAAGCCAATCAGAAACGGCAGCACCGCGCCGATGAAGTGATGCGGCTCGAAAGAGGCGAGACCGGCGGAGCCCAGAATCACCATCGTCATCAGCGGGCCCGATTCCAGCGACATCAGCACAAACGCGCCGGACTCTTCCTTCGTGCCGTACTGGTTCATCAGGCTGGCGTATAGCCCGCCGTTGGTCATGTCCATCGCGGAAACGATAGCCAGTACCGACAGCCCGGCGAAAAAGCCGGTCTGGATGCCGGTATCCGGAATAAAAGACGCCGCAATCATCGCCACCAGCCAGGCCACGGCGATTTTGGTCAGTACCAGCGTGCCGGATTTACGCAATACCGTTCCGGTTGCGCGTAAATCAATAGAGGCGCCAATACAGAAAAACCAGACGGCGAGAATAGGCACCGTTCCGCTTATCATTCCTTTGGTAAACGAACCGAAATAATTGCCGGTTTGTGGCGCCAGCGTATTTAAAATCGCTCCCAGTAACAGCGGGATAAGCATCATCCCTCCCGGAATGCGTTCCATCGTAGTTTTAATCTTCATCATAAACCTCAGAGGTTTTATTCAGCCCTGGCTGAATTAAGGTCAAAAGTATCCCTCGATAAAAATCATTTATTTTCATCGACTTATTTTTGCATTTTCGCGTAGGGCAGCCGTGGCGAGGCAGCGGCGGCTGGCGTCATCTTTATAAGAATGGAGACTGGTCTGGTGGCGACTTATCCCGCTATTGAAGTAACTGGTGCTACTATCTCTCTTGTGGAATAATGATTCAATAGAAATGAAACGCTGTTTTGGTTATCTTGATCACATTATTGATTCACACGTTTGATAGCATCAAAAACAGCGAAAATTTATGTAAATCCACTGTTATTGAGTTGGGTTTTTTACGTTTACCTGATAGTGGGGGCGCCGTTCCCCGCAACGTCACGAGGAGTCAGAATGGACGTTCGTCAAAGCATTCATAGCGATCACGCGAAAACACTGGATACCGCCGGGCTTCGCAACGAATTTTTAATCGAGAAGATTTTTGTGGCTGACGAGTACACCATGACGTACAGCCATATCGACCGCATCATCGTGGGCGGCGTCATGCCGGTGAACCGCACGGTAAGCGTGGGCAGCGAAGTGGGTAAACAACTGGGCGTGAGCTATTTTCTGGAGCGTCGCGAGCTGGGGGTGATCAATATCGGCGGGCCGGGGCTTATCACCGTGGACGGCACGCGCTATGAAATGAACAGCCGCGACGGGTTGTATGTCGGCAAGGGCGCGAAAGAAGTGGTGTTTGAGAGCGTGGAGGCGGGGAACCCGGCGCGTTTTTACTATAACTGCGCGCCGGCGCACACGACATTCCCAACCAAACGCGTGACGCCCGCGGATGTCTCGCCGGTGCATCTCGGCGAGGATGTAACCAGCAACCGCCGCACCATCAATAAATACTTTATTCCTGACGTGCTGGAGACCTGCCAGCTCAGCATGGGCCTGACGGAACTGGCGCCGGGCAATCTGTGGAATACGATGCCGTGCCACACGCACGAGCGGCGCATGGAGGTTTACTTCTATTTTGGTCTGGAAGAGAACAGCTGCGTCTTTCACATGATGGGCCAGCCGCAGGAGACGCGGCACATTGTGGTGCAAAACGAGCAGGCGGTCATTTCGCCGAGCTGGTCGATTCACTCAGGCGTCGGGACGCGCGCGTATACGTTTATCTGGGGGATGGTGGGCGAAAACCAGGTGTTCGACGATATGGATCACGTCGCGGTGAAGGATCTGCGCTAACGGTCACGCGCATAAAAAAAGCCTCGTCAGTGACGAGGCTTTTTTGTGGCTTACGCGCCGCGTTTGTCTTCGGTACGCAACTCGAAATCGGAGGCGTCGTGACGCTCGTGAAGCTGCTCGTTGAGCGGGCCCCAGGTGCGGTTAACGATGCTCCCGCGCTGGACGGCCGGACGCTGCGCGACCTCTTCGGCCCAGCGCTTCACATTTTTATATTCATCAACCTGCAGGAATTTACTCGCCTCATACAGCCCGCCGATAACCAGGTTGCCGTACCACGGCCAGATGGCGATATCGGCAATCGAATAGGACTCGCCCGCGATAAAGCGATGCTGCGCGAGCTGTCTGTCCAGCACATCGAGCTGGCGTTTCGCTTCCATGGTGAAGCGGTTAATCGCGTACTCGATTTTCTGCGGCGCGTAGTGGTAGAAGTGGCCGAAACCGCCGCCGAGATAGGGCGCTGACCCCTGCAGCCAGAACAGCCAGTTCAGCGCTTCGGCGCGTCCGGCGTAATCTTCCGGCAGGAATTGACCAAATTTATCGGCGAGATAGAGCAGGATCGCGCCGGATTCAAACACGCGCACCGCGGGCGTGACCGAGCGGTCCAGCAGCGCCGGGATCTTGGAATTAGGGTTCACCTCAACGAAGCCGCTGGAGAACTGATCGCCTTCGTTAATGCGGATCAGGTGCGCGTCATATTCCGCGCCGCTGATGCCAAGCGCCAGCAGCTCTTCCAGAAGAATAGTGACTTTCTGGCCGTTCGGCGTGCCGAGCGAATAGAGCTGTAACGGGTGTTTGCCGACCGGCAGGGTTTTTTCATGCGTCGGCCCCGCGATGGGACGGTTAATGTTTGCAAAGGCGCCGCCAGCTTGCGGTTCCCAGGTCCAGACTTCAGGTGGCTGATATTCGTTTTGAGACATAATGTTATCCCGCGCGATGAGTAAGGAAGTAAACCGGCCGTCCGGTTCGCGTTTTCGAGTGTAGCAGGCGAGGGCGTACTCGCCTGTTATCCGGTTGTGGCATTACCCCACTCAACAGCCTGCGGCGATGTAGTCGCCGTTCGGGCTGACAGGAATAACGGTGAGGAAGAGAACGGCGGCGAACAGCAGCAGCGCCAGCCCGCCTGCGATACGCAGCAGCGCGGCGATCCGCTGCGCCTGCGCTGCCGTGGTTTGCGCGCCGAAGAGCCGTGTGGTGACGTGGCGGGCATACTGTACGCCGAGCGACAGCGCCATAATCGAGAGCGCCGTACCGAGCGCCATCGACATCACCGCCGCCATTCCCCAGCTCGCCATGCCCAGCGCGTTGGCGAACAGCATAATCATTATCGCGCCGCTACAGGGCCGCGCGCCGATAGCGGCGATAACGCCAAGCCGGGCGCGCCAGTCGCCCTCATGGTTTTCCCTGCCGACGCCGTGATGGCCGCAGCCGCAGTGTTCCGGGCGCGATTGCGCGGGCGTCAGCGAAGGGATTTTCAGGCGCGGCGCGCGCAGGCTTTTTGCGGCGCGCAGAATAAGAAACAGCCCAAACGCGCCGATAAGCAGCGCGCTCACCTTTTCGAGATACCAGCGACTCTGGCTCAGATCGCCTGAGGCCAGGTTAAAGCCCACCGCCAGGATAAAGACAAACGCAATGGCGCTGACGCCCTGCATCAGGCTGCCCGCGAGCGGCACCAGCCTTGCCGCGAAGAGGTTTTCGCGATGGGTGGCGAGATACGCGCTGACGATAAATTTGCCGTGCCCCGGCCCGATGGCGTGCAGCACGCCGTAAATAAACGCGCCGCTGATAAGCCAGACGCCGCCGGTGTACTGATGGTTATTGAGCTGTAATAGATACAGCACCAGATAACGGTGCAGCGAGATTTGCAGGCTGAACGCCCACTGTAAAAACGCGCCCCAGTGGCTGTAGAAAAAAAACGCCACGCCCAGCGCGCAGAGCGTTAACAGCAGCGCGCCAGGGCGTTGCCAGCGGCGGTTCAGGATGGCAGTCGACATGCAGTTATCCCGTGAATGAGCATCCGGCAAGTATAACGATGAAAGTGGTTGAGAGCAGCGGGAAAGGGAAGGGGGCGGCCAGGGGTACGAATCACCGAACGTTTTTCGATGGAGAGTCCGGCTCGCCAAAAGCAAAAACCCGCCTTGTGGGCGGGTTCTTTAAATAAGTGGTGCCCGGGCCGGACAAAACGCCGGGAGCGTTTTTGCACAGCGCATCGCGCTGCCCGCAGGGCGAGTCGCAGGGATGCGACGAGTGAATCGAACGCCGTTCGATGGAGAGTCCGGCTCGCCAAAAGCAAAAACCCGCCTTGTGGGCGGGTTCTCTAAATAAGTGGTGCCCGGACCGGACAAAAACGCCTGGAGCGTTTTTGCACAGCGCACCGCGCTGCCCGCAGGGCGAGTCGCAGGGATGCGACGAGTGAATCGAACGCAGTTCGATGGAGAGTCCGGCTCTCCAAAAGCAAAAAACCAGCCCGTAGGCTGGTTTCTTTAAATAAGTGGTGCCCGGACTCGGAATCGAACCAAGGACACGGGGATTTTCAATCCCCTGCTCTACCGACTGAGCTATCCGGGCAACGGGGCGCATTAAACCGTAAAGGCCCGAAGGCGTCAACGGCTTTGTCATAAAAAATCAGTCAATCTGTGCTGACTGGCTGATTTTCAGTCAAAAATGCGCCCGTTAGTGGCGTATCAGGTCAGCGCGCCGCCCTGGCGACACTGGGCGAAACGCAGGATATCTTCGGCGAGACGACGCGCGGTATCCACGTCCGCCTGGCTGCGTTTTACCAGCAGCCGGCTCAGGCAGCCTTCCAGCACCAGCTCCATCTGCTCGGCGACCATCGCCGGATCGTCCACTTCGAGTTGCGTCAACAGCTCATGCGTATAGTGGTAGGCCGCGCGTTTTTGCTGATCCGCTAACTGATGAATCGGGTGCGACGCCTCCGGATAAAACGTGCAGGCGGCGATAAACAGACAGCCGGGGTAACGATCCTGGCGGACGCAATCCGTCAGCGCCTGATAGCGCGCCATCAGTTTTTGTTCCGCGCTTAGCTCTTCGTTGTAAATCAGCTGGCGCCGCCAGGCGTCCACACGCTGGCTTAAATAGCGCAGCGCGTCATACAGCAGCGCGTCGCGATCTGGCCAGTAACGCTGGATCTCTTCCGTCGGACACTGGACTGCGGCAGCCACCATTTCCGGCGTGGTATTTGCAATCCCTTCCCGTTCAAGGACATGCAGGGCCTGCTCAAGCACTTCTTCACGTTGCACGGTCTACTCCTCTCCGTTTAGCCCAACGGTTTCTCCCACCCAAGTGTTGTTTACCGCAGGCGATTGTGCAAATGCGTTGCGAATGCGGGGGCGTCCATAAAACCGGTGACGCGGCCGCTCGGGATCTCGTTGCCCTGCGCATCGAAGAAAACAATCGTGGGCAGCCCGAGCACGTTAAGCCGCTTCAGCAATGTCACATCGGCGGCGCTGTTGGCGGTGACGTCGGCCTGCAACAGCACCGCGCCATCAAGCGCGCGCTGCACGTCTGGCGCGCTGAACGTGTATTTCTCGAACTCTTTACAGGCGACGCACCAGTCGGCGTAGAGATCGAGCATCACCGGCTTGCCTTTGGCCCGCGCCAGCGCGCGATCGAGATCGTCCACCGTGGCGATACGGGTGAAGGCCAGATGCGCCTGCGATTCTGCGACAGGCGCGCCGAAAGCCCAGTCCTGCAACGGGCGGGCGCAAATGAATGCGGCCCCTAACAGCACAATTTGCACCGCGCGCATCCAGGAGCGGGTGGCGTTAAGGCTCGTGACAAACGCCCAGCCGAAAAACGCGACGCCAAGCGCGCTCCAGAGCCGCACTCCCCACGGCTCGCCCAGCACGCGCTCCAGCAGAAATACCGGCAACGCCAGGATCACAAAGCCGAACGCGGTTTTGACCTGCTCCATCCACGGGCCGCTTTTCGGCAGCAGCCGGTTGCCGAAAACGGTAACCAGAATCAAGGGCAGGCCCATGCCCAGCGCGTAGAGATACAGCGTGCCGCCGCCGAGCCACAGATTCCCGCTCTGGGCGATGTACAGCAAAATGGCGCTGAGCGGCGCGGTGGTGCAGGGCGAGCAGATAAGCCCCGCAATCGCGCCCATCGCAAACACGCCGCCCGGCGAGCCGCCGCGCTGGCGGTTGCTCATCAGCGTGAGGCGCGTTTGCAGCGACGCGGGCAGTTGTAGCGTAAAGAGCCCGAACATCGAGAGCGCCAGCAGAACAAAGACCATGGAGAGCGTCACCAGCACCCACGGGCTTTGCAGCGCCGCCTGGAATTGCAGGCCCGCGGCGGCGACCACCAGCCCCAGCGCGGTGTATGTGAGCGCCATCCCCTGTACGTAGATAAACGCCAGCAACAGCGCGCGCCGGGTGGAAAGGCGTTTTTCGCCGCCCAGCACGATGCCGGAGATAAGCGGGTACATGGGGAGCACGCAGGGTGTGAAAGCGACGCCGATGCCGATAAGTAACGCCCAGAGCGCGGAGAACGGCAGCGTGGCGGAAGGCGCATCGCTGTTAACGCGGGTTTGCTCGCCAGTGGCGGCCGAAGGCGTAGCGGCGTCGGCTTTAACACTCTCTGTCGGTTCGACGGCGCTCAGCGGCACCGTGCGGGTTTCCGGCGGATAACAGAAACCGGCGGCGGCGCAGCCCTGATACGTCACCGTTAACGTCGCGCCGGGCGACGCCTGCTCCACTGTGACCGGTACGCTGAGCGCGTCGCGGTAGATTTCGCTTTTGCCGAAGAACTCATCTTCATGCGGCTCGCCGGCGGGAAGCGCAGGGGGCGACACGCTCGCGTTGGCGGGCGTGACGTGAATTTGCTGGCGGTAAAGATAGTAGCCGGGCTTAATCTGCCAGTTCAGCGTCAGCTGATGTTGCTGCTGCTGAAAATCAAAGGCGAAAGCCTGGTCTGCCGGCACGAACGACGAGGCGTTCTGCTGGCCGAACAGTGAGGCCGTGGCCTGCGCGCTGAAAAACAGCAGGATCAGCGTAAGGATGCGTTGAGCCATGAGAGGTAGTCTTTATCTCCATGAATGACAGGGATCACAAGCAGTTCGGGCGTCTGATAAGGGTGATGCGTTTTAAGACACGTCAGCAGCGCCTGCTGGCGCGCGGTATCGCTTTTTAGCACCATCTGCACTTCGTACTCTTGCTCCAGTTTCCCTTCCCAGTAGTAGAGCGACGTGGCGCCAGGCAGCAGCGTCACGCAGGCGGCGAGATTTTCCGCCAGCGCTTTGGCCGCCAGATCCTGCGCGGTGGCTTCGTCCGGTGCGGTACAGAGCACAACGACCGCGTCTGGCGCGGCGTGAGTAACGGTGTTGTCATCCAGCATAAAGCCCTCCTGTCTGAAAAGTGAGAACGACTACTATACAACGGCAGAGGAGCGCGCGTTAGCGATGCAGGGCAGGTGCGGGATCGGCGGAGTAAAAAAGGGCGCCGTAGCGCCCCGGAAGGATCAGAGCATCACGCTGCCCAGCAGGAAACCAAAAAAGACGGAGAGCACGACGCCGAGTGTGCCTGGAATAAAGAATGGGTGATTAAAGACGAAGCGGCCAATGCGCGTGGTGCCGGTATCGTCCATCTGCACGGCGGCGACCAGCGTCGGGTAGGTCGGCAGAATAAACAGGCCGGAAACGGCGGCAAAAGAGGCGACCGCCGTCAGCGGAGAGACGTTCAGCGCCAGCGCCATCGGCATCAGCGCTTTGGCGGTCGCCGCCTGGGAGTAAAGCAGCGCGGAGGCGATAAAGAAAATCAGCGCCAGCAGCCACGGATGGCCCTGAATCACGCTGCCCGCCGTCGCTTTGATCCAGTCGATATTGGCGGAAACGAAGGTATCGCCAAGCCACGCCACGCCGAGGATACAGATACAAGCGCTCATTCCGGCTTTAAAGGTGCTGGAGTTCAGAATGGTGTCGGTTTCCACGCGGCAGATAAGCGTAATCAGCGTCGCGACGCTCAGCATAATGATAAGGATCGCGCTGGTGGTGTTCATCAGCGGTTTCGCGACCAGACCGAGACTCGGGCTGTTGATAATCGCGTAGGCCACAACGCAGATAACGCCCAGCAGGAACAGCCACACGGAGGTTTTGGCGCGCGGTTTGATGTCGATTTGCTTATCGCCGCGCAATTCGATTAACCCTTCCTCCAGACGTTTGAGATAAACCGGATCGTCGGAAAGCTTCGAGTTAAACAGCACGGAGACCAGAAACGACATGACCAGCACCGCTGCGAGCGTGGATGGCATCACTACCATCAACAGATGAATGTAGCTGACGCCGTGGCCTTCCATCACGGAGGACATATACACCACGGCGGCGGAGATAGGCGATGCGGTAATGGCTATCTGTGCGGCGACCACCGCGGTGGAGAGCGGACGGCAGGGCTTCACGCCCTGTTCCTTGGCCACTTCGGCGATAACCGGCAGCGTGGCGAGCGAGATATTCCCGGTACCGGCGAAAATCGTCAGAAAGTAGGTGACGATCGGCGCCAGTATCGTGATGTATTTCGGATTTTTGCGCAGCAGCTTTTCCGTCTGATTGACCAGGAAATCGAGCCCGCCTGCGACCTGCATGGCGGAGATGGCGGCGATCACCGCCATGATGATGGAGATAACGTCGAAAGGGATATTACCGGGTTTCACCCCGATGGCGGCGAGGACCAGCACTCCCAGCCCGCCTGCGTACCCGATGCCGATTCCCCCAAGCCTGGCGCCAAGAAAAATCGCCAGTAAAACGATGATAAGCTCGACAACTATCATGATGGCTTCCTTGATGGTTAATTATTGGATAATTAAAAGTTATAATTTGGTATCCATTAAACGAAAAAGGCACGTCCGAAGACGTGCCTTTTTAGTGTACCGCGAAAGGGGATTACTGTTCGCTTTCATCGGTATAGCGTTTTGCTTTGTAAGCCGGATGCATCAGGTTCTGGACGGAGAAGATATCGTCTAGCTCCGCTTCGGTCAGCAGACCGCGCTCCAGGACGACTTCACGCACGCTCTTGCCGGTTTCGGCGCAAATCTTCCCGACGATATCGCCATTGTGGTGGCCGATAAACGGGTTGAGATAGGTGACGATACCGATAGAGTTGTAGACGTAGCCTTCGCACACTTCTTTATTCGCCGTAATGCCGTTGACGCATTTTTCCAGCAGGTTGTAGCAGGCGTTGGTCAGGATATGAATCGACTCAAACATCGCCTGGCCGATGACCGGCTCCATCACGTTCAGCTGCAGCTGGCCGGCTTCGGACGCCATGGTCACGGTG
The DNA here is from genome assembly GCF_001277175.1 of Cronobacter universalis NCTC 9529. NCBI lineage: Bacteria > Pseudomonadati > Pseudomonadota > Gammaproteobacteria > Enterobacterales > Enterobacteriaceae > Cronobacter > Cronobacter universalis. Next base: position 3,758,373 of record NZ_CP012257.1, on the reverse strand, counting down.
GTGTCGTTGCCGATGACTTTAAAGCAGACCTGGTTAACGACTTCCGGCACTACCGGGTTCACTTTGGCTGGCATGATAGACGAACCCGCCTGCAGCTCCGGCAGGTTGATTTCGTTTAAGCCCGCGCGCGGACCGGAGGAGAGCAGACGCAGGTCGTTACAGATCTTGGAGAGTTTCACCGCCAGGCGTTTAAGCGAGCTGTGCACCATAACGTAAGCGCCGCAGTCAGAGGTCGCTTCGATCAGGTCTTCCGCCGGAACGACCGGCAGGTTGCTCACTTCCGCGAGTTTCTGCACCGCCAGCTGTTGGTAGCCGTCAGGCGTGTTAAGACGGGTGCCGATAGCGGTCGCGCCGAGGTTCACTTCCAGCAGCAGCTCCGCGGTACGCAGCAGGTTTTTGGTCTCTTCGTTCAGCAATACGTTGAACGCGTGGAACTCCTGGCCGAGGGTCATCGGTACGGCGTCCTGAAGCTGGGTGCGGCCCATTTTCAGGATGTTTTCAAATTCCACGGCTTTACGCTGGAAGCCTTCGCCCAGCTCTTTGATAGCGTCGATCAGTTTCACGATAGAGGCGTAAACCGCGATGCGGAAACCGGTCGGGTAGGCGTCGTTCGTGGACTGGCACTTGTTCACATGATCGTTGGGGTTGAGGAACTGGTATTCCCCTTTCTGGTGGCCCATCAGCTCAAGGCCGATGTTCGCCAGCACTTCGTTGGTGTTCATGTTAACGGAAGTGCCCGCGCCGCCCTGGTAGACATCTACCGGGAACTGATCCATGCATTTTCCGTTATTCAGCACTTCATCGCAGGCGGCGATAATCGTGTCGGCGACTTTGCGCGGAATGGTCTGCAACTCTTTGTTGGTCAGCGCCGCCGCCTTTTTCACCATCACCATGCCGCGAACAAATTCAGGGATATCGCTGATTTTGCTGTTGCTGATATAAAAGTTTTCAATCGCTCGCAGAGTATGAACACCGTAGTAGGCATCCGCTGGAACTTCCCTGGTACCCAACAAATCTTCTTCGATACGAATGTTGTTTAACATGTGAACCTTCTTACTTAAGCTGACTAAGATTGCACCAAACGCACAGGATATATGTGGTTATGGAGGTAAAATGACCGACATTTATGTCCTTAATCGGTCTGGTGCCCACGATCATATGCTGATGATAGCGAAAAGCAGTAACCTGGATCACTTATTCCCGGCCGCGTCTGATGACAATTATTAAACTGTGAAATGGGTCACCGCTTAAAAATTTCCAGAAAAAATGTCCGTGCAAAGTGATTGAACTTTGACTAAGGCGCCTCCATCTCAGTGTATATGCGTTCGCACATCTATTTCTAAGGCGCCAGAAGGCGCCTGCTTTTTACAGGAGAACCCGGTGCGCTGGATACCCTTTATCGCCTTCTTTCTTTACATCTACATTGAAATTTCCATTTTTATTCAGGTGGCGCATGTTTTTGGCGTTTTTCTGACCTTAGTGCTGGTGATTTTCACCTCGGTCATCGGGATGTCGCTGGTGCGCAACCAGGGCTTTAAAAACCTGATGCTGATGCAGCAGAAAATGGAAGCGGGCGAGAGCCCGGCTTCGGAAATGCTGAAGAGCGTGTCGCTGATCATTGCCGGTCTGTTGCTGCTGCTGCCGGGCTTCTTTACCGATTTCCTGGGCCTGCTGCTGTTACTGCCGCCGGTACAAAAACTCATTACCCTGCGCCTGATGCCGCACTTGCGCTTTGGCCGGATGCCGGGCGGCGGTTTTGGCGCCTCTTCGCAGGGCGGAAACACTTTCGACGGCGAGTACCAGCGTAAAGACGACGGCCCCAAACGCCTCGAAGACCAGGATCGCGATTCGCGATAAAAAATCCAAAAATTTTTTCTTTTCCCCCCTTGAAGGGGGAAAACCCCAACCCCATCTCTCTGGGCACCAGTCGGAAACCTACATGGGCCGGCTCAATCCCTAACTGATACGGACTTTCTCAAAGGAGAGCTATCAATGAATATTCGTCCATTGCATGATCGCGTGATCGTCAAGCGTAAAGAAATTGAATCTAAATCTGCTGGCGGCATCGTTCTGACCGGCTCCGCTGCGGGTAAATCCACGCGTGGCGAAGTGCTGGCTGTTGGCAATGGCCGCATCCTTGAAAATGGCGAAGTGAAGCCGCTGGATGTGAAAGTAGGCGACATCGTCATTTTTAACGATGGCTATGGTGTGAAAACCGAGAAGCTGGACGATCAGGAAGTGCTGATCATGTCTGAGAGCGACATTCTGGCAATTGTTGAAGCGTAATCTCACGCGCGAACAAAACTGAACGTACGAATTCAAGGGAAATAACGAAATGGCAGCTAAAGACGTAAAATTCGGTAACGACGCTCGTGTGAAAATGCTCCGCGGCGTAAACGTACTGGCAGACGCAGTGAAAGTCACCCTGGGCCCGAAAGGCCGCAACGTGGTGCTGGATAAATCTTTCGGTGCGCCGACCATCACCAAAGACGGCGTGTCCGTAGCGCGTGAAATCGAACTGGAAGACAAGTTCGAAAACATGGGCGCGCAGATGGTGAAAGAAGTGGCCTCCAAAGCGAACGACGCGGCAGGCGACGGCACCACCACCGCAACCGTACTGGCGCAGGCTATCATCACCGAAGGCCTGAAAGCCGTTGCGGCAGGCATGAACCCGATGGACCTGAAACGCGGTATCGATAAAGCGGTTATCGCCGCTGTTGAAGAGCTGAAAGCGCTCTCCGTACCGTGCTCTGACTCTAAAGCTATCGCTCAGGTCGGCACCATTTCCGCTAACTCCGACGAAACCGTGGGCAAACTGATTGCCGAAGCGATGGAGAAAGTGGGTAAAGAAGGCGTTATCACCGTTGAAGAAGGCACCGGTCTGCAGGACGAGCTGGATGTGGTTGAAGGTATGCAGTTCGACCGCGGTTACCTCTCTCCGTACTTCATCAACAAGCCGGAAACTGGCGCTGTTGAACTGGAAAGCCCGTTCATCCTGCTGGCTGACAAAAAAATCTCCAACATCCGCGAAATGCTGCCGGTTCTCGAAGCCGTTGCAAAAGCAGGCAAACCGCTGCTGATCATCGCTGAAGATGTTGAAGGCGAAGCGCTGGCGACCCTGGTCGTCAACACCATGCGCGGCATCGTGAAAGTGGCTGCGGTGAAAGCGCCGGGCTTCGGCGACCGTCGTAAAGCCATGCTGCAGGATATCGCGATCCTGACCGGCGGTACCGTTATCTCTGAAGAGATCGGTATGGAGCTGGAAAAAGCGACCCTGGAAGATCTGGGTCAGGCCAAACGCGTTGTTATCAACAAAGACGCCACCACCATCATCGATGGCGTGGGCGAAGAGTCCGCTATTCAGGGCCGCGTTGGTCAGATCCGTCAGCAGATCGAAGAAGCGACCTCTGACTACGACCGCGAAAAACTGCAGGAGCGCGTAGCTAAACTGGCTGGCGGCGTTGCGGTTATCAAGGTTGGCGCAGCCACCGAAGTGGAAATGAAAGAGAAGAAAGCGCGCGTTGAAGACGCCCTGCACGCGACCCGTGCTGCGGTGGAAGAAGGCGTGGTTGCTGGCGGCGGCGTAGCGCTGATTCGCGCAGCAAGCAAACTGAGCGATCTGCGTGGCGCGAACGAAGATCAGAACGTCGGTATCAAAGTTGCACTGCGTGCAATGGAAGCGCCGCTGCGTCAGATCGTGCTGAACTGCGGTGAAGAGCCGTCAGTAGTGGCGAACACCGTTAAATCGGGCGACGGTAACTACGGTTACAACGCGGCGACCGAAGAATACGGCAACATGATCGACATGGGTATCCTGGATCCGACCAAAGTAACCCGTTCTGCGCTGCAGTACGCGTCTTCTGTGGCTGGCCTGATGATCACCACCGAGTGTATGGTTACCGATCTGCCGAAAGAAGATAAAGCCGACTTAGGCGCTGCAGGTATGGGCGGCATGGGCGGTATGGGCGGTATGATGTAATTTAATCTTCATACTTCAGGCCGCAGGGGCATTGGCCGCATTCATTCATCCCAGTCACTTGCTGAGGTAAGCTCCTGGGATCCATGAACTTGCCGCCTGCCTGCAACCTGAATTATTCGATTAAAAACAGAAAACCCCGGTCAGAAATGGCCGGGGTTTTTCTTTTAGTCATCTTTTTAGTATAAGGTCTTACCGGGCTTACGCAGCCCAGGCTATCACCAGCTATTCATAATGGGGAACAACATGCGCTTGAAAGTCACTACAGGAATGGTTGTCGCAGCGCTGCTGCTGGCGGGATGCAGCAACGGTAACTCACTCTCGACCGCAGGTCAGAGCGTGCGTTTTGTTGAGGAGCAGCCAGGTAAAGAGTGCCGCTTACTGGGCACCGCGACCGGCGAGCAGAGCAACTGGCTTTCTGGTCAGCACGGCGAAGAGGGCGGCTCTATGCGCGGCGCGGCGAACGATCTGCGTAACCAGGCCGCAGCCATGGGCGGCAACGTGCTTTATGGCGTAAGCAGCCCGACCCAGAACCTGCTTTCAAGCTTTGTTCCGACATCCAGCAAAATGGTCGGCCAGGTGTATAAGTGCCCGAACTAAAAGTGATATCGACGCGTTAATCGTTTTTAAAGATAAAAAAGGCGGGTGCGCTTCGCTTACCCGCCCTGGGGATTTTATCGCTGCCGCTTTTACTGCGTAGGGCGGGTAAGCGAAGCGCACCCGCCGTCTCGTCATTCCCGATAAAATTAATTCTGCCGCAGCTGCAAATCCAGCGGCGTTTTGCTCGGCTCGCCGCCAATTTCACGCGCCAGCTTTGGCACCAGATAACCCGATACCTGCGACAGCAGCTCGCGCATAATCGCCCGCGCCTCGTCGTCGCTCACCATAAAATGCGCCGCGCCCTGCACCTTATCCAGCACATGCAGGTAATAGGGCATCACGCCTGCGTCAAACAGCGCATTACTGAGCGCCGCCAGCGTCGCGGCATTATCATTCACGCCTTTCAGCAGTACGCTCTGGTTGAGCAGCGTAACGCCCGCCGCGCGCAGCTTCGCCATTCCCGCGCGAAACGCGTCGTCAATTTCCTGCGCATGGTTGATATGGTTCACCAGAAGCACCTGCAAACGCGTCTCGCCGAGCAGCCGCACCAGCGCATCGGTAATACGCGCCGGGATCACGATCGGCAGACGGCTATGGATACGCAGGCGCTTAATGTGAGGGATCGCCTCAATATTCGCTACCAGCCATTCCAGCTCATGATCTTTCGCCATCAGCGGATCGCCGCCGGAGAAAATAATTTCATCCAGCTCCGGGTGCGCGGCGATGTAATCCAGCGCGGCCTGCCAGTTACGCTTATTGCCCTGGTTATCCGCATAGGGGAAATGACGGCGGAAGCAGTAGCGGCAGTTCACCGCGCAGCCGCCTTTGACCAGTAGCAGCGCGCGGTTGTGGTATTTATGCAAAAGGCCTGGCACCACACTGTTTTGCTCTTCCAGCGGATCGGTGGTAAAACCGGGCGCCGCGACAAACTCCTCACGCGCGGTCAATACCTGGCGCAGCAGCGGATCCTGCGGGTTGCCTTTCTCCATCCGTGCGGCAAAGGCCCGCGGTACGCGCAGCGCAAATAACCGGCGCGCGTCGCGGCCCGCCAGCAATTCTTCACTGGCGTCTATATTGAGAAGGTGCAGGAGCTCATCGGGATCGGTGATAACATCGGCAAGTTGCGATAACCAATCTTCTCGGGATGGGGTATTTAGGGTTACAATATGCGCCATTTTGTGGCTTAGCTACCAGTTAACAATTTTCAGAGGGCCTTATGGCGACTTATTCTAGCAACGATTTTCGTGCCGGTCTTAAAATCATGATGGACGGCGAACCGTACGCCGTTGAATCCAGCGAATTCGTTAAACCGGGTAAAGGTCAGGCGTTCGCGCGCGTTAAGCTGCGCCGTCTGCTGACCGGTTCTCGCGTTGAGAAAACCTTTAAATCCACCGACTCAGCCGAAGGCGCAGACGTTGTGGATATGAACCTGACTTACCTCTACAACGACGGTGAGTTCTGGCATTTCATGAACAACGAAACCTTCGAACAGCTGGCTGCGGACGCGAAAGCGGTGGGCGACAATGCCAAATGGCTGCTGGACCAGGCTGAGTGCATCGTGACCCTGTGGAACGGTCAGCCGATCTCCGTGACCCCGCCGAACTTCGTAGAGCTGGAAATCGTGGACACCGATCCGGGCCTGAAAGGCGATACCGCGGGCACTGGCGGCAAACCGGCGACCCTGTCTACCGGCGCTGTGGTAAAAGTACCGCTGTTCGTACAGATCGGCGAAGTCATCAAAGTGGATACCCGCTCTGGTGAATACGTTTCCCGCGTAAAATAATTTCGACTGTTATCTGCGGCGTGGTGTCGCCACGCCGCATATTTGCAGAGACCGCTCCATGAAAACCCCGCTGTTACGTCCCCTTTTGATTCTCCTGCTCTGTTCGCTTGTCAGCGCCTGTAATACGGCACGCGGCTTTGGCGAAGATATTCAGCATCTCGGCGGCGCGATTGAGCGCGCGGCAAAATAGTTCTTCTGTTCCTAAAAATCGTTTCCTTCCGCCAGCTTGTCAGTTTTTGTCTATGCTTAAAAAGCTATACACAAATAACTTAGGCTATAAAAGGAAGAGATTATGGTTAAGAAAACAATTGCGGCGCTCTTTTCAGCACTGGTCCTTTCTTCACTGTTGACGGCCTGTAACACCACTCGTGGCGTGGGCGAAGACATTCAGGACGGCGGCAACGCGATTTCTGGCGCGGCGACTCGCGCTTCGCAGTAATCTTTAAGACGACGGTACGGCGCCAACTGGTGTCGTACCGTTATCTCGCGCACATCTCCGGCAGCGGCACGAACAGCGAAAAGCGGTTATCGGCGCCGAGCTTCATGCGAATATTGCGTTTATAGGTGTAAACCGTTTTTACGGCGATCCCCATTTTGCGCGCAATCTCCTCATTACTCATCCCCGCACTCCACCACTCCAGGATACGCTCTTCACGTAGGGTCAGTAGCGGCGTGATGGTTTTAGGCTCGCCGAAGGGCGGACGAGACATCAGCGCTTTGCCAATCATCTGGCCCAGCTCGCGCAGCGGAATGTTTTTATTCACAATGCGCCAGGTAATTTGCTGCGAGCAATAGTCGTCCAGCGCCTCTGAGGCGCCGCTTTGTAACAGAATAAGACGCGTCGTATTGCCGCAGGCGGCAAAAATCGAGGAGAACTGATTTACGTGGTGAACATCTCCCATAAATCCGTGAAGATCGGCAATCACCATATTGGGTTGCCATTGAATAAGAAGCTCACGCGCGCGCAGCAAGTGATCGGTTGCCGTCACATGGAACGGCGCAGCGAAATCTTCAGCGTGATTGAGCCAGCTTTCGAGCCCGGTACGGCTGAAATGACAGCGGTCAACCAGTAAAATTTTATACATGCTCGGATTCATTATGGAGAGAAAGACGCACCTGCTGAAGCCAGCAGGAAAGTGTCTCATCATAGGAAGATTTATCGCTAATTGAACCCATGATGTACGCGCACAATCGCGGCTATTTCCTGGCTTAACCCGCGAGAATCCGTTGGTTTAGCCAAAACGCGGTTGCAAAACGCGCATTGAGAAGGGATGATTGTCCTGTTTAATCACCTGGCCTTGCGGGACGACCTGCAAGCGCGTCATGTTGAACGGGGACGGCCCCAAAAACCTGGAGCTGAATATGTCCTGGTTCGTTCTGTTTATCGCAGGTCTTCTGGAAGTGGTCTGGGCCGTCGGCCTGAAATACACCCACGGTTTTACGCGTGTTGTTCCGAGCCTCATCACCGTTTCGGCGATGATCGTCAGCATTGTGCTGCTCTCATGGGCGATGAAAAGCCTGCCAACCGGCACGGCTTATGCCGTCTGGACAGGGATCGGCGCGGTGGGCGCTGCCATCACCGGCATTCTGCTGTTAGGCGAGTCGGCAAGCCCCGCGAGGCTGATAAGCCTGGGGCTTATCGTCGCGGGGATTATTGGCCTCAAGCTCAGCACCCACTAGCGGGCGCGTTGATTTACCCAAATCAGTTTTTCCACCGGGAAGCCCTGACGGGTGGCGGAATCCAGCAGATCCTCTTTCACTTGCTTACTGATCGTCGGCGTGCGGGAGAGGATCCACAAATAGCTGCGATCCGGGCCGCAGATCAGCGCGTGCTGGTAATCTTTATCCAGCGCAATGATGTTATATCCGCCGTAGAACGGGCCGAAGAACGAGACTTTCAGCGCGGCGCGGCGGGTATTGCCGGTGAAGTAAGCTTTACCTTCGCTCTGCTGCCATTTATTGCGATCCGGGTTAAAGCCGCGGTTGATGACATTCAGGCCGCCGTCGCCACGCAGGCTGTAAGTCGCGGTGACCTGCTCCAGACCGCGCTCAAAGCGGTGATCGAAGCGCGCGATTTCATACCACGTACCGAGATAGCGGTTAACGTTAAAATCTTCCACGACCCTCACACCGCTCGGCGGAGTAGGGGTGCTGCAGGCGACCAGCAATGCCGCGGTCGCGACGGTAGCTACAACAGGGAGTAGTCGAATACGCATGGCGGGATCCTTCTGTTTTTACTGCTAAGTGTAGATGGCCGCTGCGGTTTTGTAACATCAGAGAAGGTAAATAGTCGGTAAGAAAATCGCCGCTCCCGAAGAAGCGGCGACAGGGTTCAGATGGTTATCACGCCGATCAGCGTCACGACGGTCAGGATAGCCGCCAGACCGTAGAAAACCCATTTCCCGGCCGGGACATGGACTTTCAGGTCGTGCATGCCGTGGTGAATACGGTGCAACCCGCACCACAGCGGCAGCACAATCATCAGGAACAGAAACAGACGGCCCACCCAGCTCTGGGCGAACGTCAGCACACGTTCATAGCTGAACGCGCCTTCCGGCCCCATGCCGAGCGGCAGCAGAATGCCCACCAGCAGGATGATGACCGGCGCGATAATCGCGCACCACATGCCGCCTGCGCCAAACAGCCCCCAGAATACCGGCTCGTCTGAACGTTTCGGGTGTTGATTAATCACGATATCCTCCTTACCAGACCAGGGCGATAAACAGCACGACAATCGTGACGATGGCCGTCACGCCCCACAGCCCGCGGATCACCGGCTCAGGCCCCATTTTTTCGTCTTTCACCACCACGATGGCGGCTTTCGGTGCCAGTTCAAACCAGGTTTTGGTATGCAGCAGCGCCGCCAGCAAGGTGATGATGTTCAGTAACACGACGACAGGGTTTTGCAGGAAACCGACGAAACCGGCCCAGCTCTCCGGGCCATGCTTAAGCGCGAACAGGCCATAAATCAGCACGATGCTGAACCAGACGGCGGGCACCGAGGTGCCTTCGCGCAGCATGTAAAAGCGGTAGAAGGGCAGCTGTTTCCACCAGCCTGAATCCATCGTCCGTACATAAGGCTTACGTTTCGAGGTCATTATTCACTCCTTGCGCCGGGTTTCAGCATGGCGATTAAGAAATCCTTCGAGCTCTCCACTTTGCTCTGCTGGATAGCCGCGGCCGGATCGACATGTTTCGGGCAGACTTCCGAGCAGAAGCCGACGAACGTACAGGTCCAGACGCCATTCTGACTATTGAGCTGCGGCATGCGCGCCTTCTGGCCCTTATCGCGGCTGTCGAGGTTATAACGGTGCGCGAGCGTAATCGCCGCCGGGCCGATAAACTCCGGGTTCAGGCCAAACTGCGGGCAGGCGGCATAGCACAGACCGCAATTGATGCAGCCGGAGAACTGATGGTATTTCGCCATCTGCGCTGGCGTCTGGGTGTTCGGCCCCTGGTCCGGCGTGCGCGGGTTGCCGATGATATAGGGCTTAATGGCCTCAAGGCTCTCGATAAAGTGGGTCATATCGACCACTAAATCGCGCTCGATCGGGAAATTCGCCAACGCCTCGACTTTCATGCCGGAGGTGTAATCGCGCAGGAACGTTTTACAAGCGAGTTTCGGCACGCGGTTGACCATCATCCCGCAGGAGCCGCAGATAGCCATGCGGCATGACCAGCGATAGCTTAAATCCGGCGCCAGGTTGTCTTTGATATAGCCGAGCGCGTCCAGCAGCGACGTTTGCTCATCCCAGGGCACGTCGTAAAACGCGCTGTGCGGCGCGTTATCGGTTTCCGGGTTATAACGCACGACTTCAATGCGTAGCGTGTTCATCTCAGCCATTCGCCGTCTCCTTTTTATCGGCCGCTTCCGATTCCGCGCCATACACGCGTTTCGCCGGAGGCAGGGTGGTAATCTTCACATCGCTGTAATCGAGGCGGGTCGTACCGTCAGCGTCGCGGAAGGCGAGGGTGTGACGCAAAAAGTTAACGTCGTCGCGCTCGGTGCAGCCTTCGTCAAGACGCTGATGCGCGCCGCGCGACTCTTTACGCGCCATTGCGGAGTGCGCCATACATTCGGCGACGTTCAGGCCGTGGCCAAGCTCAATGGTATAGAGCAAATCGGTGTTGAAGACGCTGGAAGTGTCGCTGATGCGCACGCGCTTAAAGCGCTCCTGCAATTCAGCAAGTTTATCGATGGTTTTTTGCATCAGTTCCGGCGTGCGGTAAATGCCGCAGCCTTCTTCCATTGAGAGGCCCATTTCGTCGCGGATTTTCGCCCAGCTTTCGTTGCCGTCCTGGTGTACCAGCGCATGCAGGCGCGCTTCGACATCCGCGGCCTGCGCGTTCAGCGCGTCGTCGCGGGCGGATGTCGTTTCCATTGCGCGATCCATCGCCTGCGTCCCCGCCAGCTGACCAAACACCACCAGCTCAGCCAGCGAGTTTGAGCCAAGACGGTTGGCGCCATGCAGCCCCACGGACGAACATTCGCCCACGGCAAACAGCCCTTTAATACGGGTTTCGCACTGCTGATTGGTTTCGATGCCGCCCATGGTGTAATGCGCCGTCGGGCGCACCGGGATCGGCTCTTTGACCGGATCGACGCCCACGTAGGCTTTCGCCAGCTCGCAAATGAACGGCAACCGTTCCAGCAGTTTTTTCTCCCCCAGGTGGCGCAGATCGAGATACACCACATCGCCGCGCGGCGTGGAGATGGTGTTGCCTTTGCGCCACTCGTGCCAGAAGGCCTGCGACACTTTATCGCGCGGCCCCAGCTCCATATATTTGTTCTTCGGCTCGCCGAGCGGCGTTTCGGGCCCCATGCCGTAATCCTGTAAATAGCGATAGCCGTTTTTATTCACCAGGATGCCGCCTTCGCCGCGGCAGCCTTCCGTCATCAGAATGCCGGAGCCCGGCAGGCCGGTCGGGTGATACTGCACGAACTCCATATCGCGCAGCGGCACGCCGTGTGAGAGCGCCATGCCCATGCCGTCGCCGGTGACGATGCCGCCGTTGGTGTTATAGCGATAGACGCGCCCCGCGCCGCCGGTCGCCATCACCACCGCGTTCGCCCGGATCTGCACGAGCGTGCCTTCCATCATGTTCATCGCCACCAGACCGCGCGCCTGGCCGTCGTCCACCAGAATATCGAGGACGAAATGCTCATCGAAGCGCTGAATTTGCGGGAATTGCAGAGAGGTCTGGAACAGGGTGTGGAGCATATGAAAGCCGGTTTTGTCGGCGGCAAACCAGGTGCGCTCGATTTTCATGCCGCCAAAGCGTCTGACGTTGACCGAGCCGTCCGGTCGGCGGCTCCACGGGCAGCCCCACTGCTCAAGCTGAGTCATTTCGCGCGGGCAATGTTTAACGAAATAGTCCACCACGTCCTGCTCGCACAGCCAGTCGCCGCCGGCGACCGTGTCGTGGAAATGATACTCAAAACTGTCATGATCCTGGGCAACGGCCGCCGAACCGCCTTCGGCGGCGACGGTATGACTACGCATCGGATAGACTTTTGAAATCAGTGCGATTTTAGCGTTGGGATTGCGCTCGGCCGCCGCAATGGCTGCCCGCAGTCCCGCGCCGCCGGCACCGATAATGGCGAGATCGGCTTGAAAAGTATGCACGACATTCCTCCGGGTTTTAGTTATTCCCACCGCGCGGTAACAAAGGCGAAAACTCGGGGCTGCGCGGGGGTAAAGCGTTCCCCTGCTCCTTTTTGGGTAGGTGAGTATAACCTTGCCCCCGAAGGGGAAATTTGATGTGTTCGATTTTTTGGGGCTGTACGACGCGTTTTACACGTCGGGTTAATTGAAGTGGCTCACAAAACGCAACGTCGGGGTGCCGGATGGAAAATATGCGCAAAATTTGTCTGGCGAACAGGATACGAGTAGACTTCGTGCCCTTGTTTGACGACGGAGAAAGTACCATGAGCGAGACGGCCACCTGGCAGCCGAGCGCATCCATCCCCAACCTGTTGAAACGCGCCGCCATCATGGCGGAGATCCGCCGTTTTTTCGCGGACCGCGGCGTACTGGAGGTGGAAACCCCCTGCATGAGCCAGGCGACGGTAACCGATATTCACCTGTTCCCGTTCGAAACGCGTTTCGTTGGCCCCGGCCATTCCCAGGGGATCAATCTCTATCTGATGACCAGCCCGGAATACCATATGAAACGCCTGCTGGCGGCGGGCTGCGGGCCGGTGTATCAGCTGTGCCGCAGCTTTCGCAATGAAGAGATGGGGCGTCATCACAACCCGGAATTCACGATGCTGGAGTGGTATCGCCCGCATTACGACATGTACCGCCTGATGAATGAAGTGGACGATCTTCTGCAGCAGGTGCTGGAGTGCCAGCCCGCCGAGACCATTTCCTATCAGCAGGCGTTCCAGCGCCATCTGGAGATCGATCCGCTGTCGGCGGATAAAACCCAGTTGCGCGAGGTGGCGGCGAAACTGGATCTGAGCAATATCGCGGATACCGAAGAGGATCGCGATACGCTCCTGCAACTCTTGTTCTCTATGGGCGTTGAGCCGCATATCGGCAAAGATCGTCCGGTGTTTGTGTATCACTTCCCGGCAAGCCAGGCGGCGCTCGCGCAAATCAGCACCGAAGATCACCGCGTGGCGGAGCGCTTCGAGGTCTACTACAAAGGCATTGAGCTGGCGAATGGTTTCCACGAGCTGACCGACGCGCGCGAACAGCAGCAGCGTTTCGAGCAGGATAACCGTAAACGCCTGCAGCGGGGTTTGCCGCAGCAGCCAGTGGATTACAATCTGCTGGAAGCGCTGAAAGTGGGCTTGCCGGATTGTTCCGGCGTGGCGCTGGGCGTGGATCGTTTGATTATGCTGGCGCTGGGCGCAGAGAGCCTCGCTGAAGTCATCGCTTTTACGGTCGACCGGGCGTAACGGCTCAATCCTGACCTGTGGCGGGTGCGCTTCGCTTACCCGCCCTACGAAAATCGATATCAGCCATTGTAGGGTGGGTAAGCGAAGCGCACCCACCTTTACACCACGCGTTTACCGCCATAAAAAAGGAGCCTTGGGGCTCCTTTTTCGTTACATGCTTCCCGGCGTGCGGGTGGTGCGCCCGGCTGAACTTAACGTTCGCGCCATCCGCTTGCCGTCGAGGGTCTCCAGACGCATCTGGAACGGCGGGAACGGCAATTCGATGCCGTGCTCGCGGAAGCCCTGCAAAATCAGCTGATGAATTTCGTGGCGCAGCGGCATACGGTGCCCCATCTCGGCGGCGTGAATACGCAGCTCAAAGAGCTGAATCCCCTGCTGCAAGTCGACCAGGAACACCTCCGGCGGCGGGTTATCGATCACATACGAGCACTTCTCGGCGGCGCGATAGAGTATCTGCGTCACCTCTTCGCTGTTGGCGTCCGACGGCGCAGGCACCGTCAGTACCACGCGCGTGACTGAATCCGAGAGCGACCAGTTGATAAACTGCTCGGTGATAAACGCCTTATTCGGCACGATAATCTCTTTGCGGTCCCAGTCGCTGATAGTAGTGGCGCGGGTATTAATGCGCGTCACGCTGCCGGTTAAATCGCGAATCGTCACCGTATCGCCGATGCGGATTGGTTTCTCAAAGAGAATAATCAGGCCCGAAATAAAGTTGGCGAAAATCTCCTGCAAGCCGAAACCGAGCCCCACGCCGAGCGCCGCCACCAGCCATTGCAGCTTCGACCACTCAATGCCAATCATGGAGAAGCCGACCAGCCCGCCAATCAGCATCAGCAGATATTTGGTGATGGTGGTAATGGCGTAGCCGGTGCCAGGCGTCAGCTCCAGGTGTTGCAGCACCACCAGCTCCAGCAGCGCGGGCAGGTTACGCACCAGCTGCGTGGTGACGATAAACACCAGAATGGCGATCAGCACCGCGCCAAGCGTAATCGGCTCAATGCTCTCAACGCCCTGTACGGTTGAGGTCACATCCCACAGCGAAATATTCTCAAGGAAGCCGAAAGCCGAGTGGATTTCCGACCACAGCACAATCACAGACAGCAGCGCGATAAGCGTCAGGATCGAACGCACCAGGCGCAGCGACTGGGCGCTGATCGCGTCCAGATCAAGCTCTGCGACTTCCACTTCCACACTGCCTTCGGTGCTGTGCCCGTGGTGCGGCTCTTCTTCGCCTCGGGCGCGCTGGGCCAGAATTTCCGCGCGACGCGAGCGGGCGCGATCAAAGGCCAGGCGACGGCGCTGAATGAGCATCCAGCGGCGAATGATGTGGTAAATCACCAGCAGCAGGAACCAGATGGCCACAGACGTTTCCAGACGCGCCAGCAGCGCCTGCGCGGTGGCGAGATAACCGACGGCCGCGGCGAGGATTGCCGTTAACGGCGCGCACAGCAGCAGGTTCCACAGCAGCCGGTTGACCCAGTTATCGCCGTTGCCTTCGTTATCGAGATAGAGCGGGATGCCCGCGCGCTTGAGGCTGAGCGTGACGATCGCCAGCGCGCCGCAGATAAGCACAAAGCAGAGCCGCCCCAGCGAGCCCGAAAATTCGCGGTCGTTGAGGTTATCGAAGGTAATCAGCGCCATGATGAGCGGCACGATAAAACCGATGCTCATCAGGTAGTAGCGCATCGCGCGGGCGACGCGGTTGCGCGGCCAGCCGAAGTGCGTGGTGAACAGCCCATTGGGACGCGCAAAAGCGGCTGAAATCATCACGACCCACAGCAGCGGCACCGTGGCGGTGACGCCGTCGCCGACCGCCACGGCGATAGGGTAAGGCCAGGCTTCGCGAAGGCCATAGCCGAGCGTCGCCCAGAGCACCGGCAGCGGCGACGCCACCAGAATCGACCAGAAGACCGTGCGCAGCGTCAGCCAGAAATGGTCCTGCGTTACCTTCCCGACCCGCGCGCTGGAGCGCTCCAGAAACGCCGTAAAGTGACGGCGGGAGCTGATGCTAAAGCCGACCAGCAGCAGCGCGCCGAAGAGCGGCAGCAGCGTCTCTTTGCTGGTGACCATCATCACGGCGGCTTTGCCGAGCTGACCGAAAGAGTCGAGCGAGATCAGACGGCGCAAATCCTGAACGATATCCACCGGCCAGCTGATGGTGAGCGGGCTGACGTCAGAGGTCCAGAAGAGGTAACGGTGCGTCGCCTCGTTCACTTCTTTCAGCGCGTCCTCAAGCTGGCTGTTCGCCACCTTCAGCTTGGTAAGCTCAAGAATTAACGTATCGCCGCCCTGCAACAGGGAGTTAAGCAGCTCCCGCTGGGTGCGCAACTGCGCGTCGAGAATGCGGTTCTGCTCCGCGGTCAGCGGCTTGCCGTCTGTCTGACGCAACTGGCGCAGCTGCGGCTGTTTGTTGAGCTGATCCTCATAGCGCAGGCGATGGACGCGCAGCTGGGCCATTTCGGTATCGAGCTGCTGAAGCTTTGGCATCTCCGGCAGACGCGATACCTGCGCGCGCAGCGCCTCGCCGAGCACGTTCGACACACCGAGCCACTGCGACTGTTCACGCAGCGTGGTTAACGCCTGGCGCACCTGCATGGTCTGGCTGGTGGCCTGACGCTGCTGGGAGGCGACCAGATCCATGCGCTGCGCCTGCTGATTTAGCGCGCGCGACAGCTCGCGGTTTACGTTGAACTGTTCGACGATGTCAGGAGGCAGGTTGGCGCTGTTTTCGGCCAGTAGTTCGGTGCTCTCCAGCGCGCGCTCGGCCTCCTGCTGGCGCTGGCTGTTAAGCTGATTGCGCAGCGCCTGAAGGTAAGCATCAAGCTGTTCGCTCTGCTTTTGCGCGAGCTCCGCGCGCAGCCGCGCCAGCTCCTGGCGGTTGCTGGCGGAGAGCTGGGCGAGTTCGAGTTCGTCAACGCGGGCTTTGAGCTGGGCCGACTCGGCCTGCTGGCTGAGAAGCTGCGCCGCGCCAAGGGCATTGGAGCCGGTCGGCGCGCCCGCGCGGCGTTCCATCTCGTTAAGCTGACGACGCGCGTCGGTTTGCTGCTGGGGAAGCTGGCTTAAGGAGTCGGCGATTTCGCGCGCGCGATCCTGTTCCTGCTGCGCTTCACGGCTCTTCTCCAGCAGCTGACTGCTGACCTGGAGGATCTCCTGATTGAGCGCGTCGGTGGTAAGGCCGGTCGGCACGCGGCGCGGCTCATCGCGCAGGTTGTTGAGTTGCTGGCGCAGCGACTGCGAAAGCTTCGGGAAGTTATCGATAACCTGCTGGTATTGCTTCGCGCGCTCAAGGGACGCTTTTCGCTCCTCAAGCGCGTTTTGCGCGGCCTGTAAGGCCTCAACCACTTGCGCCTGATCGGGCTGGTTTTTGGCCGCTTTGGCCTGCTCCAGCTCCTGCGCTATCTGTTTTTCATCAGGCGCTGTCGCGGCGTTCGCCCAAAAGCTCAGGCTCCAGGCCAGCAGCACGTAAAGGATCAGGCGCACGTCATTTTACCTTTGTCTTAACGGTCTTGGTCGTTATCTACCAGCGGGTTGGCATCGCGTTCGGCTTCAGCTTCTTCGGCTGAAATCACCGCCGGGGCGACGTCTGCGACAACGGCGTCAACAGAGACCGCCAGCGGCTCGCCGAGACGCGTGACGGAGAGACTTTGCAGGTGCTCAACCAGCTCCACTTTGCCCGGCGCGAACAGGTTAATCACCGTTGAGCCCAGCTTAAAGCGGCCCATCTCCTGGCCTTTCAGCAGCGCGACGGCGCCGTCGCTTTCGCCCGCCGGATACGTCCAGCGCTTGATGATGCCTTCGCGCGGCGGGGTGATGGTGCCAGCCCAGACGGTTTCGATGCTCCCCACAATCGTCGCGCCCACCAGAATTTGCGCCATCGGCCCGAATTCAGTGTCGAACAGGCAGATGACGCGTTCGTTACGGGCGAACAGGTTCGGCACATTCTGCGCGGTCAGGTGGTTTACCGAGAAGAGATCGCCCGGCACATAGATCATTTCGCGCAGGATACCGTTGCACGGCATATGGACGCGGTGATAGTCGCGCGGCGACAGATAGGTGGTCGCGAAGGTGCCGTTACGGAACAGATCGGCCATCAGATAGTTGCCCGCCAGCAGCGCTTCCAGCGTGTAGTTGTGGCCTTTGGCCTGCAGGATCTTATCGCCTTCGATGCGTCCCAGCTGGCTGATGACGCCGTCCGCCGGCATAGACAGCACGTTCGGATCGGTGTTCAGCGGGCGCACTTCATCACGCAGCGGACGCACGAAAAAGTCGTTAAAGGTGCGGTAGCTGGCGGTATCGGGCTTCTGCGCCTCGCTCATGTTGACCTTGTAGTATTTCACAAACAGATCGATGACCAGTTTGGTCAGCCAGCCTGCGCGTTTGCTCGCGCCCCAGCCGGCAAGGCGGGTGAGCCACTGTTTGGGCAGAATATATTGCAGCGAAAGTTTGATTTCGTTTAACAAGGTAGCCTCCAGGCCAGTGTTTCGTCATTCCTGGCCCGGTTACATGCCGGGCCTGTCAGAAAAAGGGGCTGATTCTAACGACGCCAAGCGTAATTGTCAGTCGTCGCTTTCGGAAAAGTTTTTACGCGTTTTTACCTGCGCCATGCTTTCCAGAATCCGGTGATAGTTGTCGAAACGGGTTTCGGCGATCTTGCCGTGCTCGACGGCCTCGCGGATGGCGCAACCCGGATCGTTGCCATGCTTGCAGTCGCGGAATTTGCACAGGCCGAGATAATCGTGGAATTCGATAAAGCCGCGGGTAATCTGCTCAGGCTCCAGATGCCACAGGCCGAACTCGCGCACGCCGGGGGAATCGATGACCTCGCCGCCGCCGGGGAAGTGATAGAGGCGCGAGGCGGTCGTGGTGTGCTGGCCGAGTCCGGAGTTATCGGACACGTCGTTAACCAGAATCTGATTATCCTTGAGGCCCAGCAGGTTATTCAGCAGGCTCGATTTACCGACGCCCGACTGCCCGGCGAAGATACTGGTGCGGCCAATCAGCGCCTCTTCCAGTTCTTTCAGCCCTTCGTCTTTGTAGCTGGAAACCAGCAGGACGCGATAGCCGATACGGCGATAGATATTCATCTGCTCGTTGACGAAGGCGAGGCCGTTTTCATCAAGCAGGTCAGTCTTATTCAGGACCAGTAAAGGTTCAACGTCCAGCGTTTCGCAGGCCACCAGATAGCGGTCGATAATATTCAGCGACAGCTCCGGCAGGATGGCCGAGACGATAATGATTTGGTCGATATTCGCGGCGATAGGCTTCACGCCGTCGTAAAAGTCCGGGCGCGTCAGGACCGAGGTGCGCTCGTGCACCGCATCGACAATGCCTTTGCCCTGAACATTTTCTTTCGCCGGACGCCAGACGACGCGATCGCCGGTCACCAGCGAGCGGATGGTGCGGCGGATGTTGCAGCGGTGCACTTCGCCGTCGGACGATTCGACGTCGGCATGCTGACCAAAACGACTGATAACGCGGCCGTCGCGCGGCTCACCTAATTGCGAGTCGTCGGGATCGGCTTTCTCCGGAGTCTGTTTGAGCCGGCGCTGATGGTTCGCTGACACGCGGCGTTGCTGACCTTTGGAGAGTTTATTTTTGCTCAATCTTAATGGCTCCTGGTCGCCCCTGGTGGGCAAAACCTCTATGATACCAGCTATTGTAAATGAATTAACTGCCTGTCACCCCAGCGTGACGCGATACGGATGGAAAATAGCATGAGTGCCAATGAAAACAACCTCATTTGGATCGATCTGGAAATGACCGGGCTCGACCCGCGACAGGATCGCATCATCGAGATCGCCACCCTGGTGACCGACGCCAACCTCAACATTCTGGCGGAAGGGCCGGTTATCGCCGTGCATCAGTCTGACGAGCAGCTGGCGCTAATGGATGACTGGAACGTGCGCACCCATACCGCCAGCGGGCTGGTGGATCGCGTGAAGGCGAGCACAATGGGCGATCGCGAAGCGGAACTGGCGACCATCGAATTTCTCAAACAGTGGGTGCCCGCCGGGAAATCACCGATCTGCGGCAACAGCATCGGCCAGGATCGCCGTTTCCTGTTTAAATACATGCCGGAGCTGGAAGCGTATTTCCACTACCGCTACCTGGATGTCAGCACCCTGAAAGAGCTGGCGCGCCGCTGGAAGCCGGAAGTGCTTGACGGCCTTAAGAAACAGAACACGCATCAGGCGCTGGACGACATCCGCGAATCGGTGGCGGAACTTGCTTATTACCGCGAACATTTTATAAAACTGTGACGGAAACGAGGGGCTAAGCCCCTCTTTTGTTGATAAAGTGATCGCTTTGGCGAATAAAAAAGCAGTCAGATAAAAATCACGAAAAAAAGCGTTTAAGGGGTTGCGGTAGAAATCATTTCTCGTATAATGCGCCTCCCGTAACGACACAGAAATGTGAATTACGCAGAGCGGGAATAGCTCAGTTGGTAGAGCACGACCTTGCCAAGGTCGGGGTCGCGAGTTCGAGTCTCGTTTCCCGCTCCAAAATTTGAAATCGCCGAAAGGCAGCACCACCCAATCAACGTATTTCGGGTTGCGACAACAGCAGCCAGAAAGACAAAGATTAAGCGGGAATAGCTCAGTTGGTAGAGCACGACCTTGCCAAGGTCGGGGTCGCGAGTTCGAGTCTCGTTTCCCGCTCCAAAATTTGAAATGCCGAAAGGCAACACCACCCAAGCGGGAATAGCTCAGTTGGTAGAGCACGACCTTGCCAAGGTCGGGGTCGCGAGTTCGAGTCTCGTTTCCCGCTCCAAATCTCCTCGATTGTACAAATTATCCACAGCGATAACGCGCGCTACGGCGGGTTTTCGACGTTTATCCTAAACAGTTCTGAACAGACTTATCCACAGAACGCATAAAGTTATCCTGCAAGCAGAAATGATAATTTTGTTCACATCTTTTCTGTATCTTACTGATATTAATAAAAAATAATTTATTACCAAATGTTATCTTTGAGGCTTTTTGATAATCATGGCCTTTGAATGACAAGACTTTTTTAATTTTATTCACAGCGAAACGCGTCTATGCGTCGCGCGGTAAGCCTTTCTCAATCACCCTGACCAGCCGCTGTTTCTGCGGCAACTGAACTTGCACCACGCAGGCATTGCGTTTGTCTGTTTGTTGCGCAATCGCCCAGTCAATATGCTCATCAAGAAGTGGGTGCTCACCTTTGCGTTGTTGCAGTGCCGTGATATTCGCGTCGTCCCAGGGCGCGTTGCCGAGTGCGACCGCGATATTACGCAGCCAGCGTAAGTGGCCAATGCGGCGAATCGCCGATCCTTCCGTGACTTTCAGAAAGTGCGCTTCGCTCCAGCTAAACAGTTCAATTAGCTTCGGCGCGTGCAGCGCCTTGCGCGGGCTGAAATCTGCTTCGTCGGTGAGCTGTGAAAAACGGTTCCACGGGCAAATCAACTGGCAGTCGTCGCAGCCATAAATGCGGTTGCCCATCAGCGGGCGAAACTCTTCAGGAATGGCGCCTTCAAGCTCAATGGTGAGATAGGAGATGCAGCGGCGCGCATCGACCGTGTACGGCTCGACAATCGCGCCGGTAGGGCAGATGGTCATGCAGGCCACGCAGCGCCCGCAGCCTTCTTCTACAGGCTTATCCACGGGCAACGGCAAATCCACCAGCAGTTCGCCAAGAAAGAAAAACGACCCGGCGTCGCGGCTTAAGATCAGCGAATGTTTGCCGGTCCAGCCGAGGCCCGCTTTTTCGGCGAGCGGGCGCTCAAGGATGGGCGCGGAGTCGACAAAAGGTCTAAAATTCAGCGACGCGCAATGCTGTTGCAGCGTTTCGCCGAGTTTTTTCAGCCGGTTTCTCAAAAGCTTATGGTAATCGCGCCCCAGGGCGTAACGGCTTACGTAGCCGAGCGAGGGATCTTTCAGCGTGCTGGCAAACGCTGCATTGGCGGGCAGATAATTCATGCGCACGCTGATAACGCGCAGCGTGCCGGGCAGAAGTTCGTGCGGGCGGGCGCGCAACATACCGTGACGCGCCATCCACTCCATCTCGCCGTGATACTGTTTATCCAGCCACGCCTGTAACGCGCCTTCGCTGGCGCTGAGATCGGTATCGGTAATACCGACTTGCTGGAAACCGAGCTCGGCACCCCATTGTTTAATTTTTTGCGCTAACTGATTGAGATCGAGGGGTTCAGACATGACGGACCACGGGATGAACAAAAACGACGCCAGTATACCACACTCCGTCTGGCCCGCAGACTGGCTGCGTACGGCGGAACGCGAGGCGGCGGACAGCCTCGGGCTGACGTTATACGAACTGATGCAGCGCGCGGGCGATGCGGCGTTTCAGGCGGCGCGCGCGGCGTATCCGCACAGCCAGCGCTGGCTGGTGCTGTGCGGCCACGGCAATAACGGCGGTGACGGCTATGTGGTGGCGCGCCTGGCGCAGGCGGCGGGCATTGAAGTCACGCTGCTGGCGCTGGAGAGCGACAAACCCTTACCGGAAGAGGCGCAGGCCGCGCGTGAGGCCTGGCTTAACGCAGGCGGTGAAATCCACGCGCCGCGCACGCCGCTGCCGGAGACCTGCGATCTGATCATCGACGCGCTGCTCGGCACCGGGCTTTCTCAGGCGCCGCGTGAGAACGTCGCCACGCTGATTGAACAGGCGAATAAACACCCTGCGCCCGTGGTGGCGGTGGATATTCCGTCCGGCCTGCTGGCGCAAACCGGCGCTGCGCCGGGCGCGGTCATTCATGCCGCGCGCACCGTGACGTTTATCGCGCTTAAACCGGGCCTGCTCACCGGCCGCGCTCGTGACGTCGTCGGGCAGCTGCATTATCACGCGCTGGGTCTGGAGGCGTGGCTTGCTGGCCAACAGGCGCCTTACGCGCGCTTCGACGCCACGCAGCTTTCCCGCTGGCTCCGGCCGCGCCGCGCAGGCTCGCACAAAGGCGATAACGGCAAGCTGGTGATTATCGGCGGCGATCATGGCACCGCAGGCGCCATCCGCATGACCGGCGAGGCGGCGCTGCGCGCGGGCGCAGGTCTGGTGCGAGTACTTACTCGCGCGGAAAACATCGCGCCGCTTGTGACTGCACGCCCGGAACTGATGGTGCATGAGTTGACCCTCGACGCGCTCGACGCCAGTCTGGAATGGGCCGACGTGATAGTTATCGGGCCGGGGCTCGGACAGCAGGAGTGGGGCAAGTCGGCGCTGGCGAAAGTGCGCCAGTGCGACAAACCGATGCTGTGGGATGCGGACGCGCTTAACCTTCTGGCAATCGCTCCCGATACCAGTCACAATCGCATTCTGACGCCGCACCCCGGCGAGGCCGCGCGGCTGCTTAACCGTAGCGTGGCAGAAATTGAGAGTGACCGCTTACTTAGCGCCAGAGAGCTGGCGCAGCGCTACGGGGGTTGCGTGGTGCTGAAAGGCGCGGGAACGGTGGTAACAGGGCCGCAGGACGAATGCGGCATTATCGATGCCGGCAATCCCGGCATGGGCACGGGCGGCATGGGCGACGTGCTTTCAGGGATTATCGGCGCGTTGCTGGCGCAGGGGCTTAACCTTTTTGACGCCGCCTGCGCAGGCGGCGTGGCCCACGGCGCGGCGGCGGATGCGCTCGCGCAGCGCTTTGGCACGCGCGGCATGCTGGCGACCGATCTGTTTTCCACGCTCTATCGTTTTGTTAACCCGGATATAGACACAGACCAGAATCATGATTAATCGCGTTATACCTTTACCCGAAGAGCAGGCCACCCTCGATCTTGGCGCGCGCGTGGCGCGTGCCTGTACCGGCGCGACCGTTATCCATCTGTATGGCGATTTGGGCGCGGGCAAAACCACGTTCAGCCGAGGCTTCCTGCAGGCGTGTGGTCATCAGGGCAATGTCAAAAGCCCGACATACACGCTGGTAGAGCCTTATACGCTGGAAAACAGAATGGTCTACCACTTCGATCTCTATCGTCTGGCCGATCCGGAAGAGCTGGAGTTTATGGGTATCCGCGATTACTTCACCGACGACGCCATTTGCCTTGTCGAGTGGCCGCAGCAGGGGGCGGGCGTGTTGCCGCCGCCCGATATCGAAATCCACTTGTCATGGCAGGATCAGGGGCGTGAAGCGCGGGTGAAAGCGGTCTCCGCCGCCGGCGACGCGCTGCTGGCCCGCCTCGCCTGAACGCAAGGACGACAGGATGATCACACGCATGAAAAACTGGGTAGTGGCGCTTCTGCTGGCGGTATGCGCGCCCGCGTTCGGGGCGACGCTGTCCGATATTCAGGTGTCCAACGGCGACGGCCAGGCGCGGATCACCTTAAGTTTTATGGGCGATCCTGAATACGCCTATTCGCAGCAGGGTAAGCGCAGCGTCGCCCTTGATATTAAACAGACCGGCGTGATCCAGGGTTTGCCGCTGGTGTTCAGCGGAGAAAACCTGGTCAAAAGCATTCGCGCCGGGCAGCCGAAAGATAATCAGTCGCTGCGCCTGGTGGTCGATTTAACCAAAGATGGCAAAGCCCGCGCGGCGAAGCAGCAAAAGGGCGCGGGCTATAACGTCGTCTTTACGATAGACGCCGACGAGCCGCCGCCTCCGCCGCCGCCGCCCGTTGTGGCGCAGCGCGAGCCCGTCGCTGCGCCCGTTCGATCGTCCGGGCCTGCGCGTAACCCGTTTCGCACCGATAACGACCGTATCACCAGCGTCGTCGGCAGCAATACCGTCACGCGGCCGGGGCGCAGCGTCAGCCGGGCGACAACATCCGATCGCGTGGTGGTGGCTATCGACGCCGGGCATGGCGGACAAGACCCCGGCGCTATCGGCCCCGGCGGCGTGCGTGAGAAAAACGTCACCATCGCTATCGCCCGTAAGCTGCGGACGCTGCTCAATGACGATCCTATGTTCAAAGGCGTGCTGACCCGCGACGGCGACTATTTTATCTCGGTGATGGGCCGCTCCGACGTGGCGCGTCAGCAAAACGCGAACCTGTTAGTGTCGATTCACGCCGACGCCGCGCCTAACCGCGACGCTACCGGCGCCTCTGTCTGGGTGCTCTCTAACCGTCGCGCCAACAGCGAAATGGCGAGCTGGCTGGAGCAGCACGAGAAGCAGTCGGAGCTGCTCGGCGGCGCAGGCGACGTGCTGGCTAACAGCCAGGCGGACCCGTACCTGAGCCAGGCGGTGCTGGATTTGCAGTTCGGCCATTCGCAGCGCGTCGGGTATGATGTCGCCACCAGCGTGCTGGGTCAGCTTCAGCGGGTGGGCGCGTTACATAAGCGGCGGCCGGAACACGCAAGCCTCGGCGTGCTGCGCTCGCCGGATATCCCGTCGCTCCTGGTGGAGACCGGTTTTATCAGCAACACCGGCGAAGAGCGTTTGCTGGCAAGCGATGATTATCAGCAGCAAATCGCCGAAGCCATTTATCAGGGGCTGCGTAACTACTTTATTGCGCATCCGCTCCAGGCCGCGCCAAAGGGTGACGGCGGAACGGGGCAGACCGCCCGCTCCGCTGACAACGCCACAAGCCAGGTCACCGTGATTCAGTAAGGAGAGTTCATGCCGATTCAGGTTCTGCCGCCGCAGCTTGCGAACCAGATCGCCGCGGGCGAGGTGGTGGAGCGCCCTGCGTCGGTCGTGAAAGAGCTGGTGGAAAACAGCCTCGACGCGGGCGCCACGCGTATTGACATCGATATCGAGCGTGGCGGCGCGAAGCTTATCCGCATTCGCGATAACGGCGCTGGCATTAAAAAAGACGAGCTGGCGCTGGCGCTGGCGCGTCACGCCACCAGTAAAATCGCCTCGCTGGACGATCTCGAAGCCATTATCAGCCTCGGCTTTCGCGGCGAAGCGCTGGCCAGTATCAGCTCGGTATCGCGTCTCACGCTGACCTCACGCACCGCCGACCAGCAGGAAGCCTGGCAGGCGTACGCCGAAGGCCGCGATATGGAGGTGACCGTCAAACCGGCGGCGCACCCGGTCGGCACGACGCTGGAAGTGCTGGATCTGTTCTACAACACCCCCGCGCGGCGCAAATTTATGCGCACCGAGAAAACCGAATTCACGCACATTGACGAAGTGGTGCGGCGTATCGCGCTGGCGCGCTTTGACGTGACGATTAATCTCAGCCACAACGGCAAAATGATGCGCCAGTATCGGGCCGTGCAGGGCAATGCGCCGCGCGAACGCCGTCTTGGCAGCATTTGCGGCCCGGCGTTTCTTGAGCAGGCGCTGGCTATCGAGTGGCAGCACGGCGATCTGGCGCTGCGCGGTTGGGTGGCGGAGCCGAAAGCCACCACGGCGGCGCTGGCCGAAATCCAGTACTGCTATGTGAATGGCCGTATGATGCGCGACCGGTTGATTAATCACGCGATTCGCCAGGCCTGCGAAGATAAGCTCGGCATCGATCAGCAGCCTGCCTATGTGCTGTATCTGGAAATCGATCCGCATCAGGTGGATGTGAATGTGCATCCGGCCAAGCATGAGGTGCGTTTCCACCAGTCGCGGCTGGTGCACGATTTTATCTATCAGGGTGTGGTGAGCGTGCTGCAGCAGCGGGCGGCAAACCCGCTCTCGCTTGATGAACCTGCCGAAGACGCGCCGCGCTGGCAGCCGGAAAACCGCGTCGCGGCGGGCAAAAACCAGTTTGCCGACCCGGCGCCGCGCGAGCGTGAGCGCGCAACCATTCGCGAAAGCGACGCGCCGCGCTATGCTTCCGGCGGTGCGTCAGCGGGCGGCGGTACAGGCGCCGGGCGCAGCGGCGCCAGCAACGGCGGCTGGCCGAATGCGACGCCGGGCTACCAGAAACAGCAAGGCGCGTTGTATAAGCAATTGCTGGAGACGCCCGCGGTGACGCCGCCGCCTGCCGCGCCCGCGACTGCCGCGACGCGTGAAGCAGTGCCGCCTGTGCCTGCGCTGGACGGGCATTCGCACAGTTTTGGACGCGTACTGACGCTGGTGTCGGAAAACGTGGCGCTACTGGAGCGCGACGGTAAGCTAATGCTGCTGGCCTTAAGCGTGGCGGAGCGTTGTCTCAAACAGGCGCAGCTGTTGCCAGGTGATGAAGCGCCCTGCGCGCAGCCGCTGCTGATTCCGGTTCGTCTGAAAATTTCCGGCGATGAGCGCGAGGTGATGACGCGCGCGCAGCCGCAACTGGCGCGTCTGGGGATTGAAACCGTGCTCGATGGGCATCATGTGACAATTCGTGCAGTGCCTTTACCCTTACGCCAACAAAATTTACAAATCTTGATTCCTGAACTGATAGGCTACCTGGCGCAGCAACCAAACGCTGACGATGCCGCTGTTGCCGGATGGCTTGCCCGCCATTTGGTCATCGCGCAACCGTGGAGCGTCGCGCAAGCCATCGCGACGCTGGCGGAGCTCGAAAGGCTGTGTCCGCAGATGGTGAAAACGCCGCCGGGTGGTTTATTGCAACTTATTGATTTACAACCGGCGATGAATGCCCTGACACATGAATGATGTAAGTAATACCGGCCTTCCGAAGGCGATTTTTCTGATGGGGCCGACAGCTTCCGGCAAAACGGCGTTAGCCATTCGCCTGCGCCAGACGCTGCCGGTGGAGTTGATTAGCGTGGATTCCGCGCTGGTTTATAAGGGCATGGATATCGGCACCGCCAAGCCTGATGCGCACGAATTGTCGCAGGCGCCGCACCGCTTGCTGGATATTATCGATCCCGCGCAGGCTTACTCCGCGGCCGATTTCCGCCGCGATGCGCTAAAAGCGATGGCGGAGATTGTCGCCGCCGGGCGCATACCGCTGCTGGTAGGCGGCACCATGCTCTACTTTAAGGCGCTGCTGGAAGGGCTTTCGCCGCTTCCGTCAGCGGATCCGGCCATCAGAGCGGAAATTGAACGACAGGCAGCAGAGCAGGGGTGGGACGCATTACACCGCAAGCTTCAGGATATCGACCCTGTCGCGGCGCAGCGAATCCATCCCAACGATCCGCAAAGGCTTTCCCGGGCACTGGAAGTTTTTTTCATTTCGGGTAAAACTTTAACGGAACTGACGCAGACGTCAGGAGAAGCTCTGCCCTATCAGGTGCATCAGTTCGCCATCGCCCCGGCGAGCCGTGAACTGCTCCATCAGCGCATTGAGCAGCGTTTTCACCAGATGTTAGCTTCAGGTTTTGAGGCAGAAGTCCGGGCGTTATTTGCCCGTGGAGATTTGCATACGGACATGCCTTCCGTTCGTTGCGTGGGATACCGGCAGATGTGGTCTTATCTGGCGGGCGAAATCTCATACGACGAAATGGTTTATCGAGGTATTTGCGCCACGAGACAGTTAGCGAAGCGGCAAATGACCTGGCTGCGCGGTTGGGAAGGCGTACACTGGCTCGACAGTGAAATGCCTGAACAGGCGTACAGCGATGTGTTACAGGTTATTGGTGCGAAGCAACAATGAATGTGTACAATTGAACCGTATCGTGCGCGGATTTTTACGCAGTTTTTCAGAGCCCAAGGGTTCAAGAGTATAAACAACAAGCATATAAGGAAAAGATAGAATGGCTAAGGGGCAATCTTTGCAAGATCCGTTCCTCAACGCGCTGCGTCGGGAACGTGTTCCAGTTTCTATTTATTTGGTGAATGGTATTAAGCTGCAAGGTCAGATTGAATCTTTCGATCAGTTCGTGATCCTGTTGAAAAACACGGTCAGCCAGATGGTTTATAAGCACGCGATCTCGACCGTGGTGCCGTCTCGTCCGGTTTCTCACCATAGCAACAACGCGGGTGGCGGTTCCAGTAACTACCATCACAGCAACAACGCACAGCCATCTTCCGCTGCCTCTCAGGATAGCGAAGACGCCGAGTAAGGCCTGGCTGTTGCTCCATGTCGGGGGACCAGTTCGTCTGTGTTCCCCGCTGGTATTTTAAGAGGGTTTACGCTTGTTTGACCGTTATGATGCCGGTGAGCAGGCGGTGCTGGTACACATCTATTTTACGCAAGACAAAGATATGGAAGACCTCCAGGAGTTCGAATCCCTGGTCTCTTCCGCCGGTGTCGAAGCATTACAGGTGATTACCGGTAGCCGTAAAGCGCCGCACCCAAAGTATTTTGTTGGTGAAGGTAAAGCCGTTGAGATTGCCGATGCAGTCAAAGCCACTGGGGCGTCAGTTGTCCTTTTTGATCATGCGTTGACCCCGGCCCAGGAACGTAACCTGGAGCGTCTGTGCGAGTGTCGCGTTCTCGACCGCACCGGCCTGATTCTTGATATTTTCGCCCAGCGTGCGCGTACCCATGAAGGTAAGCTGCAGGTTGAGCTGGCGCAGCTGCGCCATTTAGCCACGCGACTGGTGCGCGGCTGGACCCACCTTGAACGCCAGAAAGGCGGTATCGGCCTGCGCGGCCCGGGTGAAACCCAGCTGGAAACCGACCGTCGTTTACTGCGTAACCGTATTACTCAGATCCTCTCGCGGCTGGAGCGCGTCGAGAAGCAGCGAGAGCAGGGACGTCGGTCGCGCACCAAAGCCGATATTCCCACCGTCTCTCTGGTGGGCTACACCAACGCCGGCAAATCCACCCTGTTTAACCAAATCACCACGGCTGAGGTGTATGCAGCGGATCAGCTGTTCGCCACGCTTGACCCGACGTTGCGCCGCATAGATGTCGCGGATGTCGGCGAAACGGTGCTGGCGGATACGGTCGGGTTTATCCGCCATCTGCCGCACGATCTCGTCGCCGCGTTTAAAGCCACGCTGCAGGAGACGCGTCAGGCGACGCTGCTGCTGCATGTGATCGACGCCGCGGATGTGCGCATGGCGGAAAACATCGAGGCGGTTAATACCGTGCTCGAAGAGATAGACGCCCACGAGATCCCGACGCTGCTGGTGATGAATAAAGTCGACATGCTGGAGGATTTCGAGCCGCGTATCGACAGGAACGATGAGAATTTGCCCATCCGCGTGTGGCTTTCCGCGCAGACGGGGGCGGGCGTGCCACTGCTTTTCCAGGCACTGACGGAACGTCTCTCCGGCGAAATAGTCCAGCGTGCGCTGCGTCTTCCGCCGGAAGCGGGGCGTCTGCGGAGCCGGTTTTACCAGCTTCAGGCGATCGAAAAAGAGTGGATGGAGGAGGACGGTTGCGTCGGGCTGCAGGTTCGCATGCCTATCGTTGACTGGCGTCGCCTCTGTAAACAGGAACCGGCATTGGTTGACTACGTGGTCTAACCGGCTGGCCGAAGCCTGAAAATATTCCCCTTTGGGGGGTACCCGGATGGACTCAGGCGGCATGATGGCGGCCGCGCTTTTCTTTTTAGCATTGTAAAAGCGCACAACATCACGCCGCCTGAAGGACGAAAGGTATATCACCGCATAACAAATATGGAGCATAAACATGGCGTGGAATCAGCCCGGTAATAACGGACAGGACCGCGACCCGTGGGGAAGCAGCAAGCCTGGCGGCAACTCTGGGGGAAATAAAGGCGGTCGCGAGCAGGGGCCGCCGGATCTGGATGATATCTTCCGTAAGCTCAGTAAAAAGCTGGGCGGCATTGGCGGTGGTAAAGGCGGCGGCTCTTCGCAGGAGCCGCGCAGCCCGGTCGGCGGACGCATTGTGGGTATCGTCGCGGCGGCTGCGGTCATCTTATGGGCCGTCACCGGGTTCTATACCATTAAAGAAGCTGAGCGCGGCGTTGTGACGCGTTTTGGCAAATTCAGTCATCTGGTTGAGCCTGGTCTTAACTGGAAACCGACCTTTATCGATGAAGTGGTGCCGGTGAACGTGGAAGCCGTGCGCGAGCTGGCCGCCTCCGGCATCATGCTGACGTCTGACGAAAACGTAGTGCGCGTTGAGATGAACGTGCAGTACCGCGTCACCGATCCGCAGCGCTATCTCTTTAGCGTCGCCAACGCGGACGACAGCCTGCGTCAGGCCACCGACAGCGCCCTGCGCGGCGTTATCGGCAAATACACCATGGACCGCATTCTGACGGAAGGCCGTACCGTTATCCGTAGCGATACTCAGCGCGAACTGGAAGAGACCATTCGTCCGTACAACATGGGCATCACGCTGCTGGACGTTAACTTCCAGGCTGCTCGCCCGCCGGAAGAGGTGAAAGCCGCGTTTGACGACGCGATTGCCGCCCGTGAAAACGAGCAGCAGTACATTCGTGAAGCGGAAGCGTACACCAACGAAGTGCAGCCGCGTGCGAACGGTCAGGCGCAGCGTATTCTGGAAGAGGCCCGCGCGTATAAAACGCAGACTGTCCTGGAAGCCCAGGGTGAAGTGGCGCGCTTTGCGAAGATCCTGCCGGAATACAAAGCCGCGCCGGAAATCACCCGCGAGCGTCTGTATATCGAAACCATGGAAAAAGTGCTGAGCCACACCCGTAAAGTGCTGGTCAACGATAAAGGCGGAAACCTGATGGTGCTGCCGCTGGATCAGATGCTGAAAGGCGGCTCCGCGCCTGCCGCGAGCGACGACAACAACAGCGGCAACCCGCTGCTGCGTCTGCCGCCGGTCTCAGGCAGCGGCAACAGCGGCGCGAGCAACAGCGCGTCTTCTGGCCGTGGCGATATTATGGATCAACGCCGTGCCAACGCGCAGCGTAACGATTACCAGCGCGAAGGGAGTGAATAACGATGCGTAAGTCAGTCATTGCGGTAATCATCATCGCGTTGGTGGTGCTTTACACCTCGATTTTTGTGGTGAAAGAGGGTGAGCGCGGCATCATCCTGCAATTCAGTAAAGTTGTGCGCGACAACGATAACAAGCCGAAAGTGTATGAGCCTGGCCTGCACTTTAAAATGCCATTTATCGAGTCGGTGAAGACGCTGGACGCCCGTATCCAGACCATGGATAACCAGGCGGATCGTTTCGTCACCAAAGAGAAGAAAGACCTGATCGTCGATTCTTACATTAAGTGGCGTATCAGCGATTTCAGCCGTTACTACCTGGCGACAGGCGGCGGCGATCTCTCTCAGGCGGAAGTCCTGCTGAAACGTAAGTTCTCGGACCGTCTGCGTTCTGAAATCGGTCGTCTCGACGTGAAAGACATCGTCACCGATTCCCGTGGTCGTCTGACTTCTGAAGTGCGCGAAGCGCTGAACTCCGGCTCTGCGGGCACCGAAGATGAAGTCGAAACCCCGGCGGCGGATGACGCTATCGCTTCTGCGGCGAAACGTGTGACCG
Organism: Cronobacter universalis NCTC 9529; assembly: GCF_001277175.1. Lineage (NCBI taxonomy): Bacteria > Pseudomonadati > Pseudomonadota > Gammaproteobacteria > Enterobacterales > Enterobacteriaceae > Cronobacter > Cronobacter universalis. Next base: position 3,726,984 of record NZ_CP012257.1, on the reverse strand, counting down.
AAGAGACCAACGGCAAAGTGCCGGTGATCAACCCGAACAGCATGGCGGCGCTCGGTATTGAAGTGGTTGACGTGCGTATCAAGCAGATCAACCTGCCGGCGGAAGTCTCGGAAGCTATCTTCAACCGTATGCGCGCCGAGCGTGAAGCGGTCGCCCGTCGTCACCGTTCGCAGGGCCAGGAAGAGGCCGAGAAACTGCGCGCGGCGGCGGATTACGAAGTGACCCGTACGCTTGCGGAAGCTGAGCGTCAGGCGCGTATCCTGCGGGGTGAAGGCGATGCCGAAGCCGCGAAACTGTTCGCCGACGCGTTCAGCCAGGATCCGGATTTCTACGCCTTTATCCGCAGCCTGCGTGCCTACGAGAGCAGCTTTAACTCCAATCAGGACGTAATGGTGTTAAGCCCGGACAGCGATTTCTTCCGCTATATGAAAACGCCGGCCAATAGCGCACGCTAAGCCCTGACCCTTAACAAGAGCCGGTGATTGCCGGCTCTTTTTTTATGCAGGTTTTACGCACAATGAATACAACGGTTTTGCTGGCGCTTGCGCTGGTGCTGGTGGTTGAAGGGCTCGGCCCGCTGCTTTTTCCGCGCGTATGGCGGCGGATGATCGTCTCTGTGGCGCAAATGCCGGACACTTTATTACGCCGTTTCGGCGGGGGTCTTGTGGTTGCCGGGATTGTGATCTACTACATGTTGAGGAAAACGATTAACTGAATAAAAATCGGGCAAAATCGACGAAATTTGTATACAAAAAGGGCTGAACATCAGCAAAGCTGGTGTTAGAATCCTTTTTTAAGCAAACGGTGATTTTGAAAAATGGGTAACAACGTCGTCGTACTGGGCACCCAATGGGGTGACGAAGGTAAAGGGAAGATCGTCGATCTTCTGACTGAACGGGCTAAATATGTTGTACGCTACCAGGGCGGTCACAACGCAGGCCATACTCTCGTAATCAACGGTGAAAAAACCGTCCTCCATCTTATCCCCTCGGGCATTCTTCGCGATAACGTCACCAGCATCATTGGTAACGGCGTCGTGCTGTCGCCTGCCGCGCTGATGAAAGAGATGAAGGAACTGGAAGACCGTGGCATCCCGGTTCGCGAACGTCTGCTGTTATCCGAAGCCTGCCCGCTGATCCTCGACTACCACGTTGCGCTCGACGTCGCGCGTGAGAAAGCGCGCGGCGCCAAAGCCATCGGCACCACCGGTCGCGGCATTGGCCCGGCCTATGAAGACAAAGTCGCACGTCGCGGTCTGCGCGTGGGCGATCTCTTCGATAAAGCCACCTTCGCTGAAAAACTGAAAGAAGTGCTGGAATACCACAACTTCCAGCTGGTGAACTTCTACAAAGTTGAAGCCGTTGACTACCAGAAAGTGCTGGACGACGTGATGGCGATTGCCGACGTGCTGACCAGCATGGTGGTGGACGTTTCCGATCTGCTGGATCAGGCGCGTAAGCGCGGCGACTTCATCATGTTTGAAGGCGCGCAGGGCACGCTGCTGGATATCGACCACGGCACCTACCCGTATGTGACTTCCTCCAACACCACCGCAGGCGGCGTAGCGACCGGCTCCGGCATTGGCCCGCGTTATGTGGACTACGTGCTCGGCATTATCAAAGCCTACTCCACCCGCGTGGGCGCAGGCCCGTTCCCGACCGAGCTGTTCGACGACATCGGCGAATTCCTGTGCAAAAAAGGCAATGAATTCGGCGCTACCACCGGCCGTCGCCGTCGTACCGGCTGGCTGGATGCGGTCGCGGTACGCCGCGCCGTGCAGATCAACTCCCTGTCCGGCTTCTGCCTGACCAAACTGGACGTCCTGGACGCTCTGGAAGAGGTGAAAATCTGCGTCGCTTACCGTATGCCGGATGGCCGCGAAGTCACCACCACCCCGATGGCGGCGGATGACTGGGAAGGTATCGAGCCGATTTACGAAACCATGCCGGGCTGGTCTGAATCCACCTTCGGCGTGAAAGAGCGTGACGGCCTGCCGCAGGCGGCGCTGAATTACATCAAACGTATTGAAGAAGTCACCGGCGTGCCGATCGACATCATCTCTACCGGTCCGGATCGTACCGAAACCATGATCCTGCGCGATCCGTTCGACGCATAATGTGACCAGGGGCGCGGCAAACGCGCCCTTTGTTTTTCCCGGTTTTTACCCGCCTTTTTCAAATAAATTAGCCGCCTGACATATGGCTGGTTTATCATCAATATATCGCCCTCTGGGCGAACCGCGTTTTTCCCCTCCCATATTCTGAGGTTGATGTGCAGTTAACGAGTTTTACCGATTTCGGGCTACGGGCTTTGATCTATATGGCGTCCTTGCCGGAAGGCCGCATGACCAGCATTTCTGAAGTCACCGAGGTGTATGGCGTCTCCCGCAATCATATGGTCAAAATTATCAACCAGCTTAGTCGTGCGGGCTATGTCACCGCCGTGAGGGGCAAAAACGGCGGGATCCGCCTTGGCAAACCAGCCGCAACCATCCGCATTGGGGATGTCGTGCGTGAGCTGGAGCCCCTGTCTATAGTGAACTGTAGTAGCGCGTTCTGTCACATCACCCCCGCGTGTCGCCTGAAACAGGTGCTGGGCGACGCGGTGGCGCGCTTTCTTCAGGAACTGGATAACTACACGCTGGCCGATTTAGTGCAGGAAAACCAGCCGCTCTACAAATTATTGCTGGTGGAATGACGCATTCGCGCCACTGATGACAACGGAGGAACCGCTATGTCACACGATCCTTTTCAGGAACGAGAAGCTGAGAAGTACGCCAACCCTATCCCGAGCCGGGAATTTATCCTTGAGCATTTAACCAAACGTGAAAAACCGGCTAACCGCGATGAACTGGCGTCCGAACTCGGCATTGAAGGCGAGGAGCAGCTGGAAGCGCTGCGTCGCCGCCTGCGCGCCATGGAGCGCGACGGCCAGTTAGTCTTTACCCGCCGCCAGTGCTATGCGCTGCCGGAACGTCTTGATCTGCAAAAAGGCACCGTCATCGGCCATCGCGACGGTTACGGTTTTTTACGCGTCGAAGGACGCAAAGACGATCTCTATCTCTCTTCTGAGCAGATGAAAACCTGCATTCACGGCGATATCGTGCTGGCGCAGCCGCTCGGTTCAGACCGCAAAGGCCGCCGCGAAGCGCGCATCGTACGCGTGCTGGTGCCGAAGCAGAGCAATATTGTCGGGCGCTATTTCACCGACGCGGGCGTCGGCTTCGTGGTGCCGGACGACAGCCGTCTGAGCTTCGATATCCTGATCCCGCCGGAAGAGGTGATGGGCGCCCGCATGGGCTATGTCGTGGTTGTCGAGCTGACCCAGCGCCCGACGCGGCGCACCAAAGCGATCGGTAAAATTGTTGAAGTGCTCGGCGACAACATGGGCACCGGCATGGCCGTGGATATGGCGCTGCGCACCCATGAAATCCCTTACGTCTGGCCGAAAGCCGTTGAAGAACAGATTGCGCACCTGAAAGAAGAAGTGCCGGAAGAGGCCAAAGTGGGGCGCGTCGATTTGCGCAATCTGCCGCTCGTCACCATCGACGGCGAAGACGCCCGCGACTTTGACGACGCCGTATTCTGTGAGAAAAAACGCGGCGGCGGCTGGCGCCTGTGGGTGGCTATCGCCGACGTCAGCTACTATGTGCGCCCGCCGACGCCGCTTGATAACGAAGCGCGCAACCGCGGCACGTCGGTTTACTTCCCGTCACAGGTCGTCCCGATGCTGCCGGAAGTGCTCTCCAACGGCCTGTGCTCGCTGAACCCGCAGGTGGATCGCCTCTGTATGGTCTGCGAGATGACCATCTCCGCCAAAGGCCGTCTCACTGGCTATAAATTCTATGAAGCGGTGATGAGCTCGCACGCCCGCCTGACCTACACCAAGGTGTGGCATATTCTCCAGGGCGATGAAGATCTGCGCAGCCAGTATCAGCCGCTGGTGAAGCATCTCGAAGAGCTGCACACGCTGTATAAAGCGCTGGAAGAGGCGCGCACCGAGCGGGGCGGCATCTCGTTTGAGAGCGAAGAAGCGAAGTTTATCTTCAACGCCGAGCGCCGTATCGATCGTATTGAGCAGACCCAGCGTAACGACGCGCACAAGCTCATCGAAGAGTGCATGATCCTCGCCAACATCTCGGCGGCGCGCTTTGTCGAGAAACACAAAGAGCCGGCGCTGTTCCGTATTCACGACCGTCCGACCAATGAAGCGATCACCTCGTTCCGCTCTGTACTGGCGGAGCTGGGCCTTGAGCTGCCGGGCGGCAACAAGCCGGAGCCGCGCGATTACGCCGAGCTGCTCGATTCCATCGCCGATCGTCCCGATCACGAGATGCTGCAAACCATGCTGCTGCGCTCGATGAAACAGGCGATTTACGATCCGGAAAACCGCGGCCACTTCGGCCTCGCGCTGCAATCCTACGCGCACTTTACCTCGCCGATTCGCCGCTACCCGGATCTTACGCTGCACCGCGCGATTAAATACCTGATCGCCAAAGAGCAGGGTCACGAAGGCAACACCACCGAGAGCGGCGGCTGGCACTACACCATGGAAGAGATGCTGCAACTGGGCCAGCACTGCTCCATGACCGAACGCCGCGCCGATGAAGCTACCCGTGAAGTGGCGGACTGGCTGAAGTGCGACTTCATGCAGGATCAGGTCGGCCAGACCTTCTCCGGCGTGATTTCAAGCGTCACCGGCTTTGGATTCTTCGTGCGCCTGACCGATCTCTTTATCGACGGTCTGGTGCATGTCTCGTCGCTGGATAACGACTACTACCGCTTTGATCAGGTCGGCCAGCGTCTGATTGGCGAATCCGGCGGCCAGACGTATCGTCTGGGCGACCGCGTCGAAGTCAAAGTCGAAGCGGTTAACATGGACGAGCGCAAAATCGATTTCTCGCTCATCTCCAGCGAGCGCGGGCCGCGTAACGTGGGTAAAACCGCACGCGAGCGCGAGAAACGAGGCGGCGGTGGTGGTAAAAACCGCAGCCGTCGTCAGGTCGGCAAGCGCCAGAATTTCGAACCCAACGAGGCGTTTCGCAGCGAAAAAGGCCGTGGAAAGGTGAAGAAAGACAGCGCGGCACGCGCTGAGAAGAGCGACAAGCCGGCGAAAAGCAGTAAAAAACCGTCGGCAAAAACGCAGAAAATCGCGGCCGCCACCAAAGCGAAGCGCGCGGCGAAGAAAAAGCGCGACGAGTAATCGCGGGGCCTGCGAGCCAGGCCCGATTTATTACGTATTGCCTAACACCGGGCGGCTCGCCGCCCATAACGAGTACCATTCATGAGTGAAATGATTTACGGCATCCACGCGGTGCAGGCCCTGCTGGAGCGCGCTCCCGAGCGTTTTCAGGAAGTGTTTATTCTGAAAGGGCGTGAAGATAAACGTCTGCTGCCGCTGATCCACGCGCTGGAAGCGCAGGGCGTGCCGGTGCAGGTGGCAAACCGCCAGTGGCTGGATGAAAAAGCGGATGGCGCGGTGCACCAGGGTATCGTCGCCCGCGTCAAGCCGGGGCGTCAGTATGGCGAAAACGATCTGCCGGATCTGCTGGCGGCGCACGCGCAGCCGTTCCTGTTGATCCTGGACGGCGTGACCGATCCGCATAACCTCGGCGCCTGCCTGCGCAGCGCTGACGCGGCGGGCGTACATGCGGTGATCGTGCCAAAAGATCGCTCCGCGCAGCTTAACGCGACCGCTAAAAAAGTCGCCTGCGGCGCGGCGGAAAGCGTGCCGCTGATCCGCGTGACCAACCTCGCGCGCACCATGCGTCTGTTGCAGGAAGAGAACGTCTGGATCGTCGGCACGGCGGGCGAAGCGGATCACACCCTCTTCCAGAGCAAAATGACCGGCCCTCTGGCGCTGGTGATGGGCGCGGAAGGGGAAGGGATGCGCCGTCTCACCCGTGAACATTGCGATGAGCTTATCAGCATCCCGATGGCGGGCAGCGTCTCCTCGCTGAACGTCTCGGTGGCGACCGGTATCTGTCTCTTCGAAGCCGTGCGTCAGCGCAGCTAATCGTAAAACCCTCTGCGGAGGGTTTTTTATTGCGTCCAGTTCCTGTGTAAAGTTTTATTAAAGCGCCAGAAACCCTAAACTCCGCTGCTACTATAAGCGCCACAGGCTGTTTGCCTGTTTAATCAATACCTCTAACTGGACTCAGGAGATGCAACCGTGCAGACATTCCACGGACTGATGGCGTTTTGCGCTTACTTTTTTATCGGGCTGGCGATGATCAACTGTTTCATGTTCATCTACACCCGCATTACCGCTCACGATGAGTGGACATTAATCAAAGAGAATAACAGCGCGGCGGCGATTACCTTCGGCGGCGCGATTTTAGGCTATGTGGTGCCGCTCGCCAGCGCGGCGATCAACTCAGTCAGCATCACGGACTATCTGATTTGGGGGGCGATCGCGCTCGTCGTCCAGCTTATAATCTACGGCGGCGTGCGTTTGTACATGCCGAAACTGAGCGAGAAAATTATTAACCGCAACGTTGCGGCCGCAATATTTATGGGCGTGGCGTCGCTGGCGGGCGGTATTCTGAACGCGGCCTGCATGACCTGGTAAAACGTAATAACAAGGAAGGCTATGTCGGCAGCAAGGAAAAGACGTGGAAAGAAAAAAGGCGGTCATCCGGTTGCTAACACCTCGGATCTGAAATTTCTTCCACGCCCGGAGCCGGAACGCAAAGGGCCGAAAATACTGACCCTCGCCATCATGGGCGGCGCGGCGTTTTTCGGCCTCAAAGCCTGTCAGGATACCGGCGATAACGACAATGACGGCGACGGGGTCTATTACTCGACGCCCGAGGAGTGCCGTGAGGACGGGAACCCGGCAGATCTCTGCACCAACGCCTGGAATACCGCTAAAGCCGAGTTTGAAAAAGATATCCCGCCGAAGCTCACCTGGGACGCCTGTAGCACCGCGTATGGCAATAACTGCTATTACGACGGCGTGGCGAAAACCTGGGTGCCGATGATGGCGGGCTTCCTGCTGGCGAGCAACAGAGACAAAAAGCGCGAGCTGGATGACTCCTCGTCGTCGTATTACACCTCAGGCTCCGGCTATCACTACTACTACACGCGCCCTGTCTGGCAAAACGCGTCTGGCGATTATGTCTGGCGCGGCGGCAATCGTTCCGGCGCCAGCGCCAGCAGCCACAGCCTCGTCACTCGCAGCGCCACGACGATTTCCCGCGGCGGCTTTGGCCGTTCATCCAGCTCCCGCAGTAGCTGGGGAGGCTAAATGCTGCGCCATCAGACGCCGGTGCGCCCGGATCTCGCGCGTATCGCGCACGAACACGGCTTTCACTTTCATATCATCGACGATGAAATCTACTGGGATGAAAGCCGCGCCTACCGCTTTACGCTGCGCCAGATTGAAGAGCAGATAGAAGCGCCTACCGCAGAGCTGCACGAGATGTGCCTTGACGTGGTGGATAGTGCCGCGCGCGATGCGCGCCTGCTTGAGCAACTCGCCATTCCTGAGCTGTACTGGGACGCCATCGCCCAAAGCTGGCAAGACCAGGATCCGTCGCTCTACGGGCGCATGGATTTTGTCTGGACCGGGCAGGGGCCAGTAAAGTTACTGGAATACAACGCCGATACGCCCACCTCGCTGTATGAATCTGCTTACTTCCAGTGGCAGTGGCTGGAGGATGCGCGCCGCCAGGGGGGTATCCCGCGCGATGCCGATCAATTCAACAGCCTCCAGGAGAAGCTCATCGCGCGTCTGGCGGAGATAGCGACGCCTGAGCCGCTCTATTTCAGCTGCTGCCAGGAGTCCGACGAGGATCGCGGCACGGTGCTGTACCTGGAAGACTGCGCGCGGCAGGCGGGCCTTGAGACGCGTTTTATCTATATCGAAGAGATCGGTCTGGGACTTGGCGGCGTGCTGACGGATTTGGACGATAACGTCATCCGGCAGGCGTTTAAGCTCTATCCGCTGGAGTGGATGATGCGCGACGACAACGGCCCGCTGCTCTGTAAGCGCGCCGAGCGCTGGTATGAGCCGCTGTGGAAAAGCATTCTCAGCAATAAAGGACTGCTGCCGCTGCTCTGGGCGCAGTTTCCCGGCCATCCCAACCTGTTACCGGCGTGGTTCAACGACGATTTCGCGCGCGAGCGGCATGATGTCGCGCAGGCGCTTGCGGGCTATGCAGGCTACGTTCGCAAGCCGCTGTTTTCGCGCGAAGGCGGCAACGTGACGCTGTTTGATAACGCCGACCAGGTGCTGGCTCACGAAGAGGGCGATTACGGCAACGAGCCCGTTATCTGGCAGGCGTTTCAGGCGCTGCCGCGCTTTGGCGACAGCTATACGCTGCTCGGCAGCTGGATCGTCGGCGATGAGCCTGCGGGCATCGGCATTCGCGAAGATGTCTCGCTTATCACCAAAGACACCTCACGCTTCATTCCTCACTATATCGCCGGCTGACGGCTTTTCGCTTTTGTGAAGCAGACGGGCAGTTTCTTTTCCCTCTCCCTCCATACTTAACGCTGTTGTCACAGGTAAGGAGAGGGATTATGCACTGGCAAACCCACACGGTGTTTAACCAGCCCGTCGCGCTCAATAACAGCAATCTGTTTCTTTCCGATACCGCGCTGCGCGAGGCGGTGCTGCGCGAAGGCGCGGGCTGGGACGCTGAGCTGCTCGCAAGCATCGGCCAGCAGCTTGGCACGGCGGAGTCGCTGGAGTTAGGGCGACTGGCGAACGCCAATCCGCCAGAACTGTTGCGCTATGACGCGCGCGGCGAACGTCTTGACGACGTGCGTTTTCATCCGGCGTGGCACCTGCTGATGCAGGGGCTGTTCGCTAACCGGGTTCATAATCTGCCGTGGCTTGCGACGGCGCGCGAGGGAGCGCTGGTCGCCCGCGCCGCGCGTTTCGTTCTGCACGCGCAGGTGGAAGCAGGCACGTTATGCCCGATTACCATGACGTTTGCCGCGACACCGCTGTTACAGGCCCATCTGCCGCCGCTGTTCGCCGACTGGCAGACTCCGCTGGCAAGCGATCGCTACGATTCCCACCTGCTGCCCGGCGCGCAGAAGCGCGGGCTGCTTATCGGCATGGGCATGACGGAAAAACAGGGTGGTTCAGATGTGCTCAGTAATACCACCCGTGCGGAACCCGTCGCGGCGCGCGGCCCCGGCGAGGCGTACCGGCTGGTGGGCCATAAGTGGTTTTTCTCAGTGCCGCAAAGCGACGCGCATCTGGTGCTGGCGCAGACGAAAGGCGGTCTTTCGTGTTTCTTCGTGCCGCGCTTTTTGCCGGACGGTCAGCGCAACGCGGTGCGCCTTGAACGCCTGAAAGATAAACTCGGCAACCGCTCGAACGCCAGCAGCGAGGCGGAGTTTCTCGACGCGCTCGGCTGGCTGCTTGGCGAAGAGGGAGAAGGCGTGCGCCAGATCCTGCGGATGGGCGGCATGACGCGCTTTGACTGCGCGCTCGGCAGCCACGGGCTGATGCGCCGCGCGCTGGCGGTGGCGCTTTACCATACCCATCAGCGTCAGGCGTTCGGCAAAAATCTTATTGAGCAGCCGCTGATGCGTCAGGTGCTCGGGCGCATGGCGCTGGAGCTGGAAGGGCAGACCGCGCTGCTGTTTCGTCTGGCGCGCGCCTGGGAGCAGCGCGAATCGCCGCATGAAGTGGCGTTTGCCCGCCTCTTTACGCCTGCCGCGAAATATGGCGTCTGCAAGCGCGGCATTCCGTTTGTGGCGGAGGCGATGGAAGCGCTCGGCGGCATCGGGTATTGCGAAGAGAGCGAACTGCCGCGGCTTTATCGTGAAATGCCGGTCAACAGTATCTGGGAAGGCTCCGGCAACATCATGTGCCTTGATGTATTGCGCGTGCTGACGCGCCAGCCGGGCGTTCTGGAGATGCTGAGCGATGAGTTTGACGCGGTAAAAGGACAGGACCGGCATTTCGACCGCGCCTGGCGACAGCTGGCGGGGCAGTTGCGCAGGCCCGATGAAGCGGCCGGACGCGCTATGACCACCCAGCTCTTTTTCCTGGCGACCGGCGCCCAGGTGCTGCGTTCGCTGACGCCGCCGCTGGCGCAGGCCTGGTGCCGGATGATGCTGGATACCCGTGGCGACAGCCCGCTGGCGGAGCCGGTGCTGGCGCAGGCGCTACTGCGCGCCACGGGCGGGGCGGGCTGATTACGCCTTCAGGCGGAACAGGCTCACCAGCTCGTTCAGGTGATTGCCTTTCTCGCGCAGTATTTGCGCGGTCTGCTCGCTGCGCGTCACGCGCTCGGCGTTGATATGGGTGGCTTCGCCAATCTGATGCATGGCGATATTCACTTGACCAATACCGGCAGACTGCTCGTGCGAGGCGTGGTTAATTTCCGTCACCAGCTGATTAATCTGGCCGATACGGCTGATGATGGCTTCCATCGCGTTGCGCGTCTGCTCGGAGAGCGCGTGGCCTTCGCTGACTTTAGCGAGCGTGTCGCTGATAAGCTGTTCTATCTCTTTCACCGCGTTGGCGCTGCGTGCCGCCAGCGCACGGACTTCCTGCGCCACGACCGCGAAGCCTTTACCGTGCTCGCCCGCGCGCGCCGCTTCCACGGCGGCGTTCAGCGCCAGGATGTTGGTCTGGAAGGCGATAGACTCGATCACATGCGTGATATCCGCGATGCGCTGCGAGGCGCTGCGAATATCGTTCATGGTGTTGACCGCGTTGCTGACCGTTTCGCCGCCGTGCTGAACGGCGTCGGACGCCTCTTTCACCAGGCTTTGGGTCTGTTCCATGTTGGCGGCGTTTTGCGACACGGTGGCCGCCAGCTGTTCCATACTCGCGGAGGTTTCCTCCACGCTGCTCGCCTGCTTGTTAATCTGCTCGCTAATCTCGCCGCTGTCGGACGCCAGCGCGCGGGTGCCGTGGCTGATATCGCCTGCGGCATCGCGCACCTGATTCACAATCTGCTGTAAGCCGTTGCCGATGCCGTTAATGGCGTCGATAAGCTGGCCGACTTCATCCTGGCGACGCGTGTCGATGGTTTCGCGCAGATCGCCTGCGGCGTACTGACGCGCAAGCGTAATGACGTTGCGCAGCGGGGTGGTGAGCCAGCGGCGTACGGTCCAGACAAAGGCGGCGGCAAACAGCAGGGAGAGGATAACGCCCGCGGCAAGGAATTGATTGCGCATGTTCGTCACACCGCTGAGCAGCGTCGCTTTATCCACTTCGCCGACAATCGCCCAGTTCCAGCCCGGCAGTTGGGTAAAGCTGAGAAGGGCGGTGCGACCGTCGTCTTTTTCCATCTCCAGCGTTCCCTGCGGCTCGGTCAGCACCGGTTTTAAGACAGCGTCCGGCCATGACGGGCGTTTGCCTTCATCGCTCGAATGGAAAAGGAACTGGCCGTAGGTTTTACCCGGCGCGCGGTTAATGACGTAAAAATGCCCGCTGTCGCCCAGGCGGCGATTAAGGATTTTATTGCGCATCACCTGCCAGGAGCGGGTGATATCCACCCCGACAAACAGAATAGCGATAACCTGGCCGCTGGCGTCTTTCACCGGCTCGTACTGCGTGATGTAGCGTTTGCCGAACAGCAGCGCCAGGCCGCGGTAGGTTTCGCCTTTCATGACCGGCGCGAACGCCGGGCTTGCGGTATCGAGCTGCGTGCCGATAGCGCGGCTGCCGTCCTCTTTACGCAGCGAGGTCGCCACGCGCACAAAGTTATCGCCGCTTCGGACAAACAGCGTGGCGATAGCGCCGGTGCGGGTCAGGAAATCATCGGGCAGCGCGTTGTTTTCATGCAGGGAGGTGTCAGCGCCCTTGAGCGTGGGCACGCTGATGCCGTTGATGCTCTGCAGCTGGCTTTCATCGCGGCTGATGGGTTGCGGAATAAAACTGTTGAAGAGTTTCGTGAAGCTTGCCACCTCTTCATTGAGGCTGCTGTCGAACATCTGCGCCATATCCACCACGCTTGTGGTCTGGTTATGCAGATCTTCAAGCGCCAGCGCTTCCAGCTGCTGGCTGGCTTTGTGGCTTAATGCGAACGTGAACAATAAAAAAAGGGCCGCTACCGCGACGCCCGTAAGGAATGAGAGCTTCGCGCCCAGTCCCCAGCGTTGAATTGAAAGTGTCATAAATAAGCTCTTATAGGCGAGTATTCCGCACCTTCAACGGCAGCAATGAGCTAATATTTAGTGGATAAATGTAAATATTTGTTTCAATATATTTTGATTTAGATCATGGCAAGGCCAAATAAAAAGCAGAATTTAGCTAAAGAACGTTCAACTATAGATAATTGCCTGCACATGCCAGTTATCAGGGCGCTGATTTTCATGCATCTGAATAATTCGATAATACGCAGCGCCCTGTTCGTCCGCTTTATAGGCGATGACTTTTTCAATCTCCTGCGGCGTGCCGGAAATATCGTTCACCGAAATCACGCCAATTTCATTTAAGCCCGTGACCCTGTCGGCATTCACCTCTTCGGCAGACTGCGCAGAAGTGGTAATCAGACCCGCCGATAACAACAGCGACGTTAAAGCCAGCGATCGTTTCATTGTCAGCTCCCTTACACCTTTTCGATAAATGCAGCGCTCCGGTTCCCGGCGCAGTCCGAAAGCTATTGTGCAGCAGGTACGATCAATGCACGCAAAGCAGTGTAAATTTCGCTAAATAAAACGGCGGCTTACGCTTACTTTCGGTACAAAATGGCCTGCGCATGCCAGCGGCCAGGCAACAGGGTGTCGTCATTGGAGATGACCTGATAGTAATCTGCGCCTGCGGCGCCTGCCTGTGCGGCGATATCGCGCAGCGCGTCATCCGGTGACCCATACTGTAGCGTCGTGACGGTGCCCATTTTGACGAGCCCCTGCGTCTGGTAGCGCTGGATCTCCTGCGGATGATCCGCCACCGGCGGCGCAGGCTGCGGCGTGCCCTGCAGGGCGCTACAGGCGGTCAGGGTCGCTACCATGAATACTGGAATAAGCCGTCGCATATGCATTCTCGTTACCTCAGGCATTAATTGTAGTAAGTGTAAGGGAATAAGGACTTGCCCTGTGCCGGTTTTGCCGACCAGGGCGCGGTTTTGGTCATGAAAAATCGCAAAAGCGTAATCTGGCTCTCAACACGATAAAAATCCGCGCGTTGCGCTGGTTCCGGCATCATGGGGCCTCTGCCGGAAAGACGTTTTGCAGGAGATAAGTATGATTGAAATTTCGACCCGGCGTTTTGCGGATAATGAGGCGCTGCATGCGGTGCCGGCGGCGAAAGGTGATAAGGCGCTGCCGACGGTAATTTTTTATCACGGCTTCACCTCATCCAAAACGGTCTACAGCTATTTCGCCGTCGCGCTGGCGCAGGCCGGTTTTCGCGTGATCATGCCGGACGCGCCCGACCACGGCGCGCGTTTTAGCGGCGATGCGCAACGGCGGATGACGCAGTTCTGGCAAATCCTTCATGCGACGCTCACGGAATACCCGGCGCTGCGCGACGCGATTATCGATGAAGGACTGGTGGCGGACGGCAGACTCGCTGTAGGCGGCGCGTCGATGGGCGGGATGACCGCGCTTGGCATCATGACGCAGCACCCGGAAGTAAAATGCGTCGCGAGCCTGATGGGCTCCGGCTGGTTTAGCTCGCTTTCGCATACGCTCTTTCCGCCGGATGCCGCTGAAGCTGACGCGGTGAGAGCCGCGCTGGCGCCCTGGGATGCGCAAACGCGCCTGTCGCCTCTTTCGGATCGCCCGCTTTTTTTATGGCATGGCGAAGAGGACGACGTCGTGCCGGCGGCGCAGAGCCAGCGTTTAGCCGACGCGCTGCGCGAACGGGCGCTTGATAAAAACCTGACCTGCCAGTGGCAGCCGGGCGTGAAGCACCGGATTACGCCCGAGGCGCTGGAGCCGACGGTGGCGTTTTTCCGCCGTCACCTTTAGATGAGGCGCAGCGCATAAACCAGGATTGCGGTTTTTTTTACCAGCGCCCTTGAGTTTGTCATGGTCCGCCATTAGAATGACGCGTCAATTTTTCAGCCGCCCTTTAATCACGTTCCTTGCCTCCCCGGGCCGCGGCTGACCCAGACAGGAGGCTGAATAATCCGTAAGGAGCAATTCGATGCGTCATTACGAAATCGTTTTTATGGTCCATCCTGACCAGAGCGAACAGGTTCCGGGCATGATCGAGCGCTACTCTGCTGCCATCACTGGTGCAGAAGGCAAGATCCACCGTCTGGAAGACTGGGGCCGCCGTCAGCTGGCTTACCCGATCAACAAACTGCACAAAGCACACTACGTTCTGATGAACGTTGAAGCGCCGCAGGAAGTTATCGATGAGCTGGAAACTACCTTCCGCTTCAACGATGCCGTTATCCGCAGCATGGTTATGCGCACCAAACACGCCGTAACTGAAGCCTCTCCGATGGTTAAAGCGAAAGACGAGCGCCGTGAGCGTCGCGATGATTTCGCTAACGAAACCGCTGATGATGCTGAAGCTGGGGATTCTGAAGAGTAATTCTGATGGCCAACCGTCTGGTGTTGTCCGGCACCGTGTGCAGGGCACCCCTTCGTAAGGTCAGCCCATCAGGAATTCCTCATTGCCAGTTCGTGCTTGAGCATCGTTCTGTGCAGGAGGAGGCCGGTTTCCACCGGCAGGCGTGGTGTCAGATGCCTGTAATAATCAGCGGGCACGAGAACCAGGCCGTTACTCACAGTATAACGGTCGGCACGCAAATCACCGTTCAGGGGTTCATCAGTTGCCACAAGGCAAAGAACGGACTGAGCAAAATGGTGTTGCATGCCGAGCAGATTGAATTGATAGATTCTGGAGACTAGCCAAATGGCACGTTATTTCCGTCGTCGCAAGTTCTGCCGTTTCACCGCGGAAGGCGTTCAAGAGATCGACTATAAAGATATCGCTACGCTGAAAAACTACATCACCGAAAGCGGTAAGATTGTCCCGAGCCGTATCACCGGTACCCGTGCAAAATACCAGCGTCAGCTGGCTCGCGCTATCAAACGCGCTCGCTACCTGTCCCTGCTGCCGTACACTGATCGTCATCAGTAATCGGTCACGGTCCATTAATACGACTTTGAGAGGATAAGGTAATGCAAGTTATTCTGCTTGATAAAGTAGCAAACCTGGGCAGCCTGGGCGACCAGGTAAACGTTAAAGCGGGCTACGCTCGTAACTTCCTGGTTCCGCAGGGCAAAGCTGTGCCGGCTACCAAGAAAAACGTTGAGTTCTTCGAAGCACGTCGTGCTGAACTGGAAGCCAAACTGGCTGACGTTCTGTCCGCTGCTGAAGCTCGCGCAGAGAAAATCAATGCGCTGGGCTCTGTTACCATCGCGTCCAAAGCGGGCGACGAAGGTAAACTGTTCGGTTCCATCGGTACTCGCGACATCGCTGACGCTGTTACTGCAGCTGGCGTTGAAGTGGCTAAGAGCGAAGTTCGTCTGCCGAACGGCGTTCTGCGTACCACTGGCGAACACGAAGTGGACTTCCAGGTTCACAGCGAAGTATTCGCTAAACTGACTGTAAACGTGGTTGCTGAGTAATTTTTTACTCAACTGCACGTAAAGACGCCGGCCTTGTGCCGGCGTTTTGCTTTTCTGAAACGCTGAAAAGTCTCAGCGCACGCGCAGGAAACTGCCGTCCGGCTGGCGGGTAAACAGCACCTGCTGATTATCACCGGTATCAATGGTCAGCGCCGTCACCACACCGCTGGCGTTCTGACGAACCTGCACCATCTGCCCCTGCTGAAGATTACTGAGCGGCTTGCCGTCGCCTTCCACTTTCGCCATCGCGTACACATCTTCCGGCGGCAGTCCGTGATCGCGGAACAGCTGCGCCAGCGTTTTGCCGGATTCCACGCGATAAGTGCGCCACTGCTGCTCAATATCATTATTCTGGAACGGCTGCACCGGCGCGCTGGAATCGGGTTGCTGAACGTTCGCCTCCGGCGTTTCCACAGGCGCTACCGTCTGCGGCTGTACGGGTGTCTCCGGCGCGCGGTTGAAATCGAGCTGCGCGTCGCGGCGCTGCGGCGTTTCCGGCTCGTCGGGAGAAGGCCATAAAAAGCAGAGCGCGATGACGACCGCGCAAAGAATAATGCCGCGTCGGTGCGCGGGGGGCAGCGGGTCCATCAGCCGGATGCGGTCCGGGGCGTGCCATACCTGCGCCAGTAGCGGTTTAATTCGTCCAGGCATGTCTTCTCCTCATTCACTCAAACGCTTCGCCGCGCCAGTGTACCATTATAGCGTTCTAACTGGTTGATGCGGGTAGTAAAGCGCGCATTCGTGAGCGCGCTGACATCCCTGACCTTACCACCTTGCCGGAGGATTATTTTACCCGACGTGGCGCTACTGTTATGCTGCCCGCTAATTTTCCCATTGAGAAAGGATAACCCCATGACAACCCCTTCTTTTGACACCATCGAAGCGCAGGCAAGCTACGGCATTGGCTTACAGGTCGGACAGCAACTGCGCGAGTCGGGCTTACAGGGTCTGCTGCCGGAAGCGCTGGTGGCGGGGCTGCGTGACGCGCTGGAAGGCAACCAGCCAGCCGTTCCTGTTGACGTGGTGCATCGCGCGCTGCGTGAAATCCACGAACGCGCCGACGCCGTGCGTCGCGAGCGCCAGCAGGAGATGGCGGTAGAAGGCCAGAAATATCTGGACGAAAACCGCGAGCGCGAAGGGGTGAACAGCACCGAGTCCGGCCTGCAGTTCCGCGTGCTGACGCAGGGCGATGGCCCGATCCCGTCCCGTAAGGATCGCGTGCGCGTGCACTACACCGGCAAGCTTATCGACGGCACCGTGTTTGACAGCTCGGTCGCGCGCGGCGAGCCGGCGGAATTCCCGGTGAGCGGCGTGATCGCGGGCTGGATTGAAGCGCTGACCCTGATGCCGGTCGGCTCCAAATGGGAACTGACCATTCCGCACAACCTGGCCTACGGCGAGCGCGGCGCGGGCGCGTCCATTCCGCCGTTTAGCACCCTGGTCTTTGAAGTCGAGCTGCTGGAAATCCTGTAAGACTTTTTATTTCCCCGCTGCGGCGGGGAATTGTTTTCCCGTAAGCGAAATAGCGCGATTTTATTTTGATAATAGGCGGATTGCGGGTATTTTTGTGATGCATTTCGCGAAGTGAAAGTGATTTGCCACCCATTTTAAACATAAAATTAACATTATATTTAAATCTTAGTATTCAACCCTCCGATTCTTACCTAATATCGATGATGCTTTCGCCAAGGACATCGTCATTTCAACACGTAAATAGAGGCCAGCAGAGCCTCCACAACACAGACAGGTACAGGAAACGAACATGTCAGAACAGATCAAAGTGGCTGAGGCTGCTGAGGCTCCGGCTGAGCAGTCGCTACGGCGTAATCTTACGAATCGTCATATCCAGTTGATCGCTATCGGCGGCGCTATCGGCACCGGGTTGTTTATGGGGTCCGGAAAAACCATCAGCCTCGCCGGCCCGTCGATTATTTTCGTCTATATGATCATCGGCTTTATGCTGTTTTTCGTCATGCGGGCGATGGGCGAACTGCTGCTCTCTAATCTTGAATATAAATCCTTCAGCGATTTCGCCGCGGATTTACTCGGTCCCTGGGCAGGGTATTTCACCGGCTGGACGTACTGGTTCTGCTGGGTCGTCACCGGCATGGCCGACGTGGTGGCCATTACCGCCTATGCGCAGTTCTGGTTCCCTGGTCTTTCGGACTGGGTCGCGTCCCTGGCAGTCGTCGTGCTGCTGCTCTCCCTTAACCTCGCCACCGTGAAGATGTTTGGCGAAATGGAGTTCTGGTTCGCGATGATCAAAATCGTCGCCATCGTCGGGCTTATCGTGGTCGGATTGGTGATGGTGCTGATGCACTTTAAATCGCCGACCGGCGTTGAAGCGTCCTTTACGCACCTGTGGAATGAGGGCGGTTGGTTCCCGAAAGGGCTGAGCGGGTTCTTCGCAGGCTTCCAGATTGCGGTCTTCGCGTTTGTGGGTATTGAGCTGGTGGGCACCACCGCCGCCGAAACCAAAGATCCGGAAAAATCGCTGCCGCGCGCGATCAACTCAATTCCGGTTCGCATCATCATGTTCTACGTCTTCGCGCTGATTATTATTATGTCCGTGACGCCGTGGAGTTCCGTCGTGCCGACCAAGAGCCCGTTCGTCGAGCTGTTTGTGCTGGTGGGGCTGCCGGCGGCGGCGAGCCTGATTAACTTCGTGGTGCTGACTTCTGCGGCCTCTTCGGCTAACAGCGGCGTCTTCTCCACCAGCCGTATGCTCTACGGTCTGGCGCAGGACGGCGTGGCGCCGAAAGCGTTCGCCAAACTCTCTAAACGCGCCGTACCGGCGAAAGGGCTGACCTTCTCCTGCATCTGCCTGCTGGGCGGTGTGGTGATGCTCTATATCAACCCGAACGTTATCACCGCGTTTACGATGATCACCACCGTGTCGGCGATCCTGTTTATGTTCGTCTGGACCATCATCCTGTGCTCTTACCTGGTGTACCGTAAGCAGCGCCCGCAGCTGCATGAGAAATCGATCTACAAAATGCCGCTCGGTAAGCTGATGTGCTGGGTCTGCATGGCGTTCTTCGTGTTTGTTATCGCACTGCTTACGCTGGAAGACGATACCCGCCAGGCGCTGATGGTGACGCCGCTGTGGTTTGTGGTGCTGGGCGTGTGCTGGTTGTTTATCGGCAAGAAACGTCTGGCGAACTTTCGCCGCTAAGCCATAAAAAAGGGCCCACGTATCGGGCCCAAAAGGTCAGGTTACCGGGGCGCTCGACAGGGCGCCTTTTATTTTTCGCCTGCGAGGGCACGCGGGAAAAGGGTGTTGTTCTCAAGGCTGATGTGATTCATCAGATCGTCAATCAGCTCATTAATGCCGTTATATAGCGCGCGCCAGGTCGTGCAGGCCTCCGGCGGCGGCGTCACGTTATTCGTGGTGTGCTTGATCACTTCCAGCAGTTCTCCCGCCTCGTCATGCTCGCTCTCCATTACGCTAACCGGCCCCGCCGCCTGGCTGCCCATGCCCTGTTTAATCATCGGGAACAGTACGCGCTCTTCTTTCATCATATGGCTCGTCAGCTCTTCATGCAGCAGGCTCAGATACTTCGTGAGCCCTTTCGGCACGCCCGGTTTATCGGCGTGGACGCGCTCTACTTTGGTGGCCTGCAAAATCAGCTCCGGCAGCTGTTCGCGATGGCGGTCGTGGTAGCGCACGATGATGTGATCGATGATTTCAACAAGCGGCGCGGCTTGCCAGTCCTTCTCCAGCGGTGTTTCAGCCAATGCCGCCAGTTCGCTTTCAATTATTTCCAGATCGAGCGCCTGGCGCGTCGCGGCGCGCAGCAGCGTCTGTTTGCCGCCGCAGCAGAAATCCAGGTTGTATTTACGGAACAGCGCGGAGGCGCGCGGGATGGTTAACGCCAGTTCGCCAAGGGGTTGGTCACGGAAGGCCATAGCAGTACCTCACTCAGGATTTATTAAGATGTATATTAAATACATCTTTAAGTCGGGGCTATAACCCTTTAGAGGTGGGGGATTAAAATGTGAGGTGCGTCACAAAAATATTTTTATGCCTAACCGGCTGATCGCTATCAGGAAATAACTGGAAACCGCGCTCTTCGCCGCTTCGGTGATTAAATAACCCGAATGACCTGCCGATAGATACACCCTGGATTACACCTGCAAAAAGGTCTTTCATGTTTAAACGTATAAAAGTCATAACCCTTTTAATTACCGTATTAATCGTTCTGGGCGCGATGCAGCTTATCGCGGCAGGCGTGTTCATTAGCGCGCTCAATAACGACAAAGACAACTTTAACGTCTCGCAAATCTCCAGCCAGAACGTCGCGGAATTTACCGACGCCTGGATTAGCCTCAACCAGACGCGCGTTACGCTTAACCGCGGCATGCTGCGTCTGCAAGGCAACATGGCGAACCAGATCAACGGCGGCCAGCTTAATCAACTGGTCGAGACCGCTAACAAACTGCTGGCGGATTCAAAGAGCCACTACGATACGTACTTTAAACTGCCGGAAACGCCGGGCATGGACGAGCGTCTGGTTGACCGTCTCGAAGAGCAGTACCGCGTCTACTCCTCGACGCTGGCGCAAATGAATAAATTCCTGGCCGAAGGCAATCTGGAAGGGATGTTCAAGCAGAACGCCGAGCAGAAGCAAAACGACATGCAGGAAGTCTATCGCGAATGGCGCGCCGAGCAGGCGAAGCTTGCCAGCAAAGGTGTGAAGGACAACGAAAGCGACTACCAGCGCATTCTGTGGATCCTCTCCGCGATTATGGTGATGGTGCTCGCTGTCATTATCATCAGCTGGGTGGCGATGCGCCGTGTGCTGCTGTTGCCGCTGCATGACGTGATGGGCCATATCCGCGCGATTGCCGCAGGCGATTTGACGCAGCCTATCGATGCGCAGGGCCATAACGAAATGGCGCTGCTGGCGCGCAACGTCCACGAGATGCAGCAGGCGCTGGCCCGTACGGTCAGTACCGTGCGCGACAGCACCGATACCATCTTTACCGGCGCGAGCGAAATCTCCGCCGGCAGCAACGATCTCTCCTCGCGCACCGAGCAGCAGGCCGCGTCGCTGGAAGAGACCGCCGCCAGCATGGAGCAACTGACCGCGACGGTGAAGCAGAACGCCGATAACGCCCGTCAGGCGACGCAACTGGCGCGTACCGCGTCGGAAACCGCGCTGAAAGGCGGGGACGTGGTGGATGGCGTCGTTCGCACCATGGACGAAATCGCCGCCAGCTCTAACCAGATTGCGCAGATAACTAACGTCATCGACGGCATCGCGTTCCAGACCAACATCCTCGCGCTCAACGCGGCGGTGGAAGCGGCGCGCGCGGGCGAGCAGGGCCGTGGTTTTGCGGTCGTCGCGGGTGAAGTCCGCACGCTGGCAAGCCGCAGCGCCCAGGCCGCGAAAGAGATCAAAGCGCTTATCGAAAACTCCGGCAACCGCGTCGATGCGGGTTCGCATCTGGTGCGCGAAGCGGGCGAAACCATGAAAGAAGTGGTCGGCGCGGTGACGCGCGTAACCGATATCATGGGTGAAATCGCCTCGGCGTCCGACGAGCAGAGCCGCGGTATCGATCAGGTGGGCCTGGCGGTCTCCGAGATGGATAAAGTGACGCAGCAGAACGCCGCGCTGGTGGAAGAATCCGCCGCCGCAGCAGCAGCCCTTGAAGATCAGGCGGGCAAGCTCAATGAGGCGGTCGCGGTGTTTAAACTCAACCGCGCCCAGACCCGCGCGGCGAGCGTGGCGCCGCAGACGTCATCCTTCAGCGCGCCGGCGCCGTCGGCGAGCCTGAAAGCCGCGCCGGCAGGCGGCAGCGACAACTGGGAAACGTTCTGAGCCCTAAGGCCCGTCACTGACGGGCCTTTTTTTATGGCGACTCCTGCGTCACGCGCTCCGCGACCGGCACAATTTTCACCCGCACCGCCATCACCACGCCCACGACCAGCAGCGCGATGCCGGCCAGGGTCAACAGCGGCGGCATACTCTGGCGCAGCAAAAAGGTATAGAGCAAGCCAGCCAGCGTTTCAAAGACAATAAGCGGCCCCAGAATCACCGTCGGCAGGCGCTGGCTTGCGATATTCCAGCACAGCGCGCCAATCCATGAGCAGCAGAGCGCAATGGCGATCATCAGGCCGATAAACACGCCAGGGCGTGGGCCGAAGGGCAGCGCGAAGCCGCTGTTATCCGCAGAGAGCCACGCACACGCGGCGATATAACCCGCCAGCGAGACGGGCAGCGTCACCAGCCCCTGCGCGGTTGCCCACATCATCGGGTGCTTGTCGGGGTTTTCCCGCAGCCAGCGGGCGTTACGCAGCGCATACCACGCCCAGCAGACAACCGACACGCTTGCGAGCGCGATGCCACCCGCGTAACGGCCCGGCGTAAAGCCCGGCAGACCGTGGCGCAGCTCGGCGAAATTGACGCAGACCAGCCCGCAGAAAATCGCCGCCAGCGCCGGACAGAGCCGCCGCCAGGGCAGCCTGCCGTCGCGACGGCTATAGAGCAGATTGGCGAAGACCGGAATGACCACCGGCAGCGTGCCGATGATCATCGTGGAAACGGGCGCGCCGGTGCGCTGAATGGCGCTCGCAAGGCACACGTAATAGATAAGATTGCCCATCATGGTCAACGCCAGCGCGGTCAGCCAGTCGCGCGCGGTAAGCTGTTTTAACCGCCCGCGCCCGGCCCACGCCAGCGGCAGCGCCAGCAGGCCCAGCGCCAGATAGCGCCCCATCGACTGCAATACCGCCGGGTATTCCGGCACCAGTAAGGGGCCGACGAAAATCAGCCCCCACATTAACCCCGCCAGCAGGGCATACAACACACCCGTTAACATCATCACCACCCACGTCGCTGTTTAGCGCATGAGTGTAGCGGCGGGCGAAAGCGGGCGTCTTGTACCAGCTTGCTGCGCATCAGCTCAGATCGTGCAGATCTTTGCCGTTGGGCGGCCCGAGGCGAAAATCGGAAAAGACGATCTCAAGCCCGGCGCGCGACGGCGAACAGCACATCGCGCCGAGGAAATAGCGTTCGGCATCCGGGAACGGGCACAGGCGCAGCAGCGGCCAGGTGTCGCCGTCGGTGGAGTATTGCAGGCGCAGGCTCTGGTTCTGGCGCGTCAGGCGCAGCCAGAAGTGCTTTTGCGCGGCGGGGAAAATACCGGTCGCCCAGTCGGAGCGCTCAAGCGTCAGCACGCTGCCTATCATCGGCTGCGCGTCGTTATATTCAATGCCCGCTTTCAGCCAGTGTTGCTCGTCCGCCATCAGGAACAGCCCCGCCTGGTCATACAGCGTGGTGAAATCGCCCTCGACGCGCACCTGGAAGGTAAACTCACCGGCAACCTCCGTACCGAACACATGCCCGGAATGGCGCTGAAAGCCATACCAGGTGGTTTGCCAGAAATCGGTTTGCGCATCGGTGGTGACATGCAGCGCGTCACTTTCATGCCGCCAGCGTGCGGGTTCATTCAGCCAGCGCCAGTCCGCCAGATTTTCCATCACTCTTCTCCCTTGCAAATGTGTCTGAATTATAGCCGGGCTGAAGATCTAGCGAGCCACCTGTTTCTGGTAGCGTACGGGCGTAATGCCGTAGCGGCGGGTGAACGCGCGGGTGAGGTGCGGCTGATCGGCGAGGCCCACGGCGGCGGCGACTTCGGCGGCGGGCAGACCGGCGGCGAGAAACTGTTTGGCGCGCCACAGCCGCACCGCCATCAGCATCTGGTGCGGCGTTACGTCATAGCGGGCTTTAAACTGGCGCTGGAAATGATAAGGGCTTAACGCTGCTTCGGCGGCAATGTCATCGAGCGTCAGCGGCAGCATGTAATTTTCGTAGAGAAAATCGCGCACCCGGTCGAAGCGGTGCGCGCCTTCGGCGGCCTGCGGCGCGTGGCGCGCGTACGGGCGGAACGTGTCGATAAGATCGAGCAACAGCCCCTGCTGTGTGAGCGTATCCGGCGCCGACCAGAGCGCGGCGATAAGCTGGCCGGTCTGGCGGGCGCGTAGCGGATCGTGCCGCTCCACTTCGGCAAACCACCAGTGACGCTCGCCGGTGAGCTGCGCCAGCGTCTCGGGCTCCAGATAGATCATCCGGTAGCGCCAGCCCTGCCGGGTCGCCGCTTCGCCGGTGTGCAACTCATCGGGGTTCATGGTGACCAGCGAATTGACCGCCGCCACATGCTGCGCGCCGCGGTAGCGAAAGCGCTCGGCGCCGAGTTCAATCGCGCCGATGCCAAAGGCTTCGTGGGTGTGCGGCTCAAAAGCGTAATGCGCGATATGGGCGTGATAAAGCTCCACGCCCGGCAGGGCAGGCAGTTGCCGGAAACGGGCGCTGTCGCGTTCGTCGGTGAACTGATCGGGTACGCCGTGCACGGGAGCTCTCCACAAAGGGGTGAGCCGCCATTATAAGAACAACGGTGGCCTTCGCCACCGTAATTAACAATTAATTAACCTGACGGTTATTCGATGCGGGAGAGGTCGGCGTCGTTACAGCCGGAGTTACGGCACTCGCGCTCGATGCTTTTCAGCAGCGCAATGCGGGCGGCCATTTTCTCATTCGCGCAGCCGAGCAGCAGCGTGGAGCCTTCCGCGCACTCGTGATCGCGCACTTTCAGCCAGGATATCTGCGCGTTTTTCACGACCTGTTTTTGCGCCGGCGAGAGCACTGACATGGTGTTTTTATATTGCTGGTTGAGGTCGCGGTCGCCCTGAACCATTTCCAGCGCGGCGCAGTAAGTGGTGTCATACGGGCTGCGCGGATTGTCACAGCTCATGGACCACGCGGCGGCGCTGCACAGCAGCAGCGGGAGTGCGAGAAGGTGTGCTTTCATGAGGATCCCTGTTTTCGGTTTATTGTTTTGAGCGCCTGTGGCAGGCGCTCGCATTGTATCCGGCAGGCACAGGGAAAGCAGCCTGCCAGATTTAATATTATGGTTTCAGACTCTCACGCAGGCTCGCTTCAAGCGAGGTGGTCGGGCGGCCGATGAGCGCGCTGAGCTGGCGGCTGTCATCAAACAGGCCGCCTTTGGACGCGCCGATATCGGAATCCGCCAGCAGTTTCGCAAAGCCTTCCGGCAGGCCCGCGCCCGTGAGCGCCGCGGCGAAATCCGCCTCGCTCAAATTCTGATACGCGACCGTTTTGCCGGTCTCTTTACTTAACAGCGCGGTCAGATCGCGAAGCGTCCAGGCGTGGTCGCCCGCCAGCTCATAAACGCGCCCGGCCTGGTTATCGAGCGTCAGCACTTTCGCGGCGGCTTCGGCGTAATCCTGACGGCTGGCGGAGGCGATTTTCCCGTCGCCGGCGCTGCCGATAAACACGCCGTGCTCAAGCGCGGGCGGCACGCTCGCCAGATAGTTTTCGGTGTACCAGCCGTTACGCAGCAGGACGTAAGGAATACCGGCATCCGCGAGCATCTGTTCGGTAGCGACGTGTTCGTCGGCAAGCCCCAGCGGCGAGCGGTCGGCATGCAGCAGGCTGGTGTAGGCGATGAGTTTCACGCCTGCGGTTTTCGCGGCGTCGATAACGTTGCGGTGCTGCGGCGCGCGCTGGCCTACTTCGCTTGAAGAGATGAGCAGCAGTTTTTCCACGCCCGCGAGTGCCGCGGTAAGCGCCGCCACGTCGTTGTAATCGGCCGCGCGGACCTGGACGCCTTTGGCGCTGAGCGCCGCGGCTTTCGCCGGGTTACGAACAATGGCGACAATCTCCTGCGCCGCGACGGTGTTCAGCAGAGTATCAATCACGCGCTGGCCAAGCTGGCCGGTGGCTCCGGTAATCGCAATCATGGTCTTTTCCTTTGTATCGGTTGGGTGTTGTGGCACACTATCACTCAAACTAACTTTTAGTAAGTACGTACAAAAAGGTAAGTATGAAATGACCCGTTCTACCCTGAGTGAGCAGTTACGCGACGGCAATCTGTTTGCCGAAGAGTGTCCGTCACGCGATGTACTGAAGCATGTGACCAGCCGCTGGGGCGTGCTGATCCTGGTGGCGCTGCGCGACGGCACGCACCGCTTCAGCGATTTGCGCCGGAAAATGGGCGGCGTGAGCGAGAAGATGCTGGCGCAGTCGTTACAGGCGCTGGAGCAGGACGGTTTTGTCGATCGCGTCTCGTATCCGGTGGTGCCGCCGCATGTGGAATACAGCCTGACGCCGCTTGGCGTGGAGGTGAGCGAGAAGGTGACCGCGCTTGCCGACTGGATTGAAGTCAATCTGCCGCAGGTGCTGGCGAACCGTGGAGAGCGTGCGGCGTAGGGGCGGCCTTTGATGCGGCTAAGTGCCGGGTGCGGCTGCGCCTTACCCGGCCTGGGAGGTGAATAGTTTGCCTGGGCGCCGTTATTTCGACAGATCCAGCTGATACACCGCAAAACCGATATCGTCTTTGCCAGCGCTGGTCATCGGATATTGCGCTTTCTCTTTGATAAACGCCGCCGCTTTGTCGGAAGGCGAGGTTTCAAAGCGGATATCGAGTTTGTGGTTGCCCGCAATCGGCGCGAGACGCCAGTTGTTATCCGCCGCCGGGTGAATTTCCCCCGCGCGTTTGGTTTCGGCGCCAATCCACGCCGCCAGCACCGCGCGGTTCTCGTCCGGCGAGGCGAACGCGATATGGCTGTCGCCGGTGCCGGCGAACTTGCCGCCATAAGCGCGATAGTTATTGGTGGCGACCAGGAACGTCGCGTTCGGATCGATAGGCTTGCCGTTAAACGTCAGGTTTTTGATGCGCTCCGCTTTCGGGTTGATCATCTGACATTCACCGTCATAGCGGGCGGGCTGCGTCACGTCTATCTGGTAATTTACGCCGTCTATAACGTCGAAATTATAGGTGCGAAAACCGTCCCAGTTCAGCAGCGACTGCGGCTTCGTGCTGTTGACGTCAATCTGGTTAAACTGTCCGGCGGAGCACTCCAGCCACGCTTTTACTTCCGCGCCCGTTGCCTTCACCACTACCAGCGTGTTGGGGTAAAGGTAAAGATCGGCGGCGTTACGCAGCGTCAGCTGGCCTTTTTCCACCTCCACGAAGCTTGCCGGATCGTTTTTACGCCCGCCCACTTTAAACGGCGCGGCGGCGGAGAGCACCGGCAACTGCGCCAGATCCGGATCGCCCTGAATAAAGTGTTCGACATAAGCTTTCTGGGCGTTGTTCACCACCTGCACGGTCGGATCGTCCTGCACCAGCGCCAGGTAGCTGTACATCGGATCGGCGGATTTACCGACCGGCTGGCTGACAAATTCGCGCGTGGCGTCATGATCCGCTTTCAGCACCTTCACCAGCGCCGGATCTTCGGCGGCGAGCGATTTTTTCGCCTGGACGTCGTAGATCGGGCGGGCTTCGGCTTTGCTGTGCGTCACTTGCCATTTGCCGCTGTCGTTATTCAGCACCAGATCGACGATCCCCAGATGATCGCCCCACATGCCCGGCATCACCGCCGGCACGCCGTTCAGCGTACCTTTGGCGAGATCCGCGCCTTTGATGGCGGCGAAATCTTTACCCGGGAAGACTGCGTGCGCATGGCCGAAGAGAATGGCGTCCACGCCCGGCACCTGGCTTAAGTAATAGACTGAGTTTTCCGCCATCGCTTTGTATGGCTCGGCGGAGAGCCCGGAGTGCGCGACCACGACCACCAGATCGGCGCCTTCCGCGCGCATTTGCGGCACATATTTGCGGGCGGTTTCGGTAATATCGCTAACGGTGACTTTGCCGCTGAGATTCGCTTTATCCCAGGTCATGATCTGCGGCGGCACAAACCCGATGTAGCCAATTTTGAGCGTATGGGGCTTGCCGTCTTTATCTTTTACTTCGGTTTCTTTAATCAGGTACGGCGTAAAGAGCGGCTTTTGGGTTTTGGCGTCGATGATGTTCGCGTTGACGTAGGGGAATTTCGCGCCTGAAAGCGCCTTATGCAGGTAATCGAGGCCGTAATTGAATTCGTGGTTGCCGAGGTTGCCGACGGCGTAGTCCAGCGTGTTCAGCGCTTTGTAGACCGGATGCACGTCGCCGTTTTTCAGGCCTTTCGCGGCCATATAATCGCCCAGCGGGCTGCCCTGGATAAGATCGCCGTTATCCACCAGCACGCTGTTGGCGGCCTCCTGACGCGCGGCTTTGATTAAGCTTGCGGTCCGCACCAGACCGAATTTTTCGGTGGGCGCGTCTTTGTAATAGTCAAAGTCCATCATGTTACTGTGCAGGTCGGTGGTTTCCAGAATGCGCAGGTCCACCGTGGCGGCGTTCACGCTGGCGGCGACCAGCGTGGCTATCATCGTTGCACTAAACTTAATCATCAGGCAGGTCCTTTTTCAGATCGAAGCCACAAAAGTTTATGTATCTATCGTTTGTTGCTTACAAAAATGTGAATCCTGCCAGAAAAAAGGGCAGGGAAACCGGAATCGCTTCACAGATAGCGGAACAAGACGCAATGCGATATAAAAATCATATCGATAAAACAAGGTGTTAAATCCGCAGCCGCGACGGACTGCGAAACGAGAAAGAGGTGGATGACAATGTTAGAACAGATTTGCCAACTGGCGCGCGAAGCCGGCAGCGCCATCATGGAAGTCTACGAGGGTCACAAGCCGCTGGAAGCCACCCAAAAGGTTGACGATTCGCCGGTGACGGCGGCGGATATCGCAGCGCACGCGGTGATTGTCGCCGGGCTGAAAGCGCTGACGCCGCAGGTGCCGGTGCTCTCCGAAGAAGATCCGCCAGGCTGGGACGTGCGCCAGCACTGGCAGCGCTACTGGCTGGTGGACCCGCTCGACGGCACCAAAGAGTTTCTCAAGCGCAACGGCGAATTCACCGTCAATATCGCGCTGATTGAAGACGGCAAACCGGTGCTCGGCGTGGTCTACGCGCCGGTGCTGAATGTGATGTACAGCGCGGCGGAAGGCAAGGCGTGGAAAGAAGAGTGCGGCGTGCGCAAGCAGATCCAGGTGCGTGACGCGCGTCCGCCGCGCGTGGTGATAAGCCGCTCGCACGGCGATAACGCCGAATTGCAGGATTATCTGCAACAGCTTGGGGAACACCAGACCACGTCGGTGGGTTCCTCGCTGAAATTCTGCCTGGTGGCGGAAGGCGAGGCGCAGCTTTATCCGCGATTCGGGCCGACGAATATCTGGGATACGGCGGCAGGTCACGCCGTGGCGGTCGCCGCCGGGGCGCAGGTTCACGACTGGCAGGGCAAAACGCTGGATTACACGCCGCGTGAGTCGTTCCTGAACCCCAGCTTCCGGGTCACTATTTACTGAGTAACTGTTGCAGCAGGTTCATGACCTGCTGCACTTCTTCCTGCGTCAGGCCGCCATCTTTCGCGTACCGCACGCGCCCGTCTTTATCCAGCACCACAATCGCCGAGCTTCCCGGCTCAAGCTGCCAGGCTTTCTGGGCCACGCCGTTACTGTCGACGATAAACTGCGACCACGGATACTGCTGTTTATTGCTCTCAATGCTGTGGCGAACAAACATGCCGGTGCCGGGAATGGCGTCGTCGCTGTTCACCACCGTCGTGGTCTGATAACGATCGTGCGGGAATTTCGCGGCTTTGATGGCCTCAATCAGCCCCGCGTTTTTCTCTTTCGCCGAGGTTCGTCCGGCAATATGTTGCAGCACTCGCACTTTTCCAGGCAACTGCGCGCTGTTCCAGTTTTTGTAGCTAAACTGATCTTTATCCAGCATCAGTTCGCCTTTGTCGTTAATGCCGACAGGCGGCACCCGTTCGTTCTCTTTGAAATTATGTGCCGAGGCCATTAGCGGCAGCAGCAGGCAGCTCAGCGCCAGCATTCCGCGCAGGGTCATAGGGGGCTCCTTCTTCGATTTTGCAGGTGATCGGACCACTTGGGCCCATTGCTTTTTAGCTTAATTGTTAATTTTCTGTTTTCACGCAACCAGAGTGCCAGTTTGCGGGCGAACGCACAGAACCCGTGAAAAAAAAGCGGCATTCTTCTGCGCTCCGTAGAGTTTTGAAAAGAATATTCTGAAAGAATGTAATAAAAGCGTAAATAAAGTCAGGCAGAGTGGGTGCTCCCGAACTTCTGGTCTATAGTCATCTGGCAACAAATTTTGCGCCTTAATCATGATGGTCCAAATGTGGCACCACGAGGGCGTAATTCAGCAGGAGAGAACAATGAAAATTTTCCAACGTTACAACCCGCTTCAGGTGGCGAAGTACGTGAAGATCCTGTTTCGTGGACGGTTGTATATCAAGGATGTTGGCGCTTTCGAGTTCGATAAAGGCAAAATCCTCGTCCCGAAAGTGAAGGACAAACAGCACTACTCCGTCATGTCCGAAGTCAACCGTCAGGTTATGCGCCTCCAGACCGAGATGGCGTAACGACAGCGTTGTGCGTATGCAGTAAGACAAACGGCCCCGATGGGGCCGTTAGTGTTTTGAGGCTCAGGCGGCGTTTTGCTCGTCTGGCAGTTTAGGCGTCAGCACACCCGGCTTGTTGTCGATGCGCGTCACCAGCAGCTGGTCGATGCGGTAGTTATCGATATCCACCACTTCAAACTTATACCCGGAGAACTTCACCGCGTCGGTGCGTTTCGGGATCTTGCGCAGCATAAACATCATAAAGCCGCCGATGGTTTCGTAGTTGCCGGACTGCGGGAACTCGTCGATATCCAGCACGCGCATGACGTCGTCAATCGGCGTGCCGCCGTCAATCAGCCAGGAGTTCTCGTCGCGCGCGACGATCTGCTCTTCCAGCCCCTGGCCGACCAGATCGCCCATCAGCGTGGTCATCACGTCGTTCAGCGTGATAAGCCCCACCACCAGCGCATACTCGTTCATGATAACCGCGAAATCTTCACCGGCCGTTTTGAAGCTTTCCAGCGCTTCGGAGAGCGTCAGCGTATCCGGCACGATCAGCGTGTTACGGATCTGCACGCCGCTGGTCAGCGCCAGGCTCTGGTTGGCCAGCACGCGGTTCAGCAGGTCTTTGGAATCGACATAGCCGATGATGTGGTCGATATCCTGATTACATACCAGGAACTTGGAGTGCGGATGCTCCGCCACCTTGTTCTTCAGGCTCTGCTCATCTTCGTGCAGATCGAACCAGACGATGTTTTCGCGTGAGGTCATGGAGGACGGCACGGTGCGCGACTCCAGCTCAAACACGTTTTCGATAAGCTCGTGCTCCTGTTTGCGCAACACGCCCGCGAGCGCGCCGGCTTCCACCACCGCGTAGATATCGTCGGAGGTGATGTCATCTTTACGCACCATCGGCAGCTTGAAGATGCGGAAAATCACATTCGCCATGCCGTTAAAGAACCACACCAGCGGGCGGAAGATGAACAGACAGAAGCGCATCGGGTTGATGATACGCAAAGCCACGGCTTCAGGCGCAATCATACCGATGCGTTTCGGGGTCAGGTCGGCGAAGAGAATGAACAGGCTGGTGACGAGCGTAAAGGAGAGAATAAAGCTCACCTGCTCGGCGGCCTCAGGGGAGATAAACCGCACCAGCAGCGTATAGAACGCCGGAGAAAACGCCGCATCGCCCACGATACCGCCAAGAATGGCGACGGCGTTCAGGCCAATCTGCACCACGGTAAAGAAGGTGCCGGGGTTTTCCTGCATCTTCAGCACCCGTTGGGCGTTGATGTTGCCGTCATCGGCCAGCAGCTTGAGTTTGATTTTACGGGAGGCGGCAAGCGAGATCTCGGAAAGCGAGAAAAAGGAGCTGACGCCAATGAGACAAAGTATCAGTAAAATACTGTTTAACATATCTTATCCAGCCATCGCCGGATCCTCGGAAGGGAAGTTGATTATTGTGTGAAAACACGGTGAACGCAGGTCTGTAGAGAAGGAGGCCTGCAAATTCAAAGGGTAGTATAGCGTAAGCCCCTGTGGGGCTGCCAGAGGGCTTGCGCAACGGGTAAAGAAAGCGCCCGCCGCGCGGATAAGCGGCGGCGGGACAGGGATCAGGTTTCCGGCGTGGTTTTATAGGCCGAGAGCATCAGCAGCAGATTCTCTTTGGTGCCGGCCGGGTTGAAGGTGTAGTTATTGCCCTGACGATCGCCGCCGATATACCAGGCGATTTCCGTTTTACCTGCGGCCAGCGCGTCCCGCACGGCTTTATCCACATCCACATAGCGATAATCTCTCGCCTGGTTAAGATACAGAATGCCATCGGAGATATAGTTGCAGCCCGGGCGATTATTCCACGTCACGGTATGTTCATCCCACTTCGTGTCGGTCGGATAGAAGAAGATCTGATCGCCCCCCTCGGCGTTTTTTCCGCCGTAAATGCGCACTTCATATTTAAACAGCGCGGCGTCCGCCTCTGAATAGCCTTTGGGGAGCGGCGGAATGGTAAATTTAATCAGCGACATGATTTCGGTATTGGCGGTGCGCCCGCCGTTGCGCCAGTTATCCTGGACCTGCAACACCGTATCGTCGCCAAAGTTACGGCCCGGCTCCGCGCTGCTGACATACGTATCGGCGCTGGCGCGCGTGTAGCTGAACGGGATTTTAACGCCGCAGTCCATATTGTTATTCATGCATTCGTCGGTCATAAACTGCGCCGACTCCACCGACCAGCCGTTCATAAAGTCGCCGTGCGCGGTGTAGATGCTGCCCCATTTTTCGATGCGCGTTTCGCCATCCATCTGCGGGTCCATCGACAGTTCGATTTTCGCCGTATCGAGCGAGGTGATTTGCGGCAGCACCCAGGCGACATTCATATTGACCGTCGGGATCTTCACCGGGAATTCCGCCGGGCACGCGCCCGCGTCGTTGGTGTAGGTGGCGTTCATCCTGCCGCGCGCTGGTTTGAGGTTGACGCCGTCCCAGCAGTTAGGGAACTGGATACCGATATTAAACTGCACCGCGTCGCCTTTCTCGCGCAGCCCGCACACTTCGCCTGCCGTATTGGTATAGCCCTTGCCGTTGCCGCACAAGAATGTGATACGCCGGTTAGGGCCGGTACCGTGGTGATCGCCCGCCAGCAGCTCCAGCCCGAGCGGGAAGGGCGTCAGCGGATATTTATCGACGTTAGTGCTCTGGTAATAGGTTTTCTGGTAGGCGGGCTTCACGATCTGCCCGTCGGGCAATTTCATGGTGGGCGCCCACCAGGCTGAGCCGTCCGCTTTGTTGTCGCAGGTGGTTTCCGGCTGATTTCGCAGCCGGACGTAGTCGGTATAAGCGTCGATATGGGTATTGCCGAAGAAATCATGCAGCATGGCATGGTTCGGCATACCGTACATCATGATGGCGTCGTCGCCTGCGGTATGATGATAAGCACAGACCGCGTGCGCCTGGGGGCCAGCCCAGGCGGAAAAGGCGCTAAGACCGGCGAGAGCCGGGATCAACGAACGTAACAGCGTGGTGAGTTTCATGGCAGTTCTCCGCAACCAGGGTCGGTTGAGGCATACCATGAGGGCGCGGCTTAGCGCCTCTCATCACTTATCACAAATCCTGATAAAACGGTGAATGAGGAATTGTTACGCTTCGGGCGGCAGACAGACCCCGATGCCGCCGATGCCGCAGTAGCCGTACGGATTTTTATGCAGATACTGCTGGTGCTCGTCTTCGGCGTAGTAGAACGGTTTTGCCGGGGCGATTTCAGTGGTGATGTGACGGTAGTCGCCAGCCGCCTCCATCGCCGCGCGGAAACGCTCAAGGCTCGCCTGGGCCGCGGCCTCTTGTTCCGGCGTCAGCGGGTAAATCGCCGAACGGTATTGCGTACCGACGTCGTTGCCCTGACGCATGCCCTGCGCCGGATCGTGGTTTTCCCAGAACACCTGCAACAGCTGTTCGTAGCTGATGACTTTCGGGTCATACACCACGCGTACCGCCTCGGCGTGTCCTGTCTGTCCGCTGCAGACTTCGCGGTAGGTCGGGTTTGGCGTATAGCCGCCGGTGTAACCCGCCGCGGTGCTGTAGACGCCCGGCAGTCGCCAGAAGAGCCGCTCCACGCCCCAGAAGCAGCCCATGGCGAACAGCGCGACCTCCATCCCTTCCGGCACATTGGTCATTGAGTGGCCGGTCACGGTATGTAATGCCGCCACCGGCATACGGGTGTTACGTCCCGGCAGGGCTTCTTCTTCGGTAATCATTTGTTTCTTATCAAAAAAACTCATCGGGCCGACCTCCTGAAAAATGTTGCGCGTGCAAATTCTCGCCTGCGGTTGTCACGAAGCGGCTCTTTGCCCACAATAAACCTTTTAAATGCGACTAAATTAAACATAAGAAATATTTGGGTGATCGTCTTCATTTCAACTCCATTTACCGGAGTTTTGTCAGGCCGCGGAGCGGCGTCAGGTTTCCTCCCAGGGGTGGGAATAAGGGATATTCAGGAGAAAACGTGCCATTAATCCGTAATTTGTGCTGGGCCACGCTGCTGATGGCGGGCGCCTCGACCGCTGCGCCCGTCCGTTTGCAGGTAGAAGGGTTGACCGGCGCGCTGCAAAAAAACGTCCGCGCTCAGCTTTCCACCATCCAGGTAGATGAAGTCACGCCGGACCGCCGCTTTCGCGCGCGCGTCGATGACGCCATCCGCAACGGGCTGAAAGCGCTGGGCTATTACGAACCGACCATCGATTTTGAGCTGCGCGAACCGCCGCCGGGCGGGCGTCGCCAGGTGTTGCTGGCGCGCGTCAATCCCGGCAAGCCGGTGCTTATCGCCGGCACAAACGTGATCCTGCGCGGCGGCGCGCGCGACGATAAAGAGTATCTGGCGCTGCTGAAAAAGCGTCCCGCCATCGGCACTGTGCTGAACCATAACGACTATGACAGCTTCAAAAAAGGGCTGACCAGCCTGGCGCTGCGCCGTGGGTATTTCGACAGCGAATATAAAAAGAGCCAGCTTGGCGTCTCGGTGGAGCGCCGCCAGGCGTTCTGGGATATCGACTACGACAGCGGCACGCGTTACCGCTTTGGCGATGTCACTTTCAGCGGCTCGCAGATCCGCGAAGAGTATCTGCAAAATCTCGTGCCGTTTAAAAAGGGCGATTACTATCAGTCAAGCGACGTGGCGGAGCTGAGCCGCCGGTTGTCCGCTACCGGCTGGTTTAATTCGGTCGTTGTGGCGCCGGAATTTGAAAAATCCCGTAAGACCAAAATATTGCCGCTGCGGGGCGTGGTGTCGCCGCGCATTAAAAATACCGTGGAGGTGGGCGCAGGCTATTCGACTGATGTCGGGCCGCGGCTGAAAGCGAACTGGCGCAAGCCGTGGATCAACTCTTACGGCCACAGTCTCACCACCTCGACCAGTATCTCCGCGCCGGAACAGCAGCTCGATTTCAGCTATAAAATGCCGCTGCTGAAGAACCCGTTGGAGCAATATTATCTGTTGCAGGGCGGCTTTAAGCGCACCGATCTGAACGATACCGAAGCCGACTCCACCACGCTTGCGGTTTCACGCTACTGGGACCTCTCCAGCGGCTGGCAGCGCGCTATTAACCTGCGCTGGAGCCTGGATCACTTTACCCAGGCCAACGTCACCCATACCACGATGCTGCTCTATCCGGGCGTGATGTTAAGCCGCACCCGTTCGCGCGGCGGCCTGATGCCGACCTGGGGCGATTCACAGCGTTATTCCATCGACTACTCTGACTCCGCCTGGGGTTCGGACGTCGATTTCGTGGTGTTGCAGGCGCAAAACGTCTGGATACGCACGCTCTACGACAAGCATCGCTTCGTGGCGCGCGGCAATCTGGGCTGGATTGAAACCAACGACTTTGAGCGCGTGCCGCCGGATCTGCGTTTCTTCGCGGGCGGCGACCGCAGCATTCGCGGCTATAAATACAAATCGATTTCGCCTGAAGACGACGACGGCAAGCTGACCGGCGCCTCGAAACTCGCCACCGGCTCGCTGGAGTATCAGTACAACGTGACCGGCAAATGGTGGGGCGCGGTGTTTGTCGATTCCGGCGAAGCGGTTAACGATATCAAGCGAAGCAATTTCAAAACCGGCGCGGGCGTCGGGGTGCGCTGGCAGTCGCCGGTCGGGCCGATCAAGCTCGATTTCGCGGTGCCGGTCGGCGATAAAGAGGAGCATGGTTTGCAGTTCTACATCGGTCTGGGGCCTGAATTATGAGTCGTATGAAAAAAATCAGCCTCGCTGTCCTTGCCGTTGTCGTGCTGCTTATCGCGACCGTCGGGTTCCTGGTTGGCACCACGACCGGCTTACACCTGATTTTCAACGCCGCTAACCGCTGGGTGCCGGGGCTCGATATCGGGCGCGTCACCGGCGGCTGGCGTGACCTGACGATTAGGTCGCTGCGCTACCAGCAGCCGGGCGTGGATGTTAACGCTGGCGAAATCCATCTTTCCGTGAAGCTCGCCTGCCTGCGCGACAGCAGCCTGTGCGTGAATGATTTCTCGCTGAAAGATGTGAACGTGGTCGTCGACACCAAAAAAATGCCGCCTGCCGCGAAGGTGGAAGAAGAAGAGAGCGGGCCGCTTGACCTCTCCACGCCGTACCCGATTACGCTGAGCCGGGCGGCGCTGCATAACGTCAATATCAAAATCGACGATACGCGGGTGTCGGTGATGGATTTCAGCTCGGGGCTGGCCTGGGAAGACCGCAATCTGACGCTCAAACCGACCTCCTTACAGGGGCTGCTGATCGCGCTGCCCAAGGCGGTGGATGTGGCGCAGGAGGAGGTGATCGAGCCGAAGGTGAATGACCCGCGGCCGGAGGAGAAACCGCTCGGCGAGACGCTGCGCGAGCTGTTCTCTAAGCCTGTGCTGCCGGAGATGGCCGACGTGCATCTGCCGCTGAACCTGACGGTGGAGAATTTTCATGGCGAACAGCTGCGCCTTACCGGCGACACCGATATCACGGTGAGCAATCTGCTGGTCAAAATCAGCAGCGTGGATGGCGTCACGAAGCTCGACACGCTGGATATCGATTCGAATCAGGGGACGGTTAACGCCACCGGCAGCGCGGAGCTGCGCAACAACTGGCCGGTGGATATCACGCTTAACAGCACGCTGAACGTGGAGCCGCTCAAGGGCGAAAAAGTGAAGCTCAAAGTGGGCGGCGCGCTGCGCGACCAGCTGGAATTCGGCGTCAATCTCTCCGGCCCGGTGGATGTGGTGCTGCGCGGGCAGACGAAGCTTGCCGAAGCGGGCCTGCCGCTCAATCTGGAGATGACCAGCGAGCAGCTTTACTGGCCGCTGACCGGTCCGAAACAGTATCAGGCTGACGATCTCAGGCTGAAGCTTTCCGGCAAAATGACCGATTACGCGCTCTCCTTCCGTACCGCCGTGAAAGGCGATCAGCTGCCGCCCGCCACCATTACGCTCGACGGCAAGGGCAACGAGCAGCAGATCAACATCGACAAACTGGACGTCGCGGCGCTGCAGGGCCACACCACGCTGACGGCGCTGCTTGACTGGCAGCAGGCCATCAGCTGGCGCGGCGAACTGGCGCTGAAAGGCATTAACACCGCCAAACAGTACCCGGAGTGGCCGTCGAAGCTCGACGGGCTGATGAAGCTGCGCGGCAGCCTCTATGGCGGCACCTGGCAGCTTGACGTGCCGGAGCTCAAGCTCGCGGGCAACGTTAAGCAGAACAAGGTGAAGGTTGACGGGCAGCTTAAGGGCAACAGCTATCTTCAGTGGACCATTCCCGGCCTGCATCTGGAGCTGGGGCGCAATAAAGCGGATGTGAAGGGCGAGCTGGGCGTTAAAGATCTGGCGCTCGATGCGACGATTGACGCGCCGGCGCTGGATAACGCGCTGCCGGGGCTTGGCGGCACGGCGAAAGGACTGGTGAAAATTCGCGGTAACGTCGAGGCGCCGGAACTCAACGCTGATGTCACCGCGCGCAACCTGCGCTGGCAGGAACTTTCCGTCGCGCAGGTGCGCCTGCTTGGCGATGTGAAATCGACCGATCAGATCGGCGGCTCGCTTGATCTGCGCGTCGAGCGTCTGGCGCAGGGCGATATCAACCTGCGGCTGATTACGCTTGCGGCCAAAGGCAACGAAAAATCGCACCAGATGGCGCTGCGCGTGCAGGGCGAGCCGGTCTCCGGGCAGCTCGATCTGCGCGGCAGTTTCGACCGTCAGGCGATGCGCTGGCGCGGCGAGATTAATAATACGCGCTTCGCCACGCCGGTCGGCCCGTGGGCGCTGAGCCGCGCGCTCACGCTTGATTACCGCGGTCAGGAGCAGAAAATCGCTATCGGCCCGCACTGCTGGCGCAACCCGAACGCCGAGCTGTGCGTCCCGCAAACCATCGATGCGGGCGCCGCCGGGCGTGCGCAGGTGAACCTTAACCGTTTCGATCTCGCCATGATTAAGCCGTTCATGCCGGAAGAGACGCAGGCGAACGGGATCTTTACGGGTAAAGCGGATGTCAGCTGGGATACGACCAAAGAAGGGCTGCCGCAGGGGCAGGTGCAGCTCGCCGGGCGCGGCGTGCGCGTCACCCAACTGGTTAACGGCAATCCGCTGCTGGTGGCGTTCGACACGCTGAACCTGAACGCGGAGCTGCGCAATAACCGCGCGCGGCTCAACTGGCTGATTCGTCTGGCGAATAACGGCCAGTTCGACGGCGATATTCAGGTGGCGGACCCGCAAGAGCGCCGCAACCTTTCCGGGAATATCAATATTCGTAACTTCTCGCTCGCTATCGCCAATCCGGTCTTTTCACGCGGCGAGAAAGCGGCGGGGATTCTGAGCGCGAACCTGCGCCTTGGCGGCGATGCCCGCCAGCCGCAACTGTTTGGCCAGATGCAGCTTAACGGCGTGGATATCGAAGGCAACTTTATGCCGTTCGAGATGCAGCCGAGCCAGCTGGCGATGAACTTCAACGGCATGAGTTCGACGCTGCAGGGCGTGGTGCGCACGAAGCAGGGCGACATCGCGCTTAACGGTAACGCCGACTGGAGCCAGATCGACAACTGGCGCGCCAGAGTGGCGGCGCGCGGCAGCCGCGTGCGGATCACCGTGCCGCCGATGGTGCGGCTGGATGTCTCGCCGGATGTGGTGCTGGAGGCGACGCCGAGCCTGATTACGCTTGATGGCAGCGTCGATGTGCCCTGGGCGCGCATCGTGGTGCACGATCTGCCGGAAAGCGCGGTGGGCGTCTCCAGTGATGAAGTTCTGCTCGATGAAAATCTGAAACCGGAAGAGGAACAGCACGCTTCTATTCCAATTAATAGTAATCTCATCGTTCACGTTGGGAACAACGTGCGGATAGATGCTTTTGGGCTGAAGGCGCGTCTGACCGGCGATCTGAAAGTGGCTCAGGATAAACAGGGCCTGGGTCTGAACGGCCAGATCAATATTCCGCAAGGGCGTTTCCACGCTTACGGCCAGGATCTGCTGGTGCGTAAAGGCGAGCTGCTGTTCTCGGGCCCGCCGGACCGGCCGCTGCTGAATATCGAGGCGATCCGTAACCCGGAGGCCACTGAAAACGACGTGATTGCCGGCGTGCGCGTCACCGGCGAGACCGACGAGCCGAAGGTGGAAGTCTTCTCCGATCCGGCGATGTCGCAGCAGGAGGCGCTCTCGTATCTTCTGCGCGGGCAGGGGCTTGAGAGCGGTCAGAGCGACAGCGACGCCATGACGTCCATGCTAATTGGTCTGGGGGTTGCACAAAGTGGTCAGGTTGTGGGTAAAATCGGCGAGACGTTTGGCGTAAGCAATCTGGCGCTGGACACCGAAGGGGTAGGCGACTCCTCCCAGGTGGTGGTCAGCGGCTATGTACTGCCGGGTCTCCAGGTGAAATACGGCGTGGGCATTTTTGACTCGCTGGCGACGCTCACGCTAAGGTATCGCCTGATGCCTAAGCTATATCTGGAAGCGGTGTCTGGCGTAGATCAGGCACTTGATGTGCTCTATCAGTTTGAGTTTTAGCAATGCGAATATTTGTCTACGGCAGTTTACGACGCAAACAAGGCAACAGCCACTGGATGACGAACGCCCAGTGGCTGGGCGATTACGACATCGAAAACTACCAGCTCTTCAGTCTGGGGCACTACCCTGGGGCGGTGCCAGGCGAAGGCCTGGTGGTGGGCGAGGTGTATCGTATCGACGCTACAACGCTTGCGGAGCTGGACGCGTTGCGCACCGCGCGCGGCGAGTATAAACGTCAGCTTATCCAGACGCCGTACGGCAGCGCCTGGATGTATGTGTACCAGCGTTCTACCGAAGGGCTTACCCGCATCGAGAGCGGCAACTGGCTCGACAGGTAAAATCGTTCTTCCCTGAAACCACGCTCCGGCGTGGTTTTTTATTATCTGTAGTTTAATTAAAAATCTTTTTTAATAGATGTTTATTGCTTTTTAATAATTCTGGTGTTGAGGGAAATCATGAAAAATGAATGACGTTGCATTAATAAATAATGTCATCTCTCAACCGGCTTTAATTATCTCACTAATGCATTTTTAATTTATTTTTCAGTCGATTAATGTCATTTCGTTCATGGGCTGGGTGCTGTTCTTTTTTTAGAATTTATATCCCTTGATGCAATATCACCGGGAACATAAAATTCTCACGAATCCAAGGGCTGGTAAATATAAAGCGCACCATCTATTAGTGTGGTGAATTTTATATGAACCACTCGGGAATAGTTTGTAAGGAATCGTTTAATCTACTCAAGGAAATAACATGAAATTCAGCAAAGTTTCTCTGGCAGCGGCAATGGGTCTGATGCTGGCAGCAGGTATGGCTAATGCAAAAGATCAGGGCCACGGTAAAGTGACTTTTACCGGTTCTATCATTGATGCGCCGTGCTCCATTAACCCGGACAGCATCGATCAGACCGTAGGTATGGGTCAGATCTCTAACGTTGCGCTTAAAAAGAATGGTAACACCGGCACTTCCACACCGCGTAACTTTGAAATCAAGCTGGAAAACTGTGACGTCAGCACCCTGAAGACCGTGAAAACTACGTTCACTGGCGCGGAAGGGGCAACTGATGGTGCGCTGGGTATTACCGGTACGGCGAAAGGTGCAAGCATTGTCCTGACTAACGGTGACGGTGAGCAGATCAAACTGGGCGAAGCGTCTGAAGCACATGAACTGCAGGAAGGCAATAACACGCTGCTGTTCTCTGCTTACCTGCAGGGCGACGGTGCCTCCGCAACTATCGTTCCCGGTGATTTTACTGCTGTTGCTGACTTTACTCTGGCTTACCAGTAAGTCTTGCGTCATTGAGCAGCATACGTCCGCTCAGGCGGGCGTATGATTTTTCGCTTCCAGAGACGGACCTCATGACCAGATTCATGT
The DNA here is from genome assembly GCF_001277175.1 of Cronobacter universalis NCTC 9529. NCBI lineage: Bacteria > Pseudomonadati > Pseudomonadota > Gammaproteobacteria > Enterobacterales > Enterobacteriaceae > Cronobacter > Cronobacter universalis. The sequence goes on along the minus strand of NZ_CP012257.1, from coordinate 3,686,316 downwards.
GTTATGCGATAGCACTGGCCTTCGGAATCGCAACTTCTGCCGCGCAAGCGTCACAATCAGCCAGGCCAGCTTCAGAATTTGATATTGGCTTGAACGGCCGAGTAAATATGCAAGGCTCGATCGTTTCAAAAGCCTGTGATATTGCTATGGAGAGTCGCTACCAGTCTATCGAAATGCCAGACGAGTCCATCGGTGTTATCAGGCGTGCCGGAGAAGGCATCATAAAGCCATTTTCTATTCACCTGGTAAATTGCACATTTGATACTGGTGAGCCAGATAGCGCGCCATGGCAATTTTTGCAGGTCACCTTTGACGGTGCTGATGATGACGGCCTATTCCAGATCACGGGCGAGGCGGGTGGCGTTGCGCTAGCTATCGCCAGTAAAAAAGGAAAAGAGATTCATCCAGGGCAACCACTTCCTTATACGGACATCTCTACTGAAGATATTAAGTTGGATTACGAAATACGCTTGAAAACAAAGCATGGCGGATTACAGCCAGGCGCATATTCATCGATAATTAAATATCGAATTGATTATTTTTAATTGCCACTGTTTTCAGGTTTTTTATTTAATAACAGAGACAGAGATTGCCCGTAACCGGCAAAAGGGATATGGCCAGACTACATAATCAACAAGCCACTATATCGAAACTGATAGTGCCGTCAGCATTGGCTTTATGCATCTGCGCGTGTTTACGGACCCCCGCGATGGCCGCGAATGATATCCAGTTTAATACCGATGTATTAGATGTTAAAGATAAACAGAATATCGATCTGAGCCAGTTTTCAAAACGCGGCTATATTATGCCGGGTAATTATGATTTTAAAATAAAAGTTAATCAAAACGAACTGGAAGAGCAACCTGTCAGTGTATTTGCTTCTGAAAATGATAAAAGTCAGTCTGCAGTTTGTTTTACATCAGACCAGGTTAAAAAATTTGGTTTTAAAGAGAAATATCTGACGCAATTTAAAGTCTGGCATAACGGTCAATGCCTGGATGTCATGGCGCTGAAGGGCGTTGAAGTCACACCGGATCTTGGCAGCAGTACACTGGTGCTGAGCGTGCCGCAGGCGTATCTGGAATATACCTCTGATAACTGGGTGCCGCCCTCGATGTGGGAGAACGGTATTCCGGGTTTGATTGCCGATTACAACGTCAACGCCCAGACGCGTCATAACGAAAGCAATCAGGGCGGTGATGATAATTCCGTGTCCGGCAACGGAACCATTGGCGCCAACGTGGGGCCGTGGCGCCTGCGCGCCGACTGGCAGGCCAACTATGACTCGCAGTCAGAGAACACCAGCACGCAGAAAAAATGGACGTGGAGCCGGTTCCAGATGTACCGCGCGCTGCCGAAGATGGGCGCGAAGCTGACCGTCGGCGAAGACTACATGAATTCGGATCTCTTCGACAGCGTACGCTTTGCGGGGGCGAGCGTGGTGTCGGACGACAACATGCTGCCGCCCAACCTGCGCGGCTATGCGCCGGAAGTGACTGGCGTGGCGAAAACTAACGCCAAAGTCACCATTTCGCAGCAGGGGCGCGTAATTTATGAAACACAGGTCGCGGCGGGGCCGTTTGCCATTCAGGATTTGAATAACTCCGTCGCGGGCGCGCTCGATGTCCGCGTGCAGGAGCAGGACGGTTCGGTGCAGGAATATAAAGTCAATACGGCCTCGATCCCGTACCTGACACGACCCGGTAGCGTGCGTTACAAGCTGTATGCCGGTCGGCCAAGTACCTACGATCACCATAGCGAAGCCAGTGGTTTCGGCTCTGGCGAATTTTCCTGGGGTATTAGCAACGGCTGGTCGCTCTACGGTGGTCTGGTGGCGAGCCGCAACTATCTGGCGACGGCGTTGGGTGTGGGCCGTGATCTGATGGCGCTGGGTGCGCTGGCGTTCGACATCACGCGCTCTGGCGCGAAGCTGAATAACGGTGAAGACCGGCACGGGCAGTCTTATCGAGTGAGCTACTCGAAGCGCTTTGACGATACGGGGAGTCAGGTCACTTTTGCAGGTTATCGTTTCTCTGAACAAGACTTTATGAGCTTTAACGATTATCTGAATTATCGAGCGGATAATGGCAGCTTTATGCAGAGCAAGGAGATGTACACGGTCTCTTTCAACCAGGAATTTGAAAGTCTGGGGCTGAGCGCATACCTGAACTATTCGCATCAGACCTACTGGAATAACCCGGCGGAGGATCGTTATAGCCTGTCGCTATCGCGTTATTTCGATATTGGAAAAATGAAAAATATTAGCGCATCGCTGACGGCCTATCGTAACAAATTTAACGGTGATAATGACGATGGTTTGTATGTGTCCATGTCTGTGCCGATGGGAGATACCGGCACTCTGGGGCTGAACTCGTCTTATAGCGCTGACACTAACAGTCATAACGTGAGCTATTACAACCGCCTCGCCAACGGCGACAACTACCGTATTGCTGCTGGCGGCAGCGATGATGGCGGCAACCTGAGCGGATTCTATGATCATCCGGGCGATTTGGCAGAGGTGAGCGGTAATGTGGATTATCAGCACGGGCAGTACAGCTCTGCCGGGGTATCGCTGCGCGGCGGGATGACGGCCACAGCGAAAGGCGCTGCGCTACATCGCACCAACGTCATGGGCGGGACGCGCGTGCTGCTGGATACCGGCGACGCTGCGGATATTCCGGTTCAGGGTTATGCGGGCACGACCAAAACCAACCATTTTGGTAAAGCCGTAGTAACAGACGTTAGCGACTACAGCAAAAACAGTCTGAACATTGATATCAACAACCTGCCGGAAAATGCCGAAGCGTCTGCATCGGTCGTGCAGGCCACCCTGACCGAAGGGGCGATTGGCTATCGCAAATTTAACGTCATTTCAGGGATGAAGGCGATGGCGATTATTCGCCTTGCGGATGGCACCTTCCCGCCGTTTGGCGCCAGCGTGCTGAACGAGGAAAAACAGGAGGTCGGCATCGTCAACGACGAAGGTCAGGCTTACCTGAGCGGACTCAAATCAGGTCGCAAATTACAGGTTAACTGGAGTGGCGCAACACAGTGTGTGGTCACACTGCCAGAACACCTGCAAGGGACGAGCGAGAACGGAAATCTGCTGTTGCCGTGCCATTAAGACACGGTGGTAAACCGATAAACAAAACAGGTCATTAATCATGTTAAGCACCAAAAAAAATGTTTTCGCCGTTGCCCTTGTGCTGGCTGGAGTTATGGCAACCCAACAGGCCTCTGCGGCGATTGCCCTCGATCGCACCCGTGTAGTTTATAACGGCGGCGAAAAATCAATCAGTCTATCCATCAGTAATGAAAATAAAAGTCTACCTTATCTTGCACAGGCATGGATTGAAGACGCACAGGGTAACAAGGTTACGTCACCGCTGAATGTGCTGCCGCCAGTACAGCGCGTGGAGGCCGGGGCGAAAAGTCAGGTTAAAGTACAGGCTTCTATGGCGATTGCGTCCTTGCCGCAGGACAGAGAAACCCTGTTCTACTTCAACCTGCGTGAAATTCCGCCGCGCAGTAATAAGCCAAATACGCTGCAAATTGCCTTGCAGACCCGCATCAAGTTATTTTATCGCCCTGCGGCGGTTGGCCTTGATAAAACTCAGGCAGCTGAAGGCGACTGGGTGGAAAAAGTGACTCTGAAGCGCCAGGGCGATAAATATGTGGTTAATAACCCGACACCTTATTTTCTGACCATTGTTGAAGGTACTACGAGCGTCAAAGGTAAACAGGTTAGCTTTGAGCCAGTCATGGTTAGTCCAAAAGGAAGTGCAGCAATTGAGGCCAGCGCTACTGCATTTGGTAATAACCCGGTTCTTACTTATGTAAATGATTACGGCGGCCGCCCACATATTCAGTTCAACTGTAACGGCGCGCTCTGTACCGCGAAGTTACTGAAAGATAAAAATTAAGTGGCGACATTAAAGGAATCGTAATGAAAAGGATGACTCAACTAATAGCAACTGGAATTGTGTTTAGCTTAATGATGCCAGCGTTTGCTGATGAGCCAATCTTAGCAGATAGCGGTGAGCTTTATGTCCATGGGGTTTTGCGTGAAAATACCTGTCGATTAGAGATGGATTCTGCCTGGCAAGATATTGATCTCGGTGATACTACACGCGCAGATGTTAATCTGGTTGGCAAGATGACGAAGCCGATTACAGTGACGCTTTACTTGCGTGACTGTCCAGAAATACCAACTCGTAGTGCTAATATTACGGCATTGACCCACACCCGTAGTACGCAGCAGCCTGCCTATCAGGCACGCTTCGTAGCTGTAACTGATACAATGAGACCTGAATTGATTAAAGTTACGGGTGCATCTGGCATCGGGTTACGGTTAAAAGACAGCCATGGGAAAACCGTGAAGATTGATCAGCCAGGCGATACGGTGTTGCTAAACCCAGGGCAGGACAGTGTGAGCTATACCCTTCAGGTCGAGCGCACCAATACCCCTCTGATACCGGGACCTTATCATGCGTTAATCCAGTTCAGCATGATGTATCAGTAATGAGTAGACAGTAGATTCAGTCATTTTACCCGGTAGTACAAAAGTTACCGAGGAAAATTGCCGGGCGGATTGGTATGAGATGACCTGACAATCATTATTATAAGATCAACTAAAAATATTAAGGACAGAAATAACGAACATGCCTGGCGCGGGAGTAATCGCATTGGGATTAATCACAAAAAAATAATTTTTAATATACTGAATTCAGTGAGCGGTTATATGCTCTCTGGTAATGAATTAACTTTTGAAAAAAACAATGGTGACGGTGAGCAACTAATGAAGCAGATAATAAGCTTATTAAGCCTGGCAATATTTATATCGTTTGCCGTACAGGCCACAGATAATATGTCATTTCACGGTACGCTGGTAGCGCCACCCTGCACCGTTAATAATGGGCAAACAATTGAAGTCTTTTTCGGTGAAAATATGGGGGTCAACAAAATTGATGGCAACAATTATAAACAACCAGTGAATTACTCCATCAGTTGCGCGGAAGATTACAGTATAAACAGTCTGGCTATTGTTGTGGAAACGACTCGACCAGCGATTTTTGACAACGCAGCGGTAAACACTGATAAAAGTGGTCTTGGTATTCGCATTTTGGTAGATGGAGCGGCAGCGGTATTTTCAAAGCGCGTTGCGGTAAGTAATTTGTCATCCCTGCCTGTTATCGAAGCAGTGCCTGTACAAGACCCTGCCGTTGTGCTGACAGCAGGTGCATTTGACGCAACAATGACGCTGCGTACTGATTATCTCTAGGATCAGAAGATGATAAAATTTAATCCGCTATTTTTCGTTACGCTTATACTGACATCGGTTTATGCTAATGCAACGGATGAAAACGTGCATTTTTCTGGTGCACTGGTAAGTGAACCCTGCACTCTTCCGGACGCTGACACAGATATTAATCTGAATTTTGGAACGATTGTCGAAAAATATCTTTATAAGTATGAGCGAACAAAAAGCCAGCCTTTTACTATTCATCTGGAAGAGTGCGATCCCAGCATTTTTAACACTGTGAGCGTGACCTTTCAAGGGACGGCAGATCCGGTGTTGATTAACTTTTTGGCACTTGATGCATCCAGCACAGCAAAAGGCGTAGCGATTGGGCTGGAACTGGCTGATGGTAGGCCATTGGCTATTAATAAAGCCAGTCCTTTCACACAACTTAGTAGTGGTAATAATACGTTGACTTTTAATGCCTTCTTACAGGCACAACCAACAGTTATAGCCAGTAAAAGTTTGACACCAGGAGATTTTACAGCGATAAGTACATTCTTATTAACTTATCAATAAGATCTGCAAGATAGAAACATTCTCCATTATAATCTTGTGAAATTTCATTTTTAATATAAATTAATTTTATACTGTTAATGCAGGCAATAAGAAATTTAATGGATGCTTTATTGTTTTCATGGTGAAACTTTGAATTATTATTCATTATTAAAATAACTGCTCATACTTGAATTGTTCATTGGGGAAAGTTTTTTGTATATGCTGTCTGATGACTATACCAGTCACCTGATTAACGAAAAAACCCCTGGGGTTTCTAAAGGATTCCAGAAGGATGCTCAAGGGGGTTTTAATTTTTGATAAATAAAATTAGACGATTGGTCTGTGATCGACATCATGAAACCGCTTCTTTTCATTGCTTTGCAAATATTCTTCTGCCTTTATATTCCCTGCTCCGGCGGTGTTGGTGTTCAACTGCCATATAACCTAATGCTTTTTATATGGCTTAGTGTTTGCCTTGCATGTATTACACGCACCAGTTGCATTGTCATGTTACCCCATCATCAGCATTTAATTTTTGCTGGCAGCGTATGTCTTTGCGTGATGTGGTTTATCCACAACGAAACTAATCCTGGCATCCTGGTTATGCTTCTGGTTTTGGCCGGATGGTGGATATTGAATCGCCTGTATTTTTTGCAGGAAGCGCGGTGTATTGTTCTCTTGTGCGTTTTTCTTCTTACTCTTTGTCAGAGTATGATTGGACTCATTCAGACCTTCAGCCCCCATCTCGCCATGCCGCTTTATGAGTATGACTGGCTGCGCAATCAGGGGCGCCCTTATGGCATCTTCCAGCAGGTGAATCTGCTCGCGAGTTTTCTCGCCTCCGGCATCGGCTGCGGTTTTTTGCTATTGCTCCAGCAACGCCTGCGTAGAAACGCGCTGCTGTGTATCGCCGGGCTGGGCCTGCTGACGTTTGTGCTGGTGCTCAATCAGTCCCGCGCCGGCGAAATCGGCGCTATCCTGATTGTCCTGTGCCTTGCCGCGCTGCTGTGGCGTCAGCATCCGGCGCGTATTGCAGCGGCATTAATACTGATGGCGATAAGCGCGGCAACCGCCTGGTACATCACGCAGCATACGACGGTGCTGATAAACGGCGTGCCGTACTCTATGGCGCGCGACTATGCCGGTTCAACACATGCCCGCTGGCAAATTCTGGCCATTACCTGGCAGATGATCATGGAAAAACCCTGGCTTGGCTGGGGCTACGGCACGTTTGAATATGCCTTCAGCCGCTTTATGCTGGCGCACCCGGAACAGGGCTACACCTATTCCAGTATCGTGACCCACCCGCATAACGAACTGCTGTATGCCTGGTTCCAGGGCGGCGTGGTGGCGCTGTCAGGTATGCTTTTACTGTTCGCAGGCTGGGTGAAAATAGTGATGAACGCCTGGCGGCAGGGCCGGATGCAGACGGGCTACGCGCTGCTGATTATTCCGCTGCTGGTGCACCTCAATCTGGAATATCCGTTTTACCAGTCGTTCGTGCACTTTGGGCTGTTTATCCTGCTGCTGCGCCTCGGCGTTATCGATAAACCGCACAGCCCGACACAGCGCGCAGGCGTGAGCCTGCGCGTCACGATCGGCGCGGCGGCTGCTGCGCTGCTGGCCTTTAGCCTGACGGCGCTCTACGCCGGTTATCAGCTCACGATGCTTGAGCGCGCCCATCTGGCGAATTTCCCGCGCCCTGTGCCGTGGTATTTCGCGCTTCAGGGCGAACGGGCGGAATTTGACGAAAATGTGGCGCGCCTGATCGACTACAACCGTACCCATAATGAAGCCGATCTCGACACGTTTATGGCCTGGGCTGCGCGCTACTCGCTGCGCCATAACGATAAAAACATCTGGCAGAGCATGATCGTGATTACGCAGCACAAGGGCGATATCGCCGCCACCGCCCGCCTTCGCGCGCAGTACAATCGCCTGTTTCCTGTTGTTCAAACCAGCGATTCGCCGTAAACCTGCGCTGTCATAAAACTGCCATAAAAGTTTTAGCGTGACTAATTAGGTACTTAACTCCTGCTACCATTTCTCTTTCTCTGCACCCCATAAAGCTCGTATTTGGCAGGCCGATAGATCCGAAGCGCCCCCATTCAGGCGCGCCTACACCATGGGAAACAGAGTATGAAATTAAACCACCTGACAATCGGGCAACGACTCGGTCTGCTGGCGGCGTTACTGCTTGTCGCGGTGCTCTTTATCGGCATTCGCGGCCTGATGATCAACGCCGACGGGCTTGAGCAAAATAACAATATTATGGCCACGGAAAAGGTGATAGCAGAGAGCATCGACACCGCGCGTAACGCGCAGGTGCAGTTCAAAATCCAGGTACAGGAGTGGAAAAACACCCTGCTGCGCGGCACGCAGGGGCAGGCGGCGTTTGATAAATACAAAGCCGCGTTTGTCGATCAGAGTGACAAAACCCAGGCGCTGCTGAACCGCCTGACGACGCTCCTGCCGCAGCTTGGCATGGGCGTGGATGAAGTCCGCCAGACCCTTGCGCTGCATGAGGATCTGGAAAAAAGCTATCTGGCGGCGATTACGCAATATAACGTTGCCGACCCGACGAGCGCCCAGCGCGTCGATAAGCTGGTGAGCGGCATCGACCGGGAGCCGACCCGGATGATTGATGAAGTGGTGGCGAAAACGCTGAAGCAGGCGGATGTCCTGACCCGCGAAACGGAAGCACGCAATCTGTCGCAGTATCAGCAGACCCGCACCATGCTGCTTATCACGATGGCGCTGACGCTTATCGCGAGCATTATGATCACCTTCTGGCTGGTGCGCAGCATTACGCGTCCGCTGGCGCAGGCCGTAACCATCGCCCGCAACGTCGCCGCCGGTGATTTGCAGACGGCGATTACCGTCAGCGGTCGCGATGAAACCGCTGAGCTGATGAGCGCGCTTCAGGAGATGAACGTCAACCTGACCCGCATTGTGGCGGGCGTGCGCAACGGCACCGAAACCATCGCTACCGCATCGACGCAAATCGCCACCGGCAGCCGTGAACTCTCGGCGCGCAACGAAGCGCAGGCGAGCGCGCTGGAAGAGACCGCGGCGTCGATGGAAGAGCTGACGTCGGTTGTGAAAAACAACGCCGAAAACTCCCGCTTTGCGAGCGACATCGCGCGCGACGCGTGTCAGGTGGCCGGGCAGGGCGGTCAGGTGGTCGAGCGCGTGGTGCAGACCATGAGCGAAATCCATCAGTTCTCGACCGAAATCAGCAACATCATCAGCGTTATCGATGGCATCGCCTTCCAGACCAACATTCTGGCGCTTAACGCGGCGGTCGAAGCGGCGCGCGCAGGCGCGGAAGGACGCGGCTTTGCCGTCGTGGCGGCGGAAGTGCGCGCGCTGGCGCAGCGTTCCAGCTCGGCGGCGCAGGATATTCGTAACCTGATCGACCGCTCCGTCAGCCGTATCGACGAGGGCAACAGTCTGGTGAAAGGCGCGGGCAGCGCGATGGAAGATATCCTGAAAAGCGTGCAGCGCGTGAGCGAGCTGGTGGAAACCATTTCGATGGCGAACCGCGAGCAGAGCACCGGGATCGATCAGGTGAATATCGCCGTGACGCAGATGGACGCCTCGACGCAGCAGAACGCCGCGCTGTCGCAGGAGTCCGCCGCGGCGGCCCAGTCGATGCAGTATCAGGCTGAGAAGCTGCTGGATTCCGTCAGCGTCTTCCGTCTGGCGGCGCACCGGGACGAAGCGCTGGCGTAACGCCCATAAAAAAACACCGCCTTCGGGCGGTGTTTTTTCATTCGCGGCGAATTACTTCTTCGCGCGTTCGAAAGAGGCGCGGATCTCTTCTTTAGCGGCTTCGGCGTTTTCCCAGCCTTCCACTTTAACCCACTTGCCTTTTTCCAGATCTTTGTAGTGTTCAAAGAAGTGGGTGATCTGCGCTTTCAGCAGTTCCGGCAGGTCATTCACGTCTTTGATGTGATCGTATTCTTTAGAGAGCTTGGTGTGCGGTACCGCAACCAGTTTGGCGTCTTCGCCAGACTCGTCGGTCATTTTCAGCACGCCAACCGGACGGCAGCGGATCACGGAGCCCGGCTGCAGCGGGTACGGCGTCGGGACCAGCACGTCAACCGGGTCGCCGTCCAGAGACAGGGTGTGGTTGATGTAGCCGTAGTTGCACGGGTAGAACATCGCGGTGGACATAAAACGGTCAACGAACAGCGCGCCGCTCTCTTTGTCCACTTCATATTTAATAGGATCAGCGTTAGCCGGAATTTCAATAATAACGTAGATGTCTTCCGGCAGATCTTTGCCCGCAGGTACGTTCAGTAAGCTCATGTCTGTTTCCTTAAAAATGTATGGCAAACAAGTGCCAGGTATTATAGCCAACTGCACTGGAAAGTCGTGGACTCTTTTGTTTCACCGGTTAGCCTGCTGCACCTTTCAGCGTTTTCCCATGACACGTTCATCCATAAAGCCAGCTGCATCCTCAATAAATTACTGAAAACGTTTACAAAGCGCTATTTTTGACCCTTTTTACGCTAAAAATTTTTGCCCGAAGCAGGGCTGACGCCTGCCGCGCCGTATAACGGCTGGCGTGAAATCCTGCGCCTTCTGATTTTTAACTTTTTCGTTACTTTTTTGAATTGTGATGTAACGCATTCAGTTACATCCACGCTTGTCTATAGTTTCGCCTGAGGTGGACTCTTACCCAACAATAACCCTACGAGGATACCCTTATGTGGAAGCGCTTACTTGTTGTCACAGCAGTTTCGGCAGCCATGTCGTCTATGGCATTGGCTGCCCCGTTAACCGTGGGATTTTCACAGGTCGGCTCTGAATCGGGCTGGCGCGCGGCGGAAACCAGCGTTGCGAAAAGCGAGGCGCAGAAGCGCGGCATTACGCTGAAAGTCGCCGATGGTCAGCAGAAACAGGAGAACCAGATTAAAGCGGTGCGTTCGTTTATCGCCCAGGGAGTGGACGCGATTTTTATCGCGCCGGTGGTGGCGACGGGCTGGGAGCCGGTACTGAAAGAGGCGAAAGACGCGGAGATCCCGGTGATGCTGCTGGACCGCTCCATTGATGTCAAAGATAAGTCGCTCTACATGACCACCGTCACCGCCGACAACGTGCTGGAAGGCAAGCTTATCGGCGACTGGCTGGTGAAAACTGCCGCGGGCAAACCGTGCAACGTGGTGGAGTTGCAGGGCACCGTCGGCGCGAGCGTGGCTATCGATCGTAAGAAAGGGTTTGCCGAGGCGATTTCCAAAGCGCCGAACATCAAGATTATCCGTTCTCAGTCCGGCGATTTTACCCGCTCGAAAGGTAAAGAAGTCATGGAGAGCTTTATCAAGGCCGAGAACAACGGCAAAAACATCTGCATGGTTTACGCCCATAACGACGATATGGCGATCGGCGCCATTCAGGCCATCAAAGAGGCCGGGCTGAAACCGGGCAAAGATATCCTGACGGGCTCTATTGACGGCGTGCCGGATATTTTCAAAGCGATGGTGGACGGCGAGGCGAACGCGAGCGTGGAGCTGACCCCGAACATGGCGGGTCCGGCGTTCGACGCGCTGGAGAAATTCAAGAAGGACGGCACCCAGCCTCCGAAGCTGACCATTACCCAGTCGGTGCTGTATCTGCCGGATACCGCCAAAGAGATGTTAGAGAAGAAGAAAACGATGGGGTATTGATTCACCGGCGTGACGCGCTTCTTACGGCCCTGACGGCGGGTGCGCGTTGCTTACCCGCCCTACATATTGCCCGCTCTTTGACAGGTAGGGCGGGTAAGCGCAGCGCCATATGAACCTGTAGGGCGGGTAAGCGCAGCGCACCCGCCGCGCCAGCCAACATCACGCTAACCGCAACACGCCAGGCTCAGGCTTCAGGAGAGTCCGACCATGCATAACGATAACCATCAGGAAATCCTGCGAACGGAAGGCCTGAGCAAAACGTTTCCCGGCGTAAAGGCCCTCGACCAGGTCGATTTCAGCCTGCGGCGCGGGGAGATCATGGCGCTGCTCGGCGAAAACGGCGCCGGTAAATCGACGCTGATTAAAGCGCTCACCGGCGTTTACCAGCCCGACGGCGGCACCATTTATCTCGGCGGCGAGGCCGTACGGCCGCGCAATACCGCGCACGCGCAACAGCTCGGCATCGGCACCGTATACCAGGAGGTTAACCTGCTGCCCAACATGTCGGTGGCGGACAACCTGTTTATTGGCCGCGAGCCGCGCCGTTTTGGCCTGCTGCGCCGCAAAGAGATGGAAAAACGCGCTACGGCGCTGCTCGAATCCTATGGGTTTCATCTTGACGTTCGCGAGCCGCTGAACCGCTTTTCGGTCGCGATGCAGCAGATCGTCGCTATCTGCCGCGCCATCGATCTCTCGGCGCGCGTGCTGATCCTCGATGAGCCCACCGCCAGCCTCGACGCCAAAGAGGTCGAGATGCTCTTTACCCTGATGCGCCAGCTACGCGCGCAGGGCGTCAGCCTTATCTTCGTCACGCATTTTCTCGATCAGGTCTATGAAGTCACGGATCGCATCACGGTGCTGCGTAACGGGAAATTTGTCGGCACGCGCGACACCGCCGACCTGCCGCAAATCGAACTGGTGAAAATGATGCTGGGGCGCGAGCTTGAGAGCAACGCGCTGCAGCGCGCCGGACGCACGCTGCTGAGCGAAAAACCGGTCGCGGCATTCCATGATTACGGCAAAAAAGGCGTTATCGCGCCGTTTTCCCTGGAAGTACGCCCCGGCGAAATCGTCGGCCTGGCGGGCCTGCTCGGCTCCGGACGCACCGAAACGGCGGAAGTCATCTTCGGCATCCACCCGGCAGACAGCGGCACCGCCGCCATTAAAGGCAAACCGCAGACGCTGCGCTCGCCGCAGCAGGCGTCACGGCTCGGGATCGGTTTTTGCCCTGAAGACCGGAAAACCGACGGCATCATCGGCGCCGCTTCGGTGCGCGAAAACATTATTCTGGCGCTGCAGGCCCAGCGCGGCTGGCTGCGCCCGATCCCGCGGCGCGAGCAGGATGAGATCGCCGCCCGCTTTATTCGCCAGCTCGGCATCCGCACGCCGGGCCCGGAGCAGCCGATTGAATTTCTCTCCGGCGGCAACCAGCAAAAAGTCCTGCTGTCGCGCTGGCTGCTGACGAAACCGCAGTTTCTGATCCTCGACGAGCCGACGCGCGGCATCGACGTCGGCGCCCATGCGGAGATCATCCGGCTTATCGAAACCCTGTGCGCCGACGGGTTGGCCCTGCTGGTCATCTCGTCTGAGCTGGAAGAGCTGGTGGGCTACGCCGACCGGGTGATTATTCTGCGCGACCGCCAGCAGGTGGCGGAGATCCCGCTTGAGGATCTCTCGGTCGGCGCCATTATGAATGCCATTGCGGCATAAGGAGCTACGCGTGATGCCTCGTTCATTACCGGATACGGGCGCGCCGAAGCGGCGCTTACGCTTCCCGCCCGGCATGCCGCAAATCGCGGCGCTGATGCTGGTGTTGCTGGTCGACGGCCTGGTGGCGGATCACTTTTTCCAGATAGTGTTGCAGGACGGGCGGCTCTTCGGCAGCCCGATAGATATCCTCAACCGCGCCGCCCCCGTGGCGCTGCTGGCGATCGGCATGACGCTGGTCATCGCCACCGGCGGGATCGATCTCTCCGTCGGCGCGGTGATGGCGATTGCGGGCGCGACCGCCGCGACGCTGACCGTGAGCGGGCACAGTCTCGCCGTCGTGATTCTGGCGTCGCTCGGCGTCGGCGTGCTGGCCGGTCTCTGGAACGGCATCCTGGTGGCGGTGCTGAAGATCCAGCCTTTCGTGGCGACGCTGATACTGATGGTCGCCGGGCGCGGCGTGGCGCAGCTGATTACGTCCGGGCAGATTGTGACGTTCAACTCGCCGTCTCTCGCCTGGCTTGGCAGCGGATCGCTGTTTTTCTTCCCGACGCCGGTCATCATCGCGATCGTGACGCTGCTGGCGTTCTGGCTTTTTACCCGTAAAACCGCGCTCGGCATGTTTATTGAAGCTGTCGGTATCAACATTCGCGCGGCGAAAAACGCGGGCGTCAGTACCCGGCTCATCGTCATGCTCACCTATATGCTGAGCGGCCTGTGCGCGGCGATTGCCGGGATCATCGTCGCGGCGGATATCCGCGGCGCGGACGCCAACAACGCCGGGCTGTGGCTTGAGCTCGATGCCATTCTGGCAGTGGTGATTGGCGGCGCGTCGCTGATGGGCGGGCGCTTTAACCTGGCGCTGTCGGTCGTCGGCGCGCTGATTATTCAGGGGATGAACACCGGGATTCTGCTGTCGGGCTTTCCGCCGGAGCTGAACCAGGTCGTGAAAGCGGTCGTGGTGCTGTGCGTGCTGGTTGTTCAGTCGCCGCGATTTATAGGTCTGATTAAAGGAGTGCGCCGCCATGATAAAACGTAATCTGCCGCTGACCATCACGCTCGCGGTGTTTGTGCTCGGCTACCTCTACTGCCTGACGCAGTTCCCCGGGTTCGCCTCCACGCGCGTGATTTGCAATATCCTGACCGATAACGCGTTTCTCGGGATCATCGCCGTCGGCATGACGTTTGTGATCCTCTCCGGCGGCATCGATCTCTCGGTTGGCTCGGTGATCGCCTTCACCGGCGTGTTCCTCGCCAAAGCGATCGGCTTCTGGGGCATGTCGCCGCTGGTGGCGTTTCCGCTGATCCTGCTGATGGGCTGCGCGTTCGGCGCGCTGATGGGCTGGCTTATCGATGCGCTCAAAATCCCGGCGTTTATCATTACGCTCGCCGGTATGTTCTTTCTGCGCGGCGTCAGTTATCTGGTGTCTGAGGAGTCGATCCCGATTAACCACCCGATTTACGACACGCTCTCAAGCCTCGCGTGGAAAATCCCCGGCGGCGGACGGCTTAGCGCAATGGGCCTGCTGATGCTGGGCGTGGTGGTGACTGGCATTTTCCTCGCGCACCGCACCCGGTTTGGCAACCAGGTTTACGCCATCGGCGGCAGCGCCACGTCCGCCAACCTGATGGGCATCTCCACCCGCAGCGTCACCGTACGTATTTATATGCTCTCGACCGGGCTTGCCACGCTCGCGGGCATTGTTTTCTCCATTTACACCTCGGCGGGCTACGCGCTGGCGG